>CALBPI010000102.1 GCA_937899415.1 uncultured Gammaproteobacteria bacterium | reverse complement strand
GCGTCGGGCGCTGTTGGCGCGTCTGGCGCAGGGCGGGGCGACCGTGAACGAACTTGCGGCGCCCTTCGACGTGAGCCTCCCCGCCGTGTCTCGTCACCTCAAGGTGCTCGAACGCTCGGGGCTGATTCGCCGCGGCCAGGACGCGCAGTTTCGTCCCTGCGAACTGAATGCCGATCCGCTTCGCGAGGTGGTGACGTGGGCCGAGCAATACCGACCGATCTGGGAGGCACGCTTCGATCAAATGGCTGCGAGCCTTGATGCGATTACGGGAGACGCCAATGGCGACTGAGTGCGAATGGGTCCGGATTGAACGCCAGTTCAATGCCCCGATAGAGGTCGTCTGGCGGATGTGGACCGAGCCAACGCTGTTTGCCAGTTGGTACGGGCCTAACGGGGCGCGCGTTGAGGTTCGCGTCATGGATGCCGTGGTGGGTGGCCAGCGTCATTTCAGCATGTCGATGGAGATGCCCGATCGGACGATGACCATGTGGTTTGTCGGCGAGTACCTCAAGGTCGAGCAACCGCGGCAGTTGGTCTACACAGAAAGCTTGTCGAACGAGCAGGGCGATGTACTTTCGCCGCAGAGCATGGGTATGCCGGACGGGCATCCCGAAACCACGGAGATCATTGTCGAGCTCGACGATTCAGGCGCGGCGACCCAAATGACACTGACCCATGTTGGTGTGCCCGCAGACTCCGGCGGTGCAGGTGGATGGCAGCAGGCGATTGAGAAGCTGGCTGCGAGGCTTGCAGACAGCTAAGCATAGCGCCTGGCAACGGAATCCTGTAGCCAGTTTCTTTCTGAAAAAGCGACATACGAATCTCAGAATGGTATCCGCTGGGTGACCTCGGGCAGATCTCGCATTGGATGTTTTTCGGCCGCATGGATAAGCGTTACGCATCACGCGCCATAAGTTGCTTCGTTGCTGCGGCACAGTAATGAACGGCGACGCTCATGTGTCTCCAACAAATAGTCTGGTGTTGCTAAAGCGACAAGTAATTCACACCTCACGGGAGCTTGGCGTTGCGACAAGGGCTGTGACGGGACAATCGAGAGGAACGGGCGACGACTACGTAAACAGCCTCACCACCGTATCTGCTGCAACGGACTTTGTTGAATCTGTAGTCGGACGCATGATCATTCCAATACTGGCCCAATACAGAATAAGGGCCTTTATGTCGACGTCGCCCTGATCCACACCGATCGCTATCAGCTGTTGACGTATATAGTCGATGCGCTTCGCATCCACGCCCGATACAAACTTCGCGACCGTCGGACTGTCCATGGCCCAACTGCGAACCGCTCGTTCCAGCCGAGCCTCGGCACTCAATGAGGTGCGGACCAAAGCCTCAAGACGCTCGGTCGCCGTGGCGAGGCGCTCGACTTTTTCGATCGTCCCGTCTGTTACCCGCTCCCGCCAGCGCGCGAGAACACCCGACTCAAAGTCGTCGACGTTGCGAAAGTGCCAGTAAAAGCTCCCTCGAGACACACCTAGAACGGATGCCAGTCGATTCGCCGTCAGCGCATTATGGCCATGCTCCGCCAATTCGCGGAGTGCGACCGCGATCCAGTCCCCCCGGGATAACCGTTCGGTCACTAAGGCATCCATACAGTCTTGTACGGTCGGATGCTAACATGCTAGCTTCCATACAAACCTGTATGGAGGTTTGCGGCTATGCCTCAGGAAGCGTTTTTCATTACTGCGGGAATCATCGGGGTCGTCGTGTCCGTCATCCACGGTGTGCTGATGCAACGCCTGCTGATCGGTCCGATTCTGGCCGGGAACGACGTTCCCGTCCGTGGCCGCCGAATCTTCCCGATCCTCATGCATTTCAGTACCGCGGTCTGGTTTCTGGCCGGCGTGGCCCTTGTCATGGCAAGTCTATATCTGACCACATCGATTACGATGGTCATCGCGTGCGTGACCGCTCTGCTTTACGCTCTGGGAGCAGTCGGCAACTTCTGGGGAAGTCGCGGCCGACACGTTGGTTGGATTTTGCTTGCGTTTGCGGTAGCGCTAATCATGTGGGCGCTTTTTGTGTGACGTGATCGCCGTCCACACGATCAGCCGGGACATTGCGCACCACGCGTGATGCATTGCTAAGGCGACACATGTCTAGACGACGCGGCCTTCGGGCCATGAGCACACCGCTCGCTTCGATATTCGGTAGCGGGTTTCTCGTTATTGTGCCGAACAGAGTGTGGGTATGCCGGAAGGGCATCCCGAAACCACAGAGATCATCGTCGAGCTCGACGATGCCGGCGGCTCGACCTGAATGACCATGACCCATGTTGGTGTGCCTGCCGATTCTGGTGGTGCTGGCGGATGGCAGCAGGCGATTGAGAAGCTGTCGGGGAGGCTTGCTGGCGGCTAATCAGAGCGTCTGGCAACGGAATCCTGTAGCTAGTTTCTTTCTGAAGAAGCGACATACGAATCTCAGAAGGGTATCCGGTGCATGACCTCGGGCAGATCTCGCCCCGGATGTTCATCTGCCTCATGGATTAGCGTTACGCATCTCGCGTCCTAAGTTGTTTCGTTGCCGACGCACGGTGACGACCGGCGACGCTCATGTGTCTCTAGCAAAAAGCCTAGTGCTGCTGCATCGACAACAAATACGCATCTCACGGTAGCTAGGCGTTTCGACAAGGGCTGCGACGGGTCAATCAGTCTTCTCGAGACTAATGGCCTCCTAGCGTTGGAAGATGCTCTCAATCGATGTTGGCCCTCTAACCGCCTGATCAAGCGGCTCTAATGTTGCGCTAATCTCCGATTACGCAGTTTTTTGCTGTTGCAAATAGATATCGACACTCGGCGGTCGATCGCAGTGGGATAGACAGCATCCTCGCGACACTGCTCTATCAAACGGAGTGTCATCGGCGTCGGCGTCATTCGTCTCAGGCCGATCAGCGTCAAAGAAGGCGCTTAACACCACCCATGTCAAAAAAACGACAAGAAAGGGCGGCGATCTATGGAGTCTGAGGAGAAGCGTAAGAGCGACAAAAAAAAGCGTCGCAATCGATCTTTGAGTTTCGATCAGGTTTTTGAGGAGGAGCTCACATCTATTGACCGACGACGGAACCCCCGTGAGGACGTGGCTCCGGAACACGAGGGTTCGCCTGCGGATCACAAGCACAATCTCTTTGGTGTTGCATTGTCTGGTGGTGGCATTCGGAGCGCGACATTCAATCTGGGCTTTCTGCAAGCACTATGTCGCTATCGCTTACTGAAGCGCCTCGACTATCTGTCGATGGTATCGGGAGGTGGTTACATTGGGGGTTGGCTGGCCGCGTGGATTAGTCGGGAAGGCATTGATGCAGTTCAGGAACAGCTGGGCAGAAAGGCAAGTGACAGAACGGCCGATGTTGTCGAATCTCCGGCTCACAGACTCGATGAGGGCGATGAGTTTCTGTTCAGCTCGCTAAGTCAACTTCGCTCACGTTCTGAAGAGACTCCGGAATCGTCGATTCAAACGATCGAGCCCGAGGCTTACCCAATCTCGCACCTTCGTCGCTATAGCAACTATCTGACCCCAAAGGTCGGCCTCTTTTCAGTAAATACCTGGGAGATGGTTGCGACATATGCGCGAAACTTCATACTGAACCTGATGGTGATAGCACTGGCCTCGACCGCGATGGTCTACCTCGTAAGGGCAACCGCAGAGGCGTCTAGGCCTTTCAATCCCGACTCACTACCGAAATTGCCGCTTTTCGTGGCCGGCGTATTGATCGTGTTTGCAGCGATTACCACCTTTTACAATCTGAGTAGGCCGGCACTTGTGGAGGATCGTTCCTCCGCCGAGACGTCTGAAACCGATATGTCGGAAGAGCGAACACATCAATCCCGCTGGAAGAAGTGGGCTCAGAAGTTGACGCAGAAATTGACTCAGAAGTGGGCGCAGATGTGGGCTCAGAAGTGGATTCAAAATCCGTTTTGGACTTGCGCGATTCCATTGATCATTGCATCAGTATTGGTATCGAAAATAGGCAAGGAACAGGCAGTGTCGCTTTTCGCGATTGATTTTGAACTGCCGCTCATTGGCGTCCCAGATCCCAAGCTCGTTATGCTGGTATGGTCCGTCTTAGTTTGGTTTGGGCTGTCCGTTTTTGTTTTCCGAAGACACCTCTCGAACCCTGTTCTTCTGAAGAACCAGAGCAAAAGGGGCAGGCAGCAGGAAACAGTCGCCTTGCTCTTCTGCGTGTCGGTATGGACCAGTGTGATTCTAGTCGCATCGTTGTACTACGCATTGAAGTTTCTATCGGGTGAGAATGAAACCACTCGTGTGCTGCTCGGCACGCCATTGATGGTTGGTGTGATCCTGCTTACGAACGTGGCCTTCATAGGTGCGTCCGGCAGGCTCATGACCGAGGAGCAGAGACATCGATTGAGTAAGCTCGGGGCGCTGCTATTGATCGGATCGGTTCTATGGTTGCTGCTGGTCGGCATTGTAGAGGTCGTTCCGGACGTTATCAGGCAATCCGAGTGGAAGGTCATCGCAGCAGTATTGCTGAGCTTGCTAATTCTGCCGATTCTCTCACTCGCAGACTCGCCTGTTGACGACGACTCAACCCGACGAGGCCTGGTGCCAGGCTTAGCGAAGCGCGCATTCGCAGTCGTAGCGCCGCCTGTGTTCATCTTTAGCTTCTTCGCACTTAACGCATACATCGCATTGCCAATGGCTCGCGCGTACGAATACGAAGTTTTCCAGCTATTCGATATGGGTCAAGTGCTTGCCGAATATGAGCTACGGAGCCAGTTGCTCACAGGTTTTTTGCTGATGATGGCGACTGATCTTCTCGCACGTCGCATCGACGTCAATACATTTTCCATGCACAACTTCTATCGGTCGCAACTGGTGCGTGCATTCCTCGGTGCGTCCCGCGGATCGCGTCCTGCTGATCCCAATACAGACTTTAGCCGATCCGACGACGTGCCACTTGTTCAACTCAGTAGAGAGTGGAAAGAGCAGGGCACGTCGATGTATGCAGGTCCCATTCCGATATTCAACTGTGCCTTAAATCTGGGAGGCTCGAGTCAGCTTTCGTTGCAGGAGCGAAAGGCAGATTCCTTTACGTTTACGCCCTATCACTTCGGATATCACCATCGAGTATCTGATCCGGAATTGATACCGGACAGAGAAAGTGCTTCCAGTGACGGGAGTCCGCGAAAACGTTACTTCAAAGTAGCGGAGGCCGCTTACCGCCATACGAAACGATTCCCGAAGCAGCTGACGACTGGTATGGCAATGGCTATTTCGGGCGCTGCAATCAGCTCCAATATGGGATCCCGCACTACGGCGCCCCTGGCTTTCTTGCTAACCGTGTTCAACGTGCGGCTTGGTGCCTGGATTGCAAATCCTCACAGAAGACTGGAGAGCAATTTACTTTCACCCAAATACGGATTCATGTCGTTGTTCACAGAGATGTTGGCGCGTACTGACCAAAACGCAAACTTTGTCTATTTGTCTGACGGCGGGCATTTTGAAAACTTGGGAGCCTACGAGCTGATTCGTCGCCGCTGTCGATATGTTGTTGTTGTGGATGCGGGTGCTGATCCAGGTATGACATTCAGCGATCTAGGTAATCTGATACGGAAATGTAGATCAGATTTCGGTGTGAACATCGAGATCGATGTTGCGGATATTAAGCCGACCAACGACGGCTATTCACGCAGCTACTTTGCTGTCGGAAGGATCAGGTATGACCAGACCGACGACCGGGATCAGCCCGGACTACTTGTGTACGTCAAGTCATCATTGACGGGGCAGGAAACTGTGGACATTGCCGCATACAAGAGAGAACACAAGAGCTTTCCTCACCAGTCGACGTTGGATCAGTGGTTTACTGAGTCTCAATTCGATAGCTATCGCGCGCTTGGTTATCAGATTGGTGACGCAGTTTTTCGAAGCTGCGGCACGCTGGATACGCAGGACATGCCGCTCGAGAGTTTCTTCAGTCACTTGCGGCGCGCGGCATTCCCATCAAGTCAGAGGATTCTCGAGAATTTCACAAGCCATGCGAAACAGCTGCAGAGCCTGCTTTCTGATCTATCTGACGATGAGAGACTGTCATTTCTTGATCGTCAGTTGTTTCCAGATAGTTCACGTGTTGACGAGAAGGGTGAGCGTATTCTCCGCGAGGATAAGGACAACCAGTCGATCCCGAGTAGGCATACCGACTTTCGAAATGGGTTCTATTTCTGCAACCGACTTATCCAACTTATGGAGAACGTCTTCATTGACCTAAATCTCGATAAGGAATCGGGTCATCCTGACAATCGTGGTTGGCGCAATTTGTTTGGCAACTGGGCGGGGTCAGACATGCTGCGATTGACGTGGTCAATTTCGGCGTCCACCTATGGTGCCCGGTATCAGAAGATCTGTAAGGACAAGCTGGGTTTGAATCTCGACGGCGTTCGCGGCAATCGCCTCGAAATCCAGGGATTAGACTCTGATGACGTTCAGGCTGCTATCTTCGAAAACACGTCGTTGACCCCAAAAGAGAGGACCAAAATCATAGATATGCTTGGCAAGAGGGCAGGGTCACGTGTAGACGACATAGCGCCAATCGCCGGTTTTTGGAGCTTCGTGATTGAAGTGGAGATAAAGAGGGTTAACAACTCGGATCAAACCGAGACGTACAGGCTTCCTTGTGGTTTTGCTTTTGTCGACGATAGGAACCGACTGGTATTTATGAGGTTGCGTGACCATCTTCGCGGTCTTGGGCTCGGTCGGCGGGCTTTGGAAGACTTGAGGCGCCAAGACCAGTTGCCCTCAAGGACTGCACCCGAAGCGAGGTCGCTTTACGAGGCGATTGCAATGGATCGAGAGCGGGGACGCAATTTCGAGTTGATGTTGAACTCTATGGCGCATGCGGGCGCACCAGATGAGAATGAAGGTTGAGAGCGTCTGTGGCGGCCATTGTGCGGCCTACCATTAGTGATGCAAGTGCAATTAGATCGTTACTTGCTCGGAATCCAGGCGGTAATCGATCAAGCATAGGTACGGCCCCAACTCCGAAATCGCCATTTGGTGCGGTACCCTTCGGTGATTTCTGGAGACATAGGGCGCCTTGCGATTTTTGGTCTTTCAATACGGGTTACTTTTTTAAAAAGGGAGATGGGCGATGAAGAAAGTACTAATAACGCTCGCTATAGGCGTCGCAATGTTGTCGGCGACAAATGCTATTGCGATTGAAGTAGAGTTCACCCATTTCAATGGCCAGGACGAGTCACGTGCTATCTCAGTCAAGCCGGGTGAGGAGATCAAGATCAGTATCAAAGATACGTATCCGGACGCCTTTAGCTATGAGGTCGGCGGGGTGCTCCTAAAGACCCCCGCTGCTCCTGCAAGAGCCGGCCTGACAATCGACCAAAAGACAGATCTGACGACACATACCATCTCGCAGCCACATGATCCAAAGTATGGTGGGTATATCGTAAAGGTCTTGCTAAAGGACAAGGCCGCAGGCCCGGTGAAGGTGGCCATTGGTGGCGGTAAGACCAAAGATCTCAGCGAAACGACGTTCATGATTGTCGTTGAGCAGCGCGTATGGGACGTTGATTTTGCAGGGGCCTTCACAATTAGCGATGTGACGGATCCCGTCTATGCGACAGTTCCCAGGACGAACGAAGATGGAGAGGTGGAAAATGTCTTGATCAGAGATAGCGGCGCAGAGGATAGTCAGTCTCTCGGTCTCGCAGGGATGATTCACCTCTACCACGTTGACCGACCGCAATGGGCGTGGTCGTTCGGATTGGCCGTATCCGATACCAGCGAGACGTCATACATGACGGGCCCTTCTTATCGCTTCAGTGACCGCGCGGCGGTCACACTTGGCTACCAGTGGGCGCCGGTCGATAGGTTGCCTGCTGGCACGAATGAAGGCGACCTCATTGACGACCCGAACGTATTGTCTTCTCTCGATACGAGAGTCGACGGCGGTGTTTTCTTGTCCTTCAGTTATAGTTTTATTCCAGGCGTTCGGGGCTTTTTCGAGAAGCCTTTCAAGGGGGCGTTTGGGTCCACTGATGCAAGTTCCGCAAGTCTTCCCACGGCGACAAATGGCGCAGACGACAACGGAGACGGAAACGACGCAACTGATCCTCCTCCCCCGCCAGCTGGGAATTAGACGGGCCGGAGATCACGATGAAGAGTCTCTCTGAAATTCGCTCTGCCAAACGCACGTTCGTCGATAGGATCTTCAGCCGGAGCATCGAAGCTTATCGAACGTCGACTTACCTCGAACGGACGGCCTCAATCGAATCGACCAAAGATACGCCCCTAAACGTCGTGGGGGTCTTTGTCGGACTAAAGCGAACGGCTGAAGGAGACGTACCGGAAAGATGTCTGCGTGTACTGGTCCGCAAGAAGCTTCCTAAGTCGCAGTTGTCGAAGCGTATGATTGTGCCGTCGCGTATCAACGGAATAGAAACTGACATTGTCGAAGTGGGACACCTGCGTTCGGCACAATCTGCGTGCGACAATCCACCCGCCCGAATCAGACGGCCATTCAACTGCGGCGTGTCAGTGAGTGGCTTTGATACAGGCGCAGGCTCGCTTGGGTATCTGTTTTCACGCATCGCAGATCAGAGTTCAGTCGTGTTGAGCAACTACCATGTGCTGGCTCCATCAGGTAGTGCATCTAATGCGGTATATCAGCCAGGACTTGGCGACGCCAATCACCGCCCTCAGGATATCTTCGGTAGCTTTGTAGATGGCACGCCGGTTCGCTATTGCCAAGGGGGGCTATGCCCGGTCAATGATATGGATGCAGCCATCGCAACGGTAAGGCCTCGCATGGTCGCAAAGGCGCTATGCCGCGTTGGAGAGCTGCCGGACCAGCTAGCCGACCCAAGGCAGGGCGCCGGCGTGTGGATGTTCGGTCGGTCAAGCCGCGGCGTACAAGGCTCAGTGCTTGGCATGGGCGGAGATGCCTTGATTCGTTACGGCAGGCGTCTGGCGCTGTTTCGGAACGTAGTGGAGATTGAGCCGGTGAGAAGGCCGAGATTTGGTAAGCCAGGTGACTCGGGCTCTGTGGTTATCGATATGAACAGGAGGATTTGCGCGCTGCTATTTGCAACCGACGGGCGGCGTAACGGTTATGCCACACCTATTCGCCCGATTATGCGGCGGTTTGGTCTTACAGCGAATTAGTAGAGTCTCAATTTCCGAGGATACTTATTTCACGCCAGCTGTCTGGTTGATACCTGTTGCGATAAAGGGTCTAACTTTCTTGCTTGCCAAGCGTGGCAATTGTCAAAAGGCTAACCATATGTCAGATCGCCGATCTGATTACTTCTCGTTGATTTTGATCGGCGTGTTGGCCGCGCTGGCGCGCTGACATCAGCATGAGGAGCAACACAATGAACCGAGTGAGTGTTCGTATAGCAGCATTGCTTTCAGTCCTTTGTCTCTGCGGTATTGGATGCGCAGAGTCACAGTTGCTGGACAGCAATGGGAGTGCGGGGAAACGAAACGTCATTCAAAACGGTGGATTTCGACTGGAAGTCAATTGGTGCACCGTAAACAGTGACAGGTCCGCAGAATGCGAGATGACGGCCACCAGTCTGACGCAAGACTATAAGGCCGGATTTGCCTATCCGATCATGCAGGATCAAAGCGGCACTCAATTTCGTATGGTGCCCAAAGACGGCACCCTTGGGAACTACACCATGATCGCCGGCGAGCCGTACACGCTGCGCTACGTTAACAAGGACATCCTGCCGACGACGGTTGAATCAGTACGTGGTTTGGTCGGCACCTGGGTCTATCGGGTCGTGAGTACCAATCTCAAAGCCGGTCAATTCTCGCTAGCCTTTGCCGATATTCCCGAGAAACCTGTTCCTGTCGTGCAATCGAATGACGATAGCGCTGTGACTTCGATCGAAGCGGACTGGGAAACTGTGGGCCTCTGGACTTACGACCAGACTGATGGATTGCGGGTACCGGAAGGACTGGTGCTTAAGGCAGCGCCTGGGGCGTTAGGCGAGCACAACTGGACTCATCGCATTGAACTCAAGACGCACTCGCAATTGCGGCAGCGCGCCGACCGTATCGTTTGGCCTGTCTATCTGAGTCGATCGACTAAACAGGTCTGCGTAGATGCACCGTACCCATCCTTTAGTGGATACATCGACATGCCTGACGATGCCTTCGATGGCGTTTATGCGTTCGCGTCGTGCAAGGGTGGTGCAGCGCCTTAACGGGACCTGTGGCGTGCGAAAACGCCCGCACCAAAGGTCGGAGCTGCGGACGCACAAACAAAGCCAATGACTGCTCAGGAGGGATCGCCGGGATAACCCCGCGGTTCGTGACAGCTGTCTCTTGAGGGCCGCGCGGCGCTTTGCGTCCGTGCCCTGACAGAACGCGAACAGGATTCGGGTGCTCGAGCGATGATGAAGCAAGACACGATTGATTCCTTCGCTCAGCGCATCAAAGACAGCCAAGCAGAGCGCAAGCGGACAAGGGAATACGTCCAGCAGGGCAAGTGGCAAGAGGCCGAGGAAGACGAAGGTCGCCGCCGCGCCTTTGAGGCGCGCGAGGAAGCGCGGCTCTCGATGCTCAATCTGGCCGGGCGGGAGGCCGTCCAGGGGGACAAGCGAGACTATCAGCACGTGTCGTTCCTGGAGGAGGGCGCTTCGATTCGGCGCGCGATCGCCAAGGTCGAAGTCAACACCCGGGATACGAGCGATCAAGGAACAGGCTTCCTGATCAGTCCCCGCTTGTTCCTGACCAATCAGCATGTGGTGCAGAGCGTGGCGCACGCGCGGGCCACGGCTGTCGTCTTCGACTACGAAACGGATGAGTTCGGCAAGCGCGCCAAGACGTCTTCGTTTGAGCTGGACCCGGACGCGTTTTGGCTCGTGAGTCCTGAAGCCGAACTGGACTGTGCATTGATCGCACTGGGTGCACCCATTTTCGAGGCCGAGTCTCCGGCCACGTTTGGCTACTGTCCGCTCAGCGATTCCGAAGACCGGCATCGGGTCGGCATGAACGTGAATGTCATCCAGCACCCTGGCGGTGCACTCAAGATGATTGCTGTTCGCAATAATCTGTTGACCCACCGAACCGAACGCACGCTGCTCTACGAGACCGACACGCTCAAGGGTTCTTCGGGCGCACCCGTCTTTAACGACAGCTGGGAAGTCATCGCCTTGCATCACTACGGCGCGCCTTCGGATGAACTGGACGAGAACGGCGATCCGATTCCACGCGAGATTAATGAGGGTATCCGGGTCAGCCAAATCTACCGATTCCTGGAAACGGCCGCGGCCAACATGCAAGCGCCTCAGAAGGCCCTGGCGGAGGAGGCGCTCAACTTGTTTGAGGCCTTCCGAGACCAGGGGCCAACGGTGACGAGAGGCCGATCTGTTCGGGTGCCGGAGCGCCAGCGTCACCGGCCCTCGCGCCGACCTATCCAGAGTGAGACGTCTATGAACAACAAGACTGGGATGTCATTTATTGTGCCGTTGGAGATTACGGTGACACCGCCCGCAGGCTGTTATCCCGTGGGTGATTCAGCGCGGCGCGTTGGCGACCTGTCAAACAGGCCGAGACTGTCATCGGCCGAAGGCAAGCGCCTGGATCGCGACTATTCGAATCGCAACGGTTTCGATCCGGAGTTCGTAGACGGCCTGGAAATCGACCTGGCCGCGATCGTTGCGCCGCTCGTAGATCGCGTCACGCCGTTGAAAGACAGCCAGCCCAACCATGAAGCAGGCGTGCTCGACTACCAGAATTTCAGCGTCATCATGGACTCGGAGCATCTGTTCGCGCTCATCACGGCGACCAATATCGACGGTGGGCAATACAAACCGGTCGACCGGGAATCGGGCGAGGTTCGTGAAGGAGAGAGCTGGTACATCGAGCGCCGAATCGATCGTGACGCCTTCATCGATCAGAGCTTCTACAGCGGCTGGTCACACATTTTCGACCGCGGGCACCTCACACGTCGCAACGATCCCACCTGGGGCAGCAAAACCGAGGCGGAGCGTGCCAATGCAGATACGTTCCATTTCACCAATTGCTCGCCGCAACAGTGGCGATTTAATCAGACGGCAGAATTTTGGCAGGGCATTGAGCAGTACGTTCTCGAGGAAGGCCTCTCAGGTCATCAAGGTAGCAAGGACCTGACGGTGCTCCAGGGGCCGGTCTATACAAACGAAGCCGGTATGGACGATCCGATCTTCGCGGATGACGTGCGGATACCCACGGCGTATTGGAAGCTCGTTGTCTGGCGCAGCGGCAATGCAAACAAGGCCGTCGCGATGATTGCGAGCCAGTCAGCGTTGCTCGATGAGTTCAGGGGCTTCGCGGGTGGATCGGATGACGACGTCAGTGTCGAGGAGTTTCGTGTGTCGACGCGGGATCTCGAGGATCGTACCGGGTTGGACTTTTCACAGTTTCATGCGATTGACACGATTGCTGATGGTGGTGCGCCACAGGTTGGGGAGGCGGCAAGGAAGTTGGCTGCATGGCGTCAAATAAGACTCTAGGGAAGCAAGATCTACTCAGGCTTGCCAGCTCTGCAGGACCGGATGTAAGTCCATTGAGTATTGAGCCTCATTGCTCGAATTGACAACGCCAAATCGGAGAGTAGTTGATCGGTATGGTGGAGACGCCAACCGTCTGATAGTCGGAGACGCGTCAAACGTCTGCGAGGCTTGGCTCCAGCACTGGCTCACGGAGACTTTACTTGCGGCACAAGAGGATGTGGCGTCGCGGGCGCAACCACCGTTGCGGTGTCCAGTTGCCCTGAGCCAAGCCGTTTCCTGGTGCCGTCGAGATCGACAGGTCCTGTTCTCAAACAGTTTGGCGTCTTTGTCTTTCATTGGTGGCGGCGTAGGATAAGTAGCGATCCGAGATCAGCTAATCCTGCGCCGGCTGAGAATGTTTGTTGGGATCTAATGTGGCCTATTGTGAACCGAGAGGATGCGATGATCAGTGCAAAGAGCTCAAGAATTATCCGACTAATCATGGCGTTGACAATGGCGGTTTTGGTTGGGGCGCTGCTGACCAGTTGCGGCGCCAGCAGACATTACGCTAAGACAGAAACAGGCAAGTTGTCGGGCGATCTAGAACTTCGTTGGGCGAAGCCTGATAGGTTTCTGTTTATACCTAGCGAGACTAGACCGCTTACGTTCGTGCGGTCAGAGGAAAGCGGTGGAGGGACAATCATCCCGGGGACGATGTACACGGACGGGGGATCTATTCCTAGACCACTTCGGGCCTTAAGAAACTACTCGCCTTGGGGCTACGCATCTGCTTTCGTAGTGCACGATTGGCTTTTCCATATGCAAGACTGCGAGCTACCTGGCTACGAAGATTACTCTCTGAAGGAGGCAGCAGTGGTCATGTCCGAGGTCATGAAGACAATGATGGAAGATCCGAGCTTTGACTATGGGGACAAGCAGACGCTCTACCTGATGTACCTTGCAGTCCAAACAACCCCAGCAAAATCGGCATGGGACGACAAACGTTGCAATCAACTGCCGGTCGGTGGAGATGAGATTCGTTGGGATGCGGTGATTCAGATCAGCTTTAACTAGGAAGAATCACGATGATCAAACACGGTGAGTTGTCTCGAGCCTTTTCGTCGATTGGCATTCGCTTCTCACTTGCGGTCTTCATAGCTACATTGCCGATTGAGGCAGTTTCTCAATCAAGCACCAGCGTGGTTTCGGGTGAGTCGCTCGTTGAGTCCGTCGCGCAGTCTTTGCGGAGTGTCGGAATAGAACTGGGAGAATCTCGGGCTGAAGTGGTCAGCTTGTATCAAGTCGACGGCGATGCCGTAAGCATGCAGAGCTATAGCTCGAGTCCTGAGTCATTCTCTACATTGCTAGACGGCATCGATCTCGAGAACTCTGTGATCGCAAGCGAAAGTCTCGTTGGGTTTCAGCTTGTTTCGCTCGACGCAAGTCTATTTGCGTCAATCAAGCCGTTCTCTATTCCAACGTCAGGTTCCCTGTATCGGCTAGGGAATAGAAGCTATCGACCTGTCATTCGTAGGCAGTCTCGGCATAGTGAACTTGTCTATCTGACGATGGTTGACGATGAATCCAGGGATCTTGCACTTCTCACAGTCGATGCTGAGAGAGATACCGTCAGCGGTTGGTTTGATCAAATGGGCGTTAGGCGAGAGATCGTTCCAGCTTTGACCATTGATCGTACGCCAGTTAAGGGACGCGGGATTCTAATTGACCGCGCTCCACTTCCGCATCCGTCAGAAAATTTAGATGATCACGGGGATGGCATTACTAACGAGCCGGTCAATGATCTTGTCTCGACGGAGTCTGGTGGCCCAGATGCTGGATGCGACGCTGATGATGCAGCGAATGCCGCGGCGCCGAGTCGGCTTGAGTTGTCGCGCAATCTTGAGATCTACGTCGAATTCACTGCAAGAGCTTACGCAGAATCGAATAGGGGTGCAGTAGTTGAAAGCAGCCAGAGTCAGCACTGGGGAGACGTTCGAACTTCAATTGAGCGACAAGCCGGTCCCATTGAGAAAATACTGGAAAACTCTCAAATATTTGTTCACGTGCCTACGCCTCTGACATTCGAATCAAAGTACGTTGAACCGTCAGACGGATCGACTGTCTCGCTTCGCGAGCTTGCTATGCAACTTGCCGCAAGTGACGAGGATGCATTTGTGTCAGTCAGACAGCAGCGCGCTAAATACAAAGCGGATATTGCGATACTAGTTGTGCATATCGATGACAATATGAAGTGCGGCTACGTTCCGTCTGTTCCCGCCTCTGTCGACGAGGCCTACGCTGTAGTGAATTGGAAGTGTATTGATTCAACCAGGCAGTCCCTCATTCACGAGATAGGGCACTTGCTCGGCGGGAATCATGAGTCAGTCGACAAGGAAAGTCGAAGTCCCAAGTATGCGCGAGCATTTCGTAATGGTCAGGTAAAGTATCCGTTTGTAACCATGATGGGTATTCCGACGAATTGCGGCGGCCGAAACTGCACCAGGAAGAACCAATTCTCCAGTCATTACGCCCGCTACTACGGCGCCGCTATGGGCAATTACTGCACCGCGAACAACGAGCGCGCCATTCGCGAAAACATTGAGTCGCTTGTCAATTTTGGTGAAGCGTTTGCTGGTCAAGGGGGCGAGTCGGACTCGCAGCGCGGCAATGGCGCGGGTGATGTCTGGGTAGAGACATCCGCGATCAACGATCGAATCGCGGATTCAATCGAGCTCAATACAAGACTGGCCAAGCTCAACAGTGTCGAACAAGACTACTCGAACAAGAATTGCGCTCAGAGCAACACCGATTCGTGCCTTTTCACCCATATTGCGTTGCTCTTCGCGGCGGAAGATGTCCTCGAGGCAAAACTCTTCGTCGAGGGCGCCGGCAGCGGACGGCGACTTTATCCAGAGAAAAACATGAAAGGATTCTATTTTCCGTCCTCATACTTTAGGGGAGGTGAGGGTTCCGGTTTTCGCAAGCAGCATGGGGATAACTTTGACCGCTACTTGGAGTATTTGGCGGTTGAGGTATCCAGTGAGATCTCGGCTATTCCTCCTGAAAGGCGGATCCTTCTCCGGGACGTACATCTTATTCTGCGGGCCGGTGGTCCGGCAGTGTTTAACGCGGTCGAACGAGGCCGGTTGAATGAAGATCGGTAGTACAAGTTTGGTTCTTTTTGTGGATCAACAAGGAAATCGCGCAGCCGATACTAGAATTGGCGTGTTGACGAAAGGCCGTTGATAAGCGGGGCTACTTCGAGTGATCGTCGGGCCGCCCACGAAATTCCTTGCCGCTTAGAAACATGTCTAGAGTTAGGAGTCAGGGACCCTCGGGTCGGTCGGTGGACTTGACCGAAACAACTGCCGATGTGATGGAGGTTGGACTTACCCCCGTTCAACAGAGACCTCACTGCCTAAAAACGAGGCGCGTTCAAACGCCTCTGGACTGATCCCGCCAAGATAGCTGTGGCGGCGAACCGGGTTGTAGAACATTTCGATGTAGTTGAAGATGTCGGCGCGGGCGAGCTCGCGGCGTAAGCTTCCCCGTCAGTGCGACAGTTCTGAACTAGAGTTTCTGGCTGCTTGTTGACGCGCTTCCATCGGTGTCATATCGCCCAGCGCGTCATGCGGACGTTCCTCGTTGTACTCGATCATCCACCAGTGTGTGGCCTCGCGGACATGGTCGAGTGATGTGAACAGATGCTGATCGAGCAGCTCTTCGCGGTACGTTCGGTTGAAGCGCTCGATGTAGGCGTTCTGGTTTGGCTTGCCAGGTTGGATGTACTGGATCGCCATGCCGGCTTCCTTCGCCCAACTCGCAAACGCCTCACCGAGGAACTCGGGGCCGTTGTCGGTCCTCAGCACCTGAGGCAAGCCGTGTTCGCGTCGCAGCCGCTCGAAGATCCGCACCAGGCGCATTGATGTGATCGATGTATCGATCTCGATATGCAGCGCTTGTCGATTGAAGTCGTCCACCACATTGAAGGTGCGGAACCGACGTCCGTTGTTGAGCGCATCGCTCGTGAAGTCGGCAGACCAGACAGTGTCCGGCAGCCGCGGTACGTAAAGCGGCACCCGGTGTCGCTTCGGCAGTCTGCGCTTCGCCCGTCGCCGGTGATTGAGCTTCATCTGGCAGTACACCCGATAGATGCGCTTGTGGTTCCAGTCTCGACCCTGGCGCCGTAGTAGCTTCCGGCACTTCCAGAAGCCGCGACTTGGTCTGCCATCAACCAGCTCGGCCAGCGCAGCGATGATCTCGGCGTCACGCACCGTCCAATCGTCCGGTACTCGATACCAGTTCGATCGTGACAGACCAACACATCGACAACTTGCAGCAACCGACAGACCTTCTCGACTTAAGAACCGCGCCGCCTCGCGCTTGATCGACGGCGTCAGAGCTTTTTTTCGATCAGGTTCCGCATGGCGTCGTTCTCACGCGCCAGTTCGGCATACATTCGCTTGTACTGCGAGAGCTCGCCCTCGAGCTCCTTCATCCGCTTTAGATCAGACGCTTCCATTCCGCCGTACTTTGACTTCCAGTTGTAGTACGTGGCATCGGAAATCCCGTGCTTGCGGCAAAGGTCTTTCACCTTCGCGCCGGCGTCAGCTTCTTTCAGGATCGAGACAATCTGGGTCTCTGAAAATCTTGATCGTTTCATGCTGAGCCTCCTGACGATTCATCGTGCCAGAAAACTCCAGTTGCTACCTGTCGCTCAGAGGGGGAAGCTTACGATAGCGGAAAGTGGTTCCGATTCAGATTACCGACGTGTGACACTCCGACTGAATCAAAAGGCACGTGTGGTCACGCAAACTGTTACGAATAACTCCGCAGAGGGATGTGAAACCGTACTCGGGGCCACACTACCAAAGCTCGAGAAACCCCGAGTTGTGCGTCTTGTGGACGGCTTTGGGGTCAGTTATGCCTATTTCCAAGAACGAAAAAAAACGGCCTCGGAGTACGTGTCATCTTGTACGCGTGAGCTGTTTGACAAGCTTGCGGAGGCAGCAAAAGCATCGCAGTGAGGTACAGTCTACCTCCTGCTGCCTCGAGATCGACGCAATCTCTTCTGGCTTGTTTCGCTTCTGCCTACTTATCTCTCGCTTGAGATACTCAGACTCGGTGGGGCTAGGTAACGTTCACTCGCCTGCGTCTCGACTCAGTTCTTAACGCTCGGACCACTTAATGCTGCGATTGCTCGTCTTTCGCCTCTTCAGAAGTCGGAATCTCCATAGACTCAATACGCAGACGATTCATTCGATTTAGCTTTGCCAGAGTCTCTGCAGTTTCTCGCACTAGAGCATTCAGCGTTTGCCCAGCGTCATCCCGGCGATTCTGCGAGTTTCGGAATAGATGGCGCAGTTTAGACGTAATGCTCGGTTGATTGCTGTTCTGAAAATAGTTGATGAAATCCGATGAATTAAATTGAGCCAGACGTCGAAGATCTGCATCGGACAAATAGTCATCACCAAAGGCACTATCCACCGTTTCCTCGAAGGAGCGCGAATCGACTTTCGACTTGGCCGCTCTTTCTACAACAAGTTGCTGCAGCGGTTCGTACTTCGGTTGTCGATGCAGCGATTCTTGGTCAACCGCCCAACCATCCCCCGGCCGTAATTCTACAAACTTATCAAAAAGCGCCTTGGCTTCGTCTTGTCGGCCGAGTCTCAAGAGCGTATGTAGCGCTGAGTCAAGACTGGACAAACCAATTCGTTCTAGGATCTGCTCTGTGGCAGCAATGAGAGCTCGCACGAAGTCCTCTTCATTGTCATCGAATGTCCCATGGTAGAGGTCATGCCACACGCTATTGAATCTCTCGTGGAGCGTGCGGTGGCCGGCGTCTGATGTGTATTGCGAGTACTGCTGCGCGAGTTCTTCCTTCGATAAGATACTTGTCCTGACTTGTGCCATTAGGATCCGGTCCAGGTCATCGGTGTGTTGGTATCCAAACTCCTCAAGCAATCGTCCGGCTTTGACTTCCGTTTCTCGTGATCTTTCTTCGTTTGATTTCGATACGTACTCTAGGAACTGTGCCGAGAAGAAAGTGTGCCCCAGAAGGAATTCAAACGTAATACCAAAGCGCAATGCGTCCTCTGCCGCGAATTTTACCCAGCAGAATAAAAGTAGAGAATTTAGCGCCGCATGGACGAAGCCAGGCACAGCCCCGTTTGGTAGCGCCCTCCTTACCTCTCCCAGGAAGGAATTCACCCTATTGAGAATACGGACGTTTTTGAGGTCAAGAACATCCATCCGCCTCTTCAGCTCGCGCGCGTACTCTTTGTCTGCGACGATGTCAGCTGGAAAGACGAAACGGATCACCTCATTAGTTTCTGGCTCGAATACCAACTCCCGATCGACTACCTTCTCTAGGTATTTCTCGAATGGACGTCGTCTGCTCTTGTCCTCAACCACCTTTGCTTCGTTGTAGATAAGGACAACGTTGACTTGACGATCGTCCCTCAATGAACTGACGTAGCCCAAGAACGCCTCAAAGTCGACGCGGTCCGAGAGGCGTTCCACATCATCAATGCAGATTACCCAGTGCCGCCTGAATACATAGTGTTCTAGGACGCCAGAAACCAGGCCCGATGGGAGAACAGGAAGCCCCGTCGCTCTTGTGAAGAACGACACGATTCCTGCCATGTGGCTACGCAGGATACCCTTCTTGCGGACTGCGCTCTTTATGTCCCCCTTTAGGGCGTCATGTGTCGCCATAGCCTCGACCACCACCTTGTTGCGGATATCGAACATTGAATCCGCCCCGAACACTGAGACGTAACCGGGCGATTCACCGCGACTCTTTCGTACGACTGTGTTCTTCCAGAAATAGGTCTTTCCCGCTCCCCAGCCGCCCTTAATTGCGACCACAATAGGATCGGGCAGCGTTGATTTCTCCTCTGATACAAACAAGAAGTCATCGAGTGCTTTCTTCAAGCGTTCCAGACTTGGCGCAAGCAGCGAGTTGGTAGCTTTGTCCGGCCTTTCAGATGTCAAGGCAAAGAGTCTCCGATTCAGTGTTGGCACAGTACTAACGGACTTCTGAGAATCAGACAACTGCGATCCTTCAGTCCGTCGAGAACCGCCTTGACCGTACCTAGTGATTGAAGCCACGTCTGACGTGTAAGTTCGAACGCATCACGGTGCGAGTAGCCACGGTGCCGCTGAACGGAGCTCTTTCGATTCTCTGTAGCCGAATCTGTTCCGCTCACCAACTTCTCGGCAGAAGTTAAGATCGAAGCAAGTGTACGAGAGCAGCAAAACTCAGAACGGAACTAATACAATGCGTTTAACTCTCCGGTTCATGAATATCTCCATCCACGAATAGAGACATTTCTCGCGTCGCAAGCAGGTCGTATTTTGGACCCCATTCATGGAACCTTAGCGTCACAGAACTAGTGTCTTTAGTGTCCGCAAATGCCGTCATAGCCTCCATCGCCATCTTTCGGAACTTGTCGTCCTTAACGTCCCCGATTTGGTCGAGAAATCCGACAAAAAAGTCCTCGCCAAACCAACTCATACCGACAGAGAGTATCGCGGCCATTGATACCGCCTCGTTTGCGTTATGCGCGCACGCAAGGGCGTTAAACCAGGCTTCTTTGTCCATTCGACTGCTGAAGGCGGAAAGAAGGAATGTGACCATTGCTTCCTTGTGCTTTTGAGCGGCAACCAAACTTTGCCCAAAATTCCACCACGCCCTAGGGTCTAACCCATCTAACTGAAGTGCCGCTTCGAAGTCGTCCTCAGCCATAGCGTCGAGAGGCCGACGAATCTGACTCTTAAGCCCCAAATTCTCGATCAATGCCTTACCGCAATCACGCTTCAACACCCACTCTGGGGCGTTTGCATGGTCGTCCCAAATTTGGACTGCCTTGCTGAACTCTCCTGAGAAGAAGAGTGCATCAGCGTAACGGCACAATAGATCACCCGTTGCATTTTCCTCGACGGCTTTCGCGTATAGCTGATTGCTCAAGCTGTATCGTCGGGAGTCAAATAATAGTCCGGCAAGTTCTTCGTTAAAATACTGCCTCTCACCATAGTCCGGCCAGAGCCGCACGGCGCGGTGGTACATTCGTACCGCCTTGCGATTTTCTTTCAATCCACGATAAATGTTTGCGATGTTGTAGCAGATTGTCGCAGCCTGATGAGGTTCTTCATCGCGCAATTTGTCTGAGACTCGTTCGAGACTCGCAACAGCGATTTCCTTATCGACTCTTCGTGTGCCCGGCCTAAACAATGCCGTAGTTATTCCGTGATAACACATGAAGCCTTGCGCCCAGTTATCTTCTTCGTCGAACAGCCGTTCTAATAATTCAAGAGCGTCGGGAATCCTCTCACCAATAGCCAGCGCCGTTGAAATCTCACCGACCATTCTGCTTGACGTAGTTAAGGTTGATCCCGCTACATGGTTGGCAATCAGCTGGGCTCCCGGACCTGAATGGCCATGCCAGTGAAGTCCGATTCCAATCGCGACTAAAGTATCGTCAACAAAGTTCTCCAATTCGCCCGGATACCCTTCAGGGATATGAACGGTTGTGCCGTGCATACCGGCCAACCAGACAGAAATTTTTTCAGGCGATAATCTGACCTGCGTTGGGGCGGTTCCGGGCTCAGCGGCAGGTCCACTAAATCGTAGCCAAGATCCTAGTCCCCGCTCCGCGGTCCGAAGTGCTGACACGATATGAGTCATTTCGAAGCCATGTAATACGAAGTCGTCGCTTACAATTTCAATTTTGAACGGCTTTGCCAGAACCGGACTACGAATACGTCGGAGATCGAGAAGCTCCTCTATAACCCGTCCTGGGCTATCGTCGTCCCACTCTGAGTTACTTGCGAACGTAAAGGAGCAAGATTTTTCAGTTTTTCTTTCTTCGTACGTATCCCAGTTGTGAACCCACTTCACAAACATTCGGTCAGATGGGGCGTGATAGACAACAACAAGTGTCGGCAAATCTAGGCTTCGGTAATAATCGGCTTTGTCTTTGGAGAACCGGAGATACGGTGGATCGGGCAATTCAGGATCGTC
>CALBPI010000101.1 GCA_937899415.1 uncultured Gammaproteobacteria bacterium | reverse complement strand
CAAAGACCAGGTTGATCAGATGGCACACCCGGCAACCCAGCTTGAGCGACAACAGCGGGATGGCGATGGCGGCGAGCGCCGCGAAGCCGTTGTACGACCCGAACAGCACGCCGACCCAGTTTGCGCCTTCGTTATAGGCAGCCGATGTCGGATCCGTCGAACCAAAATGGTGCTCTGCCACAGCGGGCGTCCCATAAATCCACATCGCGAACAAAGCGAACCATGAAAAAAACTGAACGACAGCCAGCTGCTTCATCGCGCGGGGCATGTGAAACAAGTCGTGCACGACTTCGTACACACCATTGTCCGTACGGCCACGGCTTTGCATGAGCGCCGCGACAACCTGTAATAGGCCAAACGCCGCAACGCCCCCACCCAGCACATAGAGTTGCTGGTCGAGGCCCGAGCTGTAAACCCACGCGAAGAACGCAACGCCGACAGCAACGCAAGCGAAACCGCCATTGCGGTACTTCGACGCCGCGCGATGTGTTGTATCCAGGTCCGTATGACTGTCGGGCCCGGACTGTTCAAAGGCAGCGAGTTCCTCCGGCGAATACTCTTCGCTTTTGAGTACGGTCCACATCACAGCGACAAAGAACGCCGCGCCACCAATGTAGAACGACCATTTCACGGAATCGGGAATGACACCCTCGGCCGCCGTATTGGCGACATCGAACCAGTTGGCCAGAATCCAGGGCAGCATGGAGGCAACCACGGCGCCGATACCGATGAAAAACGTCTGCATCGCGAAGCCCGCAGTGCGCTGTTTCTCGGGCAGGTTGTCACCCACAAAAGCGCGGAACGGTTCCATGGAGACATTAATGCTCGCATCCATGATCCAGAGCATGCCCGCAGCGATCCACAGTGACGGCGAGTTGGGCATCACGAACAGGGCCAGTGACGCAAGGATTGCGCCAACCAGGAAGTACGGCCGCCGGCGACCGAGCCGGTTCCACGTGCGGTCGCTCATGTAGCCGATGATCGGTTGCACGATGAGTCCCGTCAGCGGTGCCGCGATCCAGAGGATCGGCACATCGTCAATCTCCGCCCCAAGCGTCTGAAAGATGCGGCTGACGTTCGCGTTCTGCAGCGCGAATCCCATCTGGATCCCGAGAAATCCGAAACACATGTTCCAGATTTGCCAGAATCCGAGTGCAGGTTTTTGTTGCATGGTTGCCCCCCAGCCAGCATGCGTGCCGTCCCTTGTGCCACGGCCTGGCACAAGGAACAAATGAATACGTTTACATCAACTTAGCCCGCAGCGGCGGCTGCGACAGGCGTCTGGGCGCGGCAGTGCTGCGCAATGAAATCGGCATGCGTCGGCATGGCCTCGGCGCTCTCCGCGATCACACGTTTGAGTCCCGCGAGCCGGCCGATACCATCGACGTCGGGGCGCTGATCGACGAGCGCATCAAAGCGCTCGGGCTCCACGTGCTGGCCGATGAGCACGGCGAGCCAACTCGGGTTTTGGAAGAGCTCCACGCCCGACGACACAAGCCGCGCGCCGGCACGAAACTGGTCCATCTTGTAGGCCAGCGTATCGGGAATCGACATGTTGGCGCAGGCACGCCAGAGCGGCGCGTCGTCGCGTTCGGTGGCGTGGTAGTGCAGGATCAGAAAATCGCGAATGCCCTCGTACTCGGCCGCCGTCAGACGGTTGTACTCGGCAGCCGCCAACGGATCCATGCGTGCGTCGGGGAACAGCGCCAGCAAGCGCGTGATGCCCGTCTGGATCAGGTGCAGGCTCGTCGACTCGAGCGGCTCCATGAATCCCGCGGCCAAACCGATGGCGACACAGTTTCGGTTCCAGAACTTGCGACGCCGTCCGGTGCGAAACCGCAACGGGCGCGGAGCGCCGAGCGGCTCCGTGTCGAGGCCGTCGAGCAGCGTGCCGGCCGCCTCGTCGTCGGACAGGTAACGGCTGCAGTAGACGAGCCCATTGCCCGTGCGGTGCTGCAACGGAATGCGCCACTGCCAGCCCGCGGCCTTGGCCGTCGAGCGCGTGTAGGGGATGAGATCGTCGGCGGGCGCTGACGGTACTGCCATGGCGCGGTCGCAGGGCAGCCAGTGTGTCCAGTCGTAGTAGCCCGTGTGCAGGTGTTGCTCGATGAGCAGACCGCGGAAACCCGAGCAGTCGACCCAAAACTGCGCCTCGACGACACGACCGTCGTCGAGCGTCACTGAGGCGACATCGCCCGACTCGCCATCGAGTGCCACGTCCACCACGCGACCTTCCTGCCGCGTGACACCGCGCGCCTCGGCGTACTGGCGCAAGAACGCGGCGTACTGTCCCGCATCAAAGTGATAGGCGTAGTCGAACGTCGACTGCACCCTGCGTCGATCAGGAATGGGCTGGGAGAACCGGCTGCGGCTTGCGGCGCCCCAGGCCATGCAATAGTCGTCGAGCGCTGCGGCACATCCCGCCTCACGCGCCTGCAGCCAGTAGTGGTGCAGCGGCACAACATCGAAGTCAGCGCCGTAGGTGCCGAACGGGTGGAAGTAGGCCTCGCCTCTACGCGCCCAGTCGACGAACTGAATGCCGAGCTTGAAACTGCCTTGAGTGGCGCGAACGAAATCGGCCTCGCTGATGCCGAGTCGCTGGTTGAAGAGCTTGATCGGGGGGATCGTGGCCTCACCCACACCGACGGTGCCGATGGCCTCGGACTCGATCAGCGTGATCCGACAGTTTTGACCCACAGCGTGCGCAAGTGCCGCCGCCGTCATCCACCCCGCCGAACCGCCGCCGACAATGGCGATGTGCTCGAGCTTGTTCCCCATGTGAGCTGCCCCCCGCAGTCCTGACCCCTGATTCTAGCAAGCGACAGCCCCTCAGAGCCTCCGCCTGCAATCGAATTCATAAGGACAAGTCCTCGACGCGTTTGAAATAATCCGGCAACGACATCGAAGGGGGCCGATGGAATGCGCATTCAAAGAACGATTGCCGTGCTGCTGCTGGTCGCGAGCGGCAGCGTCTGGTCAGAAACGACGCTCCAGCGCGTCGAACCACCCAACTGGTGGGTGGGCATGGAGTCTTCGTCGTTGCAGTTGCTCGTCCACGGCGACGGCATTGGGGCCCTCGAGCCGGGACTGGATGCCGACGGTGTGACGCTCGAGAACGTCACGCGCACAGACAACGCCAATTACCTGTTCCTCGACCTGGACATCGCGGCCGACGCCAAAGCCGGTGACATCACGCTGACCTTCAGTGATGCCACAGGCGTGGTGCTCACTCACGACTACACACTCGCGGCACGCGAATCGGGCAGCGCGGACAGGCGGGGCTTCGATGCCCGCGATGTCGTCTACCTGATTACGCCCGACCGTTTTGCCAACGGCAACCCTGACAATGACAACGTCGAGGGATATCGCGATGTGCTGGATCGTAGCAAGCCGCATACCCGCCATGGCGGTGACCTCGCCGGCATCACGGCAGCTGTCGACTACATTGCGGATATGGGATTCACCCAGATCTGGCTCAATCCCGTCGTTGAAAACGCGCAACCGGCCTGGTCCTATCACGGCTACGCGGCGACCGACTTTTACAAGGTTGATCCGCGCTACGGCAGCAATGACGACTACCGTGCACTGGCAGATGCTGCACGCAAGCGAGGTGTCGGCCTCATCATCGATGCGGTACTCAACCACAGCGGTAACGAACACTGGTGGATGACAGACCTGCCGGCTGACGACTGGATCAATTTCGACGGCGAATTCGTACCGACCAACCATCATCGTGAAGCGCTGCTGGACCCCTACGCCGCCGGCGATGACCGGCAGCGATTCGCGGACGGCTGGTTCGTTGAGACCATGCCTGACCTCAACCAGCGCAACCCGCAGATGGCCAACTACCTCATCCAGAATTCGATCTGGTGGGTCGAGTACGCGGGTCTTTCCGGCATTCGCGTCGATACCTGGCCCTACTCGGACAAGGCATTCCTCACCGAGTACGCGCGGCGACTGCGCATGGAGTATCCCAGTCTTGGCATCGTCGGCGAGGAGTGGACCACCAACCCGTCACTGCTTGCGTACTGGCAGGCGGGCACGGCGCGCAACGACGGCTACGAGTCGTACGTGCCCAACCTGTTCGATTTTCCACTGCAGGCCACGATGGTCCGTGCGCTCATGGACGAGGAAGCCTGGAACAGCGGTCTCGGTGAAATCTACCGTCTGCTCGCCAACGACTTTCTTTATGGCGACCCTTTTGGGCTCATGATCTTCCCGGACAATCACGACATGAGCCGCATCTACACGCAGCTCGGCGAAGACCTCGAACTATGGAAACTCGCGCACGCCCTGACACTGACCACGCGTGGCATTCCTCAGCTCTACTACGGCTCCGAAATCCTGTTCACGAACCCCGGCACCGAGTCGCACGGCGTTATCCGTCGCGATTTTCCGGGCGGCTGGGCCGACGACGACAGCAACGGCTTCACAGGCGAAGGTCTCGACGACGAGGCACGCGAAGCGCAGCGCTGGCTCAAACAGCTGCTCAACTGGCGCCGCGAGCAACCTGCCTTGCACCGGGGCACGCTGCGACATTTCGCACCCGAGGAGGGTGCCTATGTCTACTTCCGTGGCGATGCGGCGGAGGTCATGGTGGTGCTGAACAAGGGTGCGGCACGCGAACTGCCACTGGCGCGCTACCGATCGCTGCTGAACGACGCGGAGCGCGCGACGGATGTCATGACGGGCGAGACGGTTCGGCTGGGTGAGACGCTGCCATTGCCGGCGCGTGGCGCCCTGATGCTTGAAATCGCGCGCTAGGCCTGGGCCGCGCAGTTGCCGCTGATGAACTCGCTGTGCGCCGGCAACTGTTGTGCGGCGCCGTTGACAATGCCGCGGAGGTTGTCGAGAAAACCGCGCAGCTTGTTAGCGTCGATGCCCTCTGCCATGGGATCGTAGCCGCTCGGCACGATGCCCTGGCCGATGAGCACCTGCAGCCAGCCGACTTCGGTAAACAGCTCGTCGCCCTCACGAAACAGCCGGCCGTTGTCGCGGAACACCGCGATCTTGTGAGCCAGCGAATCGGGAATCGCCATCTCGCGCCGCGCGTCCCAGAACGGCTCGCCGTGCCGCTCATTGGCGTGGTAGTGCAGGATCAGGAAGTCTCGAATACGTTCGTACTCGAACGAGACCTGACGGTTGTACTCGTCGATCTCCGACTGGCGCAGACCGGCATTGGGGAAGAGCGCCAACAGCCGGCTCAAACCCGATTGTACGAGGTGGATGCTCGTCGATTCCAGCGGCTCCATGAAGCCCGCCGCAAGACCCAGCGCCACACAGTTTTTGTGCCAGAAGTGCTCGCGCCGACCCGTTGTAAATCGCAGGACGCGCGGCTCGGCCAACGCCTCGCCATCCAGGTTTTCGAGCAATGCGTCGGTGGCGCGCGCATCGTCCATGAAGGCGCTGCAGTACACGTGGCCGTTGCCCGTGCGGTGCTGCAACGGGATGCGCCACTGCCAGCCCGCCTCGCGCGCGGTCGCGCGGGTGTAGGGCAGCAAAGGCGACGTCGATGCCGACGGCACCGCGACCGCGCGGTCGCAGGGCAGCCAGTGCGTCCAGTCTTCGTAGCCAGCGCCCAACGCCTGGCCGATGACGAGTCCCCGGAACCCGGAGCAATCAATAAACAAATCACCCGCAATGCGCTCGCCATTCTCGAGCTGAACGTTGTCGACAGCACCGGTGTCATTGTCGAGCGCGACGTCGACAATGCGACCTTCGATGCGTCGCACTCCAGCCGCAATGGCTTGTTTGCCCAGGACGCGCGCAACCAACGACGCATCAAAATGGAAGGCCCGAACCAGACCCTCGATGGGCGTGCCCTCGACGCGGTCCAGGTGGGCGTAACGACCCTGCAGGGCCGCAGCGTTGTTCAACGAGTAATCCCAGAGCGAGCCGCCGAAGCCGGCCGCGCGGGCGCGCAGCCAGTACTGGTGGAAGCGCAGCATGCCGAGGTCGTGGCCGAGTCGGCCGAAGGCGTGCAGGTAACGTTCGCCGGATCGCAACCAGCCGTCAAACTCGATGCCAAGTTTGATCGTGCCGTTGGTCGCCGCGAGAAACGCGTTCTCGTCGATTCCGAGCAAACCCGTCAGCAAACGGATCTGGGGAATGGTCGCCTCGCCGACGCCTACCGTACCGATGGCCTCGGACTCTACGAGCGCAATCTCGAGTCGCGGCCCCAGTGTCTTTGAGAGCACTGCGGCCGCCATCCAGCCGGCCGTACCACCGCCCACGATGACGACCCGCCGGATCGGCTGCTCGGTGTTCAAGAGACATCCCCCATCGTCATGCCCTGCAGTGTATGCGAATCAGGCCGCACAAAGAAAAAGCCCCCGGCGCCTCGCACGCCGGGGGCTCTGTCCCCTCTCAGGTTCTTCGCTTCTTGTCTAAGTTCTTGCCGACTTATTCGAAGCTGTAGGAGAGACCCACAAGGAAGTTACGACCGTAGCGCTGGTAGTCGCGCAGCTGGGCCGAGTCGTTGTTGAAGAAGGTCACAAACTCCTGGTCGGTCAGGTTGTAGCCCTGCAGGAGAACCCGCAGACCAGCTGCCGGACCTTCCTGGAACTCGTAGCTGACCTGCGCGTCGAGCAGCGACTCATCGTCAACGATCGTCAGGTTGCGACCGTTACCGAAGCCCGATACCTCGCCGAGGAACTCGGAGCGGTAACGGTTGCTAACACGCGCCTGGAAGCCACCGTTCTCGTAGAACAGCGTGACATTAAAGATCTCTTCGGACAGACCCGGCAGCGGCGTGTTCGGATCATTGGGATCCGACTGGATGTCACTGTCGTTGAACGACGCCGAGAAGATCGCACCAAAGCCCGTCAGAGCCGGCGTGAACATTTCACCCGTGAGCGAGAGTGCGAACTCGACGCCCGAGAGCTTGCCGCCACTGCCATTGTTCGGCGCGGAGACGGTACCGATGAACGAATCCGGCGTCGGACCGTTGAACGGGAAGCCCGTGTAATCCTTCTCGATCGTCTGTTGGAAGATGTAGCTCTCGAGGTCCTTGTAGAAGCCCGCGATAGAGACATAGCCCAGGCCGTCATCGAAGTAACGCTCGTAGGAGATATCGATCGAGTTGGCGATCCAGGGATCCAGTTCGGGGTTACCACCGCTGCCACTGAACGGCGGCATGCCGGGGATGGTCTCGCCGTTCGGGCCCACGAGGCTTTCGTCGAAGTTGAACTGGTTGCTCGCACGCAGCTCGTCCATGCGCGGACGGGCCAGTGTACGGGCGATACCCAGGCGGACGTACTGGTCTTCAGCCACCTCGAAGTTGAGGTTCAGGCTGGGCAGGATGTCCGTGTATTCCTTGCCACCCGAAATCGGCACCGTGGCAAAGCCGGCTGCAAAGCCCGAGCTCGACTGGTCCGTACGAACGATCTGTACGCCGAAGTTACCGTTGACCGGGATATCGCCCCAGTTGGTGTCGAGGCCGATCTTCGCGAAGGCCAGCAAGACGTCCTCTTCGACACCCCAGTTCTTGACCGTAACGTCATTGTTGGGGTTGCGCGTGAGCTCGTAAACGCCGCTGTTGAGTGCTGCGAGCGGGTCGTAGCTGACCATGCCCGGAATACCCAGGAAGTCCAGCTGTGTGACACCCGTGGGTACGGGGATCGCCGCTTCGGTGACACCACCGGCCAGCGCCAGGAAGAACTCATTAGCGACGAGCGACTTGTCGCGCGTAGCGTAATTGAGTCCGAATTCGATGCTCGAGATATTGCCGTCAAAGTAACGCTTGGCCGCGAGGTGGATCTGGTCCAGATCATCCTCAATCGTCGGGCTGTTCAGGTAGCCGACCTGGCCGCCAGGTACGACGTTGCCACCCCAGCCCTGCGGGCTGGTCAGCATCACGAGGTTCGGGTCGGCGTAATCCAGCGTCGAGAAGAACTGCGTGCCGTCGCCCTGAAGCTGGAAGCCCAGGCTGTCGACTGCGCCCTGACCCGCTGTGCCCGTACCCGAGTAGGTCTCGAGGATCAGGTCGTCACGCTCGACGCTGGACGTGGCGTAGTCGGCCGTCAGCGTCCAGTTCTCGCCAACCACCCATTCGGCGTTAAGGCCGATGGCCAGCAGCTGTGCGTCTCGGGTGTTGATGTCGTTACGCATCACGCCCTTGACGTTGTTGAACGTGCCGTCGGTAACGAAACCGTCTGACGCCTGGTAGCCCGGCGCGAGCTGCGCCGAAGACCACCAGAGCGGCAGCTCAATGCCGCGCAGCAGCTGGTCGTCCTGGAAGTCAGAGTAGAACACGTCAGCTGACGCTGAGAAGGTGTCACTCGGCTGATATTCAAGAACACCGATCGTGCCCGAGCGTTCGAGCTGGTTCGACTGCACGTAAGGCTTGGCGCCACCAATGATCAGGTTGTTGTCGGCGTCGCCTGTACCCGGGTAGCCCCAGGCGTTGAAGCGCTCACCCTGCGACGGCGAGTCGAGGTAGGAGTAGCCGATCGCAATACCGATGGTGTCGTCCGCGAACTGATCGATGTAGGACAGCGTGTAGCGGTTACCCGTGTCTTCAGCGCCGTCGTTGAGCGCATCGAGCTGGTTCCACTCGTAGAACACGTTACCCGTGATGGCGCGTCTGCCGTACTCCAGCGGGCGCACCGTGCGCAGATCAACGGTACCGGCCAGGCCCTGGCCGATCAGTGCGGCGTCGGGCGTCTTGTAGACGACCGCGGCGCTCAGCAGCTCAGCCGGATACTGGTCGAATTCAACGCCGCGGTTGTCGCCGGTCGATACCTGAGGACGACCGTTTAGCAGCGCCGTTGTGAAGTCGGGCGAAAGACCGCGAACACTGATGACCTGGCCGCGACCGTTGAGACGTTGTGCAGCGAGGCCGGGCAGACGCGCCAGCGACTCTGCAATACTGATGTCTGGCAGCTTACCGATGTCTTCGGCGCTGACCGCCTCCACGATGGACTCGCTGTCCATCTTCAACGCACGCGAATCCTGCAGACTGCGGCGGAAGCCGGTGACGACGATTTCTTCCAGGGCAGGACCCTGTGCGGATGCATCGTCTTCCTGTGCGTAGGCGGCAGGCGCCAGCGACATAGCGCCAGGCAGTGCTGCCGCGACCGCCAGCGACAGCGCGGTGCGCCGCAGTGACGGCGCGGTGTGCCCGCTACGCGTGTTGTGTTTACGCGAACTCGTGACCATGTGTGATTACCCCCCAAGGTAACGTTTTGAATGCGGGCAGTTAGAGACCCCGGTCGACGATCATGTTAGGTAACGATACTGTTTTGAATCAACGCTCTGCATACGTATTCATGGGCTGAATACGTATGCAGAATGTTGCCCGTAGGCACCCTCCCGCGTACCGTTTTCGTGGGGAGACGTACCGACGTGTTGCGTCGGCGCTACAAGAATGATCCGATTTGTCGGTAATCAATTGGACACAGATTCGACGCAGGTTCGACCAATGCACATTGAGCATCCCGCCGCGCACGCCGTGGCCACTTCGGGACCCTTGGGTGCCGCGGAACCGCATGCCATAACCAGTCATCGGCGCGCGGGTACCTGCATGCACCTCACGTCGCTGCCCGGTCCGCACGGCATCGGCGAAATCGGGCGCGACGCGCATGCTTTTATCGACGCCATGGCCGAGGCCGGTCTCAGCGTCTGGCAATTCCTGCCGACCGGACCCACGGCCTTCGGCGACTCGCCCTACCAGCCGTTGTCCGCCTACGCCGGCAATCCGATGCTCATCGAGCTGCGAGCGCTCGTCGAGCTCGGCTTACTTGCGGAAGACGATCTGAGGCCGATGGAAGGCCTGCCCGCCGACACCGTCGACTATGGCGCTGCGATCGGCCCCAAGACGGCGCTGCTTAATCTGGCGGCAAAGCACTTCTTTGGCGGCGCGGCGCCTGAGCTTCGGCCCGAGTACGAAGCCTTTGTGGGCGAATATGACGCCGAATGGCTCCACGACTACGCGCTGTTTCGCACCTTAAAGTCTTTGCACGACCAGCGCCCCTGGCCTGAATGGGATGCGCCCTACCGGCGGCGCGAGCCCGCGGCCATGGCGAGCGTGGTCCAGGAGCACTGCGAGGCCATCCGGGCCATTAAGTTCGCCCAGTTCATGTTCTACCGGCAGTGGCGGGCGCTGCGTGCGCACGCTGCCAAACGCGGCGTCCTGTTGTTCGGCGATATGCCGATCTACATCGCGCTCGACTGCGCCGATGCCTGGGCCTACAAGGCCATGCTGCGCATCGACACCGATGGCGTGCCCACGCACGTGGCTGGCGTGCCGCCAGACTATTTCTCCGAGGACGGCCAGCTCTGGGGTAACCCGCTCTACGACTGGGAGCATCACGCGCAGCAAGGCTACGCCTGGTGGATTGCTCGACTCCGCCACACGATGCGAATGGTCGATATCGTCCGCATCGATCATTTCCGGGGCTTCGAGGCCTACTGGGCCGTGCCCTTCGGTGCCGATACCGCGCGCGACGGCGCCTGGGAACCCGGACCGAGCGATGCCGTGTTCGACGCGATGCGCGACGCGCTGGGCGACATTCCCATCGTGGCCGAAGACCTGGGCGCCATCACCGACGCCGTCGACCAGCTGCGGCTGCGCCAGCGCATGCCGGGCATGTCAGTACTGCAGTTCCTCGTCGGCGAGCCCGGCTTCGACCCGTCGCGCATCGAGGTCGACTCGGTCTGCTACACGGGCACCCACGACAACGACACGACGCTGGGCTGGTTTCATGGCGAAGGCGAAGACGTGCGCTCGCGCGAGCAGGTCGAACACATGCAACGCGCCACGCTCAATCTCGCGGGCGGCGATGCCGGGTCGGTCCACTGGTCGCTGGCCGACATGGCATTTGAAAGCCGTGCGTGCATGGCCATCGTACCGATGCAGGACTTTCTCGGGCTCGGCTCAGACGCCCGCCTCAATACACCGGGCAAGCCGGGCGGTAACTGGCGCTGGCGGCTGCAGCCGGGCCAGTTTGACGCCGCGATGCGCGACCGCATCGCCTCCCTCTCGCAACGCACGGGCCGCTGATGCCATAGCGATCGCGGCCCAGGGTCCGCAACGCGCTATCATCGCGAACCGGTGTGACGCGAAGGGGAGCAAGCAGCATGGCAACGCAGTTCAAGGCGGACGACGCGCGGTTCGTCAGTCGACTCACGCGCGAGACGCTCGCGCTGATTCTGGCCGGTGGTCAGGGCTCCCGACTCCGCGAGCTCACAACCTGGCGTGCCAAGCCCGCGCTCTATTTCGGCGGCAAGTTCCGCATCATCGACTTTCCGCTGTCGAACTGCTTCAACTCAGGCATCCGGCGCGTCGGCGTGCTCACGCAGTACAAGGCGCACTCGTTAATCCGCCATCTCGTGCGAGGCTGGTCGTCTCAATACTCCGGTGAACGCGAATTCGTAGAGATCCTGCCCGCATCACAGCGCGTGGGTGGCGAGTGGTACCGCGGGACAGCCGATGCCGTTTACCAGAACATCGACATCATCCGCACGCACGCGCCGCG
>CALBPI010000100.1 GCA_937899415.1 uncultured Gammaproteobacteria bacterium | reverse complement strand
CCCTCGACAATTACGGTTTCAGCCAAAAGTTTGGCTGGGTCAACGATCGGTTTGGTGTGTCATGGCAACTCAATGTTGCGGCCTAACATTCGGAAGTACGAGCCCGGTGATGAACTCGCGATCGGTCGAATCTACTACGACGCAGTTCATCAGCTGACCTGCGATGACTACACTGAGGAGCAGCGTAATGCTTGGGCCACCCCCATTGAGGGCGGCGATGCGTGGGCTGAGAAATGGCGTAGGCGATGCGATGGCGAAGCCACTCCTTTGGAGTATCGCAAGCAACCTTGGGTTGCAATTGTGGATGGCGATGTGGCGGGCTTCATCGAATTCGATGCTGATGGCCACATCGACTGCACCTACGTATCCTCGGATTATGCCGGCAAGGGGTACATGTCGGCAATCATGGAGCGAATCTTCCAGGAGGCGCGACGGTCCAATCTGATCCGGCTCTATGCTGAGGTCTCCATCACAGCGCGCCCCTTCTTCGAGCGCCATGGTTTCCGCGTCGTCCGCGACAATCCACACAAAGTTCGCGGCGTTCCAATCCTGAACTACATCATGGAATGTTGGTTGCATCCGGACACGGAGTAGCTGGAGTCTCTGAACATCGAAGCATGAGCACTTGACAGTCTTCTTATTCGTGATTACGATGTAACTACATCTCGTGTTCTCAAGTATCTAGCTATGGGCACAGTTATCAGAACTCGAATCGTTAAAATTGGCAACTCTCAAGGTATTCGCATTCCGAAGCTCCTTTTGGAGCAAAGTGGTATTCATGAAGATGTTGAGATAGAAGTACAGGGTGATTGTCTAACGATTCGCACAGCGCAGAACTGTCGTGCTGGATGGGATGAGGCCTTTGCTGCCATGGCAAAGAACCAAGATGATTTACTTTTAGACGACGTCAACACGACTGACTGGGATCAAACAGAATGGGAATGGTAGTCAAGCGTTTCGATGTTTTTCTGGTCAACTTAGATCCCACTGTTGGTAGTGAAATTCAGAAAACGCGCCCCTGTGTCGTGATCTCACCAGATGAGATGAACCGTTATATTGCCACGGTTATCATTGCTCCAATGACGACAAAAGGGAAGCAATATCCCACTCGTGTTATGTCTCAATTTCAAGGCAAGAACGGGCTAATTGTTTTAGATCAAATCCGCACGGTGGATAAAAATCGACTGGTCAAAAAGCTTGGTCGCATTAGTCCAGATGAGCAAAAAATACTTCTTGATATCCTAGCCGAGATGTTTGCTGAATAGTTTGCTTATGGGAGAAGCAGTGTCATTTAGTTTATTCAGTTCGATAAGAGTAATGCTTTAGACGAATATGATCCCGAAATTGATCCAGGAGCTTTCTGGGACGAGTTTCCATTGATGGCAGATGCAGAACGCATGTATCATTTTTTACTCGCTGCTACCAGTTTTACTATGTTTTGCGGGTAGCTATACTGAAACTTTCCATATATCTGCCTAATATGAACGTACTATATGGACAACTCGCAGTATAGGCCTCCAATTTGGGTGGATAGGCTGAAAGTTTGCAGTATAGTATGCCGATAAGGGTAGATAGACTGAAAAAGTAGGTCTAATAAATAGTTAGACGGCTTAAACGGAATGAGACGATTATGAGTATCGATTTCGTACCAGCAGCAATTGATAAAGAGAACTCCACTAAGGTCGAATCACTATACAAGGAAGCGTTTCCAAAAAATGAACGGGCTCCATTATGGTTCCTTCGACGTAAAGCGAAACAAAGCAATGTTGCTTTCAACTCGCTCTATCACAATGAATCATGGATCGGTCTACTCTACACAGTTGAATACAGGGACATTCTCTTAGTCATCTATCTCGCCATTGATGCTTCCTACCGATCTGGGGGCTATGGAACCAAGGTCTTAACAGCGTTGAGAGAAGACCATCCAGACAAACGGATTGTATTAAATGTCGAACAGATTGACGAGCAGGCCGATAACAATGTGCTGCGAGTGAAACGAAAAAGGTTCTATGAGAAAAACGGCTATACATCCACTGGGATCATCGTTGAAGAGTTGGGGCAACCGTTTGAAATGCTCATATTGGGGGACTTCATTACTCCCGAAGAGACACGGCAAGTGTACAGAAGTTTCCTTGGAAAGATTCTGAGCCTACTGCCTGTGCTGAGAGTTCGTGAAATGAATACTAATGTATTAGTATGATGCACTCCTTATAGACGTTGGAATCTCTTGTACGTCGTTTTCATTGAACGCGAAGACGATATGAT
>CALBPI010000099.1 GCA_937899415.1 uncultured Gammaproteobacteria bacterium | reverse complement strand
CTCGGGCTCTTCGGCGTGGACGCGATTCCCGATCAGCACGGGGTAGTTCTTGCGGATGATCTGTCCAAAATTCCCTGACGCAGCCAGGTGGTGGTGCAACCCCCCGTCGGCTACGAGGTAGGTGCGCCCGCGCGAGACTTTGCGGTCGGTGATCTCGCAGACGTAGAGTCCGGCCTCACCGATGATGTAGCGCCCCAGCTCGATGACCAGGTCCGTGTTCGGTGACTGCGCCTTGAGTGCGTCCTGAACTTCGGAGAGCGACCTGCCGATCGGTGCTATATCCAACGGTTCGTCACCCGGGAAATAGGGGATTCCGAAACCGCCACCGATGTTGAACCACTCAAGCGGGTAGGGCAGCAATGTCATGAGTTCGGATGCGAGCGCCCAGGACTTGTGCTGCGCCTCGACGAGCGCGTCGGCTTTGAGGTTCTGCGAGCCACAGAAGATGTGGATCCCGACGAGGTCGAGCGACGACTCTGCGATGTGCCGGATCACATCGGGTACGCGCTCGGCGTCGATTCCGAACTGCTTTGGACCGCCTGACATCTTCATCCCTGACGTCTTGAGCTCGAAGTCCGGGTTGACCCGAATGGCGACGCGGGGCCGGCACTGTTGGTCCGCTGCGATGGCTTCGAGCCGCTGCATTTCTGTTTCGGACTCGATGGTGACCGTGATGCCCGCCGCCGCGGCCTGCTCGAGCTCGGGAATGCGTTTGCCGGGCCCGGCGAAGCTCATGAGCTTCGGCGACATTCCCGTGTCGAGCGCCACGCGCATTTCGAGCGCCGAGGCAATATCGAGGCCGTCGACCAGCGGCGCGATCGCGTTGACCAATGCCGGCATGGGGTTGGCCTTTACGGCGTAGTGCAAGTGCATGCCGTCAGGCAGATGCGTTCTCAGATGCGCAATGCGCTGCTGCACGATGGCTCGGTCGTAGACATAAAAAGGCCCCGGTCCCATCTCGCGCGCAAGGTCCGAGATCTTGCGGCCACCGACGGTGAGCTCGTTATCCTCGACGCCGTAGCCGTCTATACGCGTGTGCAGGGGCAGTGCGTGCTCGCTCATGTGGAGTCCCTCTCGAGATCGGCGAGTGCAGACCGCACGGCGCCGCGGTCGATCTTGCCGTTGGGGTTTCTGGGAAGTTTGGATTGCCAGTGTACGGCGGCCGGCACCATGAAGTTCGGTAGCTCGGCGCGGAAGTACTGCAGCAGGGGCTCCGTCGGCGCCTCATCGTCACCAGCTGGCGCGGCGACGAGCACGACGCGTTGGCCCAGGCGGGTGTCCTCGACGCCAATGGCGGCCGCCTCTGTGACGAGACCCGACGCGAACGCGGTTTCTTCGATGTCCGTGGGACTGACGCGGTATCCCGAAGTCTTGATCATGTCGTCTTTGCGCCCGATGAAGTACAGGTAGCCGTCCTCGTCGCGGCGCACGGTATCGCCCGACCAGACGGCGATTTCGGGCAGCGGGACGCCATCGGGCTGACCGGGTGCGGGCTTGAAGCGCTCGGCGGTGCGCTCGGCGTCGCCCCAGTAGCCCAGACTAACGAGTGCGCCGCGGTGCACGAGCTCGCCGGGCTCGCCGTCGTCGCACTCGGTGCCATCCGGGCGCACCACCAGGATTTCTGCGTTGGGTATGGCCTTACCGATTGAGTCCGGTCGCCGATCGACTTCTGCCGGCGGGAGATAGGTGGACCGAAACGCTTCCGTAAGCCCGTACATGAGGTAGGGCGACGCGTCGGGAAAGAGCTCGCGCAGGCGCGCCAGCAGCGCCTTGGGCATCTTGCCACCTGTGTTGGCGAGATATCGCAGTGATTTCCGACAGGCCCGAGGCCAGTCGAGATCAGCGAGCTGAGACCAGAGCGGCGGCACCGCGGTGATGCCGGTAATGCGCTCACGCTCTGCGAGTCGGAGCAGGTCTTTGGGCAGGAAGTAGTCGTGCAATACGGCGGTCGCGCCCACGTGGAATGCCGTGGTGAGCTGGCTGAACCCCGCATCGAAACTCAGGGGGAGCACGGCCAGGATGCGATCGTCAGCACTGTTCTCGAGATAGGTCGCCACGCTCTCGGCGCCCGCGACAAGGTTGCGGTGCGAGAGCACGACACCCTTGGGGCGGCCCGTACTGCCCGAGGTGTAGAGCAACGCCGCGATGTCGGCGTCGATGCTCGTGTGACGAATCGCTGCATCGCGATCGAGGTCGTCCCAACCCAGCACGCGCGGATCCTGTTTGGCCGCTTCCGGTACGCCGCCGACGAGGACGATGGTGGTGAGCGCGTCGAGGCCTGCGAACGCGTCACTCAGTCCGGCGTAGCGGTCCGCGCTGGTGACGAGAATGCGGGCACCCGCGTCCTCGAGAATGTGCCGCACCTGTGGCGCCTTCAGCACGGGATTCACGGGGACCATGGCACCGCCAGCGCAGGTGGCGGCGAAGATCGCGATCACCGTCTCGAGACGCTTCGGCAGGTACACGGCAACGCGACCCCGCGGCGGCAGTCCGGTTGCGGCAAATCCGCGTGCTGTGCGCTCGACCTCCACAGCAAGCGCCTCGTAAGTCAGTTGCCGCTTCTTATCGACGAGCGCGATAGCCCCGTTTTCGGCGTGTTTCAGTACGAGTGTGTGCAGCAGGCTGGACATGGGCGCGTTGGAATCCTGTCGGTAACTCTCGGCTTCGTCTAGTTTGCCGCGGCCGCTACCGGGGCGTTCCGGGCAATGACGATGGACGTCAGTGTGGCGAGGTCTTCCGGCGTATAGTGCGCGAAAGCCGGGATGATTCGCAGCGTCTTCAGGTCCTCGAGTGTTTTGGGGTCGGGTTCGCCTTCGACATGCAGCAATTCAAAACCGGCATCGCGAAACAGGGTCACGTAGTCGGAGTGGCGTAGTCGATTCTGGAAGTTCTGACCGTTAAAGCTCGCGACCCGCCACGCGACGTTCGTTAGCGTTAGAAAGTTGAGACGCGAGAGCCGCTTGTCCCGATGTTCGAAGTGGTCGCTGTTGTCGATGATGTGAATGCAGCAGCCGCCCGGACGCAGCAAGCGTCTCCATTCCTGGAGCAGTGCAACGAGCGCGGGTTGCGGGATGTGTTCGAGTACCGTACGCGAGTAAATGAGGTCGATGGATTGGTCAGGCAAACCCTCGAGCTGCGGCGGACATCGATAGCTCTCGATGCCCTCGCGCGCGAGATTTGATTCCAGAATGGCGAGGTCTTGCCCTGTAATGGCGTTGAGATCCGGCAACGCTTTTTGCGCCAGGCTGGCGGCGAGTGCTGCTGTCTGTGCATCGCACAAGGGCTCAACGTCTGTCAGCACGATGCTCTGTGCACCGTGCGCCTTAAACAACTTCGGGATTGTCGGGATCCAGCCCGTACCCACCTCCAGCACATCTCTTGCAGACAGGTCGTACTGGCGCACCAATTTCAGGATTTGCAGGCCATTGCTGGTGGCGAGCGCGTCGTTCTCTGGCATCGACCGATAGGGTCGTAGCCTACGCACCACTCGGCGAATCGTATTCCTGAACGGTACGCAGGCCTTGAGGTTGTCCTTCAGTACAGTGTTCCACAAAACGTTGGGCTCCTGTGGGCGCGTGCGCTAGCGCTGCGCGTGTCCCGGTCCCAAAGACAGTTTTCTGGCGAAGAACGCTTCAGCAAGGTTGGCGGGTGCATTGGCCTCCATGCCGCGGATGCGCATGAGGCTGTGGAACAGGTCATCGGTAAACCAGCGCTTCTGGTTCTGTGAATTGTAAGTCTGCTGCAGCAGGGCGATCTTGCGCGCTGCCGTCTCCGCATCGACGGCACAAAACACGCTGGGCTGACCCAGGTCACCATCCCATTTGGGGATCTCGTACTCGAGCACGAGGTGGTTGCGGAACGTATTCCAGGTCAACTCCGATACGAGGCGGTGGTCCTGGTGCGCATCACGCCCGTAGTGCGTGAAGATGAGGTCTGGTTGGACGCGCTGCTTGAGTGCCTCGAAGGCTTCCTTAACCGCGGTGCCCTCGTAGGGCAGAAAGCCGTCACGAAAGTCTAGTATTTCTACACTGAGTTCGCGCGCTGCGCTGCCAAAGGCCTTGGCGCCTGCTTCCGCCTCAAGCCGTCGTTCCGGCGTCGAAGTAAACACCTGCCAGTGCACATTGATCGCAGACTGTTCGGCCAGCGTGAGCAGCGTGGCACCGCAGCCAATCTCAATGTCGTCGCAGTGCGCGCCCAGGCACAGCACACTGAGCGGCTGGCCGTCGGGTCGCGAAAGGGGCAAGGTCAACACGACCGGGCTCCGTCAGAAGAACCGTTCGATCATCTCACGACGCAGCGTGTCGATCTGGCGGTCTGCCGGCAACTCGACGTCGTCGTAAGTGATCGGTTGATCGATTGGTACGTCGCGAATCAGCTTGCAGCCCTGGGACACGCCCATGGGCAGCAGGTTTTCGGACAAGCAGGTGTCGAAATTGTCGATCAATGTGTACGCGGTAAAGCCACCAATGCCGTCGAGCGTTTCGCCTACCTTGAGGTCGCGTTTGGCGATCGCAGCCGCGTCACAGTAGGGGCGTCCTTTGGGTGCCACAACCGCGTCGCCGAGCAGCACCGCGCGGCAGACGCTCACGGGGATGTCGAGCTGCGGCAAATGGAACGGCGTGTAGAACACGTACAGCGGACCTTCCCCAAGCTTCAGATACTTGAGATAGTCCTGCTTCATGGGTTCTTCGGTGTGGCCGATGACGAACGCGCCCGTGTAGGGGGAGGCGCCCAGCAGAAAGTCGACGACGCCGTGACCGGGGCGAAACGTGTCGGCAGGAAACTCGGGTAAGCAGGTCCGCACGTCTTCTCAGGCAGTGCCATGCATGCCGCGGTTGGCGACGCCGTAGCCCATGCCATTGGCGAGCTCCGCGAGTTCCTTGGACAGTTTCGTTCCGTCCACGAACGACGTCATCATGTGCGGCTTCTGGTTGTTGGCCTCGGCGAAGGCGCGTTGCGTCTCGGGCGTGCGGTGCACGTCATAGAAGCCTTTGAGGTTGCCCGCGCCCACGACTTCCAGGCCAATCGTCGACACGTAGCGCGCGAGGTTGGTCGCGACGCCGGGCTCATCGCCGTCCGTATTCGAATAGACCACGCCCTGTTCGTCAGCATAGGCCTTGAGCAGGGGGCCAACCGTGGCGTCCATTTCGCAGTTCAGGGCCACCGTGTGCTTGCCGTGGCGGATGGCTTCGAGCACGGCCCAGGCGCCGTATTCCACTTCGCCCGTCGTTTCAATGATGGCTTCGATGGGGCCGCACTCGAACAGTGCGTGCGGGTTGTCGGTGATCGCAAAGCCACCCTTGTCAATGACCGCCTCGAGCTCGCCGGCCGAGCCAACACTCGTGATGTCCGTGACACCTGCGTTGCGATAGACCGCTTCTGCGTGCGCCGGGGTGCGGTTGGCGATGGCGCAGAGGTGAATCACCGGGAACGAATTCTGGATTTGCGCGGCGATGTGCTTCGCGCTGTAGCCGGCGCCGATCATGCCGACGCGGATGGGTTTGCCGCTCTCGAGTCGCTTGGCGATAGCCGTATCGACGATGATCATGAGTGCGCGTCCTTGTTGAGTGCTTCCGGCGTGTAGTCGGGCCAGGAGACGTCGTTGTCCGACAGCACCGCGGGCTGCGTGGGCCAGTCAATCGCAAACGCCGGGTCGTCCCAGCGTACGCCCGTGGCCGCGTCGGGTGCGTAAAACTCGGAGGTGTTGTAGTAAATCTCCGAGTCGTCTTCGAGCGTCAGGTAGCCCGTCGCGCAGCCTTCCGGCACGTAGAGCATCTTGCCGTTGTCAGGCGTCAGCTCCTCACCGTGCCAGGCGCAATACGTCGGCGAATCGGGGCGGAGGTCGACCACGACATCGAACACGCGTCCGCGGGTACAGCGCACGATTTTCACTTCCTGGTGCGGTGCACACTGGTAGTGCAAACCACGAAGCGTGCCCTTGCGCGGGCTGAAGCCGACGTTTGATTGGCGGATGACAGAGACCAGGCCATGTTCCGCCATTTCCCGTTCGCACCAGAGCCGCCCGAAGTAACCGCGATCATCGCCGATGCGCTTGACCTCGAGGATCATGGCGCCCGCAACGGGAGTGGGTGTGAACAACATGGCCGGTTAACGCTGCCAGCGCAGGTTGGTGTCCAGCTGGCCTTCGGCGATCAGGTGTTTGATGTGGGCGATGCGCTTGAACTTGATGCCTTCGTAATCGTCGCGGTCGAGACCAAATGCCTTATAGGAGTCGTAGCACTGCTCAACACCCTGGCGCGCAGTCCAGCGCGTCTTGAAGTCCGGGAACACGCGCTGAATCTTGTCGAAGTTGACGCGGTAGGAGCGTTCGTCGGCACTGGCGCCCTCGGCGTACTCAAGCTCGCAGCCCGGGACCGTTTCCTTGACCATCTGCGCCAGTTCACGCATCTGGTAGTTCTCGCCGTTGTCGCCAACATTCACGGCCAGATTATGGACCGTCTCGCGCGGCGCCTTGAGCGCGCAGATCACGGCTTGCGAAATGTCTTCGATGTGGACGAGCGGCCGCCAGGGCGTGCCGTCACTCTTCATGAAGATCTTGCCTGTCGTCATGGCCCAGGCAACCAGGTTGTTGATGACGAGATCGAAGCGGATCCGCGGTGAGACGCCGTAGGCGGTGGCGTTGCGCATGAAGGTCGGGCTGAAATCGTCCGATGCCATGGCCGCCACTTCGTGTTCGACGTTGACCTTGGACTTCGCATAGGCCGTGACGGGATTGAATTGTGCCGTTTCATCGAGCACGTCCTCACCCGCCTTGCCGTACATGCTGCACGATGACGCGAACACGTAGCGCGACACACCGGCCTCGATGCAGGCCTTGGCCGTGTTCACCGAGGCGTGGTGGTTGATGTCGTAAGTCAGGTCGGGGTTGATGTTGCCGAGTGGGTCGTTGGACAGCGCGGCCAGGTGCACCACGGCATCAACGCCATCGAGATCTGCTGCGTTGATGTCGCGAACGTCTTTCAGGATCGTTTCGACGTCTCGCGGCGCATCGCCGTAGGTGCAGTAACGGTAGAGGTCGGTGTCGAGACCGACAACGTCGAAACCCTCATCCAGCAGCATCGGCACCATCACTGTCCCGATGTAGCCCCGATGGCCCGTGACCAGCACTCTCATGTCGTCCCCTTGTCTTGGTGTTCTTATGCGGCGCGTGTGGGCGCCTTTTGAATATGACAACAGCCGACATCTGTCGGCTGCTCCGGTTCTGTCCCGCCCCGCGCCCGGCGGGACCGCGCAAACCCCCCTAATTATACATGGGGCTCCCGGGCGTTCCTTGACTCACGTCCGGTTTGAAAGTGTGGAACAGCGCACAAAAAATGCCGGCCTGGACAGCCGGTGCGCCGGGGCTCCAGACGGCGCCCGTGAGCGCTTAGTTGTCGCGCCAGATCTCCCAGGGCGTGTCGCCCTGGGCATAGGCCCGATCGAAGGAGATCTTGTCCTTGAACGTGTCCATGGCGCGCCAGTAGCCATTGTGCGGGCAGGCAAGGAGCTTGCTCTGGTCGATGAGCCGCCGGAACGGCGCCTCGACGAGTTCCTCGCCGGCTTCGATGAACTCGAAGATGTCCTGGCGAAGCACGAAGAAGCCACCATTAATCCAGAAGTCGCGGTCGCTGAGCTCGCCGAGACTGGTAACAATGCCATCGTCGTCAAACTTTGCCGCGTGGAAGCTCTGCCAGGTGCGTACGGCCGCGAAGGCCGCGACGGCGTCGCGCGCATGGAACTGATCGATCATGTCATTGATGGGCACGTCGCCGAGCCCGTCACTGTAGTTGGCCAGGAATGCGTCCTCGCCGGCAACGTGCTCTTTCACGGCGCTCAGTCGCTGGCCAATGTTCGAATGCAGGCCGGTATCGACGAAGGTGATGCTCCAGTCGGCGATATCTTCGTTGTGGTATTCGATCGTGCGTCCGCCGTCGCGCATTGTGAAGTCGTTCGACACCGCCTCGCTGTAGTTGAGGAAGTACTCCTTGACGAGGTCGCCGCGGTAGCCCAGGCAGAGGATGAAGTCCTTGTGACCGTGGTAGGCGTAGTAGCGCATGAGGTGCCAGATAATCGGGCGGTAGCCGATGTTGACGAGCGGCTTCGGCATGGTTTGCGAGTTTTCGCGCAGCCGAGTCCCCAAACCGCCGCAGAACAGTACTACTTTCATCGTCTTGCCCCTGTGTTGTCTCTTATTTCGAACCGCGGCGCAGTGCGCCGACAAGTTCCGAGGCGACCTCATTACGGTGCCAGTTGAGCCGGCGCAGAATATACCCGGTCAGCCGGATTTTCTCGCCTGCGTCGGCGTCCGTGCGCCAGGCACGGCGAAGGTATTTCAGGTGTTGCCGGATGACGGGCAACCGGAATTTCGACTGTGATGCGCTCCAGAAGGCCGTTTGTCTTGAGTCGTCGCCACGGTCGTGACTGCTCGCGGCCTCGTGCATGCGCCGGTAGAACAACGGCTCGTCGACCGCGACAAAGCTGCCGTGCAGGATCAGCTCGGCCATGAAAGCCGTGTCGGCAGCGGGCAGCGAGCCATCACCGAAGACGTGTGTGCGGCGTACGGCCGCGGTGCGCATGAGGCCATAGATCGCATTGGTCAGGCCGACCTGCTCGAAGTACCGGGAGAAACGCGCGCTGGGTGTTGCGTCGTCGATGGCGAGGTTGTCGTCATAGTCGCGAAGCTTTTTGTCGTCACCGTCGATGATGACGGTCTTGCCGTAAGCGAGCACCGCTTCGGGGTGTGCGCGCAACGCGGCAAGGCAACGCTCGTGCAGACCTGGCGCGAGCAGGTCATCGGCGTTGGACCAGCGGAAAAATTCGGCTCGGGCCAGGTCGAGCAGCTTGTTGTAGTTGCCGGCGGCGCCGATATTGCTCGCGTTGCGCACGTAGCGGATGCGCGGGTCGCGATCCGCAAAGTCGCGACAGATGGCCTCGGTGCCATCACTCGAGGCGTTGTCGGCGATGATCAGTTCGAAATCGCCTTCGGTCTGGTCCAAGACAGACTGCAATGAGCCGGCGAGGTAGTCCTCGCCGTTGTACACAGGCATCCCTACCGAGATCAGCGGTACAGCGGTGTTGGGATTTGAGGTCGGTCCGGTCATGGGCGAAGGGTAAGAGCCCCGTGCGGCCGGGACAACCGATTCAGTCACATGGCAGGTGGCTCAGGCGTGCGCGAGCGGCGCAGTCGGCCCAGTACGGCCTGCGCGGACGCAAGCACGCGCCGCTCCGCGCTTTGCTCAGGGCGGCCGCAGGCGAGCCAGAGCGCCAGGACCGCGACCGTGTAAACAAACCCACCCGCCGCGACGAGCAGCAACAGTCCGGTAAGGCTGACGTCGACGTGTGCGGTCAGCTCACGCACGGCGAGGAACATGAGCAGTGACGCGAGCAGGGGGCGGCAGGCCGCGCTCACAAACTCCAGGAAGCGGATGCCGAGAATGCGGCCCACGATGACGTAGTAGGTGGGCAGGGACAGCGACGACATGATGAGCATGGCTGACGCGGCCCCCGTGACGCCGTGCGCGCGTGTGAGCATGACCATGATGGGCAGCATGAACACAAGCTGCGCCAACGACATGAGGCTGACGACGCGTGGCCGCCCGAGCGCGATGATGACCATCGTAATGGGCGACTGCATGGCCATGATGGACCCAAACAGTGCGAGGATTTCGATGACGGGCGCAGCGTCCAGCCACTTCTCGCCCAGCACCACAGGGGTCAGGTGTTCGGCGGTTACGGCGATGCCCAGGCCCATGGGCAAGGAGAGCAGGGCAAGCAGCCCCGCAACACCGAGGAACGTGCGGCCGGCGGCGGCCTGGTCATCGGCGACTTTTGAGAAACCCGGCAACAGCGCGCGATTGATGGGTGCGATGAGCTCTGAGGTGGGCAGGTTCGAGATCTCGTAGGACACCGTGTAGAGACCCAGTTTCCGGGCGCCCGCGATGCGACCCACGATCAGGTCAGGCAGGATCGTGCGCAGCGTGTGCATGATGTTATTCAGGAACAGCCACTTCGAAAACGTCATGATCCGACCGGCAGCGGCCAACGACCATCGGGGGCGAAAGTCGTGCACGACATAGCTCATGACGGTTGCGGCGAGTCTTGCGGTGATCGTGCCGATGATCAATGCCCAGTAAGACCGCAGCGTGAACGCGAGCAGCATCGTGACAATGAACGCGGCGACCTTCACGGCGACCCGGAACTGAAACTCGCGGTCGAAGTGCAGGTGCTTGCGGAAGTCGACGAGCCCGATGTTCTCGAGCCCCTGGAAGATGGTGGCCAGTGACAGGGCCATATACACGGCGACGAGCTCGGGACGCCCGTAGAAGCCGGCGGCGGGGTAGGCCAGCGCAATAAGCAGCAGGCCCGCGCCAAGGCCCAGCGCGACGTTGAGCGTCCACGCCGTGTTGTAGTCGTCCTTATCGGCGTTCTGGTTCTGGATGATTGCGACATCGAAACCGAACATCGTGAGCAGCTGCACGGCAGTGACGACGGTCATGGCCATGGCGGCAATGCCGAAGTCCGCGGGGTCGAGCAGGCGCACGAGGATCAGCGTGCTCACAAGCCCGATCAGCCGGATCGAGAACTTCATGAGCATCATCCAGGCGGCGCCTAGCGCAATTTTCTTGCCGATGCTCATCGTCGTGTTTGGTATTCTCGCGCGGCGCGCGGCCCAGATGCCCGCGCGCGGCGATTATAGCCCGTAGCCGGGGCGTCCATTCGGCGACACGGGTCACCGAATCGACCAACGGGTCTCGTTAAGCTTGTGCGCTGCATTCGGTGGCGCTGGGAGAAAGGCAGGCGATGCCATTCGATTTCGATTGTGTAGTCGTCGGTGGCGGCATCGTCGGGCTGGCTGTAGCCCGCGAGATGGCCGGCCACGGCTTGTCGACCGTGGTGCTCGAGGCCGAGTCGCTGCCGCTGACGCACACGAGCAGCCGAAACTCAGAGGTTATTCATGCGGGCATCTATTACCCTGAGGGCTCGCTGAAGGCGCAGACCTGCTTGGCGGGCAAGGCATTGCTCTACGACTATTGCGAGCGTCGCGGAGTCGCGCACCGCAATATCGGCAAGTACATCCTTGCCGTAGACGCTGAAGACGAGGCCGTGCTTGATGACTACGTCGTGCGGGCCGCGGCCAACGGCGTCACCGATCTCGAGTGGCGCGACACGAGCGACATGCGTCGGGCCGAACCGGCGGTGCGTTGCACGCGCGCGCTTTGGTCCCCGTCGACGGGGATTCTCGACACGCACGCTTACGCCCTGGCGCTGCAGGGCGATCTGGAGGCGGACGAGGGTTTGCTGGTCTGCGGCAGTCGCGTCGCGCGCGCCGAACCTGTGTCGGGTGGCTGGTCGCTGCATCTCGAAGGCCAGGATGAGGCCGTGCGCACGCGCCGGCTCGTCAACGCCGCCGGCCTGGGGGCCGTCGAGCTCGCCCGGCGCACGGAGGGACTGACGCCCGAGCACGTGCCCCAGGCGTTTCTGGCGATTGGCCACTACTACACGCTGGCCGGGCGATCTCCGTTCAATCACCTGGTTTATCCCACTGCCGGCGGTGGTGGCCTGGGCGTACATGTGACGCTCGACATTGGCGGGCAGGTCCGATTCGGTCCGGACGTTACCTGGGTCGACGAGGTCGACTACGCGTTCGATGACAGCCGGCGAGATCAGTTCATCGAGGCAATACGGCGCTATTACCCCGCTCTTGACCCCGAGCGGCTGGCGCCCGGCTACACGGGCATCCGACCCAAGATTACGGGCCCTGGCGAGCCTGCGGCTGACTTTGTCGTCCAGGGTCACGAAACCCACGGGCAGGACGGTCTCGTCAATATGTTTGGTATCGAGTCGCCCGGCATCACGGCGTCATTGGCGCTCGCGCGCCTGGTGGCGGACCGGCTCGGTGTGGCGGCACTCGATACGGCAGCGCAGACGGCAACGGTGGGAAGCGGCTCATGAAGGTCGGAATCTTCGGGCATTACGGCAACGCGAACCTGGGCGACGAGGCCATCACGCAGGCGGCCATTGAAAGTGTTCGGCGCCACATACCGGGTGCCGAGATTGCCTGCTTCTCCATCAACCCGGCTGATTCGGCTGCGCGCCACGAGGTGCCCGCCTACCCGATTCGCAACATGACGCCACCGCTCGCTGCCCATCCGCTCGACGGCGAACCTGCGCTCGGCACGGGGCGGCTGCAGGACGTCGCCGATGTGCCTGCCGACGCGCCCGTACCTTCGGGACTCGTTGCACGGCTCAAGCGATTCCCGCCGTTGCGCTGGGGTGTCAATCTTGCGCGCACGCTGCTGGGCGGCCTGCGCGCATTGCCGGGTGAAATCGGTTTTCTACTGCGCTCGCGTCGGATCATCCGGGACTACGACCTGTTGATGATCACGGGCTCGAACCAGTTTCTTGATAATTTTGGTGGCGTCTGGGGCTTTCCCTACACCCTGCTCAAATGGACGCTGCTTGCGCGCACGAGCGGCTGCAAAGTCGCGCTCGTGAGCCTGGGCGCAGGCCCGCTCGACGGCTGGTGGAGCAAGCGCTTTTGCCGTGTGACGCTGTCGCTCTCGCACCATGCGTCGTACCGCGACGCGCCGTCGCGCACGCTGGTCGAGGGCCCGGGTCCGCGTTACAAGGGCCATGTCTTTCCCGACGTGGCGAGCAACATCGAGCTACCCGCAGCTGCCACAGATCTCCACGAGGGCGATGGTCTGTTGGTGGGTATCAATCCCATGCCCGTGTTCGATGCGCGTTACTGGCACGCCGCGGACTCGGGAAAGTACCGCGCCTACGTCGAGAAGCTCGCGGCCCTCGTGGCGCACGTCGATGCCACAGGCAACCGGCCACTGCTCTTCAGCACGCAGGTGCAGGACAACGCTGTGATCGCCGATGTGGTCTCTGTGCTGGCGCCGGACCTTGCGCAGCGTGTGCAAGTGCGCCAGCCCCGTCAGGTCGACGATCTGCTGGCTTTTCTGCAGCGGCTCGATCTGGCCATCCCCACGCGGTTCCATGGCAATGTGCTGTCGTTGCGCTGCGGCACGCCGGCCATTGGTATTTGTTACCACCGCAAGATCGGCGACCTGCTGACGGACATGGGGCAGGGCGAATTCCAGGTCGACTTTGCCGATTTCACCGTCGAGCGCATCACGTCATTGTTCGACAGGCTATCGGGTTCGCTGGCCGAGGCGCGCGAGCAGATTTCGGCGCGCAGCACCACCTATCGCGAGGCCTGCGACACCCAATACGAGATGATCGCGTCGCACGTGACGGGCCCTCGGGATTAGCCGGATCCCGGCACCCATGGTGTCGGCTCAGTTGACAGTGCGTATTACGTAAAGCACGTAAGTGGCCGAAAAAGCATGGTTTTCAATATTGGAACGCGGCTTGCTTGGCGACGTTCATGCGCGCGGTTCCCTTGTACTTGCTGGTCTTGTTCCTGCTGCCCGATGCCGCGTACGCGGAACAATTGAGCCTGGTGCTCAACGGCAAATCGATTCATGTCGATGCCGACTACGACTGGAATGAGGCCAACCGGGGGCTCGGTTTCGAGTACCAGTTTCGCCGCCGCGGCCCCTGGGTCGTCAAGGCGCTCGCAAGTCAGTTCGAGGATAGCAACCGCAACAACTCGGTCATGACAGGGGTGGGTGTATCGCGTCGGCTCATTGGCGCGCATCGGGACGCACGCGTCTACCTGGACGCGGGTCTGGTCGCGTTCGCCATGTCGCGGGAGTCGAACGGGGGCCGCCGCCTTCTGCCGGGGGTGCTGCCGGCGGTTTCTGTCGGCACGCGTAACGTCGGACTCAATCTCACCTACATCCCTGAGTTTGCGGCCAGGAAGATGTCCCGAGCGCACGAGTACGTCCCGGGCATGGGCGGCATCGTGTTTGTGCAGGCGCGAATCAGTCTGGACCTCGTCCGTCCGCGTCGATAGCGACGCTGTGCTGCAGCACGCGCTGGTATACTCGCGCGGTTTCGAGCCACCCACCTGATCGCCGATGCACGGCAATGACAACGACATCGATTTTGCTGAGCTGCGCGCCTTGCGCGAGCGCCTTGACGGCGTCGACCGCGCCCTCGTGGAAACCATTGCAGAACGCCAGAAGCTCGTCGCTGATATCGGCGCGCTGAAGTCTGCGCGCGGGCACCAGACACGCGACTTTCGCCGCGAGCGTGCCGTGCTCGAGCGGGTCAGCGCGACGGCGGAGGCAGCCGGTCTCGATGCGGCGCTGGCGACCGATGTGCTGGCACTGTTGATCCGGGCCTCGCTGCAACACCAGGAAAAGGCGCGCGTCCGGGCCGAAGGCACGGGCGGCGGGCAGAGTGTGCTCATTGTCGGTGGGGCAGGCCGCATGGGGCGGTGGTTCCGCGAGTTCTTTCACTCGCAGGGTTTCCAGACGGCCGTGGCTGACCCGGCCGCCGAACCCGAGGCGCCAGGAAACTACCCTGATCTGGCCAGCGCGGGCGTCGACTACGACATCATCGTTGTGGCGACGACACTGGCGCGCAGCGCGGATGTACTCGATGCGCTCGTTGAGCTGGCGCCACGCGCACTGATCTTTGATGTCGGCTCGCTCAAATCGCCGCTGCGCGAACCGCTCGAGCGACTCGCGCAGGCCGGTCTCCGCGTGACGTCGGTGCACCCCATGTTCGGCCCCGATACGCAGCTGCTTGCCGGCAAGCACGTCATCTTCGTGGACGTGGGGCATGCGGAAGCCACGGCGGCGGCCCGCGATTTGTTCGCGTCGACCATGGCGAGCTGCGTCGATATGGACCTCGATCAACACGACCGCGTGATTGCCGATGTGCTGGGCCTGTCGCATGCAACGGGCATCGCGTTCGCCGATGCGCTCGCGTCGAGCGCGTCAGTGCCCCACGGTGTGACTCAAATGACGAGCCCGACGTTTGATGCCCAGCTCGAGACGGCGAGCAAGGTCCTGCACGAGAGCCCCGAGCTCTACTACGAGATTCAGAAACTCAACGACTACGGTCTCGACGCCCTGGAGCGACTCGCGACCTCGGTCACTCGCCTGCGCGACGCCGTGCGCGACGGCAAGCACGACACCTTCATCGACATCATGCGCGATGGACGTCGTTTCATAGACGAAGACATTGGTTGACGGCCCAGGCCCCAACCCACTCACAGCGACGGAGCACAATGTGAGCGTTCGAACCCGGTTCGCGCCCAGTCCCACGGGCGTCCTGCACATTGGCGGTGTCCGCACCGCGTTGTTTTGCTACCTGTATGCGAAGCGCCATGGCGGCCAGTTCGTCCTGCGCATCGAGGACACGGACCGCGAGCGCTCCACACAGGGATCCGTCGACGCCATCCTCGAGGGCATGAGCTGGCTCGGGCTCGAGGCCGACGAGGGGCCGTTCTTCCAGACCCGGCGCTTCGATCGGTACCGGGAAGTGCTCGACGACTGGCTCGAGAAGGGTCACGCCTACTACTGCTACTGCACGCGTGAGGAGCTCGATGAGCTGCGCGAGGCGCAGCGCGCCGCCGGCCTCAAGCCGCGCTACGACGGTCGCTGGCGCGACCGCACCGGTCCGCGCGAAGGCGTAGACCCCGTGATCCGGTTTCGCAATCCGCTCGAGGGCGAGGTCGTCATCGACGATGCGGTGCGGGGACTGGTCAGCGTTGCCAATGCCGAGCTTGACGATCTCATCATTGCGCGCTCGGACGGCACGCCGACCTACAACTTCACGGTGATCGTCGATGATGCGGACATGGGCATCACGCACGTGATCCGTGGTGACGACCATTTGAGCAATACACCGCGCCAGATCAACATGCTCCGCGCGCTTGGCGCCACGCCACCGCGTTACGCGCATGTCCCCATGATTCTGGGCGCCGACGGCGCGCGACTGTCAAAACGCCACGGTGCGGTGAACGTAATCGACTACCGCGAACGCGGTTATCTGCCCGAGGCGCTGCTCAACTATCTCGTTCGACTCGGTTGGTCACACGGCGATCAGGAGTTGTTTTCGATGGACGAGATGATCGCGCTGTTCGACCTCGATGACGTCAATGCCGCCGCGTCCACATTCAATCCCGAGAAGCTCAACTGGATCAACCAGCAGTACATCCAGAGCGCGCATGTCGATCGGTTGACCGCGATGCTGGCCCAGCACCTGACGTCTCACGGGCTCGACCCGGCCGCCGGACCTGCGCTGGCGGACGTCGTTGAGGCGTATCGCGACCGGGCGGTCACGATGCGGGAGATGGCCGAGGACAGCGCCTACCTGTTTGCCGATGAGATCGCTCTCGACGAGAAAGCGGCGAAAAAACACCTGCGGCCCGTTGTCGCAGAGCCGCTGGCCGCGCTGCGTGATGCATTGGCCGCCAGCGATGACTGGCAGCCCGAAGCGCTGGGTAACGTGGTTGAAGGCGTCGCCGAGTCTCTTGGGCTCGGGATGGGCAAGGTCGGGCAGCCTGCACGCGTGGCGGTTACGGGTTCCGGGGCCTCCCCGGGGCTGGGTGACACGCTGGCGCTCGTCGGTAAGTCGCGTACGCTGGCCCGACTCGAACGGGCGCTCGGGTACATCGAGGATCGCGCCAAATCGTGATGCGAAAAAAGTGTGAACTGGCTCACATTTTTCTCGAACTTCCGGAAACTTGCCTGTCGGTGGATTTGACAACTGCCGCGCGCGCCGGCCGCGCTGCGGCGCTAAGTGCTTGATTCTAATGCCGCTTAAAAACTGGCATGCCGATTGCTTTGTATCTCGCGACACAAACTAATGCGTGGAGCACCACCAACATGGCAATCCGTAACCTCCGTTCCCTGATTCTCGTCGCCGCTGCGATCGCTGCAGCCCCGGCAAGCGCCACCCTGGTGCAGGGCAACAGCCTCCAGAACGGTCTGAACAACGTGACCTACGGCAACAGCTCGGGCACGGTCGACGCTGACTTCTACGATGTGAATGCGGCTCAGATCGACAACGACTCGATGTGGCAGATCACGTCGGGTATCGCTTCGGGTAACTCGCTGATCCTCGAGTTTGCAGGGTTTGCCAACAACAACTCTTTTGGTATCTACGACATCTACGACCCGAGCAACACGCTCGAGATCTTCGCGGGCGGTGATGCTGCCGGATCGTTCGAGGTCTCGCTCGGTCTGGGCAACACCTTCATCTCGCTGTTCGACGGCGAAGTGGCATCGTTCACCTCGAGCGCCTTCGGCTACTACCTGTCGGGCCCGGGTGGCAACTTCTACTCGCAGGCGTTCCTGAACCCCGGCGGTGCTGACCAGATGGTTGCTTACCAGGGCGCGGGTGACATCTACATCGACGCGCTGGGCTACGGTGCCACGCTGTTTGGCCCCGGTGAGTACATCCTGGCCTGGGAAGACCTGCCATACACGAACAGCGACGGCGACTACGAAGATTTCGTGGTCCTCGTCTCGTCGGTCACGCCGATCCCGGCACCTGCGGCACTTGCCCTGCTGGGTTTTGCGCTCATGGGCCTGGGCCTCGCACGCCGCCGTCGCGCCTGATTACGGCATAGCACGCTGCCACCTCGGTGGCACTGAAAGCCCTGCGCACTGCGCGGGGCTTTTTTTTGCGTGCGATTGCGCAAGCTCGCGTATTGGGCCGGCGCGACAACCCAGCCGCGTTCGTAGTTTGATCAATGACTTAGCGGGAGCACCGCGCGCTACGTTGATGGCGGAAACGCAAGCCTGGCTGGCGCTCCGGGCCGTGACGCTGTGCCGTGTGGCGATTCGGGCCCGCAATGAACACCGCGCCGAAGCTGGTCATTGCCTCCACAGCGGGCGCACAATAGACGGAATACTGCATTGATTTCTGGGAGCATCTACTGTGCTAAGCGCTGTAGCGAGGTTCATCATCGGCGCGATCATTCTGTCGGTGGCGATTCTGATTTTCGCAGGCATGTTTGTGAGCCGCCCGGCACCAGAGCGTAAGCCTCAGGAAGTGGTTGCGCCGATTGTGAACGTCATCGAGCTTGTGCCCGAGTCCGTCACGTTTCAGGTGGCCAGCCAGGGTACGGTTCAACCGCTGACCCAGACCACACTGTCGGCTGAGGTGGCTGGCACGATTGTGAGCATGTCCGAGGATTTCGTGGCTGGCGGGACTTTCGTCGCGGGTGAAGTGCTCATGACGATCGACCCGACCAACTACCGGGTGGCTGTCGATCGTGCTGCAGCGTCCGGGCGTCAACGCCAGATCGAATATGACGGCGCCAAGCGCCTCAACGAGCAGGGCTACCGCGCCGAAGCCGAGCTGCTTTCGGCCGAAGCAGCGTTGGCCTCAGCGCGGGCTGATCTGGTGCGCGCCGAACGCGATCTGGACCGCACCGTGGTTCGCCTGCCTTACAACGGCATCGTTCGGGATCGAAATGCGCAGCTTGGTGATTACGTCGCGCCGGGCGCACAGTTGGGCAGTGTTTTCGCCACCGATATCGTCGAGGTTCGGTTGCCGCTACCCGATCCCGACCTTGCGTTCGTCACACTGCCGCTCGTCAGTGACGGTGGCGAGACGCAGGGGCCCTCGGTCACTTTGAACGGCAGTTTTCGCGGCCAGACTGCTTCTTGGCAGGGCCAAATCGTACGGACCGAAGGTGTTATCGACGAGCGTAATCGAATGGTTTTTGCCGTCGCGCGCGTTGATGATCCTTACGGCTTGCAGGGCGCAAATGACGGCGGTGCGCTGCCAGTCGGCACGTTCGTCACCGCGGCCATCGACGGTGTCACCATGGACAACATTGCGAAGATTCCGCGCGAGCTTATTCGTGGCGGTAACCAGGTGATTTTTGTCGATGATGAATCCCAGCTCAGATTCGAAACGCTCGACTTCCTGCGAACGGACGCCAACTACGCGTATGTGTACGCCGATCAGCTGTTGCTGCGGCGTGTGGTTGCCACACGGCTCGAGGCGCCACTCAACGGGATGAAGGTGCGTACGGGAGAGGATGTTGAGGCGCCCGATGAGAGCGTTGCGGAGCAGAATGCCGAACAGGCCGAAGACGCTGAGGAGCCCAGCTCTTGAGCACTGAGGACGCCGCACCGCGCACAGGCATTATCGCCTGGTTCGCGCACAACAACGTCGCTGCGAACCTGATGATGTTCATGATCATCGGCTTCGGCATTTACTCCGCGTTTACGATCCGCAAACAAACGACGCCCGACTTTGAAGTCAGTCTCGTCGTCGCCTCCGTTGCGTTCCCGGGTGCAGCGCCGCAGGAAGTCGAAGAAGGCATCGTCATCAAGATTGAGGACGCGCTACAGGATGTTCCGGGTATCAAGGAGATCCAGGGTTCTGCGCGTGAGGGTGTCGGCTACGTGACAGTCGAGGTCGAGACAGACGCTGATCTCGACCAGGTGCTGAACCAGGTGAAGACGCGGGTCGATTCCATCAATTCCTTCCCCGAGCTCGCCGAGCGTCCCGTTATCGAGCGGCAGGAATTCACGTTTCCCGTCATTTTCGCGTCCGTGTACGGTGACCTGGACGAGTACGCGCGCAAGGAACTTGCGTTGGATATTCGGACGGGGCTGCTGTCGCTGCCGGGGATCAACGATGTCGAGGTCTATGGCGACCGCGACTACGAAATTAGTATCGAAGTCTCGCAGGAGACCCTGCGGCAATACGGACTCACCATGTCCGAAATCTCGCGGGCCATTCGAGACGGTGCACGCGATATTCCGGGCGGGACACTGGAGACTCGTGGCGGTGACATTCTCCTGCGCACCCAGGGTCAGGTTTACACGGGTCTCGAATATGCCGACCTGGTGATCCGCACCTTCGCGGACGGGACGCGTCTGCGGTTGCGCGACATCGCAACGGTCACGGACGGCTTCGTCGACAATGACGGGTTTGGGCGCTACAAGCGCGAGCCCAACATTACGCTCAACATTCTCGCCAGCGGCCAGGAAAACGAGCTGGAGACGGCCGAGCAGGTGAAGACCTACATGGCAGGTGTTCGGGACCGCCTGCCCGACGGTGTCGCAGTCGATGTCTGGGTCGACCGGTCAGCCTACCTGCAGCAGCGCCTCGACCTGATGTTCAGGAACCTGGTTCAGGGTGCGGTGCTGGTGTTCGTAGTGCTCACGCTGTTCCTGCGGCTCAAGTTTGCGCTCTGGGTCATCGTCGGGATTCCCGTGACGTTTTTTGGCGCCTTGTGGCTCATGCCGCTGAGCCCCTGGCCCGCCACCATCAACATGATCAGCCTGTTCGGCTTCATACTGGTGCTGGGCATCGTGGTTGATGACGCCATTATCATTGGTGAGAGTATCTACACCAATGTGCGCGAGAAGGGTCATTCCGTCACCAATGTGATCGATGGGGCGCACCGGGTGGCCGTGGCAGCGACTTTTGGTGTGTTGACGACCATTGCGGCGTTTGCGCCAATGCTTGCTATTGGTGGATTCGCTGGCGCATTTTTGACGCCCTTGTCCGTGGTCGTGGCGTTGTGTCTTGTCTTCTCTCTCGTCGAGTCGAAACTGATACTGCCCGCGCACCTGTCGCACTCGAAGATTACTCAGGTCGACGAAGAGAAAATCTTCAGCCCATACCGCAGCGTGCCGTTCTGGACCTGGCCGCTGAAAGCCATCGAGCGGGCGCAGCGACACACACAGCATGGTCTGCAGTGGATCATCAAGCGGGTTTACTCGCCCGCATTATCTGTCGCAGTCAAAAACCGTGGCGTGACCGTGACAGCATTCGTCGGCATCTTCATTGTGACGATGGGTCTGTTTGCCGGCGGCAAAGTGCGCTTCGTGTTCTTCCCGGAAATCCCCGGAGAGTTCATGCAGATGGATCTCACCATGCAGAACGGCACACCCACGGAGCAGCGCAATCGCGCTTTGCTCGATATTGAGGATGACCTGTATCGAGTCCGTGATGAGTACCTGGCGAGCACGCCCGGTGCCCTGGACCCGCTCAAAAATGTCGCAACGTTCACGCAAGGCTCGACGTCGGGCACGATCATCGTGGAGATGCCGCCAGCCCAGTTTCAGACGATCTACATGGACGAGCTCACGAATCTGTGGCGCGACGCCGTGGGTGACGTGCCGGGTGCCCGTTCGATTACGTTCTCCGACGGCAACCCGCTCGGCGGTGGACCGCCGCTGAGCTTCTCGTTCAGCGGCGGCAATTACGAGGCGCTCGAAGAAGTCGCCGAGGCGTTGGCAGCAGAGCTGCGCGCCTACGAGGGGGTCTTCGATATCCGCAATACGGCGAGCCCGGGCGGTGACGAAATTCAGCTGAAGGTCAAACCTGAGGCAGAAGCGCTGGGCATTACGCTTGCGGCACTGGGTACCCAGGTCCGTCAGGCCTTTTATGGCGAGGAGGTGCAACGCATCCAGCGCGGTACCGATGAGCTCAAAGTCATGCTGCGCTACCCGGAAGCGCAGCGCGGTTCTGTGGCCAACCTCGAGGAGATGCTCATCACGACGCCGGACGGCGACGAAGTACCCTTCTTCGAAGTGGCCGAGGTGACCTATGGCGATGCGTTCTCGCTCATCTCTCGATTGAACGGCGAGCGCACGGTTACCGTGTCCGCGGATCTCGATCCTGTCGTGGCGCAGCCGGGCCAGGTCGTTGCTGACATTTCCAGCCGCGTAATCCCTGGCCTCTTGTCACAGTACAGTGGGGTTGAGTACGCCTTATCGGGCTCGAGCCTCGAAGAGCAGGAAGCGATTGTCGCGCTTGGGCTGGGTGCGCTGGCAGCGCTGTTCCTCATCTACGCGCTGATCGCCATTCCGCTCAAGTCTTACGCGCAGCCATTGATTATCATGTCAGTGATTCCGTTCGGCTTTGTCGGGGCCGTCATCGGACACCTCATCCTTGGCCAGGCGATCAGCCTGTTCTCGCTGTTCGGACTCATTGCGCTGGCCGGTGTTGTCGTCAACGACAGCCTGATCATGATCGACTTCGTGAACAAGGCACGAAGGGCTGGTATGCCGATCGAGGAGGCCGTGGTGCAATCGGGCAAGGCCCGGTTCCGCGCCATCATCCTCACGTCGCTGACCACGGCCGTTGGCCTCATGCCGATCATGCTGGAGAAGAGCACGCAGGCGCAGTTCGTCATTCCCATGGCGATCAGCCTGAGCTTTGGCATTTTGTTCGCGACGCTCATCACGCTGCTGCTGATTCCGTCGCTCTACATGCTGCAGGATGACTTCCTGCGTTCGGTCAGACGCGCCTGGAACTGGTTCCTCAATCGGCCGCCTGAAATCGTCGCAACGGGCAAAGAGAGCTGATTCAGTCCTACTGCTCGGGCTAGAATCTCGGCCATGAAATGGCTGTTGATCACTATCTCCGTGGTGCTCGTGCTTTTTGGCGCGGGTGTGTTCCTGTTGACGCGTGAGGCGCCAGCGCCCGAGGTTCCGATCCCGGACAACGCGACGGCCGTACTTGAGGACCCCCGGTTCGCGCTGCCCGAAGGCTGGACCTGGGAACAGCTCGAGTTCGGCGGTGGCACGGTGCGCTGGGGGCACACCCAGCCTGAAGGCGCCCGCGGCGTCGTGTTGTTTCTGCCCGGGTATTCGGCGCCATTGGAACTCTACTTCGAGGCCTTTTCGATCATGCGCGAGGCGGGTTTTGCCGTCGTCGCGATGGATTGGCCCGCGCAGGGCGGCTCGAGCCGTGGTAGTGCGAATCCGCAGAAGATTCACGCCACCTCGCGGCTCGATGGGCATGTTGAGGCAGCCGAAGCCATTGCGCGCGAAATGGACCGACGCTTTGCCGGGCTGCCGCGATTCGTGGTCGGACTGTCGATGGGCGCCCAGCTGGGTACCCGGCTGGTTTCAGGGTCAGGCCGGTTCCAGGCAGCCGCACTGATCACGCCGGCCTACAGGCTCGCCAACGCGCGTCCCAGTGGCCCCGAATTGTTTGTGCTTAAAACACTGAATGCACTGGGCTTCGGCGAGCGTTACGCACCCGGGGGCACCGACTGGGTCTTCGACATGGATGCGCACACGGGTAGCGCGAGTGAGTGCAGCCACCCCAACGACCGCACCAAGCTGTTCTACGCCAGCATGGTGGCCAACGAGCGCATCAAGGTGGGTGGCATGAGCAACGCGTTTGCACTGGCGATCATCGAGTCGGGGTGGTACGCGTCATCGGATGCCGTGCTCGACGGCGTGAAGATCCCCGTCTGGATGCCGCTGGCAGAAGACGACCGCTTTGTCGACAACGGGGCGGCGTCCGCCGCCTGCCAAGCGCTCAATGATTGCGAGAACCAGGTCTACGCAGCAGCGCGGCATTGCCTGTTTGAAGAAGCCGATGCCTGGTACCAGCCCTTCATGACGGACCTGGTTGCCTTCCTCGATCGCCACGTGGAGCCCGCTACGCCGTGACGACGGATGTCGGCGCGTTGCCGCCTGCGCACAGGGCCGTGCGATGGCGCATGGCATTGCTGCTCTGTCTCATCACGACGATCAACTACGTCGATCGGACTGCGTTCTCTTTTGCGACGCCGACCCTGCAAGCTGAGTTCGGTTTTGACAAGGCGGATATCGGCGACATCGGTTTCGCCTTCCTGGTCGCTTACGCCATTGGACAGTTGCTGGCTGGACCCATCGTTGACCGATTCGGGGTGAAGCGGACCTACGCCTTCGGCGTGGCTGCCTGGAGCCTGGCCTGTATGGCGCACGCGCTGGGGCAGGGTGTGCGCAGCTTTGGCGTCGCGCGTTTTGCGCTGGGTCTGGGCGAAGCCATCAATTTCCCGGCGGCATTCAAATCCGTAGCCGAGTGGTTTCCCCGTGTTGAGCGCTCCATCGCGGTAGCGCTGGTGACCATGGGCGTTGGCCTGGGCATGATCCTGACACCGCCCATCGTCGGCCAGCTCATTTTTCATCTCGGCTGGCAGTGGGCGTTTATCGTCCCGGGCATGTTGGGTTTGCTGTGGCTTGTGCTTTGGCAACGCGTGTACCACGCGCCCGAAAATCACCCCTCGCTGGGCGTCGCCGAGCGCGGTATCATTCTCGAGCAGCGTGATGAAGCCCCCGGGGCGCAGACGCCGATACGGGAGCTACTGCGACTGCCCGAGACCTGGGTGCTCATGGCCAGTCGATTCGTCGCCGACGGCGCGTTCTACTTCATTCTTGTGTTTCTGCCGACCTACCTGACAGAGGCAAGGGGATTCGAACTCCGGGATCTCGCCATGTGGGGGTGGCTGCCCTTCCTGTTCGCTGACATCGGCAGTTTCACGGGTGGCTGGATGTCAACGCGTCTGATGCGGCGCGGCTGGAGCATGGCGCGTGCGAGAGCTGTGCCCATGTGGCTCGGCGCCGGGTTAGCCATTGCAGCGTTGCCCGCGGCTTACACGTCCTCGTTGGTGTTGTGCTTTGCCCTGATCTGCGTGACCTTGTTCGCAATCCAGTTCAAGCAGGCGAGCCTGTTCTCATTGCCCGCGGACCTGTTTCCCGCGCGTGACGTCGCCACGGTGTGGGGGGTGTTTGGCGCTGCCGGCAGCATTGGCGGTGCGCTGTTCTCGAGCTTCAGCGGTCGTCTTGCTGAGGCTGCGGGCTACTTGCCTGTGTTCGCAATCGTCGCCAGCATGCACCTGGTGTCGGCCGCAATCGCGATGCTGGCTCTGCGACAACTCGCGCGGCGCCACGCATAGCCGCGGTGTCAGCAAGCCAGGGGCCAAAACAGGACCAGAATCTGACATGCAAGACGATCAGTACATCTTCCTCATGGTGAGCCCCGACCGCGCAGGGATTCTGGCTTCGGTCGCAGAGACCATTGCGGCCTCGGGCGGCGACATCCGAGACGCGGCCTCGTTTGGTGATGAAGACTCGGGGGCGTTTTTTATCCGTATTCACCTGTCACTGGCTGACGCCAGTCGCGAATCGGAGCTGCGTGGATCACTGTCCAAACTCACAGAGCGTTTTGACGGGCGTTCCAGCTTAAGCAGTTTTGCAAAGCGCATGCGCATGCTTGTCGCGGTCTCCAAGTTCGATCATTGCCTGTCCGACCTGTTGAACCGGTGGCAGACGGGTAGCCTCGGCGCGGACATTCCACTCGTGGTGTCCAACCACGAGGCGGCACGCGGGCTGTGCGAATGGTACGGCGTGGCGTTTCGTGTCGTGCCTGTGGATTCGACCGACAAGGCCGCGGCGGAGGCGGCGTGGCGCGAGATCATTGCCGAGCACGACATCGACCTCGTGGTGCTGGCGCGGTACATGCAGATTTTGTCGCCCGAGCTTTCGAGAGACCTGCAGGGGCGCTGCATCAATATTCACCACTCGTTCCTGCCGAGCTTCAAGGGGGCGCTGCCGTACCGGCAGGCGCACGGGCGCGGCGTGAAGCTCATCGGCGCAACGGCGCACTACGTGACCGACGATCTCGATGAGGGCCCCATCATCGAACAGGACGTGCGCCGGGTGAATCACGCGACGAGCGCGGCAGACATGCAGCTGATTGGCCGCGAGATCGAAAGCAGCGTGCTGGCCCGGGCCGTTCGATGGCACATCCAGCACCGCATCCTGCTCAACGGCACCAAGACGGTCGTTTTCAGCTAGGCCCCCCGCGCGGAAATTGCGCGCGCTTTGCGCAAACCGGGAATCTACTGGCGGTCGGTTTTTTGCGACGCCTGAAGGGGCGCGGGACGCTCCACATCCGGCCTCGTGTCCCTGTCGGCGGATAAGCGCGCCGACCCGACCAAAACGCCGGCGTCAGATTATGGTGAGTTCACTCGCCAAGGATTTCGAGAGCTTAGCGACGGTTCCCAGAATCCTCTCAAACGCTATTTCGTGACGATTCGGGGGACCTGGAGCGCGCGTTCGCCTGTCGGTGTTTTGCGACAGAAAACCCCTATTTTTTCCCTGCAGAATGCATCTCGGCTTCTGGTCGGGGTCGGCGCTTTACAATTTAAACGTCGCGCCATATTTTGACGCACCAAGATCCTGCGCAACCGAAACCATTCGAGACTGGCTCGGCGTCCGCCGGAGCACGCCCAACCTGTGAAGCGGTTCACATTTCCGGAACAAAACTTCACCGTTTGCTTCATGCGTGCTTGTAGCGGCCACTGATATCGCAGCATGCTACGGGTGTGAAAGGGCAAGTCCGTTGAAAGACGGATACGCAAAACTACCGGTCTAAGGGCATGGCCTATGACAGCGGAGTTGCCAACAAGACTGCCGGTCCATCCGTTCGGGTGGCGGCGTCCAGTCCGCAATATCTCTGTTGCCGTGTCATGCCGTATGACCTGGGACCGACGCGACATGAAGTCCGCGTTCGGCCACAAACAGAGGTCAGTGGACGATGTGGAACACTGCTAAAACGTCAAAACGAATTCTGGCTGTCGCGCTTAGCGTGACACTCGCCGCCTGTGGTGGTGGCGGTGGTGACGAAGCCGCAGCGCCGCCTAGCACCGGTGGTGGTGGCGGTGGCACACCGTCTAATAATCCGCCGTCGATTTCAGGTTCGCCCCCGAGCGAGGTCGTCGTCGGTCAGGTCTATTCGTTTTCGCCTTCAGCCAGCGACCCCGACGGCGACAATTTGTCGTTCTCGATCGGCAACGCGCCTTCCTGGATGACGTTTTTCGACACGAGCACGGGTCGGATCGAGGGTACGCCTGAGGCCGGTGACGAAGGCACCTACGACTCGATCACTGTGTCGGTGTCGGACGGCACGACCTCAACCTCACTGAATCCCTTCGAAGTTGTTGTCAATGCGGCCGCCTCACCGCCGCCGCCGCCCAATAACGCGCCGGTGATTAGCGGTTCGCCGGCCTCAGACGTGGAGGTGGGCACGAGTTACTCGTTTGTCCCCAATGCGTCCGATGCGGATGGCGACAGCCTGACCTTCACGATCCAGAACCAGCCGTCCTGGATCAACTCGTTCAACTCGAATACGGGTCGCATTTCGGGCACGCCCACCGCTGGCGATGTGGGGACCTACAACGGGATCCGGATCACAGTGAGCGACGGCACCGACAGCGATACGCTGGGCCCATTCTCGATTACCGTGAACCAGATCTCGACGGGTTCGGTCTCGCTGAGCTGGGACGCGCCGACCCTGAACGAGGACGGCAGCCCGCTGACCGACCTGGCGGGTTACGCGCTTTACTACGGCACGCAGTCGGGCGTTTACCCGAACAGCATTTCGATCGACAGCCCTGGGATCACCACCTATGTCGTCGATGGCTTGTTGCCCGACAACTACTACTTCGTGGCCGTCGCCGTGAAGTCGAACGGCATCGAGAGCGACTACTCGAACGAGGTCCTCAAGGTCGTCCAGTAAGCGACGCGCTTCCAGTATAGTCTTGGCCTGATTTCTTCAGGCCAGGCGTACTGGATGAGCAAGCGCGCATTACTGATCGCATACCATTACCCACCCGTGAAGGGCAGTAGCGGCGTCCAGCGCTCGCTGCGGTTCTCGGCGTACCTCAGTGACTACGGCTGGGATTGTGATGTGCTCACCGTGCACCCCAGAGCCTATGAGCGGCAGAGCGACGACGAGATCAGGGATATTCCCGGCGGCGTTGACGTCATTCGGGCGCAGGCTTTCGACACCAAGCGTCACCTGTCGCTGTTCGGCCGTTACCCGCAGGCGCTGGCGCTGCCCGACCGATGGATGACCTGGCGTTATGATGGCATTCGCCGGGGGCGGCGGCTGCTCAAGCAGCGCCAGTACGATGTTATCTGGTCAACCTTTCCAATCTCTACGGCGCACCGCATCGGCTTGGCACTTGCCGAGGATTCGGGCTTGCCCTGGGTGGCGGATTGCCGTGACTCGATGTCGGAGCCCGGCTACCCGCGCGAGCCCGCGGTGTTTGAGTCGGTTCGTGCGCTCGAGCAACAGATAGTGCGCCAGGCGTCGGCCGTGACGTTCACAACGCCCGGTGCGCGACGCATGTACGCGGAGCGCTACCCCGAGCTGCCCGAGGATCGCTGGCGCGTTATAGAAAACGGTTTCGATGAGCAGGCATTCGACGGGCTCGATGAAGGCCATGCGGCACCCGTTGCCGGCGCGCCGCTCACAGTCGTACACGCGGGGCTGTTGTACCCGCGCGAGCGCGACCCGCGACCATTCTTCGCAGCGCTTGGCGAATTGAAGCGCGAAGGCTTCTTCACGCAGCAACCGGTCCGCGTCATCCTGCGCGCAACCGGGCACGACGAGCTCTACCGCGAATCGCTGACCGATCTGGATATCGCCGACATCGTGACCCTGGAACCTGGGGTGCCCTACCGGGACGCGCTGCAGGAAATGCTCAAGGCGGACGGGCTGCTCATCTTTCAGTCCTCCGGGTGTAACCACCAGATCCCCGCCAAGGCCTACGAGTACCTGCGCGCGGGGCGTCCCATCCTCTCGCTCACCGATAGCGCTGGCGATACCGCGCAACTGTTACAGCGCAATGGCCAGTCCGCCATGGCGGATCTGCTCGACAAAGATGACATCAAGTCGGCGATCCGGGCCTTCGTGCCGGGTCTTCGGGCTTCAGAAGGTGCGACCGATACAGATGTGTCGCGATACTCGCGCCGGGGTCAGACAGCGCATCTAGCAGCGCTGTTCGATGAGCGCTCCGGGAAGAGCGGGGCCTCCGAAACTACTCAGTGACGCGTTTCCTCGTTAGACTTGCAGGAGCTTCGGGGAACGCGTGTTGATGCCACTCGGGACGGCCTTGCAATGAATACAGGGGCGCGGTCTGCGCTAGCGGTCGTACTTGGCCTTTGCCCGCACGGGTTGGCCACGGCGCGCGCGTTGGCGGACGCGGGCATCGAGGTGCACGCGCTCGAGCCCAACAGCGATCTGCCCGGGTTTCATACGCGACGCGCGAAGGTTCACAAGGTGGCGTCGATCCACCCACCCGGACTCATTGACGCGTTGGTCTCGTTTGCCGAAGAACGAGGCGGCGACGACAAGATCGCGCTGTTTCCCATCAACGACACCATGGTTGCCGATATCGCCCGCAACTGGTCGAGGCTCAGCGACCGTTACGCGCTGTCCTGGTCGGCATCGCTCGATGATGTGTCGCGATTGCTGCTCAAGGAAAATCTTGAGCCGCACACCGTCTCACGCGGTCTGAACTATCCGAGGTCGCGTCTTCTGGAATCCGCCGTTGTGTCAGACGCTTTCGTGGCCGACCTGCGCTTTCCACTGCTCGCCAAGCCGAGCAAACCGCTGGGGTCGTTCAAGACGCGGAAGGTCGCCGACCTCGATGCCCTCAAAGCCATCGTGCGGGACTTCGAAGGCGATTTGCCGTTGTTGGTGCAAGAGTGGATCGAGGGCGGTGACACCGACCTCTATTTTTGCGCACTGTTTTTGGTCGACGGCGAAGATATCGGGCATTTCGTTGGCCGCAAGCTGCGATCGCAGCCACCCGCACAAGGCCAGACAACCAGTGCTGCGCCTTTCGAGAGTGAGGCCATTTACGAGGTCACCAAGACGTTTTTCTCGGGCACCGCGATTAGCGGACCGGTGTCACTGGAAGTGAAGCGCGACCCCGACGGGATGTACTGGATTATCGAGCCCACAGTGGGGCGAACGGATTTCTGGCTCGACCTGTGCGTTCAGAACGGCTTCGATCTCCCGCTCATGAACTATGACTTCGTGACGGACAAACCGGTTGCCGGCGCCTCGGCCGGTGGCCGGGCTGTCAATTGGTTTGATACCGATCGTGACAGTTGGAGTTTCTTGTCGCTGATTTCCAGCCGACAGGTCTCACCCTTTGACGGACGACGCTTCACGTTCTTCGATCGACACGATCTGGCACCGTGGTGGTGCGCGGTTCGCCAGCAGCTCTTTCGACGTCTCAATCGTGTCCGGGGCCGCCGCGAGGTGGGTTGAGAGCGTCGGGCGCTTCTGCAGCCGGTTTTCCGAGCGATGTCCGAGACTTGACGTCGATGTCGCTGGAATGCGACAGAATGTGGCGTTTTTGAAGTGACCCGGTTGCAGAAAACCCCTATAAATCCAGTATAATCCGCGTGTCAAAAGATTGGTTGCGTTGGCTACGCCGGCGGCGGTCAAATGTGACAGAGCGCACACTGCAGAGTGTGCGCCAGTCGATATACTCGGCTCAGAATCTTGCTTCGGACCGGCGCCATACGGCGTCGAAACACCACACTCTGCAGGCACGAAGCGCCCGGTTGCCCGGGATTGAACTCTCGCCGTCGCGCCTGCGACAACAGCGTATCGAGTAGTAGCTATGACCCATTCAACTCGAAGACTCATCACCAGTATCACCGCTGCGGCCGCATTGGCCGTCGGTGCGTCGGCGCAAGCCTCTGAGCTCTCGGACATCACCGACAACCTCACGATCGGCACCTGGGAGCCCATGCCGCCCAACGCGTCACGGAATTCACTGGGTCTGAGCGACGCCCACTTCTACTGGGCCAACACCGCGGTCTGGGACCCGGCAAACAACCGCATGATCTGGGTCGGCGGCCCGGGCAGCTGCTGCGCGGCGACACCGACGTACGTCATGGTGCGCTACAACGAGAACACGGACACGTGGCAGTCCAACGACACGCCGTACACGAGCTCTGGCCATGCCTACGACGGCAACGCATTCGGTAACAACAAATTCTACTTTGCGCTTTACAACCAGCAGTCTGTGAAAGTCTGGAATGGCGCCAGCTGGTCGACGCTGCCGAACACGCCCTGGGCCCCGAGCGTTGCCAATGGACTGACCTACTTCCCGGAGGCCGACGGCCTGGTGTTCGTTGCCGGTGACGGCAAGATTGCCATCTACCGTGATGGCAGCGGCTGGGAGGATATCCCGGGCAGTGGCTGGGGGGACTACCACGTCTTTGCGGAGTACAACCCGGTGCACGGCGTGGTCTGGTTTGGCTCGGGCAACAACGACAATCTGAAGTCGTTCCGCCTCAATGCCGACCTCAGCGTGACCCAGATGCAAAATGCACCGTTCTCACTGGGTACACGTGACGCAATTCAGGTGGTCGATCCGGCGTCGGGCAAGTACCTCGTTCTGAACCGCAAGAACAACACCTGGTGGGAATTCGACATCATGGCTAACCAGTGGAGCCAGATTAACAACATGACGAACAAGCCGGGCATCAGCCAGAGCATCTTTGCGGTCTCGCTGCCCGAGCACAACGCGATCATGATGTACAACCACGAAGGTAGTAACGCGTTCCTGTACCGCCATGCCGACGCCGAAGACTACGTCCAGTCTGACCCGCCCGGTAACTTGCAGTAAGCGGATTGCCGGCAACGCGCCGGCTAGATCCTCGTTGAAAAGGTCACGGACTTCGCAAACGGCAGTTCGCGAACCCGCTGGCCTGTGGCCGCAAAGATGACGTTGCCCAACGCAGGCGCTGCGGGTGGTACCGCGGGTTCGCCGATACCCCGAATCTCTGATTGATTCTCGAGCACACGCGTCGTGACGGGCGGCGCTTCGTTGAGGCGCAGCGACCGGAAGGTGTGAAAGTTGGTCTGCGTGATCGCGGCGTTGGCAAACGTGATCTCACCGAACATCGCGTGACCCAGGCCAAACAGCGTGCCACCCGAGAGCTGCGCGTCGACGTTGTCCGGGTCCAGCACCGTGCCCACATCCGCGGCGACCCAGGCGTGCTCGAGGCGCACGCGCTCGCCTTGCTGACTCACTTCGACGACCGTGGCACAGGGCACCCCAAACGAGAGACAGAAGCCGATGCCGCGCGCGTGCCCGTCAGGCAAGGTGCCGCCCCAGCTGCTCATATCGGCCACGGCTTCGATGACAGCGCGAGAGGGCGCGTCGCTAAGATGCTTGATGCGACCGTCGACGGCATCGATGCCGGCGGCTGCGAGCAGCTCGTCCATAAAGCAGTCGTGGAAGAAGCCGTTCACTGAGGCGCCCACGGAGCGCCACGAACTGACGGGGGCGAGTCCGGGGACGTGGTAGCCCGTGACGCGGTAGTTGGGGATGGCGTAAGGCTGATCCCAGGCGCCCGCGACAATCATGACGTCGGGCCCGGCAAAGGGCAGGCCGGCACGGCCGGCCTGCGAGCGTGTGACCGATGGTGCGGCCACACCCAGATCGAATGCCGTGATGTCGCTGCCAGCCGCCACGCCGCGGCCGCGCGCTATAGACAGCGGACGGCAGAAGTCGTGGGTCATGTCGTGTTCGCGCGACCAGGTCATCTTGATGGGCACGCCAGGTTGTGCGATTGCGACTTCAATGGCCTGCCTGACAAAGTCGTCCTCAAGGCGTCGCCCAAAGCTGCCGCCCGCCATGAGCGTGTGTACATGGATGCGGTCTTCATCGAGGTCTGTGAGGTCCGCTGCTGACTTGCGGACTTGCATGGGCACCTGCGACGCCGTCCAGATGTCGAGCCGGTCGGGCTGCAGGTGCACGGTCGCCGTCATGGGCTCAAGGGGCGCGTGTGCGAGGTAGGGCAGACGGTATTCGGCCTCGACTCGTGTGTCGCCCAATGCGTCCTCCACATCACCGTCATTGCGTAACTGGCTGTCGCTATCGCCATCGAAGGCATTGGCTACCGACGCAAACATCGCATCGGTATTCTCAGGGTATTGCGCCGGCGCCCAGTCAAAGCGTAATGCGCCCGCTGCTTGCAGCGCGCGCCAGGTGTTATCGGCGATGACGGCCGCGCCACCCGAAATGGAGACGACATCCAGAACGCCACGCCGTGCCCGAGCCACGGTGTCATCGACCAGCGTTCCAGCAGACCCGATGGCCGGGTTGGTGACGACGGCGGCGTAACGCATGCCCGCGCGTTCCACGTCGATGCCATAGCGGGCCGTGCCCGTGGCCTTTGCCACTGTGTCGACGCGCCGCATGGGTTTGCCGAGGTAACGCCACTTGGCCGGAGCTTTGAGTTCAGGGTCGCTGGGTGGCTCGATTCGGGCCGCGTCCTGAGCAAGCTCCGTGTAGGCCAGTCGCGAACCGTCGGCGAGCACGACGTGACCGTCGCGGGTCGTGAGTGACTGCCGCGATTGGCCAGAGCGCTCCGCGGCGGCCGCAAGCAGCATCTCGCGCGCTGCGGCGCCTGCACGGCGCATTTTGTCGTAGGCGTCCGGAACGGAAGACGAACCGCCCGTCATTTGCATCCCGAGGAGCTTGCCCAGCACGTCGCCAAAGCCACGCGCCCGCTCGGCACTCCAGCTACCGTCTATCGCGGCAAACGGCAGGCCCTCGGCCAGCACCTTGCCGTTGTAATAAGCAACTGAGGGTGGCCCGGCTTCGACGCGGATCGCGTCCCAGGCCAGGTCGAGTTCTTCGGCCACGAGCGCAGCCAGCGCCGTGTGTACGCCCTGACCACACTCCGTTCGGGGCGTGATGATCGTGATGCCATCGCTGTCGATGCGCAGATAGGGGTTCAGCGTCTCGCTGCCTTCGGGCAGGTTATCGGCGAGCGGGTTACCCGGGTCTCGTTTGTAGGCCCAGTAGCCAACCGCGAAGCCGCCGGTGACGGCAACGGCACCGACAAGCAGCGTGCGCCGCGTGATCTTCGCGATCTTGCCCACGGCTAACCGAGCTTGCGGCGCTGCGCCGCCGTCTTGATGGCTGCGCGAATGCGTGGGTAGGTCGCGCAGCGGCACAGGTTGCCCGACATCGCGCTGTCGATATCGGCGTCTGTGGGCTCAGGGATGCGCTCGAGCAGGGCCGTGGCGGCGACGACCTGCCCCGACTGGCAGTAGCCGCACTGTGCCACCTGGTGCTCGATCCAGGCTCGCTGCACGTCGCTGGGGGCGTCCGGGGTGCCGAGACCCTCGACTGTGGTGACGGGCACCTGCACTGCAGAGACCGGCAGGCTGCAGGAGCGCACGGGGTTGCCGTCGAGCAGCACGGTGCAGGCGCCACAGGCCCCGATACCGCAGCCGTACTTGGGACCCTTAATGCCGAGCTCGTCGCGCAGCACCCACAGCAGTGGCATCTCGGGTTCGACGTCGACCTCAAAGGCCTCGCCGTTGATCTCTAGTTGCATGGTTCGCTCCGGCCGGATGGCCAGAGCGTACCACGCCATTCAGGGCCTACGTGCTGCGTCGGAAACGACGCACAGCAGTGGGCAGATTGTCGTCTTCGGTGATCGCAATTGCGGTCTCAAAGGCCTCATCTGCCGCCTGCGTGTCGCCGCGCTTCGTCAACAGTTGACCGAGCCGGAAATGTGCCCAGTCGACACCGGGCAAGCTCGTGTCATCTGCGGGGCGTGTCTCTATGAAGCGCTCCATGGCGGCGATGCCGTCATCGACACGCGACTCGCTAAAGACCGCGGTCCGCGCCACCTGGTAGAGCGCGCCCAGTTCGCTCGTGACATCGCCCGATTCGGCGCCGAGCTCGGCGGCGCGTGCGAAGGCGATATGGGCATCGGCGTAGTTCTCGTCACCCTGCTGCGCGAATCCCAGTTGCAACCAGCCGCGCGGATCGTCGGGCAGGCGCTTTGTCAGTTCGGCCAGCGTTGCCCGGGCTTCGTCCTCGCGGTTGGTTTGGCGGTAGATGGCGGCCAACAAAAGGTGGCCCTCGACGGGCGCGAATCCACTGAGCTTTTTGGCCAGCGCCAGCGCTTCGTCCTTGTCGCCGCCCATGAAACCGGGTGCCTGCAACAGGTACTGCACCATAGCCTGGTGCGCACCAATGTGCTTCGGGTCGAGTTCGAGCGCACGTTGCAATGCGCGCCGCGATTTCTTGGCGTAACCGGCGGCGCGGAACATGCTGACGTTACCCGCCAGCGTGCCGGCAGCCGAGCCGTACCAGTATTGCGCCTCGGCGTCATCGGGCATTGCCTTCACGGCAACCTGGAATCGATCGAAGGCCTCGTCAAAGCGCCCAGTCTCGAAAGCGACGCGCCCCAGCAGCAGCGTCTTCTGCGGATTGTCTGCACGCTTGAGCTCAGCTGTGAGCAGCGTCTCGGCTTGTTCATAGTCGCCCGCCTCGAAGGCGTCGGTGCCCGGGCTGGCGTGGATAAGGCCACCGGCAAGCAACAAAACAAATCCAACGGTGACGTTGCGCATGATGCGGTCGAGGGATTCTGTGTTCATGCGGGGCTCCTTTCGGGGTACTGGCGCTTCATGCGCGCGACGATGATGGTGCCGACGATGGCCGGCGTGATCCAGGGGATGACTTGCCACTGGCCGCTCAAGAGCGACGAGAGGAACTCGCGGCCGCCGAAGGCGAACAGGGCGGTGTAGGCACCGATGCCGGTACCGATGAGACCATTGAAGTGGGCAATGAGTGCCTCACGTGGCGTGAGCTTCCGTTGCCAGCTTTCACGCAGCATGCCGATGCTGCCCGAGATCGAAAGTGCAGCGAAGACCATGAGCAGAATCTCTTCATTCTGGAAACCGACGACGCCAACCGCGACACCCAGGACGCCCAGCGAGATAAGCAGGGCGCGATGGCCCGGGCGGTTCAGTACGCGCTCGCCGCGTCGCTCGCGGAGCGCGAGCAGGCCGTGGCGCAGGGCGCTGAGCACGAGGATGCCGAGCATCAGAAGGAACAGCGCGAACATCCGGTTGCCCTCAGCCACGGCAAAAGCGCGGCTCATTTCAAGGTTACGATCCGGGAAGCGCACACCAACGGGATCCAGCAACACGGCAGTCGACATCACGATGGCGGTGGCCGAGACGGCATACATCGTCCAAGCGTAGATCCGGCCTGCTTTGACGTGAATCGGGCTGCCCTTGCGCGTGAAGATTGGCAGCCAGAATACAAAGATCGCGACGGTGCCAACGGCGATGTGGGCAGCGAGCAGTGCGGCGTGAAAGGTGTGCATGACAGGTCCTCCAAGTGACGGCACCAGATTAGTGGCTCGTCGGGTCCTGCGAACGTGCCGGGGGTCATGACTTGAAACCATGACTTTTGGCCTATGGTGAGAATCCGGCGCTGCGCGCAGAATGTGTGCCATGAAGGAAAACCGCATAACCAGGAACCTGCAGTTCTCGGCCGGTGTGCTCACCTGGTTCGTCGTGGCTGCGATCACGCTCAAGGCCTTGATCGAGAGTGGCGGGCGCGGCGTGTTTAGCGGGACGCTTGAGCCCTTTCTGGTCCTTGTGGTGCTCAACCTCGTCGGCATGCTCAGCGTCGATGCGGACCGCTTCAGCCGGCGCGTTCAATGGATTGCCCACATGGTGCAGGGGCTGTCGGCGTTCGCCATGGGCCTGTTGCTGCCCTTCGAATGGCTGCAGATCTTCACGATTATCTGGATTGCCATGGCGACCGGGTTCTACTCGCAACGCGTGTGCTTTGGCCTGCTCGTGGTGGTGATGACCATCTGGTACATGATTTACAGCCTGCACTGGTACGACCCTGATCCAATACTGCCCGTCGCACTGTTCGGCACGTTCCATATGTTTGCGCTGCTGATGTCTCGCACGGCGACGGCCGCCGAAGAAGCGCGCGACAAAACGCAGGACCTGTACCGAGAGCTCGTAGCGACGCAGCATCTACTTTCCGAGGCCTCACGCCAGAGTGAACGCACGCGAATAGCGCGCGACCTGCATGACCTTGTCGGCCACCATTTGACGGCGCTTTCTATCAATCTGCAGATCGCCGAGCGTCAGACGGAAGGCGAGGCACAAGAGCGCGTGGCGCAAAGTCGTGCGTTGGCGCGTTTGCTGTTGTCTGATGTGCGTGAGGCCGTGAGTACGCTGCGCGAACAGAGTGCACTTGATTTCCGACGCGCTCTGCAGCTCATGGTCGACGAGGTCCCGCGGCTCGATGTCAATCTCGAGATCGATGAGGACGTCGAGATCGACGACGTCGACGTGGCCGATACGATCATTCGTTGTGTGCAGGAAGCGATTACGAACACGCTGCGCCATTCGGGCGCCGCGAAAAGCTGGGTCCGTGTCTGGCGTGAGGGCGAGGCGGTTCGTGTCAGCGTCCGCGATGACGGCCAGGCACCTGCGAACATTGATGAGGGCAATGGCTTCGTGGGTATGCGCGAACGCCTCGAGCGTGTGGGCGGCTCGCTGACGCGCGAACGCATCGGCAACGCGTTAAGCTTGAACGTCGAGATTCCGCTGCCGGGACACTAGCCTTGCCCATATCCGTCGCCCTGATCGACGACCAGAACCTCGTTCGCCAGGGTATCCGCGGCTTGCTCGAGCTTTCCGATCGCGTCGCTGTTGTGGCCGAAGCCGACGATGGTGCCGAGGCGGTTGCGCTCGTCGAGCGCGCCTCGCCCGATGTCATCCTCATGGACATGCGCATGCCACGCATGAACGGTGCCGACGCCATCCGGTCGCTGCGCGATGCGGGGCACGAGGTGCCCGTGATCGTGCTCACCACGTTTGATGATCATGAGCAGGTGCTCGAGAGCATCCGTGCCGGTGCGCGGGGTTACTTGCTCAAGGACGTGTCGCTCGACGATTTGATCCGGGCGATCGAGTCCGTGCACAGCGGCGAGACGATGATCCAGCCGGCGATTAC
>CALBPI010000098.1 GCA_937899415.1 uncultured Gammaproteobacteria bacterium | reverse complement strand
CTGTCGCTTGCTCAAGTCGCTCTATGGGTTGAAGCAGGCGCCCAGCATTTTTCGCTCCGTGCTCCATGATTTCATACTGTCGCTTGGTTTTGCAGTTTGCTGTCGTGACACTTGCGTGTATCATCGTGTGCTGGCTGGCGTGGTTACTATCTTGGCTGTCTACGTCGACGACATACTCGTTGCGTGCACTGATCTGACTGTTCTTGATGAGTTCAAATCTGCTGTGAAGGCTAAGTTTGATGTCAAGGATCAGGGCTCGTTGCATGGTGGTTGCTTCCTCGGTCTCGAGATTGAATATGACCGTGACGCTGGCATCCTTCAGCTTCATTGTGACTCTTTTGTTCGTCGAGCTCTTGGCAACTTAGGCATCGATCCTGCGACTATTCGTCCGGCATCGACTCCTCTTATCAAAGGAAATGCCACTGGCTTGCCTCCTGTCGATGCTGTTCCTCTTCGTGCTGATCAACTTCGTTGCTTCTCTGGGATTCTGACGTATGCCTCTATTTCGTGTCGTCCTGATCTGGCAGTTGCCGCTTCCATTCTGTCTTCAACTGACTGGTCTAACGTGACTGCTGATGCCTTGAATGCTGGTAAGCGCGCTCTTCAGTATCTCGTGGGTACGCTTCTTCGCGCTCCCAAACTTGGTCTGCGCTACAATCGCTCAGTCTTCTCGTCACTTGCTGCTGCTTCCTCGCTATTTTGTTACGCCGACAGTGATTACGCGGGTGACCAGGCTACTTGCAGGTCTCGTTCCGGACATGCTATCTTCCTCTGTAACGCTGCTCTCTATTGGTCGTCAAAACTGCAGGCACTCGTCGCTCTGTCTTCCACCGCTGCAGAGATGACGTCCCTGTCCGACGTGCGTCGTCTTCTCGTGTGTTTTTCTTAGCTTTTGCGTGATCTTGGCTTTCCTCATACTCTCGTTCCTGTCTACGAAGACAATCAACCGGCTATTGCCATTGCTTACCGTTCAAATCTCTCTCAGCGTGTACGCCATATGCGTGTGCGTGATCTTTGGGTTCGCGATCTTTGTCGTACTGATTATTGCCGCATCTACTACTGTCCCACTGCTTTAAACATTAGTGACTTCTTTACGAAAATTATTTCCGGTCGTCCATTTCGGACTGCTGTTGCTGCTTTAACCGGCTCTACCGACGTTCTTCATATTGCGCCGCAGAGCTTTCTTGCCGATCTTGACTGACTTCTTTCGTCATCTACGTTCTGCAACCTCTTCGACTTCTCTACTCGTTCTACATGGCCAGCATCTTTGACTTCGTTTCGAATTCTGGGGGTGTGTTGAAGATAATTCTTACTAAGTCTTCAATGCATCTAACGCCTGATTTTCTGATGTTCGGCTTCTCTTCTTCTACTTCGTTATCTTGAGTCATGATTGACGTGAAACGCCTCTGACTCCTACCACGTTTAGTCACGTGTTACTCACGCTTGCTCATGCAGCGCATCTAGTTCTATCTTATCTATACACGTCAGTATACGTAGTATAAGATGATGGTCGACTCGGTGGTGGTGATGCCAAGGTCCAAGTTCTCAAGGTCCAGAGCTTCCACAGGTTGCTGGGCCCAGTGTTTATCCACTGCGCCGGCGGACCACGCGCGTTCGTGCCGCTTGTTGTTCATGCTGATTTTCTTTGTCATGCACGCAGCCGCCGTCGCAGCTTATGGTACATGTGTGGTTCGTCGACTTACTACACATCAAGCGCACCCCGCTGTTGGCTTGCCATTGCACCAGTCGACTTTCGCCGTCCCGCCGTCACAGTGGAGCGCACTCGCGCTCGCACGCTCAGCCTTTGAGGCACCAGACATCAAGTTCTCGAACGTGACCGGCCCGTTGGACGTGCAGTTTGGCAGATCAGCTTCGACAATGACTGGTCGCATGACGGCACCTGATCCGGCCCTCGCAGCCGCACTCGGCTTGTCGAACTTTCAAGTGGCCGTTGATCCCACTGGCATCAGCCGATTGCACGCTGCCGATCCTCGCCATTGGCGCGAAGCTGTGCCGAAGTGGCTACGTATTGCTGACCTTGCGTTTGTACCCGGGGCATCTGCACGCGCGACGATCTTGCGAAATTTGTTCGCCTGGCGCTGGGCAGCGAAGACGTTGCGGCTCGTGGTCCGAATCTGCGGCGGCCTGATGCATCGTCGCCTTCGTCACCTGTTTTTCGGACGCCGGAAGCCGTCGACGCCGGTGCGGACCATCGACACTTACGCGCACATTCCCGGCGGCTGCTGTGGTTCCCGGGGGTGCACGTTGATTCTCTTGGCGCTCTGTCTTCCGTGTGCTGGCGCGCGGCAACTCGACTTTTCGGACGCGTTGCCAGCTCTAACGACGTTTTTCGCAGCCGGGGTTAGCACTTGGATCGTGCCTCGGCTCACGCTTCATGGAGTGCTACCTGTTGCTGTCGCTGTCGCGGCCGGTGCTGCCGGTGCAGCAATTGTTTTGGAGGTCCGTCGCCGTCGTCGCTTTCGCCGTTCGCATCGTGTGCGACGTGCCGTTTTGTCGCGCCATCGCGCACAGACTTATTCGCCGACCGCTAGTCGCCAGCACGTCGTGTTCCCAAGCCGCGTGGTCATCGATCGATACCCCGGTGCCATTGACGGACGTGCCGATGATCGAACTGACAACCGCTCCGATCGTGCGCAACCCCGGCGACACGGTGGTCCACATGTTGTGTCTGAGCCGCCTGCTGATGTGTCGCTCGCCGAGGGCCGTCGCTCGCGACCTGAGCCAACTGGGCGTTCCTACGACTCGGGTGTGCGCGCCCCGCGTCGCGTGAGTGTGCCTCGTGCTGAACCTTGCTCGCATCAAGTTCGGCCTTGTGTGCGGGTGTCCGCTTCTGATCACCACCCTTGTGTTGGCTGTGGACGAGCTACGCCGGCTCCGTTCCGGCTATCATCTCTGGCATCAGGGATACGCGTGACGGTTCTGTGCGCCGCGTGCGATCGTGCACACGGTCTATCGACATCATCGTCGTCTACGTTGGAGCCGACGCCGTTTATTTCCTGGGTGGCTATTGGCCTTGTTTGCGCTCTTGGGTGGCACTTTCGCGCACACCTCATTCGACAGCTCCGACGTCTTCGTGTCGCCGTCGTGTGCAGCATGCTGTCGGCTGTTCGGTTGGCATCGCAGTCGCCTGCCTTGTGCGTCGCTGCTCTTCTGCTTGGGCTCCCTTTTGCGTCTGCGGCCGAAGATGACTCGCGTCGTGTGCCACAGTGGACTAGTGCGGATGGATATGCCCACTGGCGTGTCTTCTTCTCGCTGCTCGTCGCTTACCTCGCACAGCAAGCTGGGTGTATGGTCCTCGTACGGAGCCATCCGGAACAGTTGTCTGAGATTCAGTCCTACGTCGAGAATCGCGCTGTTGACGCGGAGACCGGGGATACGCTCTCCAAGACCGACCATACTGCGTATTGGAAGAAGTACGGCCTCACCAAGGACCATGATTGGGACACTGTCAATTGCAAGGCGTGGGGCGTCCTTATCTCGGCTACCAAGGACTTCCCTGAAATTTTGACGATCGCGTTGTTGCATCACGCTGATTTCATTTCTGCGGTCGCGGCTATCACGACGCATGTCACGGGGCAAGTTCCTGAGTTCCTCATGGACACTCGAGAGCAGGTTGAATCGCACTTCAACACGGTAGTTACTGCTGCCGACCTTCGACGTGCGCTTACGTTCTTCATGTCGCAGCAGGCAGTCTTGCGGAAGGTTGACAGTGTGGATCGCTCGTATTCTGACGAAGTCGCTCGCGACTTCGTTCTCCGTGCTCTTCGCAAGAAAAGCGTCGGCTTGATCCACGTTTACCACCAAGCACTGACACCTGGCGACAAGACGTACGACACCTTCGACAAGCTGTACACGTTCTTGAACCAAGTCTTGCCGCGCACTCAAGATGCGCTGGAGTCTACCGCTCCACGTCGCCTTGACGCTGCAGCTGCTGAGCCGGCCTCTCGTTCGAGCGCGTCATCTACCAAGCACGTCGAGGCGCACTGCTTTCGTTGCGGGCGGTCATTTCCGTCGTCTCGCGATGCTGCTGAGCACTCTCGGCAGTGCAAAGTTACGGCCTCGTGCACTGTTCCTGGATGCCCGCACCCGCACAATCACGCGACGCAGTTTCATGTTGCGGCGATTCTTGCGCTACGCGACAGCTCGGAACGTCGACGCTCTCGTCGTGGGCGCCATACCCGTAACGACAAACCGACCACGCCC
>CALBPI010000097.1 GCA_937899415.1 uncultured Gammaproteobacteria bacterium | reverse complement strand
TCCCCATCCTTCTGCCGCACCGACCACCTCCCCACCCCCGTGGGGATATCGCCGCGCCGGCGTCGCGCCCGCGCAATGACGGGAGGACTGCGGCCTCGCAATGACGGAAGGACTGCGGCTTCGCAATGACGGAAGGACTGCGGCCTCGCAATGACGGAGTTTGGGTACCGCAAAGCCCCGCCAAGGCAGCCCGCACGCGGCGGCGATGGGTGTTGACGGGATGTCTACGACCGCGATGTCGCTCGCCAAGCGATCCATGGATGGACTCGAGCGTTCCCGGCAGCACCCATCGCCGTCGCGGGCGGGCGGAAACAAAGCGCTCTGTGCTATTTTCCTGCCCAGTCAGAAACACAGCGCACCCTGAAGGACTCCGCTATGAAACACGGCATCTGGACCCTGGCCGCACTCACGCTCGCAGCCTGCGGTGGCGGCAGCACAGGCACCGCAGCACCCGTCGCGGCAGCGGCTGCGACAGACGAAGCGCCCGCCGGCCCATCCGTCGACGTCAGCGGCGGCGACAAGATCCGCCTGCCCGGCAAACCACCGTTCGACGCCTACGCGTTCGCCGAATTCAACGAACCCTGGGCCATGGAATTCCTGCCCGATGGCCGCCTGCTGATTACCGAACAAGGTGGTCAGGTGCTCATCGTCGACATGCAAGGCAACAAGTCTGAGCCGCTCGCGGGCGTGCCGGATGTCGACTACGGCGGCCAGGGTGGCCTGGGCGACATCGTCCTGCACCCGGACTTCGAAACCAACGGCATCGTCTACCTGAGCTACGCCGAGGCCGGCGACGGCAACACGCGTGGCGCTGCGGTCTCGCGCGGCACGCTGCGCCTGACGCCTGAGGGCGGCAGCTTTGAAGGCCTGGAAGTTATCTGGCGCCAGGTGCCCAAGGTCACAGGCCGCGGGCATTACGGTCACCGCATCGCGTTCGCGCCCGACGGCCACCTGTTCATCAGTTCGGGCGAGCGCCAGAAGTTTGACCCGTCGCAGGACATGTCGAGCACGATGGGCAAGATGATCCGTCTCAATGACGACGGCTCCGTGCCCGAGGACAACCCGTTCTACAGCGAGGGCGGCGAAACGGCCAAGATCTGGAGCCTGGGTCACCGCAACCCGCTGGGCCTCGCCTTCGACGGCGAGGGCAACCTCTGGAACACGGAGATGGGTCCGCGCCACGGCGACGAGCTCAACTTCGTCTTGCCCAGGAACAACTACGGCTACCCGCTGGTCAGCAACGGCGACCACTACAACGGTGACCAGATCCCCGACCATGACACGCGCCCCGAACTCGATGCGCCCGCAGCCTACTGGGTGCCGGCCATCTCGCCGGGCAGCCTCATGATCTACGGCGACGACCTGTTCGCCGACTGGAACGGCGACGCCTTCATCGGCGGCCTGGGCTCAAAGGCGCTGGTGCACGTCGAGCTCGACGCGCCCAACGCCAAAGAGCTCACGCGCTACCCGATGGGCAAACGCATCCGCGCGGTGGAGCAAGGTCCCGACGGCGCCATCTGGCTGCTGGAGGATGATGAAGGCGGCCGCCTGTTGAAGCTCGTACCGAAGCGCTGATCGCGGGCGCGCGCATCACGCTACACTGCAACGGCCTCGTCGCGCGCGGCGGGGCCGTTTTCATTTTCGGCAAGGGGGCGCCGCGTGGAACTACTGCAGGAACTCGTTGAGTCGGGCCGCATCGTCGACATCATGCTGGTCGTGATTGTGCTCGAGATCGCAGCACTTATCGGTTACCGCGTGGTGACCGGCAAAGGCCTCAGCGTGCCCTCGATTATCCTGAACGTCGGCGCGGGCGGCAGCCTCATGGTCGCGCTCAAGCTGCTTTACGACGGTGTGGGCTGGCAGCTGATTGCCGCAGCACTCGTCGCGAGCCTGCTCTTCCACACGGGCGATCTCGTCTACCGCTGGCGGCAAACCGGCGGCGCTACACGCTGATCGTCCCCACCACGAGCGAGCCCATCGCGTAGTAGAGCATCAGCGTCAGCCACAGCACGGGCAGCACCGTGTGCACGATGCGGTTGCTGGCAACAAAACCCGTCGCCGCGATGATCAGGTGCAGGCTCAGGAAGAGGTGGTATTCCTCGGGCAGGCCGCGCAGGCCTGTCTCCGACTTGAGCACCGTCTCGGGAAAGTCGATAAGCCAGGCCACAAACAACGTGCCAAAGAACCAACGGCGATTCCTGAAGAAGTAGGCGCGCATATCAACGTCGCGGCCGAGGTCCCAGGGGTAGAGCAACGCGGCCAACAGGAAGAGCGCAATCGCGTAGGCCGTGATGAACAGGTACTCGTAGGCGAGCCAGTCCGTGTGGTTGCTCCACCAAAACATCCCCCACCAGACCAGCAGGATGTAGACGAGCACATTGAGCGTCCACAACAGGTGCGGCACATAAAGGCGCACGGTCCCGCGATTCTGAATGAGCTTGCTCGCGCCCGTCGCCAGGTGCGTAATGCCAAGCCCCATGATCACGCTGATAAGGACGCCGAGGTATTCGAAGACCGCCATGCTAATTCACGTCATTGCGAGGCCGCGCAGCCGGTAACTCGTCATTGCGAGGCCGCGCAGCGGCCGCGGCAATCTCATGACGCAACGCAACGCTTGAAAGACCCCACGTCGCTGCGCTCTTCGGGATGACGGGGCTCCGCCTCCCGTCATGCCGCAGCAACCCGCCGTTGCCGCATGCGCGTGATGCGGAACTGGTGGTAGAGCAGGTAGGCAATCCCCAGCGTGCAGGGCACAGCCCAAAGGATGGGATTGAGCGCAATCGCCGGGATCCAATTGACAGCGCCGAACGCCAGGAACGCTGTGTATACGGAAATCCCGGCACCCACAAGCCCGCGCGAGTGCTGAATCATCCACTCCATCGGCGGCGGCTCGTCGGTGTAGATAAACAGCGTGTTCAAAACACCCGCGGCAAGCCCCACGATCGCGATGCCAGCCATAAGAATCTGCTCGGCGAAAACGCCGCGCACGAAACAGTTGAGCGCAGTCAAGAACATCAGTGTTGTGAGCGTCAGCGTCACCGGATTTCGGTGGCGCCGGTGTTCACGTCGGTTCTTGATGCACTGCAGCCCGTACCAGGCCAGTGCGACGGTCATCGTCGCGAGATACAGCATCATCCAGCCGAAGATGTTGCGCACAAGCGCTTCGTCATCCATGAACGGGTGCGTCCCGAGCGGTGCGATGAGCGAGCAGGTGCTGATGCCGACCGCGATGACGCCCGTTGCCACGAGCGACCAGGCAAAAATCTTGCCCCAGTCCTTGTGCGTCGGACTGCCCTTGCGGCCCACGACAGGGACCCAAAGTGTGATCAAACCGACCGTCCCCGTCGCGATGTGTGCAACGACTAACGGATGAAACAGCTTGATGGCAAGTTCGGTCATATAGGTAGGTCGTCCGACCAATGTTCAACTGCCGGACGCGCGCTGCCAGTCTATACTAAAAAGGTCTCTGGTCAGCGCCTGCACCATGCCCCGCAACAAAGCTATCGTCATCGGCTCCGGCTTCGGCGGACTGTCCGCCGCTATTCGTCTGGGCGCCCGTGGGTACGACGTCGAAGTCATCGAAAAACTCGATAAGCCGGGCGGCCGCGCTTACGTCTATGAACAGGACGGGTTCACGTTCGACGCGGGCCCGACCATCGTCACGGCGCCCTTCCTGCTGGAGGAGCTTTGGGCGCTCGCGGGCTCGAAACTCGAAGACGACATCGACCTTCGGGAGATCACGCCCTACTACCGCATCCGGTTTGATGACGGCACCCACTTCGACTACAGCGGCGACGCCGAGGCGATGCGCCAGGAAGTCGCCAAGTTCAGCCCGGAGGACCTCGAGGGCTACGAAGAATTCCTCGTCGTCAGCCGCCGTGTCTACGGCGTGGGCTTCGACGAGTTGCTCTACGTGTCGTTCGACAAATTCCGCACCATGCTCAAGGTGCTGCCCGACCTCGTGCGCGTGCAGTTCTTCCGCAGCGTGCACGGGCTCGTTGCGAAGTACATCAAACACCCGAAGCTGCGCATGGTATTCAGCTTCCACCCACTGCTCGTGGGCGGTAACCCGTTCACGACCACGTCGGTCTACACGCTTATCCAACACCTCGAGCGCGCCCACGGCGTGCACTTCGCCATGGGCGGCACGGGCGTGCTCATCAAAGGCCTCGCAAACCTCATCGAAAAGCAGGGCGGCAGCCTTCGCTTGAATGCACCGGTTGCGCAGATCACCGTCGAGAACGGTCGCGCCACGGGTGTGGAGCTCGAATCGGGCGAACACATCCCGGCCGACGTCGTGGTCTCGAACGCCGACTCAGCGGCCACCTACAAGTACCTGCTGTCGCGTACACGCAAGAAGCGCTGGACGGATCGCAAGCTCTACCGCGCCAAGTACTCGATGAGTCTGTTCGTCTGGTACTTCGGCACCAACCGCCGCTACGAAGACGTCGACCACCACATGATTCTACTCAGCGAGCGTTATCGTGAGCTGCTCGTCGACATCTTCGACCGCAAGATTCTGGCCAAGGACTTCAGCCTCTACCTGCACCGCCCAACGGCAACCGACACCTCACTCGCGCCAGACGGCTGCGACGCGTTCTACGTGCTCTCACCCGTGCCGAACCAGAAGTCATGCATAGACTGGAAGGAACAGGCCGAGCCCTACCGCCAGGCGATCTCGCAATACCTCTCGGAAACCGTGCTGCCGGATCTTGAAGATCACGTCGTGACGTCCCGCATGCTGACGCCAGACGACTTCGGCGACCGGCTTTCTTCGGTGAATGGTGCGGCCTTCGGCTTACAGCCCATCCTGTTGCAGACGGCCTGGTTCCGCCCGCACAACGTCAGTGAAGAGGTCGACGGCCTCTACCTTGTCGGCGCGGGCACCCACCCGGGCGCGGGCATGCCCGGCGTGATCTCTTCAGCAAAGGTGCTTGACGAAGTCGTACCGGACCCAGCCTGACCCGTCATAGCAAGGCCCCACAGGAACACGCCCCGTCATTGCGAGGCCCCACAGGAACACGCCCCGT
>CALBPI010000096.1 GCA_937899415.1 uncultured Gammaproteobacteria bacterium | reverse complement strand
CGGCGCGCTGATGAGGCGCTCTATGCCGCCAAAGACGCAGGCAGAAATCGCTGCATAGCGGCATAGCTAAGCGAGGATCTAGGCGTCCCGCAACAATCAACGGCCTGTGATTCTCGGTCGCTACGGTCAGGCGGATTGTAAGCGCGTCGCACCGCCTCAAATTGACGGCGCTGTGCCTCGGCTTCTTGCGGCGACGCTGGACCAGGCCCGGCGGCGACGTTGCCCGCCTTATCGATCAACATCGATCGGAACTCGAAGAAGTCGAAAAACGCACCGAGATACAACCCCTGGCGATGCCTGATGTCAGGATACTTTTCTATCATCGCAGCAATCAGTTGGTCCGATGTCTCGCTCTCGGCCAAGACGGCCTCATAGGTGGCAATGTAGTTTCGCGTGTGCGAGAGCGCGACTTCTGGGCTGAGCGTCTCTAGACTGGTTTTGGCCATATGGCCGGGCACAACGATTTCAAATTCACGTGCCAACCAGCCCTCAAGCTGCGCCGACCAGATCATGCGACTCTCCCGAGAGCTGCCCCCCAGAAACACGTGGGCGTCGTGGTATACAGCGTCGCTCGGCAAGAGTGCATTGAGACTTGGAATGTACAAGGCCGTATGCGGCTCATCGGGGTAGCCGAGGCCGGCATCGCCAATAATGCCTCGCCAGAGCTCAATCGGTACGCCATCGATCTCGATGGTGTCGGCAGGGTAGTCTTCCGCCAGCACATAGGGTACGGCGGCGTTTGCGCCAAGACGTGCCCGAGACTGTTCGTCATCCATGGGTGCACGTACACGTTGCAGTCGCGCCACATCAGGTGAAGCGACAAAGCGCGCCATCGGAAATCGCGCTTTGAGCACGCTTGCGCCCTGGTGATGATCAAAGTGCGGGTGCGTGAGGAAGATGTAGCGCAGCGTGCGGTCTGTTTCCTCGATGCGATCAGCGAGCCGATTGGCGGCTGACTTGGTGCCCTGCGCCGAGACCACCATCATCTCCGTTGGCCCAATGATCAGTGCTGACACCACATTGATTTCATCAGGCTCACTGACAAACAGCTCGAGTTCGAGCTGCGCATTTTGGCTAGCGGGTTGCGTTGCGCAGGATGCGCTCAACACCGCAGATAGAAAGAGCGCTGAAGCTCGGCATGCTGTATTGAAGCGCACGATGGGTCCCCTTTTCGATGCCCGTAATGAAGACGGCTGATTCCGGGGATAATCTGTTGTCTTGAGCATCAATCAATGGCCAGGTCAGGGGATGACCGCTTCTGCATAGCGTTGCATGCATTTGCATGCTTACGGGCGCTTCTCACAATACGCAGCCGAACCGGGCCCGTGCCCCTCAGTTCTCCTGCACCTCGATATCAAGCATCCGAGTGATGAAGTCGAAACCCATCTCGGTGAGCGTTTGCCCATTCAAGGTGGCATTCCAGGCGGCATGACCTGCGCCCTGCAGCGTGTTCAGTTCGAAGTAGGCGCCGGTGTTGGTGTAGATGTCGACCAGGGCCTCTGCCTGCTCGTAAGAAACCGTCAGATCCGCGGTGCCATGCACGATGCTGATCGGCGCGTCAGCAGCGTCCCACCGGAGGCTTCCGTCGACGCGCTGCAGCAGGTCTGTGGTCGCTGTGCCGCCCCAGTGATTGACTACTGAGGCGACAAAGACGTCTTCCTCAAGATGTGTCGTAGCCAGTGTCGGGTCCTCATCCAGCGTCAATTCACGGGCGTAATCATCAAAGTCGCTTGCGCCCAGCGCAATGGCAATGAAAGAGCCTGCAGAGCCACCTGCAACGCTGATCTGATTGGGATCGCTGCCGTATTCGACGGCGTTCGCGGAGAGCCATCGCAGCGCGGCTTTGGCATCGCGGGTTGCGGCGTACATCGCCTTGGATTGATCGCGGTCCTCGTCCGTCAGTCCTGGTACGGCGTCAATCGTTTCAACGAAGCTGGGTGGCAGCGTGCCGTAGTCGCCGAGCAAGCGATAGTTGATCGCCACGGCGACAAATCCCCGCTCTGCAAAGTAGCGCGCGAAATCACTGGGCGGCATCGTATCTTTGCTGCCACCTGTGAAACCGCCGCCGTGGACAAACATCATTGCGGGACGGTCAATCTCGTCGTTCATCGGCGAGTACACGTCGAGCAGCAGATCTTTGGTGATCGGATTCGGTGCATTCCAATCTGTGTGGGATTGCCCCTGGGCGTAGACCACGTCGCGTGCGATGTCGACCGTGAAGGTCGCAGATCGAAAGACCTGGGCTGTCGCTGGCTGATCGCTGACGGCGGTCTCCACGACCGGTGCGTCCGATGAGCCGCCAGAGCCGCAGCCCGCCAGCAGCAGGACTGACAGCGCTGCGAGGGCGCGAAAGACAATAGCAGTGTTCATAGTGCAAAGACCTGTTATCCCATGCGATTAGCGTCTAGTAACGTCCGAGACGCGGATTGGTTGACATGCAGCGCGTTATGACAGGTGGACATGCCGCGTCGGGCGCAATACGGTCGACCCGTCATTGGTACGTGGGCGTTGGGGTACGTGATGCACTACATGCGACGGGTCGCCAGATTCGTTCTGGTGAGTCTGGCTGTTTCTACAACAACGGTGAGTCACGCGGGTGCGCGTGCGATGTCGGCTGATGAGATCGGCAGATTCACGCAACTCGCGATGGACTGCATTCCGCAGGAGTATCCGAACAAGCTGAACCAGGTACTTCCGGACGCCGAGTTCCTGCGTGCACCCAAAACCCTGCACCCGGCCTTTTATGGCTGTTACGACTGGCACTCGTCGGTTCATGGTCATTGGATGCTCGTGAAGGCGCTCAAGGCCTTCGAGGACTTGCCCAATCGGGAAGCCGTGTTTGCGCAACTTATGGATTCCATCAGTGCGGAGAACATCGAGGCGGAGCTTGCTTACTTTTTGCATGAGTCGAAGAGTTGGGAACGCATGTACGGCTGGGCCTGGTTGCTGCAGCTTCAAAACGAGCTCATGAGCTGGGACGAACCGCGTGCGCAGCAGATGTCGCGCGCACTGCAGCCGCTGTCGATTTACCTTCGAGACCGGTACATGCAGTTTCTACCGGTTCAGGTGTATCCGGTTCGCACGGGTGTGCATCCCAACTCGGCGTTCGGGATGTCCTTCGCCTATGACTATGCCCAGACTGCGGGTGACGCCGAGTTCGCAGCGCTGATTGAACAGGCTGCCATGCGGTACTACGGCGATGACGCACGATGTCCGATTGCCTGGGAGCCCAGCGGCGAGGACTTTCTTTCGCCCTGTCTTGAAGAGGCGGCGCTGATGTCGCGGGTACTGGACGGTGCCGCATTCGAGCGCTGGCTGTCGTCATTCCTGCCTGAGCTCGGAAGCGGGGAGGGGCTGGACCCCGTGAATGTCAGTGACCGGACAGACCCGAAGATCGTCCACCTCGACGGGCTGAACCTGAGCCGAGCCTGGAACCTGCTCATCATCGCGAATGCGGTGAGTGATGCCGCACTCGCGACGTCGCTGCGGGAATCCGCAGATGCGCATCTCGCGGCGTCGCTGCCGTTTGTTTCGGAAGACAACTAAGTTGGCTCGAACTGGCTGGGCTCGTTCGCGATATATGCCCTGACACGTGTTCGTTAGGGCGGTTCCGCAGGCGCCTGATCCGTAAATTGTTCTTTTTTGAATGGAAAACCGCCCTTATTCTCTCCTTTGTGGTCCTGTGCGAGACTCCAGGCGCAACTTCGGGAAGGGATGACGATGGCCAAGACAGCGTTGGAGCACCTGAACACCGAAAAGCACGAGAAGCTTGTGGTGCTTGAGAAGAACTTTGCAGGTATCAAGGCGGGTAGCACGATGCTCGTCGCGACGCCGCAAATCGTCGACACTTACATCAGGGGCATACCAAGAGGTGAATCGCGAAGCATCGTCCGGATGCGCAATGAGCTCGCCAGAAAATGGAATGCACATGCTACGTGCCCAGTGTCATCGGCGATTTTTCTGCGGATTTCTGCGCAAGCCGCCATCGATGAGATGGATGATGGCAAGTCGGTCACTGAAGTCGCGCCGTTTTGGCGCGTGATCAGCAGCAAGGACAAGGTCGCCAGGAAGCTGACGATCGATTCGCAGTGGATCGATATTCAACGCGAGGCTGAGGGGATCTGAGAGGACGTTCCAGATCACCTAGAGCGAGAACCCGCATGCGAAGATGTTTGTGAGCGGGATGATCGGAAAGAACAGGCCGGCTGCCGGGCAGCTCAGCACACCGGTCCCCGAGAACCCGTTTTCCTCGCAATCGCGGGTCAGGTCATCGTGCACCTGGCAGCCCACATAGGCGCAGCAGTCCCCACACACCCATTTCCAGCATTGTGCGCAGCCTGGGCCACACATGCCGTCGCAGTCATCATCGTTTGGGTCATCCTGAAGGTCCTGACAGACACCCCCGCCAACCGAACAGGCCTCAGATAAGGCCTCAAACATCTCGGGTGGTATGAACGGTCCCGCCAATTGGTCACAGCCGTAGATGTCGTCGACTAGGTCGAAGTCGTTAATCGCGATCTTGGTCAGCTGGCTTGCGAACTGCGGGTTGGCGTACATCAGTGGCACTCGCTCCGGGTCGTCGTCCGGCCGTGCCGTATCGAAACCGACAAATAGCGTCTACGCGGCTAACGCCGTTCGGTGAATGCTCAGCGATGCCGAGTGTGATCGTCCGGTTACGCCCAGCATGGCGAGTGACCGGGACAGCTTGGGCAATGAGCGGTAGATGTCGGTTCGTGCAAAGCGTTGGATCGCCGGAGTGAGCCGCTGATCCTGGCCGTCGTTAAACAGCGATTCGCCGCCGCTGATGGGGATTCGAATCTGCTCGTCGAACACGTTCAGTGCCAGGTGGCTTTGCGTCCAACGCGCCACAAGAAGCTGGTCGCCCTCGTGCTCGATGACCAGTTCGGCTTGATCCGCAGCGTGCCTCGATGAGAACGCGTACTCAGTCTCACCGATCCGGAAGTTGCCGGCCACATGATCGGGCGATCGGGCGCTGAGTTCTGTTACCGCGGCGCCGGCCCGAAACGCGTCATCGATGGCGTCATCGCTGTGGTAACGGAACGACTGGCTTGCGCAGCCGGTCAGGAGCAGGGCCGCCGCAATAATGCCTAGCGCTGATACGAGTCTCGATCTTTGCATCATCGTCACCTACTCGATCACGGGGGTGTCGGGTACAGGGTGTTTGCCCTTCGCCGTGAATGCACTGTATTGCTGGCCGTCGATCACCATGCGATGAACGGAAACGACGCCGTCGATCGGCAGCAGACCGCCGCCGTTCTCGCCGTTCGGGAACTGCATGTCGATGTTGAAGCCACCAGCGGACTCCTTGAGCGTGCAGGACGCGGTGTCCTCACAAGTCTTCGGAATCGGTCCCGAGCTCACGAAGACGCCGGGCGATACCTCCGAATAGTAGTAGTTGGTAATGGTGATGCTCTCGGCCTTTTTGTCGACGCGAACCTTGCACAGCCAGACGCAATACCATTTGCGCTTCTTTTCCTTGCCCTTGATGGTCGTGTTGCCGCCGATGGAGCGATACACAAGCCAGTTCGACTTGAAGGACTTCGACTCCCTGTAGCCGCCATCATCGAGATCGACTTTGACTTTTGGGTCCGCGTGGTCGGCAAGAACAAGCGCCGGCAGCGCGATAGCTGCCACGAGAATCGCCTTCCTGGGCCATATATTCTTCATTTCTGTCTCCGAGATCGTCCTGACACCCGCCTGATGCCAGTAGTGTTGCGGCCCGGAGTGTGGCTTAGCGTGTCAATATGCGTGTAAATCGCATAATCGCTTCAAGTAGGCGGGTTCAGACGAGGTGCCAATGCGGAATTCGCTCGCCGGACCTGGATCTGATCTAAACCGTCATGCGATTTTGGGCGTCTAACGCCATAACCATCTAACCCAGGAGTTTGAGGCATGTTTATCGTGGAGACTCAGTCAGGAATCAGGGGCATAAGTTCATTGATCTGCCGCAGCGCATTGGCTGCCTGCGCCATGGGCGTTCTCGCGACGGGCGCCTACGCCCATTCAAGCGACGACTGCAAAGCGACCAGAGAGATCTCAGAAGAGCTCAGCCTCGACGGCATCCGCGAAATCTCGATTGAGGCGCGCGCGGGCAAGCTGATCGTACTCGGCCAGTCTGAGCTCAGCACCGCCCGTATCGAGGGTCACGCGTGCACGAAGCGCGAGCGCGACCTCGATGAGTTCGCGGTGAAGTCGCGACGAGACGGAGAGACGCTGATCCTGGAGGCTGTGCTCCCCGACTCGAGCCTGATCAACTTTGGCAACAGTAATTCCAGACTCGATCTGGAGATCCAGGTCCCCGCGGCGGTGGCCCTTCGGATCGATGACACCAGTGGCTCGCTGGTGGTCGAGGGCGTGGCATCCGTCGAAATTACAGACAACTCGGGGTCGATCTCGGTTCAGGACGTCCCGGGCCTCGTGCATATCCTCGATGACGGTAGTGGCAGTATCACGATTGCACGCGCCGGCAGCGTTCGCATTGATGAAGACGGCTCCGGTTCGATCACCGCATCGGACATCAGAGAAGACGTCTACATCGGCCGCGACGGGTCCGGGAGCATTTCCGCGGACACCGTGGGTGGCAGTTTCACCGTGGCCAGAGATGGCAGTGGCAGCGTGCGGCACAGCAACGTTGTCGGGGAAGTTCGTATCGACGACTAGCGAGCTCGCCAACTCCGCATCTCGCATTTTTTCAGGGGTTGTGGCCTACACGAACGCGTCGTTTCCGGCGCGGCAACGCCGCACTTGCTATTAAACTATTGCGTTAATTAACGCATTGGTTTAATATTGGTCCATGCTGACAGAACAACAACTCGACGCCACCTTCGCCGCGCTCGCGCATCCGATGCGTC
>CALBPI010000095.1 GCA_937899415.1 uncultured Gammaproteobacteria bacterium | reverse complement strand
CGACACCAATGATGCGCTCAGGCGGCAGCACACCCGACCGGGTCAAGAACTCGGCGTCCTCGCGCGTGTAGCTGTCGTTGGTGATCGCCGCCACCGAAAAGCTGTCGCGCAGGCGTTTGCACAACGCCTCGGTCAGCGCTGTCTTGCCCGAACCCACGGGTCCGCCGATGCCCAAACGCAAAGGACCATTGCCGCTCAACACGCGTCTCCCACGTAAGCCCATGCCAGTGCTGGACTATCGAACAACGTTCGGGCCCACGCAACCGCTGTAACATGAAGCGCAGCTGGCGGTCGTCGCGCCAACATCAGGCCGCAGCCTCAATCGAGGTAATCGTCGATCTCCTCGAGCACGCTCCCGAGCGCCGCATCGGCGGACTCGTACTCCTGGCGCAGCTGGCCGATGAGGTCGAGCTTGAACAGCGCGAGATTGCGAATGATGCGCATTTCCGGCAACGGGGGGTCCTCGCCGACGGGTATGTTGTCGAGGTTGAACGGGCTGTCGGGTACGTACCCAATCGCGACGTTGTCGACGATGAAGCGGTCAAAATTCATTTGCTGAACCGTCATCAGGTCCTGCTGGGACACACCTATCGTGAACAGCGTGGCACTCATTCGCGCCAGGGACTGGCGTAGCGAGTCGCTCGTGAGCAACGCGAGTTCGCCCGAATTCTCAAGATCGTCGTAGACGTTCATCTCTGGCGTAAAGCGAGGCCCAAACAGGTAGCCGGCCATGAGCGTCTGTTTCTTCTCCGGTCCGAAGTCCTCGGTACCCTCCCAATAGACGATGTCCCGGAGCGCACCCGCCACCTGGTCTGTATCTTCGATCGCTGCCGTCAGCCGCTCTCGCGTCGCAACGACGTTGTCCCGGAGCGCCGCGATCCTCGCCGCCTCTTTCTTACGGTCCTGTCGATCCGACACCCAGCCATCGGCCCAGAGGGCGATCAAGACGCCCAGCACAATGATGGCAAGTTCTGCGAGGAGTCGAACCGCAAGGCTTGAAGCAGAGGGGGGCTTTTGCTCAGTCATGATGCTGTGTTGTCTCTCCCGAGACGCGTAACGCGACGCGGTGATCGTTGGCTAGTTCGCCCGTCATCGTATACCGCATCCCGTTGCAAGCGACACTGGACAAAACGCTCAGCGACGCCACGCAGCCGAACGCTTTGCGCGATCGAGTCGGCATCCCGATCATGCGACGAGGCATGGCCAAATCTGTCGTTCCTGATGTGCAGCTGCAAACCGCGCGCGTCGCCGGGGCCATGACGTTGCAGCGTCCAGCGAAAACCGAGGCGCAACACAGTGCCGCCCTGATCGTGCACCCATGCGCTGCTGCCATCGCTGAACGTGCACACGAACGGTCGTACTTTGATTGCTATCGTCGGTTCGTCGCCGCGCATCCCGAAGAGATACTCGCCGTTGGCTGTCAGTCCACGATCGGCGAACCAGATCGAATCACGACTCAGCGTTAAGTCTTCTTCCAGAAATACTCGTTGCCCAAAGCGCGCCGACTCGAAGCTGCAGGCGCCAGCGTCCAATCGACCGACGAGTTGGTCACCCTCTCTCGTCCAAAACAGGTCACAGCCCGGCCATACCGTCGTATCTTCAGGCCTAAGACCGGACAGTAGCGTGGGCTCACGATAGGCGCCCAGCAACACCCGCGTGTCGGGCGGAATGTGGACACGTAGCCGAAGCTGCTTCCGGTTGGGGTCGATCGTGATCACGTAAATCCGCTGCCGGTACACGGCGTCCGGATCGCCGTCGCGGTACTGCTCGGCGTAGTACACGTGTTCGCCGAATGCAGGCAAGTCCACGCGGCGAAAGATCGAGTGGCGGCGGTAGTTTCGCTGCTCGGCGGGGAGCTTTGCGGCGCGCTGCTCCACCACCTGCAATGCACTGTCATACCGCCCCGGAAACCAGTCCACGAAGTCCGCGAGATCGGCTTCAGGACCATCGGCCCACGCGGCCTGCGCACAGAGCCAGACCAACGCGGCAACGAGCATCCGCGTCACGACCGGAACAGCCGCGTGTACTGCGTCTCGTGTTGCATGGCCGCGATGTCGGAAGCCAGCGTCGCGCTGGACAGATCGTCGAGCGCTGTCTCGCCGGCCCGCGCTACCGCAGCGTCAACAGCGGTTTCGAGTTGTGCCGTAATACGCTGCCCATCAGTCTGACCCAGTGGCACCAGGCGCACCGCCGCCGAGACGAGATTGGCGACGAACGCATGCGCATAGCCCGTTAACGTTGCCTGCTCGGGCACCCCGTGCGCCGCGGCAACCGCGCCCACGGCAACGGGGTAGGCACAGTCGTCAGGCAGCGTCTCGAGCGATGCGTCGGGCCAAGTGTCACGCACGGTGCCGACAAACGCCGTTCCCTGCGCCTGGGTTTCGGTGACGCGCTCCGCGGTGCCCGAAAACGCAAGCGCCAGCGCAGACAATTCGTTGACCGTCTCGCCTCCGGCGACCGCGCGCCAAGCGGCGGCGCAGAGCACGAGATCCGACTGTCCGCTGCCCTGCGCGATGAGCTCGGCAATCCAGTCGCGCATGGGTTGGGGCTTGGTCAGCCCTTCATGTTCGATTTGCCACTCGAGCCCGTGGCTGAAGGCGTAGGCGCCGACGGGAAACGAAGGCGACAACCAGCTCATGAGCCGGTACAGCGCGGCCGCGTCGTCGCGCATCAGTGACCGTGCCCCGAATAGGCACCGCCCTCGGGCTGGAACGGTCGTTCAGCGAGTGTCGCCGTGCCACCCAGTCCCGTCACCATGTCGGCGATGACGTGGTCGCTGGCGATGACGATGTGGTCGGCGTGCAGCTCCGCGGCCAGATGGCGGTTGCCGATGTGCCAGGCGATGCGCACGAGCGTGTCCGTGTCGGGCGCCGTGATCTCGAGCACGGACTCGGCCTCGGCGACGACACGCACATGGCTGCCATCGTCGAGCGCCAGGACATCGCCGTCGCGCAGCGCGATCGCGTCGGGCAGGTCGAGTACAAAAGGCTGGCCCGCATCACTGGTCATGGCCATTCGGCGGCGGTGGCGGCGGTCGTGCGCTAGCGTCACGGTGTCGTCGGCGTCGGGCGCAGACGTGCCCGAAATCACGGTGATCGCACGCGCGGTCATGCGGCGCCTAGTAGAGGAAGTAACGCTGCGCCATGGGCAGCACGTCGGCCGGCTCGCAGGTCAGCAGCTCACCATCGGCGCGAACCTCGTAGGTCTCGGGATCCACTTCGATGTCGGGCAGCGCGTCATTGAGCACCATATCGGCTTTGCCGATATTGCGGGTGTCCTCGACAGGCAACGTCGTTTTCTCGAGCCCCAGGAATTCGCGCAGACCGCCCTCGTGCGCGGCCTGCGACAGGAAGCTCACAGCACTGTTCGCGAGCGCGCCACCGAAGGCACCAAACATCGGCCGGTAGTGCACGGGCTGAGGCGTGGGAATGGACGCGTTGGGGTCGCCCATGGGTGCCGCGACAATACTGCCCATCTTGAGTACGAGGTCGGGCTTCACGCCGAAGAACGCCGGCGACCAGAGGCACAGGTCGGCGAGCTTGCCGACTTCGATGCTGCCCACGTGCTGCGAGATGCCGTGCGCGATGGCCGGATTGATCGTGTACTTCGCGATATAGCGACGCACGCGCAGGTTGTCGTTGTTACCTTGCTCCTCGCTGAGCCGGCCCAGCTGGCGCTTCATCTTGTCAGCCGTCTGCCAGGTGCGGATGAGCACCTCGCCCACGCGCCCCATGGCCTGACTGTCCGAGGCGATGATCGAAAACGCACCGCGGTCGTGCAGGATGTCCTCGGCCGCGATCGTCTCCTTGCGGATCCGGCTCTCGGCGAAGGCCACGTCTTCGGCAATCTTTGGATCGAGGTGGTGGCAGACCATGAGCATGTCGAGATGCTCGTCGATCGTGTTCACGGTGTAAGGCCGCGTCGGATTCGTCGACGAGGGGATGACGTTGGGCAGACCACAAACCTTGATGATGTCGGGCGCGTGACCGCCACCCGCACCCTCCGTGTGGAAGGCGTGAATCGTCCGGCCCTTGAAGGCCGCGACCGTGTCTTCCACGAAGCCCGACTCGTTGAGCGTGTCCGTGTGGATCATGACCTGCACGTCGAGCTGGTCGGCTACGGACAGGCAGTTGTCGATGGCCGCGGGTGTCGTGCCCCAGTCTTCGTGCAACTTCAGCGAACAAGCGCCGGCGCGCACCTGCTCCTCGATGGCCGCGGGCAGCGCCGCGTTGCCCTTCCCCGAGAACGCGAGGTTCACGGGGAACGCATCGGCGGCCTGCAGCATGCGGCCGATGTGCCAGGCACCCGGCGTGCAGGTTGTTGCATTGGTACCCGTGGCAGGGCCGGTGCCGCCGCCCAGCATGGTCGTCACACCCGACATGAGCGCATCGTCGAGCTGCTGCGGGCAAATGAAGTGAATGTGCGCGTCGAACGCACCCGCAGTCAGAATCTTGCCCTCGCCCGCGATGGCCTCGGTCGACGGACCAATGACGATGTCGACGTCGGGCTGGATGTCGGGATTGCCGGCCTTGCCGATACCCGCGATGCGGCCGTCGCGCAAGCCCACGTCGGCTTTGAAGATGCCCGTGTGATCGACGATGAGCGCGTTAGTGATCACTGTGTCGACGGCACCGTCGATGCGCCGCATCTGCGACTGGCCCATGCCGTCGCGGATGACCTTGCCACCGCCGAATTTGACCTCTTCACCGTAGGTGGTGAAGTCACGCTCGACCTCGATGAACAAGTCTGTGTCGGCCAGCCGCACCTGGTCGCCCGTGGTCGGGCCAAACATAGCGGCATAGGTATCGCGTGGAATCGTCGCCATGGTCAGAGTGCACCCATGATCTTGCCGTTGAAGCCGTAAACCCGGCGCGCACCGCTGTAGGGCACCAGCGTGACCTCGCGCGACTGGCCGGGTTCGAAGCGCACCGCAGTGCCCGCCGCGATATCGAGCCGCGTGCCGCGTGCGGCATCTCGGTCGAAGTCGAGCGCGCCGTTGGTTTCGAAAAAGTGATAGTGCGACCCGACCTGAATGGGCCGGTCGCCCGTGTTCGCAACGGTCAGCGTGACCCGTTCGGCACCGGCGTTGAGCTCGATGTCCCCGGGGACGGTGATGACTTCTCCAGGGATCATGCAAACGCTCCTAGCGAATGGGTTCGTGAACTGTGACGAGCTTGGTGCCGTCGGGGAAGGTCGCTTCAACCTGCACGTCGTGGATCATCTCGGCGATGCCCTCCATGACCTGGTCGCGGGTGATGACCTTGGCGCCTTCGTCCATGAGTGTGGCCACGGATTTGCCGTCGCGCGCGCCCTCGATGACGAAGTCCGTGATGAGCGCGATGGCTTCGGGGTGGTTCAGTTTGACGCCGCGTTCGAGTCGGCGGCGGGCGACCATGGCGGCCACGGAAACGAGCAGTTTGTCTTTCTCGCGGGGCGTGAGATTCACAGGCGCAACCCTAGCAGTCGAACACGCGGGGACGACCGAAGCCCGCGAACGGGCACGTCTCTCCCCAGCCCGAGACTATTGCATCAAGCAGCCGCTGCAAAGCCTCGCGCAGGTCGGACGGTTCGCGCGCCAGCGCGCGCACCACGATGACGCCGCGCGCGTTGCTCACGCCCGCGCGAATATTGCACCGAGACAGTGCATCACGCAGCTGTGCGACGGCGGCATCGGCGTCAGGCGCAATGACGATGGCCGTTGCGATGGCCCGCGCGCCTTCGGCCACCGCAGGGCGGTCAAGCTGAAGCTGCGGGCTGTCCTGGTCATCCGAGAGTTCGAAACCATCGGCGAAGACAAGCTCGCCAGCCACACGAACCCGCCAGCGATCGAACACATGGCCCGCGTGCACAGTCTCACCCATGGCGCCGCGACCAAAGACAATCGACTCACAGGCCAGAAGGTGTGCCGACACATCGGCCAAATCGATCTTAAGTGTGCGTTGGAAGCGACCGCCGTCGAACAGTATCGTCTCCTGCGGCAACCAGAGCGCCGCCGCATTCGCGGCCACCTCGAGGCGGTTGTCGATGCGCGCATCACCGCCGCGGGAGCGGTAGACGCGCTCGGCGGCCTGCGTCGTCACGGTCGCGCGGGCGCCTTCGGCCCAGTGCGCGGTCACGTCGAAGTGATCGCCATCGGTCAGGCCGCCCGAAGTATTGATAATGACGGCCTCGCCCGGCGCGTCTTTGCTGCGGCGCGGTAAGCGCAGCTTGGCGCAACCCGACTGGTGCAGATCGGCCAAGACGGTTTGATCGTCGCGTCGCTTGAAGCCAACGCGGGCGCGACCTCGCGCGCGTTGCAGTGTCGGTTGCGACGCAGTCACGACCCGTCTCCGTCACTGCGAGCCCGCGGTGCAAATCCCACGTCACTGCGAGCCCGCGGTGCAAATCCCACGTCACTGCGAGCCCGCGAATCCCAGCCTCCGTCATTGCGAGCCCGCGCAGCGGGCGCGGCAATCTCCCAACGACATCGTGGGGCCGAAGAGATCGCCGCGGCGCTTCGCGCCTCGCGATGACCCTGTACTCCCCGCGCCTCGCGATGACCCTGTACTCCCCGCGCCTCGCGATGACCCTCTACCCCCCGCGTCTCGCGATGACCCTGTACCCCCCGCGTCTCGCGATGACCGAACGTCATCACGATGGCCCCTGCACGAGCGTTTCTTCGTACAGCGCAAGTACGGCCTCGGCGTCGACGCTCGCGCAGGACTCGTGCTCGGGGCGATCGGCGTCGGGCGCGCGCCGTGTTCGGCCCATGCCGTCGCCTTCGAGATCCACCGTGATGGGTGCGACGGCTGTGTCGAACAACGCAGGCGCGATGGCGAAGGCCACGGCCGAACTGTCATGAACGGGAAAGCCATCAATGTCGTGACGCTCGCGGTAGAACGCGTCATAGAAGCGCGACACCTGCCACACGAGCTCGCCCATCTCACCGGCAGCGGCGCGAATCCGCAGCATACGCTCGTCGGTCATGATGATTTGCATCGTCACATCGAGCGGTACGAGTGCGACAGGCCAGTCCGCGGCCAGCACGATGTCGGCCGCATGCGGATCGCCATGGATGTTGGCCTCGGCAACCTTGGTGATGTTGCCTGAGTGGCCATTGCCGCCGAAGGCGCCGCCCATGATCACGACCCGACCGATCTTGGCGGCAATACCCGGATCCAGCTCGAGCGCCAACGCGAGGTTGGTCAATCGGCCCACAGCAATGATCGCGACTTCGCCCGGGTAGCGATTGGCACAGTCGACGAGAAACTCGGCCGCACTGAGCGAGCTGACCTCACGCTGCTCCACACGCGGGTCCGTGTTGCCGAGTGCGTCCTCGCCATGCACAAACGTCGGCGGCGATCCCGCGGGTATAACGAGCGGTGCCGCCGCACCGCGGAACACGGATGCGGGGATGTCGAGACATTCGACGAGGTGCAACGCGTTGCGCGTCGTGGTCTCGATCGTGCCGTTGCCCGTCGTCGTGGTGATCCCGATGAGCTCCAGCGACCGGGCGCAGTCGATGAATGCCAGAGCCATGGCATCGTCGATGCCTGGATCAGTGTCGAAGACGACTTTTTCGGCCATGGATCCCTCACGCGGTACTGCGGGCCGAGTGTGGCAGAATCGAGGCGGACCGGTAAGGGTGGGCATGAGCAATACGCAGCGCATCACGCTGGCGAGCTTTCTCGCCTACTTCGTCATGTCGGGCATGCTCGCGCCCATCGGCATCATCAGCGGACCCATGGCCGAGCACTTCGGTCGCGAGGTCACTGCCGTCACCGCCGACTTCAGCTGGCTCACCGTCGGCATTCTCGTCGGCGCCGTCATTGCCTTGTTTGCCTTCGATCGGGGCGGCCTGCGGCCCTGGACCGTCGCGCTCTACGTGTTGATTGCGCTGTCGATCGGCGCCGCTGCCGGGATCGACTCGCCGCAAGCGGTTCGCCTCGCATTGGGTGCCGTCGGCGTCGCCAGCGGTCTCGGGCTGGCCGCCGCCGCGCTGGCCATCTCGCTGACCTACACACCCGCGAAACGCGCATCGGCGCTGGTCGCCACGGATGCCTGTTTCAGCACCGCCGGCATCGCGACGGCCTGGCTGGCCACGCAGGCCGTAACGCGCGGCTGGGCCTGGTCGTCGGCCTACGTCGCCGTGGCGGGTGTCGCCGTGCTCGTTGCCGTACTCGCCATGACAACGCGCTACCCACGCGCGGTCCCCGATGACACGACACCGCAAAGCGGGCGCTGGCCGCTCGGCGTCTGGCTCTGCGTTGCCACACTGTTTCTCTACACGCTGGGGCAGCAGTCCCTGCTGTTCTGGCTGCCCAACCACCTGAGCACCGTGCACGACGTGCCCCTGGGACGCGCGGGCGGCGTGGTCGGCCAGTTCTGGACGGGCATGTTCGTGGCGCAGTTGCTGGTCACCGCGGTCGTACTCAAGACGGGCGCCCGGCCCATCGCGCTCCTGGCCGTGCTCACCACCACGCTGGGTGCCGTGCCTCTGTTGCTCGTCACCGAGATCGACGCCCTGCTCGTGCTGGCACTCGTCTGGGGCGTCGCCAATCTGGGCCTGCTCAAGGTCGTGCTGAGCTTTGCGACAGAGCTCGTCGCAGTGCCGCCACCACGGCTCGTCTCGCTGCTATTGCTGGGCGCGACGAGCGGCACGGCGGTCGCGCCGAAGCTCTCGAGTACTGTCGTTGAAATGTCGAACACGGCCACGGTATTGCAGTTCGGCGTGGGCTGCTACGCGGCCATGGCGCTGTTATTCTATGCGGCTGCCCTTCGCCGAACCCAAACGCCTTCATGACCGCACCACTGCACCAGGATGTGAGCGCATCCGCCGTTGAAACCGTCGACTTCGCCGCGCCTGACGCTGCCCAGGCTTTCGTCCGCTCCATCCACGAAACGGGCTTTGCCGTGCTGCGCAACCATCCGCTGCCGCAGGCGTTGCTCGACCGGCTCGACCAGGACTGGCGCGCGTTTTTCGCCGGCGATGAGAAGTACAACTACCGCTTCGAGGGCGAAGCCGACGACGCGCAGTTTGGCTATTTCGGTCTCGACGTCAGCGAGCGCGCCGTGGGCCAAGAGCACAAGGACATCAAAGAATTCTTCCACGCGGGTCCGGGCGGCCCGATGCCCGAGCCGCTCGAAGCGGACGTTGCCAACTACCGCCGGCGCGCTCTCGAGCTCGCGCGGACACTCGTGAGCTGGTTCGACGCCGCGCTCGATGACGCAGACAAGCACGACCCGGCGCTCAAGCTTGCCGACGTGCTTTCGGACCCGGTTAGCGTGTTCCGCATCCTGCATTACCCCCCGCTCACAGGCGATGAGCCGGAAGGCAGCCTGCGTGCCGCGGCGCACGAGGACATCAATGTGATCACGCTGCTACCCGTGGCCGAAGCACCGGGTCTGCAGGTGCGCACGCGCGGTGGCCGCTGGCTTGATCTGCACGGACGCCGTGGCGAGCTCATCATCAATACGGGCGACATGCTGCAGGAATTTACACGCGGCTATCTGCCCTCGACGACGCACCGCGTCGTCAACCCGAAGGTCACGGGCGACAACCGTTCGCGTATCTCGATGCCGTTCTTCATCGCCCCCGAGACGGCGACGCGATTGTCGGATCGTTACACGGCTGGCGAATACTTAGCCGAACGCCTCGCCGATATCTCGGGCCGAGATTCATGAGCCAAGCCGCGGTCACCGTCGTCGGCAGCGTCAACGTCGACTACTCGATGCGCGTGCCCACGTTGCCGCAACACGGCCAGACACTGGCCGGCAACGATTTCGATATTTGCTTGGGTGGCAAGGGCGCCAACCAAGCCGTGGCCGCGGCGCGTCTTGGGGCGACCACGCGACTCATTGCCTGCGTGGGTGATGACACGGGCGGGCAACAGGCGCTGGCCGCGTTCGCCGCGGACGGGCTCAACACGCAGGGCGTGGTCACTGTCGGGGACGCGCACACCGGCAGCGCCTTGATCTTCGTCGATGATGCGGGCGAGAACTGCATCGGCGTCAGCCCCGGCGCCAATGCGCGGCTGCGACCCGAACACGTCGAGGCGCACACGGACGCGCTGTCTAGCGCACACTGTCTGTTGCTGCAGCTCGAGACGCCTCAGGAAACGGTGCTGCGCGCCGCACAGCTGGCCCGAGCGGGCGGCTGCCGTGTGATTCTGAACCCCGCACCATTGCGTGGGCCGCTGGCGGACGCGCTGTTGGCCGAGGTGGACCTCGCAACCCCCAACGCGCACGAGGCGGCTGACCTGACGGGCGTGACGATCGCGAGCCCCGAAGACGCAGAGCGCGCGGCGCGAGCACTCCGGGATCGCGGTCCGCGCGCTGTGGCCATCACGCTCGGCGCCCAGGGTGCGCTGGCGCTGACCGAGGCGGGTGTCGAACACGTGCCGGCACCCAGGGTCGATGCCATCGACACCGTCGGCGCTGGCGACACGTTTAATGGTGCATTGGCCGTGGCATTGGCGCGTGGCGACGCACTCAGCGACGCACTGCGATTTGCCGTCACGGCGGCGTCGCTAAGCACGCTCAAGCGCGGCGCCCAGCCCTCGATCCCGCGTCTCGATACCGTCGAGGCCGCGCTGGGCTAGCGTCTGGCTTTGCCTGCTGGCCGCGTCTATATTCAAGTACTTGGGCGTTGGGGCGGCGCCCACCACGGGAGCCGCAATGGGCAAACTGACCACGCACATCCTTGATACGAGCGCCGGTATACCGGGACGCGGCATCGCGATCCGGCTCTACCGCGGCGAGGGTGTGGCCCGCGAGCCCCTGGGCGATTATGCCAGCAACGACGACGGCCGCTGCGACACGCCGCTGCTCGAGGGCGGCGAATTCGCCGTGGGCACCTACGAGCTCGAATTTGAAGTAGGCGAGTACTTCCGAGGCACAGGTGCTATCGACGCCAATCCCGCCTTCCTCGAAACCGTGACATTGCGGTTCGCGATCGCCGAGGACAGCCACTACCACGTGCCGCTGCTCGTCTCGCCCTGGAGCTACTCGACGTACCGGGGCAGCTAACGTGGGCGACGCCGTAAACCCAACCCTCCGTTTCCTGCACGACGGCAACATCGTCGAGATCGACCATGCGGCGCCGACACGGACCGTGCTGCAATGGTTGCGCGAGGACCGCATGCGTTGTGGCACCAAGGAAGGCTGCGCAGAAGGTGACTGCGGCGCCTGCATGGTGGTTGTGGCATCGCTCAACGAAGAGGCCACGACGCTCGACTATCGCGCCATCAACTCCTGCATTCAGTTCCTGCCGACATTGCACGGCAAGGAGCTCATTACGGTCGAAAACCTGAGCCCGGCTGCAGGCCCGTTGCACCCCGTGCAGCAGGCGCTCGTCGACTGCCACGGGTCGCAGTGCGGGTTTTGCACGCCGGGCTTCGTCATGACCTTGTTTGCGATGTACAAGTCGGGCGCGCCCGAAGCCCGCAGCGACATCGACGACGCGCTGGCCGGCAATCTCTGCCGCTGCACGGGCTACCGCCCGATCATCGACGCCGCACGACGCATGGTGACGCTTGAGCGCCCCGCGGGTCGTCACGCACAGCCGCACGGTGCGGCAACGAGCGATGAAGAGCGCAGCGCCATTGAGACGCTGCGCGCGCTTAATGACGAGCGGTCGCTGCACACGGAGAGCCGTAAAGGCACATTTGCGGCTCCGACAGACGTCGACGCCTTCGCGCGGCTCTACGCCGCCGAACCCCACCGGCGCATTCTTGCGGGTGGCACCGATGTGGGCCTCTGGGTCACCAAGGACTACCGCGACATCGACGATGTGCTCTACATCGGTAACGTCGAGGCACTCCGCGACATCGCCGTGACCGACACGGTGATCGATGTGGGCGCCGCCGTGACGTTCACGGAGCTCATGCGGGTGCTCCTCGATGACTACCCCGAGCTCACAGACCTCTTCCGCCGCTGGGCGTCACCGCCCATCCGCAATGCGGCGACGCTGGGCGGCAACATCGCGAACGGCTCGCCCATCGGCGACTCGATGCCGGCGCTCATCGCGCTCGGCACTCGCGTGCTGCTGCGCCACGATCACGACACGCGCGAGATCGATCTCGAGTCGCTGTACATCGACTACCAGGTGAACGACCTGCAGCCCGGCGAGTTTGTGAAGCGCATCCGTATCCCGCGTCGCCGGCCTGACCAACTCGTTGCCAGCTACAAACTGTCCAAGCGTTTCGATCAGGATATCTCTGCGGTCTGCGCCGCGTTCTCAGCACAGGTCGAGGACGGCCGGACGCAACACATCCGCATCGCCTACGGCGGTGTGGCCGGTGTGCCCAAGCGCGCACTGGCCACCGAGGCTGCGCTCATCGACAAGTCCTTTGACGAGGCCACCGTGCGTGCCGCCATGGCTGTGCTTGACGAAGACTTCTCGCCGCTCACCGACATGCGCGCGAGCGCCGATTACCGCGCAACGGCCACGCGAAACCTGCTCTACCGCTTCTTCGCCGAGGCCACCGGGCTTGGCGCCACGGACGTCTACACCTATGCGCGCTGAACGCGAGCTTGAGCTGCGCAAAGCGGGTGATGATGCGTCGGACGCATCGCGCGTCGACGGCGCCGTCGGTACCGCGACGCCGCATGACAGCGCCGTGCTGCACGTCAACGGTCGCGCGACCTACACTGACGACATCCCGGAGCCCCGGGGTTTGCTGCACGCCGCTTTCGGTGTCTCAACGGAAGCGCACGCGCGCATCCGTGGCATGGACCTCTCGCGCGTCGAGGCGGCGCCAGGTGTTGTTGCCGTCATTACGGCCAGTGACGTGCCCGGCCCCAACAACTACGGCGCCGTTATCGCCGACGACCCGATCCTGGCTGAAGACGAAGTGGTCTACGCCGGGCAACCCGTGTTTGCCGTCGCGGCGACAACGGTCGACGCCGCACGCCGCGCAGCGCGGCTTGCGGACATCGACTACGAACCGCTCGAGGCTATCCTCGACCCGGAGACCGCACTCGAGCGCGAGTCATTCGTGTTGCCCTCGACGACGCTCGCGCGCGGCGATGCGGACATGGCTATTGCCAACGCACCGCACCGACTCACGGGCACGGCGCGCGTCGGCGGCCAGGACCAGTTCTACCTCGAGGGTCAGATCTCGATCGCGATCCCACGCGAGGGTGGCGACCTGTTCCTCTACAGTTCGACGCAGCACCCGGGTGAAATTCAGCACTCCGTCGCCAAGGCGCTTGGCCTGGCGCAGAAGGACGTCACCGTCGAGTGTCGCCGCATGGGCGGTGCGTTTGGCGGCAAGGAAAGTCAGCCTGCGCTCATCGCCTGCACGGCCGCTATCCTCGCTCAGCGCACAGGCCGGCCCGTCAAGCTGCGGCTCGATCGCGACGCCGACATGATCATCACGGGCAAACGACACGACTTCGTGAGCCACTACGAAGTCGGCTTCGACGACACGGGCCGCATCCTTGGGATTCGCTACAACCACGCCTCGCGCTGTGGGGCGTCAGCCGACCTGTCGGGCGCCGTGAACGATCGCGCCATGTTCCACAGCGACAATGCCTACTTTCTCGAACACGTCGCCATCGACTCGCACCGCTGCAAGACGCACACCGTCTCGAATACTGCCTTCCGCGGCTTCGGCGGCCCGCAGGGCATGTTCGCCTGTGAGCAGGTCGTCGACGACATCGCGCGCCATCTCGGGCGCGATCCGCTCGACGTGCGACGCGTGAATTTCTACGGTACGGACTCGCGTAACGTCACGCCCTACGGGCAGACGATTGAAGACAACATCATCGCGGAGATCGTCGACCAGCTTGAGGCGAGCACCGACTACCGCGACCGGCGCCGGGAGATAGAAGCCTGGAACGCGAAGAGCCCGGTCCTTAAGCGCGGCATCGCGCTCACACCCGTCAAGTTCGGTATCTCGTTCACAGCGACACACCTGAACCAGGCGGGCGCACTCGTGAATGTCTACACGGACGGCACAGTGCAGCTCAATCACGGCGGCACTGAGATGGGCCAGGGCCTGTTTGTCAAGGTCGCGCAGGTCGTGGCCGAGACGCTGCAAATCGATCTGTCGCGAATCCGGTGCACGGCATCGGACACGAGCAAGGTGCCCAACGCGTCGGCCACCGCGGCTTCTGCAGGCAGCGACCTCAACGGCATGGCCGCGCGCAACGCGGCCGAAAAAATCAAGCGCCGCCTGACAGGCTTCGCCGCGCAGCACTACGGCTGCGACGAGCACGAGGTGCGCTTCGACAACAATGAGGTACACGTCGGCGGCGAAACGCTGAGCTTCGCCGAGCTTGTGCATGCGGCCTACATGGCGCGCGTGTCGCTGTCAGCGCAGGGCTTCTACAAGACGCCCAAGATCGACTACGACAAGACGACACTGACGGGGCGGCCGTTCTACTACTTCGCCTACGGTGCAGCCTGCACCGAAGTGGTCATCGATACGCTCACGGGCGAGAACCGGATGACGCGCGTCGACATCCTTCACGACTGTGGCCGCTCGCTGAACCCGGCTGTCGATCTTGGGCAGGTCGAAGGTGGCTTTATCCAGGGTGCGGGCTGGCTCACGACCGAAGAACTCTGGTGGAATCCGCGCGGCGACCTCAAGACGCACGCGCCCGCCACCTACAAGATTCCCTGTGCCTCGGACCTGCCGCCCGACTTCCGCGTCACGCTGCTCGAGTCTTCTGAGAACCGCGAAGACACGATCTACAAGTCCAAGGCTGTCGGCGAACCGCCACTCATGCTGGGGCTGTCGGTGTTCCATGCCATCCGTGATGCTGTTGCCGCGTGCTCGGCGGATCCGAAGCACGCGCCCGAGCTTGAGGCGCCCGCAACACCCGAGCACGTGCTCGATGCCGTGATGACCGCACGAGGTGACACCCGTGTTTGACTGGCCCAAGCGGCTGGCCGAGCTGACCGAGGCAGGCACGCCCTGCGTCGCGGTCACGGTCGCCGGCGTGCGGGGCGCAGCGCCCCGCGAAACGGGCAGCAAGATGCTGGTCACAGCCGACGTCGTGCTGGGCACCATTGGCGGCGGCCAACTCGAGCACAGCTGCATTGCGGCGGCACGCGAGCGACTCGCCAAGACCGGAACACCGGCGCAGGCATTGCGTCGCTTTGCGCTCGGTAGCCAGTGCGGACAATGCTGCGGCGGCGTTGTCGACGTGCTCTTCGAGCGCGTCGACGCAGACGACGAATGGGTCGAGGCCGCCTACGCGACGCTGCGTGCAGGGGCCCGTGCGGCGCTGGTGACCCATTTGAGTCATCGCGAGTCGCGAAGC
>CALBPI010000094.1 GCA_937899415.1 uncultured Gammaproteobacteria bacterium | reverse complement strand
CGTCTCCCTCTCGCCTCTTTTTTGTTTGGTTGTCCTGTTCCTCTCTCTTTCTCTGTTGGGCGGGGGCGGGGGTGGTTTTCTCCCCCCCCCCCCCCGCTACTGATTCACTTCGGCACGGGGGCTGTCGAGCCTCGAACCTGCAGCTCTGGTGCCGGTACGGCGGGTCGCTGCGCATTGCGGCCTTCGCGCAGTTTGTACAGGTAACGAATGCTGTGTTGACCCATCTGGTACATCGGCCAGTGCACCGTCGTCAGCGGTGGCTCGAGACGCGCGGCGATCTCAAGATCGTCGTGTCCGGCAACGGACATGTCACGCGGGATGTCGAGCCCACGCTCGCGCAGTGCGTGGATGAGTCCGATGGCGCAGAGGTCGTTCCAGGCAAACACGGCCGTCGGCCGCGGCGCTCTGCGCATCAGGCTGTCGGCCAGTTCGGCGCAGTCGTCGAGTGCGCCCGAGAAGGTCAGGATGAAGTCGGGCTCGTAGGCGATCCCGTGTTGCTCAAGCGCTTCGCGGTAAGCGCGAAACTTGGGCTCGGGTCCCGGGCCAGTTGGGCCCGAGATGAAGGCGATGCGCCGATGTCCGAGTTCGAGCAGGTGTTCCATGATGGCGCGACTGCCGCTGACCGAGTCGCAGCTGACGTGGTGCGGCGCCTCGCTGCGGTTGACGTGCACGATGGGCACAGTCGCCGCCAGGCTTTCGTAGAATTCGTTGGGGCAACGCGCCATCGGGACGATGACTCCGTCCACCTTGAGTTCAAGGAAGAATCCGACGGCGTCACGTTCGGCGGACTCGATACCACTTGTGTTCCGGATCAACACACGCAAACCGTGCTTGGCGGCCTCGTCCTCGATACCGTGCGCAAGGTCGGCGAAGAACGGGTTGGTCATGTCCGGGATGGCGACGCCCACGATGTGGCTGCGCCGCATCACGAGCGTGCGTGCCGCCATGTTGGGGCGGTACCCCATTTCCCGGGCCAGCGCGGCAACGCGCTCGCGCGTGTCCGGCTTGACGCTCGTGCTGCCCTGCAGCGCGCGCGTGACCGTCGACGGGTGCACGTTGGCCGCCTTGGCGATGTCCTTGATCGTCACGCGGCGACTGCCCAGGTGTCGGCCCAACTCGAAACTCCTCTTTCGCGGCCGCGCGCAGCCGCATCAAATTTTCTTGTAGCACGCCGGGCGCGCCAGTTCGGCTGCCGGCGTTGCGCGGCGCGAGCGCCACGCTCATGACCGAGTCGATCCGACCCCGCATGCGACACTTTGAGTCGGCGACGGGCCAGCAGCACATCACGTCGGCGGACCACTACATCTACGCGCGTCGTGAGCCTGAGTACACGATCAACGTCATCGGCACGGGCACCATCGGCACCGAGCACATGCGCGTGGCGGCGCTGCACGGTCGCGCGCGTATCGGTGCCATCTGGGACCCCGCGCCGCAGAGTATGGTGGCCGCGCTTGAGATGTTTGCCGGGCGCCAACCCGACATGCCGCGCCAGCACGATACGCTGGAGGCAGCCTGCAACGACGCCGACGCGGACGCGCTCTTCATCTGCTCGCCCAATCACACGCATCTCGATGTGCTGCGCACGGCAATGGCGTCGGGCAAGCCCATTTTTCTCGAGAAGCCCATGGCGACCACGGTCGCGGATGCGGCTGAAATCGTGCGCCTGGCTGATGCCTACGAAAGCTTCATCCAGATCGGTCTGCAGTACCGCTACAAGGCGCAGTACCGCGAGGCCGGCTTCGAGGTGTTCGAGCGCGACAGCATCGGGCCGCTGCACATGATTGAGGTGAGCGAGTACCGGCCGCCGTTTCTCGACAAGGTGGGGCAGTGGAACAAGTTCAACTGCTACTCGGGCGGCACGTTTGTTGAGAAGTGCTGCCACTACTTCGACCTCATGAACGGATTTGCGCAGTCGCGCGCCGCGCGCGTCTATGCTTCAGGCGGGCAGGCTGTCAATTTTCGCGACTTCGACTACGAAGGCACGCCCTCAGACATTGATGATCACGGTCTCGTCATAGTCGACTACGCCTCGGGGCTGCGCGGCAGCTTCTCGCTCAATATGGCCGCGCCCAGCTTCCGTGAGGACCTCGTGTTGTCGGGCAACCGCGGTGTGCTGCGCGCCAGCGAGCGTTTTGATTTTCTGCACGGTGGCGGTGAGTCCTGCATGCTCGAGATTGAGCGCCACGAGCCCTCGACACGTCGGTTGGTCGATATCGGCTATCCGGCCGTCATCGAAAAGAGCGGCCACCACGGTGCGACCTACTTCGAACACATGGCGTTTAGCGATCGACTGGCAGGCATTGCCTCGCATGCCGCCACACCGCGCGATGGGTTGTGGTCTGTGGTTGTCGCCTCGGCCGCGCAACGGTCGATTGCGAGCGGTGCGCCCGTGATGATTGACATGCTTATAGAACAGGAAGGGCTGCAGGATCTTTGCGGCGACTCAGGAGACTATCGTTGACTTTCACCACCGAATTCACGTCGTCGATGCCGCAAGTGGGTATCGGGCTCTGGAAGATCGACCGCGACAAGACCGCCGAGTTGGTGCGCGCCGCCATCGCCGCGGGCTATCGTCATATCGACAGCGCCTGCGATTACGGCAATGAAATTGAGGCGGGGCAGGGCATCGCCGACGCCATCGCCGCGGGTGACTGCACACGCGAAGAGCTCTGGGTCACATCCAAGCTCTGGAACACCTTCCATGAGCCGGATCGGGTTCGTGAAGGCCTCGAAAAGACGCTGGCCGACCTGCAGCTCGACTATCTCGATCTTTACCTGGTCCACTTCCCGATCGCGCTGCAGTACGTGCCCATCAGCGAGCGCTACCCGCCCGAGTGGCTTCCCGACCCGGATGCTGCGTCTCCGGCGATGACGCCCATCAGCGTGCCACTGGCAGACACCTGGCGTGCCATGGAAGCACTCGTTGACGACGGGCTCGTCAAACGTATCGGTGTCTGCAACTACAGCACGGGCCTCGTGCACGACCTCATGAGCTACGCGCGGATCAAGCCCGCGATGCTGCAGGTCGAATCGCATCCCTACCTGACCCAGGAGAAGCTGTTGCGGCTCGCGTCGATGTACGACCTGCCTATGACGGCGTTCTCGCCGCTCGGTGCCTCGTCTTACAAGGAACTCGACATGGCCACCGAGCAAGAGAATGTCCTCAACGCCGCGGTCGTCACCGAGATCGCCACGAAGCACGGCAAGTCGCACGCGCAGGTCGTCCTGCGCTGGGGCGTGCAGCGCGGCACGGCGGTGATCCCGAAGACGAGCCGTGTTGAGCGGCTGGCCGAGAATATCGATGTGTTCGACTTCGCGCTTAGCGACGATGAGATGGCGGCGATCGCGGGGATGAACCTCAACCGCCGCTTCAATGACCCGGGCGTGTTTACCGAGGCGGCGTTCAATCGCTTCCACCCCATTTACGACTGATGGTCGTGGCCCGCGGGCCGCGACACACCGAGGTGCCACATGAATGTCACTGAACGTACCGACCTTGGCCGCACACGCGGCAACGACTGTTTCCCGCTGCTGTTTGAGTGCCGCGACACGGTAACCCTCGAACAAAGCCTTGATTGGGTCAGCCGGCAACGCGAAACGCTGGTGGCGCGCGCCGCCGCACACGGGGCGCTGCTGTTCCGTGGCTTTGGTGTGACGAGTGACCACGACTTTGACGCTTTCATCCAGGCGTTCGGTCTGCCCAACTTCACCTACGCGGAGTCGCTGTCCAACGCGGTGCGTGTCAACCGCACGGAGCGCGTGTTTACAGCGAACGAGGCGCCGCCCGAGGCTGTGATCGACATGCATCACGAGATGGCGCAGACCCCTGTGTTTCCGTCACGGCTGTTCTTCTTCTGCGAGCAGGCAGCTGCGGGCGGTGGTGAGACGCCACTCTGTCGTTCGGACTGGTTACTCGATGACCTGGCGGCTGAGTTACCGGGCTTTGTGGCGCGCTGCCGAGAGCTGGGCGTGCGTTACCGCAATACGATGCCGGCTGAAGATGTCGCACAATCGGGGCAAGGGCGGAGCTGGGCGAGTACGTTGAGCGTCGACAGCCGCGAGGCGGCCGAGGCGCGGCTCGCCGCACTCGGCTACGACTGGGAATGGCTGGAGGACGGCAGTCTGCGCGCGATCACGCCGGTGCTGCCCGCGATCCGGAAAATGAGCGACGGTCGCGAGGTGTTCTTTAATCAGCTCATCGCCGCCTACCGCGGTTGGAAGGATGCCGAGCGCGCCATCACGTTTGGCGACGATTCGCCGTTCCCGCGTGACGACATGGAACGGGTCTGCGAACTGGCTGCGGAAATCACATTCGACACACCCTGGGAGTCGGGGGACGTCGTGCTCGTCGATAATTTCCTCGTCATGCATGGGCGCCGGCCATTTACGGGTACGCGTCGGGTGCTGGCCTCGCTCGTGGCCGATGACGGGTCGCGACTGGCGGCGTAGCCGGAAAGACGAAGTGACAAATGTCAGCCTGACCAGCTGACACGTGACACTAACGGCGTGAGCCAGAAATCACGATCCTGAGGGGGTGTCATGCAAACCGACCCTCAGGAGAAAGCCATGGAATCCAAGACCGCAGTGGTCACTGGCCTCATCGCCAGCATTGTTCTGATCGCCGCCAACGTCCAGGCCGGCAGCATCGATTCTGTCGAACGCGCCAGCCGCAACAATGACCTGACGGCCCTCGAAACGCAGCGCAGCGCCATAGTCGATGCCGATACGCCCTATCTGGCCGCGCTGGCTGATTACCGCATTGGGATCGCGCACAGCGTTCGCGGCGACGAAACCGAAGCCGGCATCGCGCTGACCGCGGCCAGCGAGCAGCTCGACGTGCTCGTCAAAGCGGAGCCCAAGAACGCGGAAGCCTGGGCGTTACTCGCCAACGTCTACGGCATGCGCATGGGGCTCAGCCCGTTTTCCGCGATGAAGCTTGCCGGCCAGGCCGATCGCGCACGCGCCAAGGCACGAGCGCTGGCACCCGCAAACCCGCGTGTCCTGTTGACGGAAGGCATTTCGCTCTACAACACGCCCGGCATGTGGGGCGGTAGCAAGCCCAAAGCGATCGCGGTACTCGACCAGGCCATCGCCGCGTTCGAGGCAACGCCCGACTCGGGCTGGGGCTTTGCCGAGGCGCTCGTCTGGCGCGGGCTCGCGCATGCGGAAACGGGCGATACGGCCGCCGCCGAGCGTGACTTCAAGCGCGCCGTTGAGCTTGAGCCCGACTACGCCTGGGCGCAGTCGCTGCTGGCCCGTCAGCGCGCCGTCGCTAGCAACTGAACGCTTCGACTGAATTCGCGCGGCGCGTCATCGGGCGCGTCGCGCGTTCGGTTTCTTGGCCCTAGTCGCCGAGTCCTGGCCGGTATCGACGCACGGCGCGCGCCTCGACGTCGTCGCGGTAGAACGGCACATCTTTGAACTGGCCGTCGACGTATCGCTGCGCCTGGTCGTCAAAATGGGGTGAGTCCGGATCGCCGCTTTGGCCGCCGGCTAGCAGGGACTTGGCGCGGATGCGATCACCAAATTCGACGACGGCAACAAAGCTGTTGCCCGATACGCCATAGATCCGCTTGGAATCATTGCCGCGACGGGCGCGGAATGACGCCAACGCACCCCAGTCGCCCGAGGCCAGGCCGACGGGCAGGCTCGGTGCGTCGTCGTCGTAACGCAGCGCAATATCGCCCGACAGGCGCTGGAAGCGATTGACCTCGCCCCAGGGGACGTCCCAGCGGCCGAAGTCTTCTGTGAGACTCGTTACGGTGCGCTCGAAGACGGCCAGACGCTCCTCAACCGGCGAGCCTGTACCGAAGTACTCAATGAGTGCGATGCCGCGTGTGCCATTGGGGCGAACGCCTTCGTCGCGGTAGCGCATGCCATAGTGATGCGCGAGGGTCATAGCTACGGAATCGACGTTATTGCGGTGGTCCCAGTCGCGCAACGTTTCTATGGCGGCCGCAATTGGCGCGTCGCCGCCGCCAGAGGCGTCCCAAGCCTCGACCAGACCGCCCACGAGTGCGTCGAATCCCGGCAGCTCGTCGTCGTAGGCGAGCGCGATGAGTCCATCGAGGGTCAGGTCATCGATGTCAGACAGCACACGCTGCGCGTGAATGCCACGAAAGTTCTCAGGATCGGGCGCCATGTAAACGGGATAGTCCTCGCGTTTCGGGCTGTCCGGCCCCGCCGACGTAAACGGCGTCGAGTTGCAGTTCTGCAGCCAGCCGATCGCCGGGTTCACCACGTTGACCGTCTCGTCGACTTCGTGAATGCCCTGCCAGTCCGTACGCGGGTCACTGCCGTCGACGGGCTTCGAGTAGTCGAACTGCGGGTCGCGTCGCGGAATAAAGTTGCCGTGGTAATAGGCAATCGTGCCGTCGGCATCGGCGTACACAGTGTTGTTCGAGGAGTTCGTGCGCCGCTGCATCATCTCGCGAAAGCCTGTGTGATCGTTTTGCTTCGTGCGTACGAAACTCTGCGCGAGTGCTTCGGCGGGTTTCCAGTTGATGCGTGTCGCCACCCAGTCGCCATCAATCGCGTGCGTGATCGGGCCATGGTGTGTGCGGTAGGTCTCGAACTCGCGTTCGGCCAGACCGGCCGCCGTACGATAGCGCAGCGTGACGGTCTGCGTGGTCACATCACGCAGCTCGTCCCCGTAACGGTAGACGCGTTGGTCGTCGCGCACCGACACGTCTTCGATGAACTCGTCGAGGAAGTCGACGTAGGTCGAGGTGTGCATCCAGCCCGTACGCTCGTTGAAGCCCTGGTAGACGAAGAACTGTCCCCAGGTGACAGCGCCATACGCGTTGAGACCTTCATCGCTAAAGACATGGATTTCGGGGCGGAAGTAAAAGGTCGTGTGCGGGTTGATGAGCAGCATGGCGTCGCCCGACCGCGTGTGCTCGCCCGCAATCGCGAAACCGTTTGAACCCAGGTGCTGCTCGTAACCCAGTCGCGGAGCGCGTGCTGCATCGACCTGCGCCTGCGTTACCGAGTCGCCGCTGCTGTAGAACGCCTTGATACCGTCAAGTGGAATCTGCTCGATGTCGCCGCCGATCGAGCCTTCGAAGAAGTACATGGGCATCCAGGGCTCGAACCGAGTCAGGAGCGCGGGCGTCACCTCGGGGTGTGTGGCCAGATACCAGTTGAGCCCGTCGGCGTAAGCCTGGCACAACGCACGCAGCCATTCGGGGGCGTCTGCATACGCGGCTTTGGCCTCCGCCTCGGTCATGTAGAGCCGGGCACGAAGGTCGCTCCAGATCGCCGACTCGCCCTCGACTTCGGCCAGCCGGCCAATCGCCCAGATGTAGTTGCGCTCAACGCGCGGGAAATCATCCTCCGCCTGAGCGTAGAGCATGCCGAACACGGCATCGGCATCCGTGGGCGCGTAGATGTGTGGGACACCGAAATCGTCGCGCAAGATCTCGACGCGCGCTGCGCGCGCTTCGAGTCGTGCCGCTTCAGAGTCACTCCCGGATTCTGGTTGCGGCGAACCGCAGGCCATTACAAAGAAGACCGTCAGGGCGAGAAGCACGAATCGGGTGGTGCGCATTGTGGGTTCTCCTGGGCGAGCGCTGCAGCGGTTGCCGAGGATAGCACCGTGCGCGACGTGGTCGTGTCGAAGCGGTATGGTGACGGCAGGAACGAGGCGCGACGGGGACAGGCGCATGATCAGAAACCGAAACCAATTTCTGGCCGGGGCGCTTGCACTGGCAGCATCGGTCACGGCCTGCGCAGCACCTGTTGCCGATGAGGCGCGCATTCCCGTCGACGTGCGTCGCACGACGCTGCTCGTCAACGACACGGACAAGTCGCTGGCGCTCTACCGCGATGCGCTGGGATTGACCGTGATTTACGACCAGCTCATCGAGTCGCCCATGGAAAACGGCGAGACACGATCGCGGCGCCTGGTGCTGTTACAGGCCAACGACGACTTTATCGGCGTGCTGGGTCTGCTCGAGTACATCCACCCGAAAAAGCCGCAGCGCCAGGATCACTTCGACGAGCCTGTACCCGGTGATCATCTCATCGACATAAACGCGTCGGATCTCGACACGCGCTGGGAAGCCGTTGAAGCATCGCCCGGCGTGACTGTGGTGGATGCGCCCGAGCGCGTGGCATACCCGCGCGCGGGCGGTGGCGTGATTCGCGTTAACGTGTCGATGATCCGTGACCCGGACGGTTACTGGCTGGAGATCAACCAGCTGCTCGATGCCCCCGCGAGTGCCGAGGACGACTGACCCGACTCAGGACGCGGCGCGCCCCTCGGTGATGTCGGACACGGAGGCGTCCTGCTCGCGTGCCCGCACGCAACGATTACGGCCACCGTTCTTGGCGGCGTAAAGCGCGTTGTCCGTGCGGCGCAACCAGTCGTCGGTTTCCTCTTCAGGAAACAGCTCTGCAATGCCGACAGAAATCGTGACAGAGCGACTGTCGACCAGCTTGGCCGTCTCGACCAGCACGCGAAGATCTTCACCGAGCGTATCGGCAATGGTTGCCGTGGCGCCCTCAGCGATGATGAGGAATTCCTCGCCGCCGACGCGGTAGACCGAATCTGTTTCGCGGATGCGCTGACGGATCAACTGCACCAGTTTGATGAGTGCGCGGTCGCCCACGGCGTGGCCCAGCTCATCGTTGATGCGTTTGAAGTTATCGAGGTCGACCATGAGCATCGACGCCGTAACCGGCCTGCGGCGGTGTGTTGCAATGATCTCGCGCAGGCGTTCAGACAGCGCGCGTCGGTTTTCGGCGCCCGTGAGCGGGTCTTTGGTGGCCAGCATGATGAGCTGCTTACGCTGATCCGCGGTGCGCGAGCTGAATGCGTAGGAAAACGTGATCGTGACCGCGAGCGTGAAGAACACGGTCATGAGCGACTCGGTCGCCATGGGCAGCATCAGCTTGGGCAGCAGGATCGAGAGGCCGAGCAGATTGAGGACCAACGCTTCTAAAGGTGGCAGCAGGTAGAAAATGATGAGTACGGTCGGGAAAGCCCAGTAAATCTGCTGGGGACCCTTGATGTAGACGGTACCGATAATGGCGGCCATCGACATGATCGACACCGCATAGCTTGCGAGCACCGTGCGGTGCGTTCGCCAGACGTAGGTGCCCAACCCGATCAGGCCGGCAACGAGCGTGATGTCGCGCGCAAACAGCAGCGTGTCGCCTTGCATCAATCGGATAATGGCAAAAGGCAACACCGCCACAACGCCTGACAGCGTCATGCTGATCACGATCGCGCGTTCGGTTTCGAGCTTGCCGTGCTTCATGTCCGCGCGCTCCCCTTCGCCCGGCCTGGCCCCCGAACCGAGCCTAGCCCAGTGGTCGCGGCGGCCGCAAAACCCGTTGTCGAAGTTGAGTCGGAAGCAGCCGATGATTGCATGTGATACCCATCATCGCGCGGAAAATGGCCGCTATCAGCGTCGAAAAGATGCGAAATGGCGCGATTCATCGGCAATGGGCAAGAATTCCCCCTTGCCGATACGGCTACGTCAGAGTCCGCGTGATGCGCAATCGAATTAGACATAAGCGTGTCGTCTCCCCTCGAGGCGTATGTCGGTGCGACGCAGATGCGCCGTCTTGATTCCCCTGGTGACGGTCTGTCACGGACCCGGTCATAATCCCGGTATGGACGGCACACCATCGCAATTCACACTGGCGCTCGGTGACATCGAGGCGGCGCAGTCGCGCCTGTCGGGCGTGGCCAATCGAACGCCGCTGATTCACCATGCCGCACTGGATGAACGGGCGCAGGGCACGGTCCTGCTCAAGGCCGAAAACCTGCAACGCATGGGGTCGTTCAAACTCCGTGGCGCCTACAACACGCTGGCCAACATGGCGCCCGAACGCCGCGAGCGTGGCGTGGTGGCCTGGTCTTCGGGGAATCATGCACAGGGTGTCGCGTTGGCGGCGCGGCTCTTCGGCGTGTCTGCGCATATCGTGATGCCGGAAGACACGCCCGCGGGAAAGGCAGCAGCCGTCCGCTCACTGGGTGGTCAGATCGTCACCTACGATCGCTACCGCGAGGATCGCGAAGCCATCGCGCGCGAACTCGCCGAATCACTGGGGGCGCCCGTTGTGCCGTCCTATGACCATCCGGATGTCATTGCGGGGCAGGGCACCGTCGGCCTCGAGGCGGTCGAACAGTTGCAGGCGGCAGGCCTCGTTCCCGATCAGGCCTTGATTTGTTGTGGTGGTGGCGGCCTTGCAGCCGGTTCTTCGTCGGCGCTGCGCGCGCGTTTCCCCGAGGTGCAGTGCTTTGCTGTTGAGCCTGAGCGCGCCGATGACACCGCGCGATCGTTTGATGCCGGACAGCGGCTTGCGAATGCGCCCGACACGCGGTCCATTTGCGATGCGCTGTTATCACCCGAGCCTGGTGCGCTCACATTCCCCATCAACCAGCGGCTGCTTTCCGGCGTGCTGACGGTGAGTGAGGACGCGGTGCGCTATGCCGTGGGATTTGCCTTCCGTGCGCTACGGCTGGTGCTGGAACCCGGTGGTGCCGTGGCGCTCGCGGCCGTTCTGACAGGCGCCGTCGACACGAAGGACAAGGTCACACTGGCCGTGTTGTCGGGCGGTAATATCGAAGACGCGATGCTGGCGGAATGCCTGGCGCACTACGACGCCGAGGCGGCGGGCTAGAACGACTCGGTCTGACTGACGTCCTTGTCGTCATCGCTGCCGCGGCTTGCGATGAAGTCGCCTGTGATCATCTCGCTGTAGCTTTGACCCGGGCCCACCATGGGGTAGACCGAGGCGTCGGGATCGATGATGACCTCGAGGAACGCGGGCCCTTCAAAGCCGACGAACTCGGCAATCGTCTGCTCGAGCTTCGCCTTGTCATCGAGCCGCACGGCATACTCGAACCCGTCGGCCTTCGCCGCGCGCACGAAATCCTTGCGGTGCAGCGACTTGTCGCTGGCCGACAGTCGGCCCTTGTAATAGAGCTTTTGCCACTGGCGCACCATGCCGTCGCCGAAGTTGTTGAGCACCACGATCTTCACAGGCAGTCCGTAGGTGGTGACGGTTTCGAGCTCGCCCAGATTCATGCGGATGCTGGCGTCGCCGTCGATATCGATGACGAGCTTGTCCGGGCGTCCGAATTGCGCACCGACGGCGGCCGGCACGCCGAAACCCATCGTCCCCATGCTCCCCGAGGTGAGCCACAGACGCGGCTCGCGGAAATCGAAATACTGCGCGGCCCACATCTGGTGCTGGCCAACGCCTGTCGAAATGATGGCCTCGCCCTCGGTGATCGCGTTAATCGCTTCGATCACGGCGTTGGGTTGAATGAGTGCGGATTCGCGGTCGTAGTCGAGCGCGTGATTGCGCTTGAGCGCCGCGACCTCGTCGTGCCACGTTTCGAAACTCTTTGCGAAGTTCACACGATCGGCGTACTCAACGATGGCGTCGAGATCGCGGTCGAGTACGCCCGTGTGGTGCCAGGATACGCTCTTCACCTTATCGATTTCGGACGGATCAATGTCGAAATGCGCGATGTGTCGTGCGTTGGGTGCAAAACGTTGCGGGACGCCTGCGACGCGATCGTCGAAGCGTGCTGCGGCGGCGATCAGAAAGTCACAGTCTTCGACAGCGTAGTTGGCGTAAGCCATGCCGTGCATGCCCAGCATATGCAGCGACAGTGCTTCCGTTGTGTCGCTCGCGCCAATGCCCATGAGCGTGGTCGTCACAGGGATGCCGAAGCGTTCGGCAAAGCGTCGCATCGCGGCGCTGGCGTTGCCATTCACGACGCCACCGCCCGCGTAGATCAATGGGCGATCGGATTCGGACAGTAGCTGGAGGAATGACTGGCAGTCGGCATCGTCGAGGACGCTGTCGGTGACACGTTGCAGCCGCTTGCGATAGCCGGGGATCTCAAGTCGGCTCGTGCCGTGGAACGTACCCGACCAGTTCTGTACGTCTTTCGGCACATCGACGACGACCGGCCCCGGGCGACCCGTGCGCGCAATCTCGTAGGCGGTTCGGATGGTGGCCTCGAGTCGCGTTGGATCGGTGACCAGAAACACATGCTTGGCGACGGAGCCCATGACCGCAGTGATGGGGGCTTCCTGAAACGCGTCCGTGCCAATCGCCGCGCTGGGCACCTGGCCGCAGATCAGCACCATGGGGACAGAGTCGGCGGCGCTGTCGCGAACCGGGGTCACCATGTTCGTGGCGCCCGGACCTGAAGTCACCATGACGGTGCCCACCTTGCCCGTGGCGCGGGAGTAGCCCGCGGCCATGAAGCCGGCGCCCTGTTCGTTGGCGGGCACGATGAGCGGCAGCGCGCCGTTGCCGTCGCTGCCCGGATTGTCTTTGTTGAACCGGAAGACGGCGTCGTAGGTCGGCAGGATGGCACCGCCCGAGTAGCCGAACACGACGTCGATGCCTTCGTCCGCGATGATCTGGACGATCATCTCGGCGCCACTCATTTCGCGACCGGCCAGTGGGTGGTCGGCCGGCTGCTGCTGGCTGTCGGCGATTGCGCGCATGGGCTTTATTTCCGGTGGTTTGAGCCGAGTCTCTGTGATCGTTTTGTGCATTGCAATAGTGCAGGTGGTGCGAGAGTATCCACCGACGCCAGCAGGGCAATCAGGTTATTGAACGGGAGCGGTGCGATGCGCCACGTCATCTCGGTGTTGATGCAGAATGAAGTCGGTGCGCTCACGCGGCTCACGGGCCTGTTTTCAACGCGCGGCTACAACATTGAATCGCTCAATGTGGCGCCCACGGAAGACCCGCTGATTTCGCGTCTGACGCTCGTCACTTCGGGCTCCGATGCGGCGCTCGCGCAAATTGCCAAGCAGCTCAACAAGCTCGTCGATGTTGTCGATATGCACGACATGACGCTCGGTGACCATTTTGAGCGCGAGCTCGCCCTGTTGAAGCTCGTGGTTCGCAATACGCGGACGCTGTCGGAATGGTGCGTGAGCCACGGTGCCGCTGTGCTCGACGACAGTGCAAAGTCGTTCACGGTCGAATACGCGGGCGGCACTGCGGACGTTGATCAGTTTGTCGCGGCCATTGGTCGCCACGGCGAGGTCATCGTGCTGGTGCGTTCTGGCAGTCTGGGTATTTCGCGCGGCGAGCGCGTGCTCGCAGGTGAAGTGCGCGCGCTGCCCGTCGAAGGGCAGGCGGGGATGTGACCACCGCACCCGATGCCGCGGCATTGCTCGACGCGGCGGCATCCATTGTGATCAAGGTCGGCTCGGCGCTGCTGGTCGACGACGCGCACACGCTGCGACGCGACTGGCTCGGTACGCTGTGCGCGGATATTGCGCGGCTGCAAGTGCGCGGTGCGCGTGTGACGGTGGTGTCATCCGGCGCTGTGGCGCTGGGCGCCCAGGACGTTGGGCAACCGCGCGGCGCGAGTGCATTGGCGATCAAGCAGGCCGCGGCCGCTGCAGGTCAGGTCGCGCTGGCGCAGGCCTGGCGCAGCGCGTTGTCCGATGCCGGCTGTGGCAGCGCGCAGGTGTTGCTGACGCCCCAGGACACGGAACACCGGCGCCGTCACCTGAACGCGCGTGCCACGCTCGATGCATTGGCCGCGGCGCGCATCGTGCCGGTCATCAACGAAAATGACACCGTGGCGACCGAAGAGCTGCGCTACGGTGACAACGATCGTTTGGCGGCGCGCGTTGCTCAGATGATCGGTGCCGATCTTCTGGTTCTTCTTAGCGACGTTGACGGTCTCTACGCGGCCGATCCCGCCACGCATCCGGACGCCGCACACATTGCGCACGTGACGGATATCGACGATGCGATTGATGCCATCGCCGGCGAATCGAGCAGTGCTCACGGCACGGGCGGCATGCGCAGCAAGATCGCGGCGGCGCGTCTTGCGACGGGCGCGGGCGCAGCGGTCGTTATCGCTTCGGGGCGCGAGCCAGCGCCCATCGGTGTGCTGGCGAAGGGCGCACGTGCAACGTCGTTCGACGCCGCGACCACGGTTCCCGATGCACGACGTCGCTGGATTCGTGCAAGCCTGCGTCAGGCCGCCGCCGTGATTGTGGACGCGGGCGCCGCCAGTGCGCTGGCGCAGGGCGCAAGCTTGTTGCCCGTGGGCGTCGTCGACATTGAGGGTGATTTCGAGCGCGGTGACTGCATCGCGATTCGTGGCCAGTCCAATAATGCGGAACTTGGCATCGGGCTTGCGGGTCTCGATAGTGTGGCCGCGCGCGATGCGATGGCCGCGGCCAAAGACGGGGCGCGTACGGTGCCACTCGTGCACCGCGACGACCTCGTGCTGGAGAATCCCAAGACTCATGAATGAGACAGACGCACAAGCGATCATCGGCACGCTGGGCCGCCAGGCGCGTGAGGCGGTTACAGCCCTGTCACGTTGCGACGGCTCAACGCGCGCGGCGGGCATTCGCGCCATGGCCAGCGGCTTGCGCGCGGGTGCGCCGCAGGTGCTCGAGGCGAATGCCGCCGACGTGGCCGCCGCAGAAGCCAACGGGCTTAGCGCGGCGATGGTGGACCGGCTGCGCCTCGATGCCGACCGTGTCGCGGCCATAGCCGACGCGCTCGATGCCATTGCGGCCTTGCCCGATCCCGTGGGACGGGAGCTGTCGCGCTGGCAGCCCGATAACGGCCTCGACATCGCTCGCGTCAGCGTACCGCTGGGCGTCATCGGCATCGTTTACGAAAGCCGCCCCAACGTGACTGCCGACGCTGCGGCCATCTGCCTGAAAGCTGGCAATGCCGTGATCCTTCGCGGCGGCAGCGAGAGTGCTGCGAGCAGCCGCGCCATCGTGAACTTGCTGCGCGCCGCACTCGAGGACAGTGGCCTGCCGGCGGACGCCGTTCAGATGGTGCCCGATCAGGACCGCATACTCGTGGGTGCGCTGCTTGCGGGTGGCGACGGCACGATTGATGTTGTGGTCCCGCGCGGTGGCCGCGGACTCATCGAACGTGTGCAGCGCGACGCGCGCGTGCCCGTCATCGGTCACCTCGACGGCATTTGTCACATCTACCTGCACAGCGCGGCGGACCCGGACATGGCGCGCGACATCACCGTCAACGCGAAACTGCGTCGCACGGGAATCTGCGGTGCAGCGGAGACGCTGCTTGTGGATGCTGCACTCGCACCGGAAACAGTACGGTCCGTCTTCGACGCCTTGTTCGCCGCCGACTGCGCCTTGCGCGGCTGTGAGCGCTCACGCGCATTAGACGACCGGATTACACCGGCCACCGAAGCCGACTGGCGCACGGAATACCTCGACCGCATCATCGCCGTGCGCGTGATCGACGATCTCGACGCAGCCGTCGCGCACATCTCGGAGTTTGGCTCGGGCCACACCGAATCGATCATTTCGGGCGACGCCATTGCTGCGCAGCGCTTCTTCGACGACGTCGACAGCGCCATCGTGATGCACAACGCATCGACCCAATTTGCCGACGGCGGCGAATTCGGCATGGGCGCGGAAATCGGCATTTCGACGAGCCGCATCCACGCCCGCGGCCCTGTGGGCGCCGCAGAACTCGTCAGCTACAAGTACGTCGTGCGCGGCAGCGGCCAGACGCGCCTATGAGAGTGGCGCTCATCGCGCTCGATCCCGAAATCACCGCACAGCTTGCCGGCTGGCTCGGTGACGAGGGGCACTTGCCCAGACGGTTCGAGACAGTCGCAGCATTCGCGGCCAGCGATGATGTCGCCGCCGCAGACGTTGCGGTTTGCGATGGTGAGCACTCGGCGGCCGTCGCCGCCGCCATCCGCAATGGCTGCCGTCTGCTTGTCACAGGTGGCGACGGCGTCGCGGCCGATGCGCGGATTGACTTGCCGATGCGACGACGGGCGGTGCTCGGGGCGTTGAGCCCCAACGAATAGTCCCCGGTCATTGCGAGGTGACCCGCAGGCCCCGCGGCAATCTGGCGGCGGCACGCAGCGCCCCGTCATCGCGAGGCGCGCAGCGCCGCGGCGATCTCCCAACGTGACACGTCATTGCGAGCCTGCGAAGCAGGCGCGGCAATCTCCC
>CALBPI010000093.1 GCA_937899415.1 uncultured Gammaproteobacteria bacterium | reverse complement strand
CCCCGAGACCCGCGAGCGCTGGGAGTGGGTACAGCAGGCGATGGTTTTCGCCGAGCTGGACTCGCACCGTGAGTTCGAGTGCCTGTTCACGGTGTCCGCCGATACGGCCGCGTCGCCGTTCGTCGAGGAGTAGTCCTTGGAAATCACGATGCAGTGGTGGGACGCGCTCGACGACCTCTGGTACGCGGCACGTTTGCGCCTGTCGGCGCTGCACTACGTCGTCGCGCCGCTGAATCGTGCGCTGCTGGCCGTAACGGGACTGCTGCTGATCCTCTGATCCCCCGAGGTCACGCCCACGCCGGTTGAAATCGGCGCCCGCGCATCAATATTGCCCACTTCGATGCCCAATCGGAGTTCCGGCATGGCCGAAGACACCGCCAAAGAGACCATCGGCTTCCAGGCCGAGGTCAAACAGCTGCTCCAGCTCATGATCCACTCCTTGTATAGCAACAAGGAGATCTTTCTGCGCGAGCTCATCTCGAACGCGTCCGACGCGCTCGACAAGCTACGTTTCGAGGCCATCGCGAGCCCGGACCTGGCCGCCGACGACCCGGATCTCGGGGTGACCCTCGCACTCGATGAGGCGGCTAACACGCTCACGATCACGGATAACGGCATCGGTATGAGCCGCGACGAGGTCATCAGCAACCTGGGCACAATCGCGCGATCCGGCACGGCCGAATTTCTGGGCAAGCTTAGCGGTGACGCGCGCAAGGACGCACAGCTGATCGGCCAGTTCGGTGTCGGCTTCTACGCCTCGTTTATCGTCGCCGACCGGGTCACCGTTGATACTCGTCGAGCAGGCCTGGACGCCGATGCGGCCGTGCGCTGGGAATCGACGGGTGAGGGCGACTACACGCTCGAACCCATCGAACGCGACGCACGCGGCACGACGATCACCTTGCACCTGAAGCCCGACGAAAGCGAGTTCGCACAGGGCTACCGGATTACGTCACTCGTCAAACGCTACTCCGATCACATCGCCTTTCCAGTCCGCCTCGCGGGCGAAGAAAGCACCGAGACGATCAACTCGGCCACTGCGCTCTGGACGCGGTCTCGTGCCGAAGTTGAGGACGACGAGTACAAGGAGTTCTACCAGCATCTGACGCACGATTTCGAGCCGCCGCTGGCCTGGTCGCACAACCGTGTCGAGGGCAAGCGCGAGTACACAAGCCTCGTCTACATTCCCGGGCGCGCACCGTTCGACCTCTGGAACCGCGAGGCGCCGCGTGGCCTCAAGCTCTACGTGCAACGCGTGTTCATCATGGACGACGCGGAGCAGTTCCTGCCGCTCTACCTGCGCTTCGTGCGCGGTGTGATCGACTGCGCCGACCTGCCGCTCAACGTGTCGCGCGAGCTGCTGCAGTCGAGTCCGGCCATCGATGCCATGCGATCGGCACTGACCAAGCGAGTACTGTCGACGCTCGACAAGATGGCCAACAACGAGCCTGAAGACTACGCGCGGTTCTGGAGTGAATTTGGTGAGGTGCTCAAGGAAGGCCTGGCTGAGGATACGACCAACCGGGACGCGCTCAATAAACTGCTGCGCTTCACGACCACGGACTCGGAGGGCGACAGCCAGAGCGAGACGCTCGCGGGCTACGTCGAGCGCATGGTCGAAGGCCAGGACACGATTTACTACCTGACGGCCGAGTCGCTGGCGGCGGCCAAGGCCAGCCCGCACCTCGAAGTCTTCAAAAAGCGCGGCATCGAAGTGTTGCTGCTCACGGACCGCCTCGATGAGTGGATGATCGGCTACCTGACCGAGTTTGATGGCAAGGCGCTGCAGGACGTCCGCCGTGACGGGCTGGAGCTGCCCGAGGGCGAGTCTGCGGACGATGCAGAAGATCGTGCCGACGATGGCGTGCTCGAGCGACTCGGCCAGTGCCTTGAAGATGCGGTATCCGGCGTGCGCGCGAGCGACCGTCTCGTCGAGTCGCCCGCCTGCTTGGTTGTGGGCGCCGACGATATGGGCGCGCAAATGCGGCGCATGCTCGAGGCCGCCGGGCAGGACGTCCCCGAGTCGAAGCCTGCGCTGGAGGTCAATCTGGGGCACCCGCTCGTGCGCCGTCTCGAAACTGCTGCCGATGACGCCCGGTTTGAGGACCTCGCACGCGTACTGCTGGGGCAGGCGGAAATCGCTGAAGGTGATTTGCCCGCCGATCCCGCCGACTACGTGGGTCGACTCAACCGGCTGCTCGTCGAGCTCTCAAGCTGAGCGCAGGTGCGGCGGCACGAGTCGCCGCTCGAGCAGATCGAAGACGAGGTCGGTCACGATCGCCAGAAGGGCGGCGGGCACGGCGCCTTCGAGAATGAGGCCCGTGTCGTTGAGCGCGAGCCCCGTAACGATGGGCTGACCCAGCCCGCCCGCACCAATGAACGCGGCAAGCGTAGCGGTACCAATTGCGATGACGGCTGCCGTGCGCAGGCCGGCAATGATGTGCGGCATGGCCAGCGGCACGAGCACATGGCGGCGTCGTTCGGAAGCGGTCATGCCCAAGGCATCTGCGACGGTCAGATAGACGGGTTCGATCGCGTTGATTGCCGTGAGCGTCGCGCGAACGATCGGCAACAGCGCGTAGAGAAACAACGCGATGACGGCGGGCACCACGCCGATGCCCACCAGCGGAATCATGAGCGCGAGCAACGCAATCGACGGAATGGTCTGCAGCAGGCCGCAGACGTAGAGCAACCCACTGGCGGCGCGTGCAAAAGGCTGTAGCACGAGTGCCAGCGACACGCCGACGATGCCCGCCAGCAACAGGGCGGCAAGCGTGAGTTGAATGTGGCGCGCGGTGTTCCCGGCGAGTCGTGACCAGAACTGGGACGGAACCGGCGTGTTGGCGTTGGCAAGTCCGGACGTCGCGAGGAAGCTCGCGGCGACTGTGGCGATGCCTTCACCGTCGAGCGCCGCGCGGGCATTGAGCGCCTGCATCGTCGCCTCGTCGATGCGGCCTTCGAGTTCGGACAGTGCGGCAACGACGTCGGGTGCAAGCGTCGTGCGCGCGAGCCAGACGGCGTCGTAACGGGGAAAGAATGCGCGGTCGTCGTCGAGCAGCACGAGATCGGCGCGCGACAGATCGCCGTCGGTGGAGTAGGCGTCCGTCAGATCGGCGCCGCCCGACGCGAGTGCCTCATAGGCCAGGCCATGCTCGATGCCACGCGAACCCAGCGTCAGGCCGTAGTGGGCACTGAGCGCCGGCCAACCGTCGTTTCGGGCGCGAAACTCGTGGCTGAGTGCGGCGTCGATACCCGTCTCGCCAACGAGATCGGAGATTTTGGTGAGGCCTCTCGACTCGGCAAGCGCTTTGCGCAGCGCCAGGACATACGTGTTGTTGAAGCCAGGCGGGGCGTAGGTGGCAAGGCCCTGCTCGGCAAGCGGTGGCGCGATGTTGGTGAGTGTGGTGTCACCAAGAATGGCGGCCGCAATCGTGCCCGTGTATTCGGGATAGAGATCGATCTCGCTGGCACGAAGTGCGTCGTAACAGATCTTGGTGCCGCCGAGCCCGAACTGACGCACGACCTCAACGCCGCGGGCTTCGAGGTGTTGCGCCGCGATCTCGGCCAGCAGGTAGCTTTCCGTGAAGTTCTTGCTGCCGATGCGTACAGGCTCCGCCCAGGCGGGTGTCGCGACCAGCACGAGTGCTGCAATCAGTCCGCGCACTGGAACGCCTCCACGAGTTCTATGGCGTAGGGATCGCGCGGGTCGGTGAGCACGTCATCGCGGGGTCCCTCACGCACAATGCGCCCTGCGTTGAGAATTACGAGCCGGTCGGCCAGGCGCGCGGCCTCGTCGAGGTCATGCGTGACAAGCAGGGCGCTCTTGATTTCGGTGCCACGTAACGCCACAAAACGTTCATGGGTGGCCAGGCGCGTGATCGCGTCGAGGCCCGAAAAGGCTTCGTCGAGCAGGAGCAGCTCGGGTTCGAGCGCCAGGGCGCGCGCGAGACCGGCACGCTGTTGCTGGCCGCCGGAAGCGGCGGCCGGGTAACGCGCGGCAAGCTCGGGTGATAACTGCATCGCGTCGAGCAGCGCCCCGACCCGATCGGCGATGGCCTCGGGTGCGCGGCCCGCAAGCCGTAATGGCAATGCGATGTTGTCGGCGATGGACAAGTGCGGCAGCAGGCCGATTTGTTGCATCGCATAGCCCGTGTCGCGACGCACGTCGCGGAACCGCTCAGATGTCAACGGCTGGCCGTGTCGGTACACCGTACCCGCTTGCGGCGTAACGAGCCCGTTGAGCAGCCGAAGCAGCGTCGACTTGCCGCTGCCGCTGGCGCCAATCACGGCCGTGACGCAACCGGCAGGCAGCGTCAGTCGAATACGGTGGAGGATGTGGTTGCCGCCGAGGATGACGTCCACGTCTTCAAGTTGGGCTGTCGGGGCGGCATCAGACATCGCGGTGAGCGTCAGTGTGGAGACAGCGTGGCGCAGTGGCAAGCGCTGCCCTCACGCGCAATCGAGTACAATCGGGGATTCCCCCGGAGGAGAGTGACATGGCCGATTCGGCACGACGCAAGCGCGTCTCTTCGGAAAACCTCTCAGATCGCATCGCGAATCTGACGGACGAGCAGCGCCGCATTACCCAGGACAAAGGCACCGAGGCGCCGTTCACGGGTGCGCTGCTGGCCAACAAGGGTGACGGCACCTACCACTGCGTGGTGTGCGACATGCCGCTGTTCTCGAGTGAACACAAGTACGACTCGGGTTCGGGCTGGCCAAGCTTCTGGCTGCCGCTCGCGGGCGACAACGTGCGCACGGAGCGCGATATGAGCCACGGTATGATTCGTGACGAAGTGCTCTGCGCCAATTGCGGTTCGCACCTGGGCCATGTGTTTCCAGACGGGCCGCAGCCGACGGGGATGCGTTACTGCATCAATTCCGCATCACTCGATTTCAGTAATTCCAACGAGGACTCAAAAGACGATGATTGAGAAAGGCTTTCGTGTGGCGCTGGTCGCACTGTGCCTGTCACTGGCCGCGTGCAGCGCGTCCGGAACGGACTGCAACGCCATTGAGAAGGGGGCGCGTGACGTGAAACCAGGACTACCAGAGGACGTTGAGGGCCTCGAGGCCACCATCACCACCGCGGGTCGGGACCACGCTGTCGGCGAGGGTGACATCGCGAACATGCATTACACGGGCTGGCTCTACGACCCCGAGGCCGAAGACGGGCGCGGCGAGAAGTTCGATAGCTCACGCGATCGCGGCAGGACCTTCGACTTTCCACTGGGCGGTGGCCGCGTCATCAAGGGCTGGGACGTGGGCGTTGCCGGCATGCAGATTGGCGAAGTGCGCCAACTCAAGATTGCCCCTGCGCTTGGCTACGGCGACCGCGGTGCGGGCAATGTGATTCCGCCGGGCGCAACGCTGCTGTTTGAGGTCGAGCTCGTGAGCTTCCAGCGCTGCACGACCTACGAGTAAGTGGATGGATCCGGCGGCCGGCGCAAAGCGACGTGAACTGACCCGCTTGCCGAAACGGCTCGCGGGTGCGTTCGCGGGTGCCTGCGTCGTCGTGCTGGCGCTGACGCTCACAGCGGCCGCCTTGATCCGCCTGTTCGATGACGAGCGCCGCGATCCCGACGCGATCACGGCGCACCCCGTGCAGGCGCTGGGCTACGACAGCGTGGATCTTGCCGAGCTGCTCGGCGAGCCGCGGTACCAGCTGCCCGACCTGGAACCGCCGCCCGCGTTGCCGCCTGTGGCGCCGCGCGCCGAGCGGCAGGTGTCCGGGTTTGTCATGGTGGAGGTAACCGTTGACGCCAACGGCCGCGCCACGGACGCGCGCGTGATCGATGCGGCGCCGGCGGGTGTCTACGAACGCGAGGCCGTGGCTGAAGCACTCGCGGGCCAATACGAGTCCGGGCTGCCCGGCCGCCGCGACACGGTGGTGCGCTTCTCGGTACCCGCCGACGACGCGGCGCGCTAGCGCGCGTCGCGTTCGAACCGCAGCACGATACGGCGGTTCTTCCTTCTGCCGTCGCGCGTGTCGTTGTCCGCGACGGGGCGGGCACCCCCGAAACCTTCAATGCGCAGTCTTTCGCCCGTGATGCCGCGCGCCGTGAGTGCGTTGCCGACGGCCTGTGCACGGGCGGTGCTCAAGGCGAGATTCTCATCGGGGTTGCCGCGATTGTCTGTGTGCCCCTCGATGTACAAGAGGCTCTTCGGGCACTGCAGCATGAGGTTCGCGATGTCGTCGATGAGCGCGTCGTGCAGTCCGGGCAGGGTGCTGCTGGCGGCCTCGAAGCGAATGGTCTCGCGCGACGTCAGGTAGTCGAGTCCTTGTACGCACAGTTCGTGCTGCGCCGCGTCGTCGGCACGCAGCCCGCCAGGGGCTGCGACGAGGTAGAGCAATAGCAGCGCGACGGCGCATCGCGTCATGCGCTGTCGGCACCAATGAGTTTGCGTGCCTGTTCCACCCAGCGGTCGCGCCGGATACGCCCCGGGAAGCGTAACGCGCCGTCGAGTTTGTCGATACGCGTGTCATCGAGCCCTGCGAGCTCCGAGAGTGTGCGGATGCCGTGCGCCGCAAGTTCGCGCTTCATGGCCGGACCGATCCCGCGCACGAGACGCAGGTCTTCGGAGTGCGTGCGTGCCGTGTCGTCGAGCGAGGCTTCTTCGGTGACGGGCTTGGGCGCAGGCGCGGGTCTCGGCGCAGACACAGGCTCCGGTGTTGGCACCTCGTCGCGCGTCTCGCGCGCACTGCGCGTCCGTTGAATAACGAGCCGTAGCTGGCGTGAGAGTTTCTTGCGCTCTTCGCGCTCGGTCGCCATGCGCGTCTGCGTTTCATTCATGCGCTTCTCGAGCTTGCGGCGCAGGGCCATCTGCTCGTCGAGCGCTTCGCGCATGGTGGCGACGCGTCGGTCGGCCTGGTGCTGGCGGTGGCGCGCGTCGTCGACCTTCTGTTGCAGCTCGTCGCGCTGACGCTGCTGACGGTCGAGCGCCGTCTGCTGTGTTTCGAGCTGCGACTGAAGACGTGACAGGCGCACGGCGTCGCCCCGCTCTCGGCGTTCGCCGCGAAGGAGCCAGCCAAGCCATGCGCCAAGCGCACAGGCACCAGCCAGTAATGCAATAGTCAGCAGTTGCATGGTCGCGTCAGAGTTCGGGTCCTTGGCACCCAGGGTGATTATCACCGTTGTGCAAAGTCTAGGGAACCACGGTGGGGCAATACCATCGACGGTGCATCACTTTTGTGCATCGGGCGGATTCTCCATGCAGAGCCTATTTTGCAGTGCCGGCATGTAGAATGCCGGCAATTCCCAAGGAACCTTCATGGATCACGATTTCATTTCCATCGGTATCGTGTTCGTTGTTTTCCTCGGCGTGGTCTCGCAATGGATCGCGTGGAAACTACGTCTGCCGGCCATCGTCCTGTTGTCGATTGCCGGGCTCATTGCCGGGCCGGGCCTGGGTCTTGTCGACCCCAGCGCGCAGCTCGGCGAGCTGCTGCGTCCGCTTATTGGTCTGTGTGTCGCAGTCATTCTGTTCGAAGGTGGCCTTAGCCTGAACCTTGCCGAGCTCAAGCACGCCCGCAGTGGCGTGCGCCGGCTCGTCTATCTGGGCGCGCCTCTGGCCTGGGTGTTTTCGGGCGCCTGCGCCTATTTCATTGGCGGTTTCGACGCCGCAACGTCGCTTGTGTTTGGCGCGATCATGGTGGTTACAGGCCCAACTGTGATCATGCCGCTGCTACGCCAGGCGGCGCTCAACCGGCGCACCGCGTCCTATTTGAAGTGGGAAGGCATCGTCAACGACCCGATCGGCGCATTGCTCGCAGTGCTGGTCTTCCAGTTCTTCGTTTTCAGGGGGCAGGGCTCGGGGCTCGCCGAGGTCTTCGAGTCGCTGGGTCTGGCGATGCTCTCCGGCCTCCTGTTCGGTGGCATTGGCGGCTGGCTCACGGGGCTCGCGTTTCGTGCGGGCATGGTGCCCGAGTACCTCAAGAGTCCGGTCATGCTGGGCATGGTGCTCATGATGTACGTGGCCGCCAACTATGTGCAGCACGAAGCGGGCCTGCTGGCCGTGACGATCATGGGCATCGTGATCGCCAATATGAACCTGCCGGGCTTCGGCGACATGCGGCGCTTCAAGGAGTACATCACGATCATGCTCGTGTCGCTGGTGTTCATCCTGCTCACGGCTGATCTCGATATTGCATCGCTCGCATCCATCGGCTGGCGTGGCGGCGCCCTGGTCGCCGCGTTGCTGCTACTGGCGCGTCCCGCGGCCATCATGCTGGCCACGATCAACGCGGACATGGAGTTTCGCGAGCGCGTCCTGCTGGCCTGGATCGCACCGCGCGGCATCGTCGCCGCAGCCACGGCCGGTATCATGGGTCCGGGCCTGGTCGATGAGGGTTACCAGGCAGAGGTCCTGCTACCGATGGTGTTTGCGGTCATCTTCGCGACGGTGCTGCTGCACGGGTTTTCACTGAACTGGCTGGCGGCCCGTTTGGGCCTTGCCTCGCGGCACCGCGACAGCGTGGTCATCGTCGGTGCCTCACCCTGGTCGACGGAGCTTGCGCGCACGCTGAGCACCATGGGCGTCAACGTATTGATCTCCGATTCCAGCTGGCACGCGCTGCGTGAGGCGCGCCTTGCGGGGCTGCAGGTGTTCTACGGCGAGATCCTGTCTGAGTTCGCCGAGGAGTCCGTGGAGCTTGCGCACGTGCGAACGGTGCTCGCGGCGACCAGCAATGACGCTTACAACGCGCTTGTATGCAGCTCGATCGCACCCGAAGTCGGCCAGGACCGTGTGTTCCAGTTGCCCATGGGGCGTAAGGATGACGACGACCCCAAGGCCGTGGCCCGCGGTGTGCGTGGTCGCATTGCGTTCGACAAGGACGCGGTCTATGAGAAGCTCTGGCGCAACTACGTGCGCGGCTGGACCTTTGCGCGCACGCGCTTGTCTGACACTTACAGCTACAGCGATTTCCTCGGCGATCAGCCTGCAGAGGCACTGACCGTTCTTGTGCTCAGCGCCAACGACAACGTGCAGTTTGTGGCATCGCAGACGGAGATCGAGCCCAAGTCCGGCGACACGATTGTTTATTTCGCGCCGCCCAAACCCAAGAAAGCACCGGAGGCTGCTGGCGATGCCGAAGCAAGTCCTGCGTGAGGCGGCCCGAGTCGACGGGCCCGCGGGCGTTCTCGAAACGCTCATCGAATATCCGTCGACCGTAACCGAAAACACGCCCGTTGCCGTGATCGCACACCCACACCCCGCGCACGGCGGTGCCATGACCAACAAGGTCGTGGCCACGCTCGCGCGCGCGTTCAATCTCTGCGGCCAGGTCGCCGTGCGGTTCAACTTCCGTGGCGTCGGTGCCAGTGATGGCGCCTACGATGAGGGCCGCGGTGAGCTGACCGACCTGTTGGCCGTGCTCAACTGGGCGCGAGAGCGCTGGCCTGGCGTGCCCGTGTCGCTGGCCGGGTTCTCATTCGGCGCAGGTATGGCGGTGGCGGCGACGCAGCACGCAGATGTGCCGCAGGTGCTCCTGGTGGCGCCGCCGGTCGGGCGCATCATAGACCCGAATCTGCGCTTGCCGGAATCCGTGAACGCCTGCGTCGTCCAGGGCGGCAAGGACGAGCTTGTCGACGCCGATGCCGTCGTCGCCTGGGCCGACACGCAAGCGCCCGGCATCGAGGTTGCCGTGTTGCCCGATGCAGACCACTTCTTCCATGGCCAGCTCGTCGTGCTCCGTGAAACCCTCATGGGCTTTATCGGTACAGGACAAACGGCGTGAGTCGCATGGGTATGCTCACGGCGCTCAAGAAACAAATCGAGGTGTTGTTGTCGGGTAACGACAGCGCCGATACCGAAGCCGACCGGCAACACGGAATTCGTCTTGCGACAGCAACCCTTATGGCGGAAGTCGCGCGCGCCGATCGCGTGTTCGACACACGCGAGCTCTCTGCACTGCGCGAGGGCTTGCAGCGTCATTTCGGGCTCACCGACGAAGAGACGGCCATGGTCGTCGATGCCGGACTCGAGGAAGCCGAGGCGGCGATTTCACTTCAGGGCTTCACGCGCCCGCTGCACGAAGCCCTGTCCGCCGTGGAGAAGGCGCAGATTGTCGACATGCTCTGGCGTGTCGCAGCCGCCGACGGTGAGCTCGACAAGCACGAGGATGCGCTGATCGGGAAGATCGGCGAGCTCTTGTACGTGCCGCGCAGTGAAGTGCTGCGCCTCAAGCACGAGAACGGCCTCTAGCAGGCAAAAAAAAGCCCCGCCGAGGCGGGGCTTTTCGTCTGGTCGAGCCGAGTCAGGCTCAGACCATGTCTTTGAGGCCCTTGAGCGCCGCGACCTTGACGGTCTTCGATGCCGGCTTGGCCTTGAACATCATCTCTTCGCCCGTGAACGGGTTGACGCCCTTGCGTGCCTTCGTCGCAGGCTTCTTGACCACGCGCAGCTTCATGAGGCCCGGTACGGTGAACGTACCCGGAGCACCACGGCCGCCAAGGTTCTTCTTGATGAGGCCAGACATGGACTCGAATACCGCGGCAACGTCCTTACGGGTCAGGCCCGTTTCATCGGCGATAGCCCGGTAGATTTCGGACTTGGTCGGTGCCTTTTTCGCTGCGGTGGTCTTTTTCTTTGCTGCCATCTGGTCAGAACTCCTGGGGTCTAAAACAAACTCGACGGGTCCAACCCGCCGCCAAAATCGCGCGTACCTTAACACAGCTTTTCAGCAGGTGGTATGCAAAAAACCACTTGATTTATAGCGTCAAACGCGATTTGAAATCGTGCCAATCGAGGTGCAAAAACGACCGACGGTCGTGCCTCTTTGTGGTGCACGAAACGCCGCGCATGCGGCGACCGATTTTTGGGGGGTTCAGTTGGTGTGGTAGATGCGCTTGGTGCGCACTTCGAAGGTGTCGTCGCTGCCGGCTGGCGTGACGCTGATATCGAAGATGATGGTCTCTCGATTATTCACCGAGAGCTCGCCCAAATAATAAATCGATTGGGCCTGTTCGACCTTGCGCATGGTGATGGGCTTGAGCTGGCCCGTCAGGTTTGCAGCTTTGACGGCAACTTCTGCTTCCACCGAAGAGCTGTCGTCAAGACGTAACACAGAGATATTAAGCAACGCGCGATTCTTGGCGCGCACGACGCCGACGGAGCGGGCCACCTCGGGCGGTACCTCGTCCGTGGAAATCGCGTGGAAGAAGACGCGAAAATCACCGAACACGGCCGAGTACTCTGCCGCGGCTTCGGCTTCTGGCACGGTTCGTTCGCCGCTGCCACCGCCACAACCGGCAAGTACCAGAGCCAACCCACCAATGAGTGCCAGTTGTTTCATCGCCTGTCCCCCGAAGCACATACTCCCCGCTTCAGAGAATAGGGGAGCGACGTGGCAAACACCAGCGGCTTAACCGAGCAGGGTTTTACCGACATTGTTGACGATGATTTGCCCCACACCGAGCGCGATCATGGCGAACAGCGGGCTCAGGTCGAGCCCCGCAATCGGGGGAATGAGCCGCCGGAACGGCGCCATGAACGGACGCAGCCATTCGTCGATCAGTGCCGATACCGGGTTGTAGCTGCCCGGTGAGATCCAGCCCAGCACGACCCAGATAATGATGGCGTAGGTGTAGAGCATGAGCGACATGCGCACGAGCTCGATGGCGGCGTAAATGAACAGCGCCGAATTCGGTGACCCGCCGCGCAGCAGAATCAGCGCGGCCAGCAGCGCCACCTGCACCACGTAGGCTACGAGCAGGGTCGCCGTATCGATCTTTCCGATCGGTGGCACGACGCGTCGCACGGGCACGACGAGTGGTGAAGTGAGGCGGACGATGGCCTGGGCGAGCGGATTGCGGAAATTGACGCGCGCCATCTGCAGGAAAAACCTGAGCAGGATGACGAACAGAATGAGCTGCGTCAGCGTTCGCAGCAGAAACTCGGAAATCTCTTGGAGCATTCAGGGGGTCCTGTCGGCGAGTTCGCGGGCGCGATTGCGCGCCTGTTCGAAGGCGGCCGCAAACAGCGCCGCTGTGTCATGTTTGGCCAGGTGGTCGAGCGCTGCTGCCGTTGTGCCGCCCGGCGAGGTGACACGCGCCCGGAGTGTGGCGACGGGTTCGTCACTCTCGACGGCAAGCAAGGCGGCGGCGACGGCGGTCTCCGCCACCATGTGGCGAACCGCCGAGGGATCGAGACCGAAGTCCTCGCCCGCCTGCTCCAGGTATTCCATGAGCAGGAAGAAGTAGGCGGGGCCGCTGCCGGCGATCGCCGTAACGGCGTCGATATCCGCTTCGTGGGCCACCCAGTAGGCGGTGCCAATCGTCGCCACCAGCGCATCGATCGTGGCGCGCTCGAGCCCGTCGAGCGCCGCATTGCTGTAAAGCCCCGTTGCCGAGTGGCCCACAAGCGCGCCCTGGTTGGGCATGGCGCGCACGACGCGGCCCCCACCAAGCCAGCGCGAGAGGTCGGCGCTGCGAACGCCCGCGGCAATAGACAGGTACAACGGATCCGTATCGAGACCGTCGAGCGCCTGGGCGACGTCGGGCATGACCTGGGGTTTCACGGCCAGCACGCACAGCGCTGACCAGGCAGCCAGGTCTTTGTTGTCGGTCGTAGTCTCGAGATCGGGCCACTGGCTATTCAGTGACGCGCGTTGCGCGGCATCGGGCTCGGCCACGCGGATCTCGCTTGCGGGATGCCCGGCGGCAATGAGTCCACCAATCATGGCGCGCGCCATGTTGCCGCCGCCAATGAACCCGATCTGTGCGTGCTCGCCGTGACCTTGCATGGCGAGGAGTATCGCACAGCGCCCGGGCTGCGCGGTGACGCCTTAAGCTCAGTCGCGCGGGCCGAAAATGGCGGTGCCGACACGCACGATTGTGGCGCCCTCGAGCACGGCGGCTTCGAGGTCGCCAGTCATGCCCATGGACAGCGTATCCAGCGTTGCGTGCTGCGGCTGCAGCGCTTCGAGCAGTTGGCGCAGCGCCGAGAATGGCTCGCGTTGCGCCTCGGGGCTGGTGCGCACGCGGGGCAGACACATCAGCCCGCGCAGGCGCAGCCTCGGCAGGCGGGCCACCTGTTCGGCGAGTTCGGCGGCCTGGGCCGGGCGTACACCGGCCTTTTGCGGTTCGTCGTCGACGTTGACCTGCAGGCACACGTCCAGCGGCGGCCGGTCGTCGGGGCGCTGCTCGCTAAGCCTGCGTGCAATCTTCAGGCGGTCCACGGTGTGGACCCAGTCGTAGTGGGCCGCGATGTCCCGGGTCTTGTTCGATTGGATGGCGCCGATGAAGTGCCAGCACAGCTCGCGAGCCGCAAGCGCCTCGATCTTGCCCAGACCCTCGGCTACGAAGTTCTCGCCGAAGTCGCGCTGACCGGCCCCGGCCACGGCTTCAATCGATGCCACGGAATGCCGCTTGCTAACCGCGAGTAGCTTGATTTCACTGGGCTCGCGGCCTGCGACACGGGCCGCATTTTGCAGCCGTTCCCGGACCTGGTTGAGGTTTTCCGTGACCCTAATCACGCTTTGCCGAGGGTGACTCGCTATACTTCGAGGCCACTCTTTATGGTAAATCCGAAGCACGCCCGAAAGGAACCTGAATGGCCGTCGACGTTGCCCAGCTGCTGTCTTTCACAGTAAAGAACGATGCCTCTGACCTGCACTTGTCGGCGGGCGTGCCGCCCATGATCCGCGTTGATGGCGATATCAAGCGGGTCAACATGCCTGCGCTGACCCACAAAGAAGTCAACAGCATGGTGTACGACATCATGAATGACAAGCAGCGCAAGGACTATGAGGAATTCCTCGAGACCGACTTTTCGTTCGAGATCCCGAACCTGGCCCGTTTCCGTGTCAACGCCTTCAACCAGGCGCGCGGCTCGGGCGCCGTCTTTCGAATCATCCCCTCGGAGATCCTGACGCTCGACGACCTGGGCGCCCCCGCGATCTTCAAGGACATCGCCATGCAGCCGCGCGGCATCTGCCTCGTCACGGGCCCCACGGGTTCGGGTAAATCGACGACGCTGGCGGCCATGGTCGACTACATCAACGACAACAAGCCCGACCACATCCTGACGATTGAGGATCCCATCGAGTTTGTGCACCAGAGCAAGAAGTCGCTCATCAACCAGCGCGAAGTCCACCGCGACACGCACGGCTTCTCGGAAGCGCTGCGCTCGGCGCTGCGTGAAGATCCCGATGTCATCCTCGTCGGCGAGCTGCGTGACCTCGAGACCATTCGCCTGGCGCTGACCGCGGCCGAAACGGGTCACCTGGTCTTCGGCACGCTGCACACGAGTTCCGCAGCCAAGACCATTGACCGCGTCGTCGACGTGTTCCCCGCGGCCGAGAAGGAAATGGTTCGCGCCATGCTCTCGGAATCGCTCAAGGCTGTGATCTCGCAGACGCTGCTCAAGAAAATCGGCGGCGGTCGTATCGCCGCTCACGAGATCATGATCGGCACGCCCGCCATTCGAAACCTCATTCGTGAGGGCAAGATCGCGCAGATGTACTCGGCGATCCAGACGGGCCAGGCGGCCGGTATGCAGACACTCGATCAGAACTTAACGGACCTCATGATGAAGGGTCTGATTACGAAAGAAGAGGCGCGATTCCGGGCCGCCAACAAAGAGAATTTCTGACGGCACGCGTAAGCCACCGCCAGCGCCGCAATCAGAGAGGCAACGATGGATAGAGAACAAGCCGCGCGATTGATGCAGAACCTGCTCCGCAAGATGGTGGAGAAGAGTGGTTCGGACCTGTTCATCACGTCCGGGTTTCCGCCTGCGATCAAGATCGACGGCGAAATCCACCGTGCCAGTGACTCGATTCTCAAGCCCGATCAGTGCTCGATCCTCGTGCGCTCGATCATGAACGACAAGCAGGCGCGTGAGTTTGATGCCACGCGCGAGTGCAACTTCGCCATCGCGCCCAAGGGCATCGGCCGCTTCCGCGTCAGTGCCTTCGTGCAGCAGGGCAACGTGGGTGCCGTTCTGCGAACGATTACGACCACGATCCCGACCTTCGAAGACCTCGACCTGCCGCCCATCCTCAAGGATGTGGTCATGAACAAGCGCGGGCTCGTCATCATCGTCGGTGGTACCGGCTCGGGTAAGTCGACAACGCTGGCGGCCATGATCGGCCACCGCAACAAGAACTCGCGCGGTCACATCATCACGATTGAAGACCCCGTCGAGTACGTGCACCCGCACGAGGGCTGCGTGATTACGCACCGCGAAGTCGGGGTCGACACGGAGAACTGGCACAACGCGCTCAAGAACACGCTGCGTCAGGCGCCCGATGTGATCCTCATTGGTGAGATTCGCGACCGCGAGACGATGGAGTACGGCATTCAGTTCGCGGAGACGGGGCATCTCTGTCTGGCCACGCTGCACGCCAACAGTGCCAACCAGGCGCTCGACCGCATCATCAACTTTTTCCCCGAAGAGCGACGCACGCAGCTGCTCATGGACCTGTCGCTGAACACGCAGGCCCTGATCTCGCAGCGACTGATTCCGCGCGAAGGCGGCCTGGGCCGTGTCGCCGCTATGGAAATCATGCTGGCGACGCCGCTCATCAAGGACCTCATCTTCAAGGGTGATGTCGCGCAGATCAAAGAAATCATGGCCAAGTCGACGCGACTGGGCATGCAGACCTTCGACCAGGCGCTGTTCCAGCTCTACGAAGAAGAGATTATTTCCTACGAAGACGCCATGCGTAACGCCGACTCCAAGAACGAGTTGCGTCTCAACATCCGCCTGAACTCCAAGCGTGAGGGAGGGCTCACGGCCGAACAGGCCGCGAGCCTCAAAATCATGGAGGAGGAGTCGGGCGAAACCATGAGCTTCTAGCCCGGCGCTACGATCATGAACGTTAAGCCCCTGTTCAAGCTGATGGTGGAGAAGAAGGCCTCGGACCTGTTCTTCGCTCCCTTCGCACCCGTCAAGATCAAGATCGACGGAAAGATCATGTCCGTCAACAAGATGGAACTGACGCCCAAGCAGGTGCGCCAGGCCGCCATGGAGATCATGACGGAAGAACAGATGGAAGCGCTGTCGCGCGACCTCGAGGTCGACTTCGCCGTGTCCGAAACCGGCCTGGGCCGTTTTCGCGTCAATGCGTTCCACCAGCGCGGCAACCTGGCCATGGTGATGCGTTACATCACCGCCGAGATGCCGACGCTCGAAGAGCTCAACATGCCGGCGCTCTTCGGCGACCTGATCATGCACAAGCGTGGCCTGATTCTCATGGTCGGTGCGACGGGCAGCGGCAAGTCAACGACGATTGCGGCGATGATCAATCACCGCAACCGGAAATCGGCCTCGCACATCATCACGATCGAAGATCCGATCGAGTTCCTGCACACGAACCAGAAGTCGATCGTCAACCAGCGCGAGCTGGGGCTCGATACGCGCTCCTACGGCCGGGCGCTTCGCAGCGCACTGCGCGCCGCACCTGACGTCGTGATGGTCGGTGAGATCCGCGACGTGGAGACCATGCAGGCGGCGATCGACATCGCCGGCACGGGCCAGCTGGCCATTGCCACGCTGCACTCGAACAACGCGCCCGAAACGCTCGATCGCATCATCAACATGTTCCCTGTCGCGCAGCAGCGGCAGGTGTTCGTCGATTTGTCGCAGTACTTGCGTGCCATCATTTCGCAGCGCCTCGTGCGCAACCGCGAGGGCAAGCGTGTGGCCGCTGTGGAGCTCATGCTCAACACGCCGCACATCTCGGAGCTTGTTGAAAAAGGTGACATCGTCGGTGTGAAAGAAGCGCTGCAGGAATCGAGCGAGCAGGGCATGCAGAACTTCGACCAGGCGTTGCTCAAACTCTACCGCCGCGGCGAGATCACGCTGCAGGAAGCGCTGATCCATGCGGACTCGAGGACCAACCTCGAGGCGCAGATCAACTTCGGCTGATTGCTGGTTGGCCGCCTAGCGGCGCAGTCCAAGGTGCGTCTCCGTCACCATTTCCAATAGCGCCATGCGTACGGCGACGCCATTCCGGACCTGCTCTGTGATCAACGACCGGGCGCTGTCGGCGGTGGCGTCATCGATCTCGATGCCGCGGTTCATGGGGCCAGGATGCATGACCAGCACGTTGGGGCTGGCCGGTGCGAGATTCGCAGCCGAGAGCCCGAACCGCCGCGCGTAGTCGCTGGGGTCGGGAATGTCGCCCGCGTCGTCAATGCGCTCGCGCTGTATGCGCAGGGCCATGACGACATCAGCCTCGGCGACGCCTGACGCCAGGTCGCTGTGCAGCGTGGCCCCGGGGAAGGCGCTGGCTTCGGGTTGCAGCGCTTTGGGAGCCACAAGGCGCAGTTCACTGATGCCCGCAATTGTGAGCGCTTCGGCAGCTGACCGCGCTACGCGCGAGTGTGCGATGTCACCCACGATGCAGACTTTGAGGCTCTCGAGGTCGGGGCGGGCGCGCCGGATCGTGAGCAGGTCGAGCAGCCCCTGTGTCGGGTGCGACACCGACGCCTCGCCGGCGTTGAGAATTGCGACGCCATCGCGCACGGCGTGGGCGATCATGCGGGGCACGCCGGCTGCCGCGTCGCGTACGACGAAGACGTCGCACTGCATCGCCTGCAGCGTGTACATGGTGTCGAGAATGCTCTCACCCTTGATTCGCGACGACGTGCTGACGTCGAGGTTGAGCACGTCGGCCGAGAGCCGCTTGGCGGCGAGCTCAAACGAAGCCCGCGTGCGGGTGCTGGGCTCAAAGAACAGGTTGGCGATGGTGCGCCCCGCAAGCGTCGTGCTGCGCACGGCCGGCTCGGACGTGTCGGCCAGGAAACGCTCGGCGCGGTCGAGAATGTCGAACAGGAGTTCGCGCGGCAGACTGCGCAACGACAACAGGTGACGCAGTCGCCCGTCGGGCGTGCACTGAATCGCGTCGCCGGCGTCAGCCGGTGATGTTGCCTGAAGAGTCGTCATCGGATGTGTCGCTGCGCGCGGCAACCGATTTTCGCCCGGTGGCCGCAGCGGGCCGCATTCTAGCACCGCCGGCCCGCGGCCGCCCGAGGTCGCGCTGGGCCAGCCACTGCTCGGCGATGACGACAGCGGACAGGGCATCGACATCGCCTTTGACGACGCGGCGGCGCTTGCGGCCGCTGGCACGCGCGGCCACAAGGCGGGACTCGGCTTCGCGCGAGCTCAGGTGTTCGTCGATGAGCTGCACGGGCAGACCCGACTCGGCAAGTTCCGCGGCGAATTGGCGCACCTCGGTGCAAAGCGGCGACTCGCCGCCGTCGTCATCGAGTGGCAGACCAACCAGCAACAGGTCCGGTCGCCATTCGTCAATGAGCGACTCGATGGCACGCCAGTCAGGTGTGTCGCCGCTCGTCGTCAGGGTTGTGAGCTCCCTGGCGCTGCCCGTCACGGTTTGCCCGACGGCAACCCCGATGCGCCGCGCGCCGTAATCGAAAGCGAGCAGGGTGGTGGCGTCAGGCATGCCCGGCCGGGCCGCTAAGCTGTTCGCGTGTGACCCCGATGGCTTGTGTGGCGTGATCCCAGCGGTCATCGAACGGCGCATCGAAGACGATGGCGGGCGTCGCGGGCGTCGTGAGCCAGGCGTTCGACTTGATCTCCTCCTCGAGCTGCTCGGCTTCCCAGCCCGCGTAGCCGAGCGCCATGGTCGCGTCGGTGGGGCCGTCAACGCTGAGCATGGCGTCGAGCACGTCGCGCGACAGCGTTACGTAAATGCCCTCGGCCACATCGAGGGTCGCTTCCCAGTTGCCACGGTCACGGTGCAGGACAAAGCCGCGCTCGAGGCTCACAGGTCCGCCCTGCAGCACGGGCTCAGCAATTTTTTGCTGGTTGCGACGCGCGTCGGGGAGCTCGTCGAATGCGGCGATCTGCTCGAACACTTCGCCATGCGTGAGCTCAAGCGGACGGTTAATGGTCAGGCCCATGGCACCGTGCTCGTTGTGCTCGCAGATCAGCGTCACCGTGTTCTCGAAATGCGGATCGTCGAGCGCCGGCATGGCGATCAGGAGCTGGCCCGCCAATGAGGGAAAATCACTCATGAAATCAGTATCCCCCGCGCCTGCGCGGGCGCGCAAGGCGTCAGCCGTCGTCGGCCACCGAGGCGCTGCCGCGGAGCCGGCCACCGCGAAACTCGAAATTCATCCGAATGGTCAGAAGTTCGTAGTTCTCCAGAACCTCGGGCGGAAAAGCGGCGAACGGCGAGGCACGCGTCAGCACCGTCATTGCGGCCTGATCGAGGGGTACGTGGCCCGATGACCGCAGAAGCTCGATCTGGTCCAGCGACCCGTCGGGCAGGATCGTGACGGCAATCAGCGGGTCGCCCGTGAGACCGTCAATGCGCAACTCGCGCGGGAAATTCAGCGTGCCGATTCGCTCGACGCGTTGCTTCCAGTTGCTGACGTAAGGCGCGATGTCCGAACGCGCGACGTTCAGACTCACGATCAGATGACGGGGATTCTCGTCATGCACCATGAGTGAGGGCAGGTCGTCGACGGGCAGCGGCAGTGTTTCCTCGAGGCCCTGCGGGAGTGCCTGGGCGACACGCGCGACCTCATCGGGCTGCTCCGTGATGTCCTCGGGCCGGTAGGCCTGCTCGGCGGCGTCGGCCGTGGTCGTTAAGACCTGTTCGGGAATTTCTTCGCCGGGCGATGCGGCGATCTGCACCTCGCCCACACGTTCCATGGGTACCGGGACCTGGCCCGGCGCGGCGGGTGCCGCCGTGGCGCGTGCCCGTTCTGTCGTGTTGCCCGCGCCCTGCTGGTTGTTCTGCGCCTGGAATTGCGCGTCATCGGGGCGGGCGGCGTTGGAGTCTGCTGCGACGATCGTGACTTCGAGCGAGGTGACGTCCGAGCTGTCGGGCAGCATGCCGATATCGAAACTCACGCCCAGGATCACCAGCGCATAGAACAGGGTCGCCACGAACATCATGGGCGGCAGACGGTCCTCACTCGCCCGTGCCACGGGCAGCAGGTCCTTGGCGAGTACCGTATGCGTGCTGGTGTCGCTCGTGCTCATCATGCTCAGATCGTTTCGAGACGGGCCTGCATCTCCGGCGTGGCCCGTATTTGACCCTGATTATCGACCAATAGCGCCGTGTCGACACGCATTGCGTCACAGATGGCTTCGAATGCGGCCACGCCGCCCACGATCAGCGCCGTGGCCGCCGCGTCGGCCCTGGCGGCCTCCTCATGCACAACGGTGGCGGACCGGGCCTGCTCGGAGGGGCGTCCTGTGCGCGGGTCGATGATATGTGCGTAGCGACGACCGCCGATGTCGCGGTAGCGCGCATAGTCGCCTGAGGTCGTCACGGTCTCGCCGTGCCTAAGTTCGAGCAGCCGCAGGGCTTCACCCTCGCGGGCGGGTCGGATCCCGACACGAAACGCTGCGCTGCCCTGAAGGTCCATGACGGCGACATCGCCGCCGGCGTCGATGAGTGCTTTCGATACGCCCTCAGTGGTCAGGCGCGCCATGCCGCGCGCGAGAATATCGCCCTTGGCGATGCCGCCGATGTCGAGTAACACGCCGGGCGCCTCGGTGCGGACTCGCCACCCAGGTCGGTCATTCAAGACATCGACATGAAGTCTCGAGCGGTCGAGTGCGGCGCGAATGTCGGCGTCACTGGGCGCCGCTGTGCCGCTGGCCGTGGTGGGGGCGTTTGCAAAGCCCCACAACTCGACGAGCGGCCCGATACGCATATCGAACAAGCCGCGGCTCGCCGCCGACAGCTGCAGGCTCTGTTGCAGCAGTGTCCCAAGCGGTGCCGATAGCGGTGCCTCGATCGCGCGCTGCAGCGTTCGGTTGATCTGACCGAGCTCGCCGTCACCCCAGGCGTACCAGTCCCGGTCGAGCATGGCGTAGTCGCGCCGAAGCCTGCTGATCGCGCGCTCGGCCTGAGGCCGCGGCAGGTCCCAGATCGTGATGTCGACGAGCGTGCCGAACTGCGCGAAACGGGCGGTCGTCTTCTGTGGGCGGTTTTTGCAGCCGACGAGCGCTATCGCCGCGAGCCCGGCCAGTCCGCGGAGCACGCCGCGCCGGCTCAGCCCGCCGCCTGTCACCGGCCTCAGCGCGCCGCGAGGTGCCGGTCGATGGCGTGGCACAGGTCTCCGGCGATGTTGCTGCCGAAATGGCGGTCGATTTCACGGACGCCCGTGGGCGAGGTGACGTTGATTTCGGTGAGCTTGTCGCCGATGACATCGAGGCCCGCGAACAGCACGCCGCGCGCCGCCAGCAGGGGCCCCACCGTGTCGGCAATGTGCCGTTCCACGTCGCCCAGGGGGCGGGCATCGGCCGTGGCGCCCATCACGAGATTGCCGCGGCCATCCTCGTCGTTGGGAACGCGGGCCAGCATGTGTGGGACGGGCTCGCCGTCGACAAGTAGCACACGCTTGTCGCCGTCGGTGATCTCGGGCACGAAGGTCTGCGCCATGGCGAAGCGCTGGCCGTAATCCGTGAGCGTCTCGGTGACCACGTTGAGATTGCGGTCGCCAGGGCGGATGGTGAAGATCGAGCGCCCGCCCATGCCGTCCAACGGCTTGATGACGACGTGTCCCTCCCGCTTGGCGAACGCGCGCAGACGGTCCATGTCGCGGCTGATCAGTGTCGGTGGTGTGAGCTCGGGGAACAGCGCCGTGGCCACTTTCTCATTGAGGTCACGCAGCGCCCGCGGCCGATTCACGACCAGGGAGCCGCCGCGCTCGGCAACATCGAGCACGTAGGTGGCATAGACGTACTCCATGTCAAAGGGCGGATCTTTGCGCATCAGGAGCACATCGACGGTGTCTAGCGCCAGATCCTCGGTGTCACCGAGTGTGTACCAGTCGTTGGGGTCGTCACGAACGGTCACCGCGGTGGCCTGCGCCCGCGCGACGCCCTGCTCAAGGTAGAGATCGCCTTGGCCGATGACACTGAGACGGTGCCCGCGACGCTGTATCTCCAGCATCATCGCAAAGGTGGTGTCCTTGGCCGGCGTAATGCTCTCAATCGGGTCCATGACGACGCCGAAATGTCGTGTTGTGTTGTTCATCAGCCTCGAATTCCGGGGCACCCGTGGGTGCAGCAGCGGCGACTATACCGCGGGCCCGAGACGCAGCGGCGGCCGGGCGGGGTCTGTGGCAATATGTTAAAAGTTTCGGTCAGAAACATTCAAAGTGTGCGCCACGCCACACCACCGGCGTGACGTAGTGCGGACAATGACCCTTATGTATAACGGAGGTCGCGCGGGTGAGCAGCGAACAGGCTGAAGGATTGCGTGGACTGAAGATCCTGGTGATCGACGACAGCAAGACGATTCGGCGTACCGCCGAGACCTTGCTGACCAAGGAAGGTTGTGAGGTGTACACCGCCGTCGATGGCTTCGATTCTTTGTCCAAGATTGCTGATCACCAGCCGGACCTGATCTTCGTCGACATCATGATGCCGCGGCTGGATGGCTATCAAACCTGCCAGCTCATCAAGAACAACAAGGCGTTTCGCGATACGCCGGTCATCATGCTGTCGAGTAAGGATGGTCTCTTCGACCGCGCACGGGGTCGCATCGTCGGTTCCGAGCGCTACCTGACCAAGCCGTTTACCAAGGACGAATTGATCGGGGCCATCAGCGAGCAGATCGCGAGCTGAACGGTTCCAGGCGCAACGGTGCAGGCCTATGGCACACATATTGATCATTGATGACTCACCGACCGAGATCCACGTCGTGCAGAACATGCTCGACAAGCACGGTTTCGAGGTCACCACGGCGGATTCCGGCAGTGCCGGCATCGCAGCCGCCATGCGCGAGCAGCCCGACCTCATTCTCATGGATGTCGTGATGCCGGGCATGAACGGCTTCCAGGCCACGCGCAAGCTCGCCAAGAACGACGCGACCGCGGCGATCCCCGTGATCGTCGTGTCGAGCAAGGACCAGGAAACTGACCGCATCTGGGCACTGCGCCAGGGCGCACGTGACTACCTCGTGAAGCCCGTCGCTGAAGACGCGTTGATCGGCAAGATCCGGGCGCAGCTCGCCAGCGGTTAATGACGGCGACGCGACTCAAGGCGCTTGCCGACCGACCTTTTGAACTGCTCCAGGAAATGGAGCGGCGTAGCCGCGCAGCTGTCGCCGGACAGGGCGAGGCGGCGCAACGCAGCGAATGGGTGGGCGTGGGTTTCTCGATCGACGGCGAACGCTTTGTCGCGAGCCGCGAAGAGGTGAGTGAGGTGCTCATGATCCCCGAGGCTGTGACCCGGGTGCCGGGCGCCAAGCGCTGGCTGATTGGTATCGCCAACCTGCGCGGACAGCTGCTGCCGTTGATCGACCTGTCGCTGCTGCTGGGTGGCGGGCGCACGGACCGCTCGCGCACGGCGCGTGTGATCAGCGTGAGCCACGGCGAGGTCAACGCGGGCGTGATCGTTGGCGAGGTGATGGGTTTTCGGCGCTTTGTCGAGGGCGAGTACGCCGACGTCATGACCCAGACCCGGATTCGCTGTGATCGGTACCGGGCAGGTGTGTTCCGGCGCGGTGGTGAAGAGTGGCCGGTGTTTGCATTTGACCAGCTGCTCGACAGTGAACAGTTTTTACAGGCGGCCGACGGGCCGCAGAGATCGTAGCGAGAGCTGCAGCATTACGGGACCGCGGGCGTATGGCCAAGCACAAAGGACAATCCAAGTTTCTGGGGGCCGCAGCCATTCTGCTGCCCATCCTGCTCGCCGCAGTTGCCGGCATCATCTGGTTCAGCGCCACGTCGGGCACCGACCGGGGTGACACGGCTAGTCTGGCCGCAGCCGTACAGGCCAATCGCGCACTGAGCGGCGACAACGCAGCATTGGACCAGTTGGCCACGATCGCGGGCAGTGGCGCGCTCGAGGGCTCGACGGCCACGCAGGCCAGCACCGTCGTCTCATCAGCCGCCGCCATCCGAGCTGTCAACGCTGCCACGGCCGATATCGATACGGCCGTGAATACCGTACGCCAGCGGATCGAAACACTCGGCGAGCGCCCGGTCGGCATCGAACAACTCTCGGCCACCATTGCTGCTGTTGACACGGGCCTGGCCGCGTTGCGTGGCGCGCCCGATACGGCCGTTGTGACGTCAGAACAGCTTGTCGCCACCGCTGCGGGCCTGACCGAACTGGCAGCCGCACTGGCCGGCGACTCGGCCACGCTGGATGTGCCCGTACTCGCGGACTCCAGTACGGCCGGGCTCATCGCCGAAAACGCGCTGACGATTGCCGCCGCGACAGAGACGCTCGCACAAAACGCCGAGTCCTTCGCGCGGGCGGGCGCGGCACTGGGCGGGCTTGAGTCCGCAGCGCCGGCGCTGGCACCCGATGCCGCTGCCGGTTTTCCCATGCAGTACATCGCGCCGTTCATGCCCTGGCTGCCGCTGGGTCTGCTGGGCGTGGCGCTGCTCGTCGTGCTGGCACTCGTCGTCGACTACTTCAAGGACGGTCAGCTGCGCCGCACGGCCATCGAGCAGGCCGACCAGAACGAACGCAACCAGCAGGCCATTCTGCGACTGCTCGACGAACTGGGCAGCCTGGCTGATGGTGACCTGACCGTTGAAGCCACCGTCACCGAAGACATCACAGGTGCTATCGCCGACTCGATCAACTACGCCATCGAGGCGCTTCGCGAACTCGTCACCACGATCGACGGCACGGCCGCGATGGTGGACTCGGCGACCCGCCAGACCGAAACGACGGCCGTACATATGAACCGGGCGGCGCAGAAGCAGGCGATGGAGATCGCCGCGGTAACCGAGTCGATCGCGGCGATGACAGCCTCGATCGAGGAAGTCTCGGGCAACGCCGAAAGAAGCTCCGACGTCGCACGCCACTCGGTCGACGTCGCGCACAAGGGCGGCGACGCGGTACGGCGCACGATCGAAGGCATGAACACGATCCGCGAGACCATCCAGGAGACCTCGAAGCGCATCAAGCGCCTGGGTGAGAGCTCGCAGGAAATCGGCAACATCGTCGAGCTCATCAACGATATTGCCGAGCAGACCAACATCCTGGCCCTCAACGCGTCGATCCAGGCCTCGATGGCGGGCGAGGCCGGCCGAGGCTTTGCGGTGGTTGCTGACGAAGTGCAGCGTCTCGCCGAGCGCTCGACGAACGCCACGAAACAAATCGAGGTGCTCGTGCGCACGATTCAGGCCGACACCAACGAGGCCGTGGTCTCGATGGAACGCTCGACCACCGACGTGGTGGGCGGTGCGCTGCTGGCCGAAAACGCGGGCGCGGCGCTGGACGAGATCGAGCAGGTCTCGAACCAGATCGCCTCGCTGGTACAGAACATTTACGGCTCGGCGAGAAGCCAGTCCAAGGTGGCGACGGATATCAACCGCCGCACCGTGGCGCTGAAAGACATCTCGGGCCAGACCGGCAAGGCGGCGGGGGCGACCACTACGTCGATCTCCAAGCTGGCCCAGCTGGCTGGCGAGCTGAGAAAGAGTGTGTCCGGATTCCGACTGCCTGAATCGGCCAGCGTGACGCGCATCGCGCGCACCAGCGACGATGAGGCGGCGGGTGACGATCAGCGGGCGGCGGGCTGACGCGTGCTTTGACACGGCGGTCACGCAGCTAGCAGTAGAAACGGGAATGCAGAGGGAAACGGGGGGCCAGTGAGCCAGGTTCAGCAGGCGTTTCACGTCGTCAGCCAGGAGCTGGGCAGGACGGTCAATCAGGCGCGCGTCATGCTCGAAGACGCCGTCGAGGGCCGTAGCACCCGTCAGGCGCTCGAGCGCTGTGCGGAGCACCTGCACGAGGCCGGCGGTGTGCTCAAGGTTGTCGAGATCTATGGCGGCGCACTGCTCACCGAGGAGATGGAGGCGGTCTGCCGCTTCATGCTCCAGCCCGGTCGCGACAAGAAGGTGCTGGCCGACTGTCTCGACGCGCTGACCCGCGCCATGGTGCAGCTGCCGGCTTACCTCGAGCGCATGCTTGCGGGTGGTCGTGACATCGCGCTCGTGCTCTTGCCCATGCTCAACGACCTGCGCGCCGTGCGCGGTCGTCCGCTGCTCTCCGAATCCACGATCCTGCTGCTCAACCGCACGCCTTCCGACCAGGTGACGGTGGCGCAGCGCGGTGCCGAGCCCAGCGAGGACTTCTCGCGGTTGTCCCGCAAGGTGCGCCCGGCCTTCCAGGTTGCACTGCTGGGGCTGCTGCGCAGCGACACCAAGAGCGCGCAACGCCACCTGGCCAAACTCGAGAACATGTCGCTCGCGTTCGAGCGCGCTGCGGACCGCGACGATGTCTACCGCCTCTGGTGGGTCGTGGGCGGTGTCATCGAAGGCCTCCGTGAAGGCGGTCTCGAGCTGTCGGTTGCCGTCAAGCGTCTGCTGGGGCAGGTCGATCGCCGCATCAAGGCTGTCATCGACGAGGGCATCAGCAACTTTGATCGAGACCCGATCACGGACCTGCTCAACAGCCTGCTCTTTTACGTGGCGCGCGTGCAGAACCCGGGCAACAAGGTGCGCGAGATTCGCACCGCGTTTTCGCTCGACGACGCGCTGCCAGGTGAGGCCCAGGTCGAGAGTGCCCGCGAGGAACTGGCGGCACCCAGCGTTGCGCTCATGGAGACCGTTGCGGCGGCCATCCGTGAAGATCTCGCAAGCGTAAAGGACGTCCTCGACATCCACGTGCGCACGGGCGAATCCGACATCAGCAAGCTGCGCCCGCAGATCGAGCTCATGTCCAAGATCTCGGACACGCTGGGCGTGCTGGGGCTTGGGCAGCAACGCTCGAGCGTGCTGGCCGAAGTATCCCGACTCAAGGGGCTCATCGACGAGACGCCCGAGCTCGCCACGTCTGACGAGCTGTTGGCCATCGCGGCGACCTTGCTCAATGTCGAGTCTTCGTTGCAACGCCGTCTGACCCAACTGGTTCGCCCGGCCGATGCAGCCGATGACACGATCGTGGAAGAGGGCGCCGAGGACATGGGCGAGGTGCGCCGCGCGGTTATGCGCGAGTGCATCGTCAACCTGGCGCGCATCAAGGACACGCTGTCGCAGACCATGGCTGGCAAGGCCGACCACGCAGCGATCGACGCGGCACCGGCGCTGCTCGAAGGCATCCAGTCGGGCTTCCGTATGCTCGAACTCGACCGCGCCTTGCGCGTGTTCGACCGGCTGGCCGACTTCGTCGAGGTCTACCTGGGCGCGGCCAACCACACGCTGGCCACGGACCACCAGGACCGCCTGGCCGACGCGCTCGTGAGCATCGAGTACTACATGGAGACTATCGAGGCGGGCCGCAAGGAACCCGCCTACATGCTCGACAACGCCGAGTCCTGCCTGCTCGTGCTCGACGAGGTCAGAAAGTCGCTCGAGTCGCTGCAGGGCGACCCGCACCCGCTCATGGAACCGACCCAGATTACGGCCAAGCCGGACTTTGGCGAGGAACCCGAGCACGCGCGCACGGCGACCATTGCGGACGACACCGAGATCATCAATGCGCCCGTGGTGGCCGGCGATGCCACGCAGATCGACCCCGAGCTGCTCGAGTTGTTCATCGAGGAAGCCAAGGACGAGGTCACCAACATCAATCGCCTACTGCCGCAGTGGCAGAACAACACGGGCGACGTCGATTCGCTGATCACCGTGCGCCGGTCGTTCCACACGCTCAAGGGCAGTGGCCGCATGGTGGGCGCCGAGCGCATTGGCGAATACTGCTGGCACGTCGAGGATCTGCTGAACCGCGTCATCAACCGCACGCTGGCCGTGACGCCGGCCATGGTCGAATTTGTGGGTGAAGCGGCGGCGGCCGTACCCGAACTCATCGAACAGCTTGAAGTGGGCCAGGAGCCCAACGTCGACATCGGTTTGTTGACCGCCAAGGCCATCGCATTCGCCGAGGGCGACCCCATGGCGCCGCAGCTCTCGCGCGAGTCGGTCGCGGCGTCGCAGGCCGGGCTCGAGATGGATCCCGTGCTGCACGAGATCTTCGCCAAGGAGGCGGGCAGCTACCTGGCGATCATCGACGACTTCATCGACGCGATTGAAGACGGCGCTTACCCCGCGCCTGTCAGCGATGCCCTGCACCGCGCGGCACACACGCTGCACGGCAGCATCAACACGGCGACGCTCGAACGTGCGGTGCCGTTGTCAGGCGCGCTCAACCAGATGGTGCGCCGCATCTACGACGGCGGTGCCGGGCTCGACGTTGATGCGGTTACGCTGCTGCGCCGCGCGAGCCAGACCGTGCGCGCCATCGTCGACTCGATCAACACGCCGGAGTCGGGTGCCATCGACATCCATCCGCTCGTGCGCGCGATCGAAGAAAAGACGGCCGCCTTCGTACACGAGCAAACCTCGCTGCTCGACGAAGACGATGCGCCGGGACAAACCAGCTACGAACCCACCGAGGTCCTCGCGACGCTCGTGGGCACGCAGGTCGTGGCCAGTGCCCAGCCGCTTAATGATGCGCCCGACTTTGATCCTGAGATCGCGGAGATCTTCACCGAAGAAGCCGGCGAGGTGCTCGAGCAGGTCGACACGGCGCTCGAGCTCTGGACCAAGGCGCGTGACGAGGACGCGCTGACCGAACTCAAACGCCTGCTGCACACGCTCAAGGGCGGTGCCAACATGGCCGGCATCAGCGCCTTTGGCAATCTGAGCCACGAACTCGAGACGTTGCTGATTGCGCTCGACGACGACCGCATCACGGCCAACGAAACGATCGACAAGCTGCTGCGCCAGAGCTTCGACACGTTGCATCAGATGCGCGAGCTCGTGCTCGAGGGCCAGCAGCCTGCGCAGATGGACAATCTCGAGGGGACGGTGCGGCTTGCGGCAATTGGTGACGCGGCGTTCGCCTCCGCGCTCGAATCCCTGCCGGATAGCGACCTCACGGCGCGCTCGGCAATTCGCCCGGCACCCGAGCCCGCGCCGCAACGTGGCTTCGCCGACGACGAGCTCATCGATATCACGACGGCGGCCACCGAATCCGATGATGCCGACGACGTGGGTACGCAGACCATTGGTGGCAGCGAGACCGAAGGCGACCTGATCGACATCGGCAGCTTGTTCGGCGGCGACACGGCAGCGGCACCGGATTCCGAGCCCGAGGCGGAGACGACTTCGGCGCCTGAGCCCGAACCCGAGCCCGAGCCCGAGCCCGAGCCCGAGCAGGAACCAGAGCCAGAGCCGGAACCCGAAGCGGGTTTCGACGACGCGGCGACGATCGCGGCAGACACACCGGCAGCCGACGAGGAGAGTATGCGGGTCACGCAGATTGTGACCGCCGACGATCCGGTGGATACGGAGCCCGGCTCGGATATCGAGCATTCGATGATTCTCGAAGCGCTCATCGACGATGCTGCGGCCCAGTTTGCAGACGGCACGGAGCCAGAAGCAGCAGTGCCTTCGGCTGAAACCAGCGACACGGCGTTCGACCCGGATACGACGGACGTCGTCAGCGCCGGGCACGCGGCGGACCTGGAGGCCTTCGATGCTGCGGGTGCTGACGCCGAGACGCCATCGGACGTTGATGCGGAGGTGGTCGCCGAACCCGAACCCGAACCCGAACCCGAACCCGAAGCCGAAGCCGAGGCTGCGCCGCAGGGTGAGGTCGTCGCCTTTCCGGGTCGCAAGCTGCCGAGGAGCGAGCCGACACGCGAACGGCGCGAGGTCGCGCGCGTCGACTCCAAGTTGCTCGAGGAAATGCTCAACGCGGCCGGTGAAATCAGCATTTACCACGGCCGCCTGTCGCAGCAGGTGTCGCAGATCGAATTCCACCTGGCCGAGCTCGACCAGACGGTAACGCGCCTGCGAGAGCAGCTGCGCCACATGGAGATCGAAACCGAGGCGCAGATTCTGACGCGCCACGAGGAGGAGCGGGGCCGCGAGGATTTCGATCCGCTCGAACTCGACCGTTACTCGACGATCCAGCAGTTATCGCGCGCGCTGGCTGAGACCTCGAACGACGTCGACAGCCTGCGCGGGCTGCTGCAGTCCGTCGCGGGTGAAGCCGATACGTTGCTCACCCAACAGTCGCGCGTCACCACCGAATTGCAAAGCGGCCTCATGCGCACGCGCATGGTGCCGTTCGAACGCCATGTGCCGCGTCTGGCACGTCTTGTGCGCCAGGCCGCGACCGAGACCGGCAAGCAGGCCGAGCTGGCCGTTGAGGGCGCGAGTGGCGAGCTCGATCGCCAGGTGCTCGAGAAAATGCTCCCGCCGCTCGAACACATGATGCGCAACGCCGTTGTGCACGGGATCGAGTCGCCGGACTCGCGCCAGGCCGCGGGCAAACCGCCCATGGGTCAGATCACCATCCGCCTCCATCGCGAGGGCTCGGAGATGGTCATGGACGTGTCCGATGACGGCGCCGGCCTCAATGTCGACGCGATCCGCGCCAAGGGCGTAGAGCGCGAGCTCATCGACGAGAACGTCAACTTGCCCGACGATGCGATCTTCGACCTCATTCTTGAGCCTGGCTTCTCGACGGCCGCTCAGCTGACCCAGGCTGCAGGACGTGGTGTCGGCATGGACGTCGTCGCCAACGAAATCAAACGCCTGGGCGGCTCCCTGCGCATCGACTCACTGGCCGGGCAGGGCACCAATTTCACGATTCGACTGCCGTTCACGCTGGCCATTACGCAGGCGCTTGTCGTCCGCGCGGGTGAGGAAGTGTTCGCGCTGCCGCTGCCGACCGTTGAGGGCGTGACGCGCCTGCCGCGCAGCGAAGTGGAGCGCATGCTCGATGAGCCCGACGCGATCTTCGATTACGGTGAGCACAGCTATCGCTTGCGCCACCTGGCACCGCTTGTGGGTGGCAGTGGTGGCCAGGTGCTCGAGGACGAGCAGGCCGCGGTACCGATCATCCTGGTCCGCGCCGGCAATCACTCGACGGCGTTGCTCGTCGACGAGATGCTCGCCAGCCGCGAAATCGTCGTGAAGTCCGTCGGCCCGCAGATCTCGGGCATCACGGGCGTGTCGGGCGCGACCATCCTCGGCGACGGTCGCGTCGTACTGATTCTCGACATGCCGTCGCTCGTGCGACTGCACCGGCCGCTTGTGGCACCTCGCGACGCTGCCGAAGAGGCCGAGCAGGCGCCGCTCGTGCTCGTGGTCGACGACTCCATCACGGTGCGCCGCGTCACCGAACGCTTCCTGCTCAGGCACGGTTATCGCGTACTCACAGCCAAGGACGGGCTCGATGCTGTCAGCGTGATCCAGGAACAAACACCCGACGTCATCCTGCTCGACATCGAAATGCCGCGCATGGACGGCTTTGAGTTCGCCTCCCATGTCCGTAATGACACGCGTTTCGCCGAGCTGCCGATCGTCATGATCACATCGCGCACGGGCGAGAAGCACAAGGCGCGCGCCATCGAGATCGGCGTCAACGACTATCTCGGCAAGCCTTACCAGGACCTCGAGCTGCTCAAGGCCATCGAGCAGCAGCTCGAAACGGCCGCAGCGCGACCGGCGGAGTAGTGTCATGAGCAACGCCGAAGAACTCTACAGCCTGCTTGTACCGCTCATCGAAGACCGGCTCATCGTGCCGCGCGCCTGTGTTGCCGAAGTCGTTCGATTGTCACGCACGGAGCACGTGCCGGGCGCGCCCGACTGGCTCGTCGGCACGCTGGACTGGAATGGCCGCACGGTACCCGTGGTGGCATTCGAGGCCATGCTGGGGCGTGGCCTGCCCGACAGCTCGACACGCACGCGCGTCGTCGTGTTTCATGCCACCCATTCGGAACTGCGCAGCGCCTACTACGGCATCTTGACGCAGGGATTCCCGCAACTCGTGCGCGTCAATCGTGATGTCATCAAGGTCGATACGAGCGCGGGTTTCAACGAGAGTGCGCCCGTGGTGACACGTGTTCGCATGATCAACGAGTACCCGCTGATCCCCGATCTCGAGCGCATCGAAGAGCAGCTCGTCGAGGCACAGGACGCGCCGATCTCGGTCTGATCAGGCGCCACCCAGGTCGCCGAAACGCCACTGCAACACCGTCACAAGCGCCAGCGCAGCCGTTTCCGTGCGCAGCACGCGCGGACCTGCGCGTACCGCATGCAGGCCGCTCGTTGTTGCGAGCGCGATCTCGTCGGCGGTCAGGCCGCCTTCGGGGCCGACGAGCAGGCGGGCCGCATCGACACCATCGCCCGCCTTATCCAGACAGTCGCCGAGCGATTGCGCGGCCTGGGGATCGGCGACAATGCCCAATCCAACGTCAGCACTCGCGTTGAGCGCATCGCCCAGCGTTGCGGGCGCGTGCACCTCGGGCACGACGGCACGGCCGCACTGCTGCGCGGCATGGACGGCAACCTGCTGCCAGTGTTCGGTGCGACGGGCCGTACGTGTGTCATCGAGGCGCATGACGCTGCGCTCTACCGCAACGGGGCGAATGCTGTGCACGCCAAGCTCCACCGCCTTTTGAATGGCCAGGTCCATCTTTTCGTTGCGCGAGAGTGCCTGCATGAGGGTGATCGCGACGCGCGGTTCGGGCGCGGCCGCCACGGCGTCGTGCACATCGAGCACGACGGCATCGCGCGTGATTCGAGTCATTTCCGCCGCGAACTCGCGGCCGTCCCCGTTAAAGACCTGCACCGTATTGCCAACCCGCGCGCGCAGGACGCGGCCCAGGTAGTGTGCGGCGGCGCCGTCGAGCGCCAGAGTGCTGCCGGCGGCAATGGGTTGATCGACGAAAAGACGTTTGACAGGCATGTGTGTTGACAGTGCGCGCGGCCGGTCAACACCATAGGTGCATGTACGACGCCGCGCAAACCGCCGAATTCACGATTGACCCGGGCTCGGGACTTGTTGCGCCCGCCCGGCAATGTCCCTCACCGAACCAGGACGCGCGCCCCGTGGGCAGCCAGCTCGAGCTCATCGTGGTGCACGGCATCTCACTGCCGCCCGGCGAGTTTGGCGGGACCCATATCGAGGCGCTTTTCAGCAATCAGCTCGACGCCGCCGCGCATCCGTACTTCGATTTGATCGCAGCCCTTTATGTTTCGGCGCACGTGCTCGTGCGCCGAGACGGCAGTCTGGTTCAGTTTGTGCCGTTCGGTCAGCGCGCCTGGCACGCGGGTCAGTCGGTGTTCCGCGGGCGAGAACGGTGCAACGACTTCTCGGTGGGTATCGAGCTCGAAGGCACCGACACGCTGGCCTACAGTGACGCGCAGTACGCTGTGCTTGCGGCACTCATCGCGGCGCTGCGTGCCGCCTATCAGACGCTCACGGCAGCACCCATCGTCGGGCACAGCGACATCGCGCCAGGGAGCAAGAAGGACCCAGGTCCGGCATTCGACAGAGC
>CALBPI010000092.1 GCA_937899415.1 uncultured Gammaproteobacteria bacterium | reverse complement strand
GAAAGTCGTTGACGCCCTCTGCGTGCAACTGGTTGACGAGATCAATGGCGACGCTCGCCGCGATGAGGTTGCGCGTATCGGGATCCTCGTCGAGCCCCGCGAAACGCTCATGCAGCCATTCGGGCACATCGGTGCCGCACATCCCCGCAAAACGCAGCATCTGCGAAAAGCGCGTGATGGGCAGGATCCCGGGAACGATGGGTACCGTGATGCCGGCGTCCGCGCAGGCGTCACGGAATCTGAGGTAGTGATCGGCCGAGAAGAAGAACTGCGTGATGGCGCGATTGGCACCCGCATCGACCTTGCGCTTGAGGTTGTCGAGATCCGACTGCGCCGAGCCCGCTTCGGGATGCACCTCGGGGTAAGCCGCAACGGAGATATCGAAGTCACCGATTCGACGCAGACCGGCAACCAGGTCGGCGGCATAGGCATAGCCGTCGGGATGCGCTTCATAACGTTCTGCACCGCGCGGCGGGTCGCCACGCACCGCGACGATGTGCTTCACACCGTCTTCGAGGTACTGGTGCGCGATGGCATCCACCTCGGCCTGGCTTGCACCGACACAGGTCAGGTGCGGCGCCGGCGTCAGGCCCGTCTCACCGAGCACACGTCGAACCACGTCGTGCGTGCGCTCACGCGTTGAGCCATCAGCGCCGTAAGTCACCGACACAAACCGCGGGTTTAGCGGCGCAAGGCGCTGCAGCGACGCCCAGAGCGGCTCTGCCAGCTTCTCGGTGGCGGGCGGGAAAAACTCAAACGACACGCTGATCGCATCATCACCAGACGTCGCTATCGGCACGGCACCGGCTATCGTCATGCGGAGACCCTCTCATTGTTGTGTTCCGGACCGGCCAGCGCCACGAGATGACGCCCTTGTGCATCCGTCGCATGACGCACGGGACCGCAGCGCACGCCGTGATCCGCCAGAGTCGCGATCAGCCGTTCGGTGGCAGCGGCGCCGTGACCGATGGCAACGTACTCCGTCACCAGCAGATGCCCGCCAGGTCGCAACAGGCGAAGTGCCTCGGCTACGACACGCTCAGGCTCGGCCGCATCCAGCAGCACGCAGTCGAGTACGACCGTATCGAAGCGTGCATCGTCGAAGTCCAGTGCATACATGTCGCCAGGGCGCACGGTGCAGTTGGCCAGTGAGGCGCGGGCCACAGCGCGGCGCGCCTCGCGACGCGATTGCAGGTCAATGTCGACGCCAAACGCGCTCTTGGCACGACCGGCGAGCAACTTGAGTACGGCACCATTACCCACACCGATATCGAGCAGATCACCCACGGGGTGGCTCAGGAAGACATCGAGTACCAGACGATTGAACCGCCGCAACAACGGGTCTGCATCGTCGGCCTGACGCGCGCCTAAAACGCGGTCCAGCGATTCGTTGTCCGTATCGATAACGTCATCGCGATCGTTGATGAGGCCCAGAATTGCCGCGGCCACAGCGTGCGCCGGGCCAGCCATGGGGACACGGAAATACACGAATTGCCCGTCGCGAAAGCGCTCGAGCAGGCCCGCATCGCAGAGGATCTTCAGATGCCGGGACACGCGCGGTTGCGACTGACCCAGAACGTCGACGAGATCGCCAACGGTCTGCTCGCCAGCCGCGCACAGCGACAACAGCCGCAGACGCGTGGGGTCAGCGGCGGCGCGCAGCGCGGTTTGCACGGTATCGAAGGGCCAGGACATGCGTAATCTATATTTGGTGATCGATATATAAAGATATACTTATATAAACGCGCGATGTTACCCCTTAGCCGCCGCAGCGGCAAGCTGCAACAGGGCTCAGGCGAAGGTGGCGTTATCGCCGTCGATCTCGGCCATGCGGATCAGACGGCTCGTCGCGACAGCAGCGGTGCGGTGTTTGACGGCGACCTGGTAGTCGGCGTCAGTCACCATCTCAAAGAAGGCGCCCGCGTGCGGATAGCGCGCGATGAACGCCGCATCCCAGATCTCGTCGCTCGGACCGGTCAACACAATCTCGGGGCGGCCCCGCCAGACAATGCTGCCGCCAACCCGCGCGAAGATCGGGCCGCTCTCCTTGCCGTAGCGACGGTAGGCCTCGGCACCCGAAACGTCACCAGACCCGTCGCCGTAGTCGGCCACCTCGCGGTAGCGAATCAGGTTGAGCATAAGGATCGGCGTGTCTCGAGGCAGGTCCTTGAAGGCGTTGAACTGATCGCGGGTGGGGTCGATATGTTCGCTCATCAAAGTCTCCTCGCCCGCCAGCGGGCCTGGTCAGTGCACAGCCGAATCGCCGTCGATGGCGGCGGGGTTAAACAAGCGCGCGACATCGACGGCGTCGAGCGTACGCTTGCGGTTGCAGAACTCGCAAACGATTTCGATCTCGCCGCCGCGCTCCTCGAGCAATTGCCTGGCATCGGACTCACCCAGCATTTCAAGCGCGCGTTCGGCGCGTTGCTGACTGCAACGGCAGTGGAACACGACAGATCGCGCCTCGTAGGCAATCAGGTCGTCCTCGGAAAACAGACGATGCAGCAGCCCGTTATCGACACCCTCGGCCGTCTCTGCGTGCGTCAGCGTGTCCGCCATGAGGCAGATCCGGCGCCAGTCGTCTTCGTCGATCTCGCCGCCGTCGGGCATGCGCTGCAACATGAGCCCGGTGACGTGATCGCCGTCGGCGTGCAACACGAAGTGGGCGCCAAGCTGCGCCGATTCGCGGTAGTAGCCTGCGAGGCTGCCCGCAAGCGTCGGCGCCTCGATGGCGACGATCCCTTGGTAACGGTCCCGTGCGTCACGTGTATCGACCGTCAGCGTAAGGCGGCCCGCGCGAATGAGGTCGGCGAAATCCTCTGCGGGCAAATCGGACTCGAGCTCACCGGCCATGCCGCGTACCTGCAGCTGGTCGGTGCATTGCACGATGAGCATGCCCAGCGACCCCTGCCCAGAGAGCTGCAGGGTGAGCATGCCCTCGAATTTCATGGTGCTTGCGATCATGGCCGAGGCAGCAACGGCCTGGCCCAACGCTTCCCGCACCACCGGCACGTAGGCATGCAGCGCAGTGAGCTCGCGCCACTGCGCCGACAACTGGACAGCGACGCCGCGCACGGGCAGCGCGTCGAACAGGAAGTTGACGAGGGCGTCCTTGTGCGGCCTGGCCATTCAGCCCCCGCTGAGCTTGTCGCGTAAGACGCGATTGACCTCGGCCGGATCGGCCTTGCCGCGACTGGCTTTCATCACCTGCCCCACGAGGTAGCCGATGACCTTTTCCTTACCGTCGCGGAACTGCTGCACCTGTTCGGGACTGGCGGCGATCACCTCATCGACCATGGCCTCGATAGCGCCCAAGTCGGTGATCTGTCGCAGGCCTTTGGCATCGATGACGCTGTCAGCATCGCCCTCACCAGCCCACATGGCTTCGAACACCTGCTTGGCTGCGGTGCCCGAAATGGTCTTGTCGGTGATGCGCGCCAACAGACTCGCCAGACCGGATGAATCGACGGGCGCATCGGCGACCGCGGTCCCGTCGCGGTTCAGCGCCGCGGTGAACTCACCGAGCACCCAGTTGGCGGCCAGCTTGGGCTCAGCCGTGGCCGCCACCGCCTCGAAGTACTCGGCCATGGGTCGCTGCCCCACGAGCACGTCGGCATCCTCCGCGCGCAGCCCGTAGTCAGCAATAAAACGCTTTCTACGGGCATCGGGCAGCTCGGGCATCGCGTCGCGTACGCCGTCGACGAAGGCGTCGTCGATGACGACGGGCAACAAATCCGGGTCGGGGAAGTAGCGGTAGTCGTTGGCGGCCTCCTTGCTGCGCATAGACCGCGTCTCATCAGCGTCGGCGTCGTAGAGCCGCGTTTCCTGCACGATGCTGCCACCCGCCTCGAGGATATCGGCCTGGCGCTCGATCTCGTGCTCAATGGCACGCTCGATAAAACGGAACGAGTTCAGGTTCTTGATTTCCGTGCGCGTGCCGAGCGGCGCGTCGGGTGACTTGCGCAGCGACACGTTGGCGTCGCAGCGGAACGAGCCTTCCTGCATGTTGCCGTCGGAGATGCCCAGGTAACGCACGAGCTCGTGCACGCGACGCATGTAGTCGGCGGCCTCACGCGCCGACCTGATCTCGGGTTCGGAGACAATCTCGATGAGCGGCGTGCCGGCCCGGTTGAGGTCGATACCACTCTGGTCCGTGAAGTTCTCGTGCAGCGACTTGCCTGCGTCCTCTTCCAGGTGCGCACGCGTCACGTTGATACGCCGCAGCGTGCCATCGTCACCCGTAATCTCGACGGTGCCGCCACTGACGATGGGCAGCTCGTACTGACTGATCTGGTAACCCTTGGGCAGGTCTGGGTAGAAGTAGTTCTTGCGTGCAAACACGGAGCGCGGCGCAATGTCGGCACCAATGGCGAGGCCGAAGGTCACGGCCAGCCGCACGGCTTCGGCGTTGAGTACCGGCAACACACCCGGGAAACCCAGGTCGATGAGGTTGGCCTGCGTGTTGGGTGCCGCACCGTAGGCGGTCGGCGCGCCCGAGAAAATCTTGCTGCGCGTGGCGAGCTGGCAGTGGATCTCAAGGCCAATGACGACGTCCCAGCTCATGACCAGCCCTCCGGTGCCTGCTGGTGCCAGTCGGTGGTCTGCTGGTACTGGTGGGCAGCGGCGAGCATGCGTCCCTCGCCAAACGCGGGCGCGACGAGCTGCAGCCCGGCAGGCAAGCCGTTCACGAAACCACAGGGCACGCTCATGGCGGGCAGGCCTGCAAGGTTGGCGCCAATCGTGTAGATGTCGTTCAAGTACATGGTGATCGGGTCGTCGGTCTTCTCGCCGAGGCCGAACGCCGGCGTCGGCGTCGTCGGGCCAACCACGAGGTCGACCTCTTCGAACGCACGGGCAAAGTCGGCGCTGATGAGCCGACGAACCTTCTGCGCCTGCAGGTAGTAGGCTTCGTAATAGCCCGCCGACAGCACGTAGGTACCCGTCATGATGCGGCGTTTCACCTCGGCGCCAAAACCTTCGCCGCGCGAACGGCGGTAGAGGTCTTCTAGATCGGCGGGATTGTCGGCGCGGTGGCCGAACCGGATGCCGTCGAAACGCGACAGGTTGGATGAGCACTCGGCGGGCGCAACCACGTAGTAGGTGGGCACGGACAGCCCGATGTTGCCCAGCGACACATCGACGAGCGTGGCGCCGCGCGCCTCAAACTCGGCCAGCGCCGCGCGCACGGCAACGGCGTAGTCCGCGTCGAGTCCCTCGCCCATGAATTCCTGCACGACACCAATGCGCAGGCCTTCGAGCGATGCATCCAGTGCCGCGACGTAGTCGTCCACGGGCGCGTCGACACTCGTCGAGTCGCGCGGGTCGAGGCCCGACATGGCGCCCAACAGCAATGCGGCGTCCTCAGCCGTACGCGTCAACGTGCCGGCCTGGTCGAGGCTCGACGCGAAGGCGATCATGCCGAACCGGGAAATGCGACCGTAGGTCGGCTTCAGACCCGTGATGCCGCACAGCGCCGCGGGCTGACGAATGGAGCCGCCCGTGTCGGTGCCCGTCGCAGCGCCCACGAGACGCGCGCTAACAGCGGCGGCCGAACCGCCCGACGAGCCGCCCGGCGACAGACCTTCACGCCAGGGGTTGTGAACATCGCCGAAGAAGCTCGTCTCGTTCGACGAACCCATCGCAAATTCGTCCATGTTGGTCTTGCCGAGTACGATCGCACCGGCATCGGCGAGCAGCGCCACGGCCGTCGCGTCGTAGGGCGGCACGAAGTCTTCGAGCATGCGCGAGCCACAGGTGGTGCGGACACCGTCTGTGCAGAAGATGTCCTTGTGCGCGATGGGCAGACCTTCGAGCGGCCGCGCGCTGCCATCCCTGATGCGTGCGTCCGCGGCATCGGCCGCAGCCAGCGCCGCGTCGGCAGTCATCGTAATGAAAGCGTTCAGGCTCGATTGCGCGGCCTCGATACGCGCCAGCAAGTGGGTCGTGAGCTCGCGGGCCGTGAAACTGCCGTCACGCAGACCGTCGCGCATGCCGGTCAGCGTCAGTTCGTGCATCGCGGTCATTCGATGACCCTCGGCACGAGGTAGAGCCCGTCCTCGGTCGCGTCACTGCAGGCCTGCAGTCGCGCGCGATCGATGTCCGCGTCTGGTGCGTCCGCGCGCAGCCGCTGCACCTGGTCCAGCGGGTGTGCCATCGGCGTCACGCTGGCCGTGTCGGCCTCGCCCAATTGGTCGACAAAGGCCACAATGGAGGCCAGTTTGTCGGTGATGTCGCCGAGCTCATCGCCCTCGAAGGACAGACGAGCCAAAACGGCCAGTTTTTCGATGTCGTCGCTGCCTATGCTCATCGGCGCAAACCCTGAGAATTTCGTGAACGGTTCGGGGTGCCGGCGACCCCGCCGGGATTGTCCGCCCCGGGGACGGGAACGGCCCTGCCGACGCCTTGAAATACGGGCTTTTCGGCAAGCCGGGAAGAATACACGGCGCCTTGCTGATTGTCCCCCCCGTTGCTAGAGTTGCCGGAATTTCAGGGGGCTGGGCCCACCACACCATGTTCAAGAACCTGCTTGGGTATTTTTCGCACGACCTTTCCATCGACCTGGGCACGGCAAACACGCTGATTTTCGTACGCGGCGAGGGGATCGTTCTCGATGAGCCCTCGGTTGTCGCGATCCGTGAGGAGTACGGCAGTGGTGGTCGCCGAGTCGAGGCCGTCGGTCAGGACGCGAAAAACATGCTCGGCCGCACGCCGGGCAACATCACCGCCATTCGTCCGCTCAAGGACGGCGTCATCGCGGACTTCACGGTCACCGAAAAGATGCTGCAGACCTTCATCAAGAAGGTGCACGGCAACCGCTTCTTCACACCGCCCTCGCGCGTGCTCATTTGTGTGCCCTATGGGTCGACGCAGGTTGAGCGGCGCGCGATCCAGGAATCGGCCGAAGGTGCGGGCGCGAGCAAAGTGATCCTCATCGCCGAACCCATGGCGGCAGCCATCGGCGCCGGCATGCCCGTGCACGAGGCACGCGGCTCGATGGTGCTCGATATCGGTGGCGGCACGTCCGAGGTTGCGGTCATCTCACTGAACGGTATCGTCTACGCGGCTTCTGTGCGCGTGGGTGGCGACCGCTTTGATGAGGCCATCACGAACTACGTGCGCCGCAACTACGGCATCCTTATCGGTGAAGCCACGGCCGAACGCATCAAGCACGAAATCGGGTCAGCCTACCCGGGCACTGAGGTGCGCGAGATTTCGGTCAAGGGGCGCAACCTCTCCGAGGGTGTGCCGCGCAGCTTCACACTGAACAGCAACGAGATCCTCGAAGCGCTGCAGGAGCCGCTGCAGGGCATCGTGGGCGCGGTCAAGGAAGCGCTCGAGCAGACGCCACCGGAACTCGGCGCCGACGTCGCCGAACGCGGCATCGTGCTCACGGGCGGTGGCGCCATGCTGCGCGACCTCGACAAGCTGCTCATGGAAGAAACAGGTCTGCCCGTCGTCATCGCCGACGACCCGCTAACCTGTGTGGCCCGCGGCGGCGGACGCGCGCTTGAGCTCATGGACGAGTACGGCCCCTCCGTGTTCGGGCTGAACTAGCCCCGCGGCGCAGCAAGGTAGATGCCGGCCGGCACACCAGGCGTACACAGGGTCAGCACAGGGCCGGCGCTCGGCCTGCGCACGTTCCTTTGTGCGGCGGCAGCGGTGCTGCTGATGCTCGTCGACCAGCGCACGACGCTCACTGAAAAGCCGCGCGCCGTGCTCATGACGCTCGTCTACCCCATTCAGGAAGCCGTCGCCGTGCCTGCGCAGTTACTCGACTGGAGCGACGACGCAACGCGAACGCGCGCCGAGCTCGCCCGCGAAAACAACCGGCTCAAACGTGAGCGCCTGCTCGCCGACGCGCGTCTGCAGCAGCTCAACGCCATCCGCGCCGAAAACGATCGACTGCGCGAAATGCTCGACGCCCGACCGCGCGTCGGCGCCAGCGTCCGTGTCGCGCAAATCCTCGAGGTCGACACCGACCCGTTTCGCCACCGCGTCGTCATTAACAAGGGCGGCAACGATGGCGTGTTCGAGCGCCAGGCCATCATCGACGCCAACGGTGTCGTCGGCCAGGTGTTGCGTGCCGGTCCCGTGAGCGCCACGGTACTGCTCATCAGCGACCCCGGGCACGCGGTTCAGGTCGAGGTGGTGCGCAACGGCCTGCGCACGGTCGCATTCGGCTCGGGCGACTACGACCAGCTCGAGATTCGGTTCCTGCCCAACAATGCCGACATCGAGGTCGGCGATCTTCTGGTCACCACCAGCCTGAGCGGAGACTACCCGGCCGGCTATCCCGTGGCAGAGGTCGTGGCCGTCGAGCAACAGCCCCGGCAGGCCTTCGCGCGCGTTACCGCGAGCCCCGCGGCGGCGCTGACGCGCATGCGCGAGGTGCTCTTGCTCTCCCCGACGGCGGCACCCCAATCGGCCGCTACCGAGACCGAAGAGGCGACCGACGATGGCGGGACCTAGGGACCGCGCCTGGGTCGGCCCCGTGGCGCTGATTATTGCGCTCGGGCTCTCGGCACAACCACTGCCAGGCTGGATGGCGCCCGCCCGGCCGGATTGGGTCGCGCTCGTGCTCATTTACCTGGGGATCCACACCCCGCAGCGGCTCGTGCTCGTCCAGGCCGTCGTGGCCGGGCTGCTGCTCGATGCCTTGCAGGGTACGCCGCTGGGCCAGCACGTGCTGGCACTCGTGCTCTGCTGCTACCTGCCGCTCAAGCTGCACCTGCGGCTTATGCTCGTGCCGATCTGGCAGACCATGCTGCTCACCGCAGTTTTTACGGCCATCTACCAGTTCGTGATGTTCTGGATCAACGGCGCCACGGGCAATGATATTGGGGCGGCCTTCTACCTCTGGCCACTGGCCAGCAACGCGATCGTCTGGCCCCTGTTGCTGACCCTCCTGGACCGCGCGCGGCTCGGCCGACGCAGCAGCGACTGAAGCGCGCGCCCGACGGCCTTATACTGGGGCCGTCCTTCCACGACCGCGACGTATGGCAAACCTCCAGGCAATCCGCGACACGGTTGCCGAACAGCGCATCTTTCTGGGCCGACTGTTCGTAGCCGTCATTTTTGTGCTGTGCGCAAGCGGCGTTGTCGTCGCGCGGCTCACGCAGCTGCAGGTGATTGAGCACGAGCACTACGCGGACCTGTCACAGGGCAACCGGATCCGGATCGAGGCGGCGCCGCCCACGCGCGGGCTGATTCTTGACCGCAATGGCAACGTGCTGGCGCAAAACCTGCCTGCCTATCAGCTCGAGATGATCCCCGAGCAGGTTGATGACATCGATGACGCCCTCGACGCCCTCATCGAGGCCGGGCTCGTCAATGGCGACTACCGTGATGAGATTCGCGACCGCATTCGACGCAGCGCCTCGTTCAACCCGGTAACCCTGGCCGAGCGGCTCGACGACGCGGCCATCGCGCAGTTTGCGCGGCTGCGCCCCTTCTTCCGTGGCATCGACATTCGCGCGCGACTGGTGCGCGACTACCCGCACGGCGACCTTGCCGCGCACGTCATCGGCTACGTCGGCCGGCTGAGCGCGCAAGACCTCGATCGCGTCGACACGACCAATTACGCAGGCACGGCGCAGATCGGCAAGACGGGCATCGAGCTGACCTATGAAGACCTGCTGCACGGCACGGTGGGCCACAATGAAGTCGTGACCACGGCCGAAGGTCGGGCGCATTCCTACGCGCCACGCACCGAACCCGAGCCCGGACGCAATGTCTACCTGACGCTGGACCTCGAGTTACAACGGCTCGCCGAGACCGAGCTCGAGGGCCAACGTGGTGCCATCGTCGCGCTCGACCCGACGAACGGCGAAATCCTGGCCATGGCCAGCGCGCCGACGTTCAATCCCAATGCGTTTGCGCGCGGCATGGGCACCAACGCATTCGCGACTCTGCAGGCCGATCTCGATCGCCCATTGTTCAATCGCGCAATCTCGGGGCAATACCCGCCGGGCTCCACGATCAAGCCCATTCTTGGCTACGGCGCGCTCGTCAGCGGCCGCACGACGGCCACACGCGTGACGCATTGCGAGGGCCATTTCAGCCTGCCCGGATCCACGCACCGCTACCGCGACTGGAAACCCGAGGGTCATGGCATCGTCGACCTGTCCGAGGCCATCGCGCAGTCCTGTGACGTGTACTTCTATCAACTTGCCCAGGACATGGACATCGACCTCATGCACGACTTCCTCGTGCAGTTCGGTCTCGGTGCCACACTGGGTGTCGAGATTCCCGGCGAAAAGGCCGGCATTGTGCCGTCGCGGGCCTGGAAGCGGGAGTCGTTCCGGCGCAGAGCCGACCAGGTCTGGTTTCCGGGCGAAACCGTCATCGCCTCGATTGGCCAGGGCTACATGCTGGCCACGCCGCTGCAACTCGCGCACGCCACCGCGGCGATCGCCATGCGCGGTCAACGCGCGGCACCGCAACTGACGCTGCGTGATGAGGACCAGCTCACGGGCGCGAGCACGGAGTACGAACATTCACTGTTGCCCGCCGTGGGTCACGCGGACGAACACGCCTGGGTGCATGTCGTCGAAGCCATGGAGGACGTGCTGCAGTCCGTGCGCGGTTCGGCCTTCGCGGCCGGGCGCGGTGCCCAGTACGACATCGCGGGCAAGAGCGGCACCGCGCAGGTGTTTAGCGTGGCGCAGGAAGAGGAATACGACGAGCTCGAGCTCGACGAGCGGCTCAAGGACCACGCCCTGTTCGTGGCCTTCGCGCCCGTCGAGGCGCCACGTATCGCCGTGGCCGTGATCATCGAGAACGGCAGCAGCGGCTCCACCGTAGCCGCACCCATTGCACGCGCGCTCACTGACGCCTGGCTCAATCGCTGATGTTCCGCGAGGAAGCGCAGCTGCAACGCGGCACCAACCCCACGACCACAACATGGTTCGCGCGGGCGCACATCGACCCGCCGCTGCTCGCCGGCGTGTTGCTGCTGTGTGCCTTCGGTCTGTTCGTGCTCTACAGCGCTACGGGTCAGAGCTCGGCCCGCACCATGGCGCAGGCAGTCCGGCTGGGCGTGGCATTGATCGCGATGATCACGCTCGCGCAGATCCCCCCCGTGGTTTACAGACGCTGGGCCTGGGCCGGCTACGCGCTGGGACTCATACTGCTGCTCGCAGTGCTTGTCGCGGGTTCGACGGGTAAAGGCGCACAGCGCTGGATCGACATCGGCTTTCGCTTCCAGCCCTCGGAGATCATGAAGATCGCCGTGCCCATGGCGGCTGCGGCTTACCTCTACACGCGCAGTCTGCCACCCAACCTCATGTCGCTCGTGGCACTCACGGCCATCATCCTGCCGCCCGTGTTGCTGATCGCGCGCCAACCGGACCTCGGCACGGCGATTCTCATCGGTGCGTCGGGCGCCATCGTGGTGCTGCTGGCCGGGCTCAGACTGCGCGTCATCATCGCCATCGGCGCGATCATCGGTGCCGCACTGCCGCTGCTCTGGCAACAGTTACGGGACTACCAGCGCCAGCGCGTGTTGACGATGCTTGATCCGCAGAGCGACCCGCTGGGCGCGGGCTACAACATCATCCAGTCAAAGATTGCGATCGGTTCGGGGGGGCTGTTCGGAAAAGGCTGGACCAACGGCACGCAGGGGCAGCTCGAGTACCTGCCTGAGCGCAGCACCGACTTCATCTTCGCTGTCATCGGCGAGGAGTTTGGTTTGCTCGGCGTGATGACACTGATGCTGCTGTACCTGTTTGTCGTCGGTCGCGGCCTGTACATCGCAAGCCAGGCGCCCGACAGTTTTTCGCGACTGCTCGCGGGCAGCCTGACACTCACCTTCTTCGTCTACGTCCTCGTCAACACGGCCATGGTGACGGGGCTGTTGCCCGTCGTTGGCGTGCCGCTGCCGCTCATCAGTTACGGCGGCACCTCCATGGTGACCCTGCTCGGGGCATTCGGTATTCTCATGTCCATACAGACGCACAAGCGTTTGCTGCCGCGTTGACCACGGAGGACGACGACGCGATGCACTCAACTTTCCGCCTGCTGATTGCCACCCTTGCCCTGCTCTGTGCCGCCGGCGCCAACGCCATCGACACCAGTCGTGACGACGTCAGTGCCTTCATCGACGAGATGGTCGAGCAACACGGCTTCGATCGCACGGAGCTCGTTGTGCTGCTGGGCGAAGCGGAAGTGCAGGAGGGCATCCTTGAGGCCATGCGCCGCCCTGCGGAACGCACCAAGCCCTGGCACGAGTACCGCGACATCTTTATCCAGCCGAAGCGCGTCAAGGCGGGCGTGGCCTTCTGGGCCGAGCATGCGGACGCCATCGAACGCATCAGCGCGGACACGGGCGTGCCGGCCGAAATTCTCGTCGGCATCATTGGCGTCGAAACCTATTACGGCCGCATTACGGGCAAACACCGCGTACTCGATGCGCTTGTGACGCTGGGTTTTGACTACCCGCCGCGTGCCAACTTCTTCAGAAAAGAGCTCGGTCAATTCCTGCAACTGGCGCGCGAGGAAGACATCGACCCACGCACGGCGCTGGGCTCCTACGCGGGCGCCATGGGTGCACCGCAGTTCATACCCTCAAGCTACCGCGCCTACGCCGATGACGGCGACGGCGACGGTCGCAAGGACCTGTTCAACAACTGGGACGACGTGCTCGCCAGTGTCGCCGAGTACTTCCGGCGCCACCGCTGGAAGCCGGGGGCACCCGTTGTAACGTCGGCGTCACTGGCAGACGACGCGAGCCTCGCGCTGCCCGCCGAGAACAAGCTGGCGGATCCGATCGACATCAGCGCGCTGCGCGAACAGGGCCTGAAGTTCGATGCCGCGGCGCTCGCGGGCGACTCAGCACGCGTCATCGTGTTCGAGGGCGACGCGGGTCGAGAGCTGCACGTCGGCTTCCACAACTTCTACGTGATCACGCGTTACAACCGCAGCACCATGTACGCCATGGCCGTCTGGCAGCTCGGTAACGAGATCGCGGCCGCGCGACACGCCAGCGAGGTCGCCGCAACACCATGAAGCGGCTCGCGCCGCTGCTGGTCGTGGCAACGCTCGCCGGTTGCAGTACGTTTGAGGCCGGCGATGGCCCGCCCCGCAGCGACCCGGGCGTCACACCCTCCAGCCGCGTGCCCGGCCCCGAACCACTAAGCCGCTACGGTAATCCGCGCTTCTACGAAGTTGCCGGACAGCGCTACTACGTCAGCGACACGGCAGAGGACTACCGCGAACGCGGTGTCGCGAGCTGGTACGGCCGAAAATTCCATGGCCGCCGTACCTCGTCGGGCGAGGTGTACGACATGCACGCCATGACGGCGGCACACAAATCCCTGCCGCTGCCCACCTGGGTCCGCGTTACCCACCTCGGCAATGGCCGCTCCATCGTCGTTCGGGTCAATGACCGGGGTCCGTTCGTCGACAACCGCATCATCGACCTGTCTTACGCAGCGGCGACGGCTCTCGACATGGTGGATGCCGGAACCGCGCTGGTCGAGGTCGAAGCCCTTGAGTTTGATACGCCCAAGCCCAAGTCACCCACCACGGCCAGCACCCCGGGCGAACCGCTGTTCATGCAGGTGGGCGCCTTCGCGCAGCGTGGCAACGCGGAGCGACGACTGCGGCAACTGGCCGACGCAGGCGTCGAGGACGCCTTCCTCGCGCAGGCCGAGACCGACAATGGCGCCGTGTTCCGGGTCCGTGTTGGCCCCATCGGCGACGTCGCCAGCTTCGACCGGATCAGCGGGCTGCTTGCGGGCATCGGCATCCGCGATATCCGCCTCGTCGATGCGACGACGGCCAGTCCGCAGTAGGCCCGGAACAGCCGCTTAGCCGCGCGGTCTCACCTGTGGCGCCGAGACGATCGGCACGCCGTCCAGCCCTGTGAAATAATGCGCGCTTTTCCGCGCCCTTCGAGACCCATGACCCAATACGCCACCCGTCTGATCACGCTTCTGGCCGGCCTGAGCCTTATGGCCGCCAGCACCTGGGCCAACCGCATGCCGACGCCGGCGCCGCCCGCGCTCAATGCATCGAGCTATCTCGTCATCGATGCCAACAGCGGCGCCGCCGTGGCCGCGATGAACCCCGATCTGCAGGTCGAGCCTGCAAGCCTGACCAAACTCATGACGGCCTATGTCGTATTCAAGGCCCTGAAGGGGGGTCAGATCGCGCTGACCGATGAAGTGATCATTAGCGAGCGCGCACATGCCGCCGGCCAGGGCGGCTCGTCGACGATGTACGCGCGCCTGGGCAGCCGGGTAACCGTTGAGAATCTGCTCCAGGGCATGATCGTGGTGTCGGGCAATGATGCCAGCGTGGCACTGGCTGAGCATGTCGCTGGCACTGAGTCGGTATTCGCGGATCTCATGAACGGCTTCGCGGGTGAGCTCGGCATGCTGTCGACGTCGTTTCGCAACGCGCACGGCCTGCCCGCTGAAAACCAGTTCTCCACAGCCCGCGACATGACCCAGCTAGCGCGAGCGATCATTCGTGAGTTTCCCGACCAGTACTATCGCTACAGCCAGCAGTCCTACACCTGGGACGGTGTTACACAGAGCAACCGCAACAAGCTGCTCGGCTCCGACGGTGTTGATGGCATGAAGACGGGCCGGACCGACGCCGCAGGCTGGTGCCTCGTGACCTCGTCGCAACGCGGCAACATGCGGCTGATCTCGGCGGTGATGGGCACAGTGAGCGATCGCGCACGCACCGATGCGAGCCGCGCGTTACTCAACTACGGCTTCCGCTTTTTCGAAACGCGACAGCTGTATGCTGCTGGCGCCGCCATCGACAACGCCAAGGTCTGGAAAGGCGATGCCGACGCCGTGCCGCTGGGCCTCGCGCGGGACCTGTTCGTCACGGTGCCGCGCGGCGCCTGGGATGAACTCGCGCCGACGCTGACCGTCCGTCGCACGCTCTACGCGCCGCTCGAACAGGGCGTCGAGGTTGGTCGGGTCAGCATTGCCCTCGACGGCGAAGAGCTTACAAGCGCGCCCGTACAGCTGCTCGGCTCTGTCGAGCGCGGTGGCCTCTGGAAGCGCATGACCGACGAAGTTCGGCTCTGGTTCAACTGAGGTCACGGCGTGGCGCAGGCACTCGAACACGCATGGCACGAGGGGCAGCTCAAGCCCCTCGCTGACGTGCGCATTTCGCCGCTAGACCGCGGGTATCTCTTCGGCGACGGGATCTACGAAGTCATGCCCGTTTACGACGGCAAGCCGCTCGGGCTCGATAAACACCTGCGGCGACTCGCGCGCAGCTGTGACGAGATCCGGTTGCCACTGGGCCGCAGCATCGAAGACATCACCGCTGCGCTCATGGCCGTTATCGAAGCCAATGGCGGCGGCAACCAGTCGCTGTACCTGCAGCTGACGCGCGTGGGCCTCGAAGGCCGCGATCATCGTTTCCCCGACGCACCGCAGACCCATCTTTTTGCGATGTCGAACCGGCTGGCACCCATCGACGCCGACGCCTATGCCAACGGCCTGTCAGCCATCGTGCTGCCCGACCAGCGCTGGGCGCGTTGCGACATCAAATCGACGTCGCTACTGGCCAATGTTCTCGCCAAACAACTGGCCAGTGAGGCCGGCGCGGCCGAGGCCATCCTGGAGCGCGACGGTGAGCTCATCGAGGGCGCCACGAGCGCCGTTGGCTGCGTCACCGGCGGCACGCTGGCGCTTCCGGTCGAGGACGCCCGCGTTCTGCCCAGTGTGACGCGGGCGCTGACGGTTGAAGTCGCGGGACGCTGTGGCGTACCCGTCGAAACGCGTCGCGTGAACATGGACGAGTTCCGGGCCGCCGACGAGATTCTCATCATGTCGAGCACGCGTGAGATCATGCCCATCTCTGACCTGGACGGGGCGCCTGTTGGCGACGGCGAGGCCGGACCGGTATGGCGAACACTGTTCACGGGCTACCAGGCACTGAAGGCAGACGCATGAGCGACGACGGCGAAGATACGCTCCTCGAATTCCCGACGACCTTTCCCATCAAGGTGATGGGTCGCAACGATGCGGATTTCGAAGCGCACGCGACAGCACTTGTGCGCGCCCACACGGGCGACAAGGCGCCGCTGTCGGTAGCATCGCGCGAGAGCCGCAACGGTGGCTTCCTGTCGGTGACGATAGAGATCACAGCCGAAAGCAAAGCGCAGCTCGACGCCATCTACGAGGCACTGACGGCCGACGACCAGGTCGTCATGGCGTTGTGAGCGAAGCCTACGGTGTCGAATCGCTGGGGCGGCAGGACTACGAGCCGCTCTGGCGGCGAATGCAGGCCTACACCGACGCGCGCGGGCCGGACGCGACCGACCTGCTTTGGTTCTGCGAACACCCACCCGTCTTCACGCTGGGCATGGCCGCCAGCCGCGAGCACGTGCTGGCGCCCGGCGACATTCCGCTCGTGCAAATCGACCGCGGCGGTCAGGTGACCTATCACGGGCCAGGCCAGCTCATGATTTACCCACTTCTCAATGTGCGCCGCGCCGGGCTCGGTGTACGCGCACTTGTCAGTGCACTCGAAGACAGCGTGATCGAGCTGCTGGCCGACGCAGGTATCGAGGCCCAGGCGCGCCGCGATGCGCCGGGCGTGTACGTCGAAGGCCGCAAGGTAGCGAGTATCGGCCTGCGCATCCGACGCGGCTGCAGTTATCACGGCATGGCCCTCAACGTCGACATGGACCTCGAGCCCTTCGCACGCATCAATCCCTGTGGGATGCAGGGCCTCGAAGTGACAGACCTGTCGGGACTGGGGCTTGACTGGGACCTTGCCGAGACCGAGCGGCGTATCCAGCCGATCCTCGAGTCACGACTGCGCCTGCGCGCCGTGGCCTGACGCCAGCACGCCGCGGCTGCCTTGACGGCGGCCCCGGAACATGAGGGACTCAGGCCGACAAGAAAAAGAAAGGGTCTGACCGTGCTGAACTGGAAGAAGATCACCGAGGCGGCCGAACACGCCGGTACGCTCCACGCCGACATGCGTGACGCGTTTCTCGCCTCGGCCTGCAACGACTCCGAGCAACTCGCCGCCGCAAATCGCCTTGTGGCACGCACGGCACCCGCGGGATTCATGCGCACCTCGTTGCCCGACGCAGACGATGTACCAGAGCCCGCGCTCGCCAGCGGCCAGCAAGTGGGGCCCTGGCGCATTGATGCCCTCATCGGGCGCGGCGGCATGGGCGAGGTGTACCGTGCGGAACGCGCCGACGGTCGCTACGAACAAACGGTCGCACTCAAGCTCATGCAGGGCGCCGCCCGCTCGGACAGCTTCGACGCAGAACGGCGTCGGCTGGCCCTCATGGAGCACCCGGGTATCGCGCGCATCGTGGATGGCGGTGAGACTGACGACCACCGGCCCTACATGGCCATGGAATACGTCGACGGCGCCCCGATTGACGCCTACGTGCGCGACACCGGACTCGATCGTCACGATCGGCTGGCGCTTTTCCGGCGGGTCTGTGAAGCCGTCCGACACGCGCACAACAAACTGATCCTGCACCGTGACCTCAAGAGCCAGAACATCCTCGTAGACAGCCGTGGACAGCCGCGGCTCATCGATTTCGGGATCGCGTCGAGTCTCGAGGATGACGCGACGGGCGCGGGCCCGCTGACGCTCGCCTGGGCCGCACCCGAACAGCTGCGTGGCGAGGCGTTGAGCGCGCAGACCGATGTATTTGCGCTGGGCATCTTGCTCCACGTTCTTGTCACGGCAGCGCGCCCCGAGCGCCAGCCCGACGGCGGCATGGCAATCGATTCGATAGACGACGCTGATCTTGCGGCGATCATGCGCCGCGCACTGGCTACGGACGCTAAAGAACGCTACGGCTCCGTTGATGCGCTGGCCGATGACATTGGGAACTGGATCGAGAAGCGCCCGGTCGCCGCCCGCAAGGGCGGCCGGCTACACCGGCTTGGCAAGCTCATACGCCGTGCGCCCCTCGCCTCGGCCCTGGCATCCGCGTTTGTACTTGCGTTGACGGGTGGCCTCGCCGCCAGCCTGACCTTCGCCAATGCGGCGCAGCAGGAAGCCGATCGCGCGACACAGGCGCTAGAGCGCGCCCAGTGGCAGTGGGAACGCTCCGAGGCCAACCTCGGCGCGCAACAGGCCTATTCCGACGTCTTGCAACGCGCGTTCGGTGGCGACGAAGACTCGGAGCGACTATCTGGCCTGATGATGAGTCGCTGGCGTGAGGTTTTTGATAACCGAGAGACAGAACCCGACATTGCCGCGGCAACCAGCTACGCGATCGGGCGCAACTTCTACTTCCGTCGTGACTTGAAGCGGGCGCTGGAAGTGTTCGATCCGTGGATGGCGGCCGACATCGGTAACCCCGCACTCGTGGACATCGGCGAGGAAGCCTATGCGCTGATGCTGACCGATGCAGGTCGCAACGAGGAAGCGGAACCGCTGCTGCGCGATCTCGTCGACCGGTTCTCGACGGGCTTTCAGCAGAGCGAAGCCGACCTGTTCAACTACGCCTTCAAGCTGGCACGCATCACGAAGGCCGAGGAAGACCTGGTGCTTGCGGAAGCACTCGTCACGAAGCTCATTGCCAACGACACACAGCCGTTCGAGCTGTTATTTCACACCAACATGCAAGCCTTCCTGCGCAATGCGCGCGATGACCGCCAGGGTGGCTACGAGTCATTCAAGAGAACACTAGAGCTTTTTGACGAAAACCCGAATCTCGTGGTCTACGGCCGTGACACGGTGCGCTACAACGTCGCTTCGATGGAGCTCAGCTTCACGCGTGATCTGGACCGCGCACAGACCATTGCGCAACAGATCATTGATGAAGACGTACCGATGAAAGGCGAGAGCAGCGCCGAGGCGCGTGCCCGCCTCGTCCTCGGGCTCGTTGCGATGGAGCGCGGCGACTCCGATGTCTCGCTCAACGAGCTGACGCGTGCCGATACGTTATTCGAGCAGTACGAGGGCAGCGGCTCGCCATGGCACATCAAAGGACTCGCCGTGCTTGCAGTTGCTCAGGCCAGCGCGGGCGATCTCGCAGCAGCCGACGCGACCCTGGCGGCGGTACGGGTTCTCATCGATAACGTGAACGGTTCAGCGACGCGTGAACACCAGTTGCTGATGGCTCAGGTGCACGTCGATCTCATCGCGGAGCGTGCGGACACCGTGCCCGCCGACGCCTTTGCAGACCCTGCGTTTCTCGATGTGGCGCGGGGAGACACGATGCAACTCTATCTGTACCAGCGTCTCGCGGAAGCCGACCTGGTGCCCCCGCTTCCGAAGCGCGAATCGACCTAGACGTCCATGCGCGCCGCAAGCCAGGCGCGCGCATCTTTCCAGTCGCGACTCACGGTGCGCTCGGACAGCCCAAGCAAGGCCGCAGTCTCAGGCTCTGTGAGCCCTGCGAAATAGCGCGCGTCCACAACGCGCAGCCAGCGCGGGTTCTCTTCGGCGAGCTGTTTCAGCAAGTCATCGATGACCGCGATCTGTTCGGGCGTCTCGTCGAAACCCGCCACCCGATCGGCTGCCTCCTCGAAGCTCTCGCCCGCCTGCCCACCGCCGCGTTTGTCGGCCAACTTACGCCGGGCGTGATCGACGACGACCTGGCGCATCGCGAGGCTCGCCGTGCGCAGAAAGTGCTCCTGCGACTGCCACACGGTCTTGCCACTGAGCTTCAGGAAGCTCTCGTGCAACACGTCCTCGGTCATCATCGTATCGCTGAAGCCCGCGCGGCGACGTCGGTTTCGTGCCAGCGTCAGCAGTGACTGGTAGCCCGCCGCCGCAAGGCCACCCGCGACGTGCAACTCGTCGTCGCCGTAGCCGCCGATGTCATCGGGTTCAGGCTGACTCATTGTGTTGCGCGTCGATTCATAGGCGTCAGGATGCGACAGCAGCGCGCAGTGTCGCAAGGCGTTCCGGTGTACCGACGTCGTACCAGTGCGACCCGACATCAAACGCGCCCAGTGCACCCGCACGGGCGGCAGCGCGCAGCAGGGGCACGACCGAGAATCGACCGTCTTCGCAGTCTGAGAAGAACGTCGGCGAGTAGCACGCGATTCCCGAGAACGTCTGCGAAACCTCACCCGTATTGTGAGCGAAGCCGCCCGCCGGCGAAAAATCGCCTGCGTCGCGGTACTCGGGGTTGGGCGTCAGGCCGATGGCGGCCTCGCGCCCGTCGAGCAGTGCAGCGGCGCCTGGCCCGAAGTCAAAGTCGGTGTACGTGTCCGCGTTGACCACCCAGAACGGCGCGGCATCGAGCAATGAAAGCGCCCGCACGATCGCACCGCCCGTATCGAGTGTCGGGTAGCCCTCCGGACTGTAGAGCACCCTCAGCCCGTAGCGCGCGCCATCGCCCACGTGTTCGACAATCCGTTCTCCGAGCCAGCCCAGGTTGATCACAACCCGCGTCACGCCGGCAGCGGCCAGGGCACGCAGATGCCGGCCGACGAGCGTCTCACCGCCCACCTCGACAAGCGGCTTGGGCAGCGTATCGGTGAGGGGGCGCAGCCGCTCGCCGCGCCCCGCGCAAAGCAGCAAAGCCGATGTCATTTTGACAGCGCCGGCAGGCAACGCGTCTCGATGAGCTCAATGAGCCAATCGAGCTCGGGGTAGGACCCCGAAAGCTGCGTGATGTAGCCCAGCGTGCGCGGCACATCTTCGAGGAAATGCCACTTGCCGTCGCGGTGACCCAGGCGCGCGAAAATGCCGGCTGCCTTGAGCTGGCGCTGCACGCCGCTCAGGAAGAACCAGCGCAGGTTCTGCGCCTGCGACTGTGTCGCGGCCATGGGCGCATCGTCGAACCAGCGCACGGCCCAGTCGGTGACCTGCTCGATCGGCCACTCGATGTAGCAATCGCGAAGCAAGGACACGAGGTCGTAAGTGAAGGCGCCCCGCACGGCGTCCTGAAAGTCGATGATCCAAAGCCCAAGATCGGCGTCGAGCATGAGGTTGCGCGAGTGGTAGTCGCGGTGCACGGCCGTCTGCGGCTGTTGCAACGCATTGGCCACGAGTCGGTCCGTGAGCTGCGACCATGCGCGCTGGTCGTCACTGTCCCACTCAAGCCCCAGGTGCTTCGCGCAGAGCCAGTCGCTGAACAGCGCCATCTCGCGGCGCAAAAGCGCCTCGTCGTAAGGCGGCAGCGTGTCCGCGAAATCGGCCCCGCGCGACTGCAACTGGTGCAGCCAGTCGCCGGCCTGCGCGTACAGTACATCGGCGAGTTCGGGTGCTGTTTCGAGCTGCGGCAGGAGCGCCTGGCTGCCCAGATCCGAGAGCAACAGGAAGCCCCGCGCGACGTCATCGGCGAGCACTTCGGGCACGGGCAGGCCCAGCGCAGCAAAACTCTGCGCCACGTGCAGGAACGGACGACAGTCTTCCTGCGGCGGCGGCGCGTCCATCACGATGAGCGAGCCATGCTGCGGGTACGGCCAGGCGGCGTCGCCGGGCGTCACGCGCAGGTAGCGTCGGAAACTTGCATCCTCCGAAGCCGCTTCGAGCGTCGCCTTGGCCAAGCCCAGCGACGACAGCCATTCGACCATCGCCTGCTCTCGTGGCGCACCGTCGCTAACGGTCGCGGCATCGTCACCGGATTGTCTGGCCACAGGCACCTCAGGGTTGGCCCCAACAGGCGCGGATACTACCGCGCGACAGCCGCCCGGGCACGGCAAGACCCTGTGCGGACAATGCATTACACTGCCGCGGATTGCCCCTGACTGGCTATTCCGTCATCACCGATTCGCCTCACATTCGCTCCCGCTACCCACGCGGAATCGCAAGCCTGCTCTTTTGCCTGGGCCTGGTCGCAGCGAACGCCCAGTCGCAGGAGCTGCCACCACTGTGTGGCGTGAATCAGTTTCCGGTCGACGCGCCCCAGGAAACGGGACTGGCTGAAGGCCAGGTGACCTTTGAAAGCGGATCGGGCCGCTACACGCTGGGCGGCGATGCGGTGCTCTCGAACGGCGTTTCTGTACAGCGGGGCGAATTCCGTTTCGACGCGGATAGCGGCAAGTTCGACCGTGATGAGTCCAGTTTGGCGCTATTTGGCAACATTCGCTATTCAGGCGCTGGGGCCAACATCGTCGGCCAGGAGGCCCTGCTGAGCTACCTCTACGGTCGCGTCGAGTTTCGCGATGCCGTATTCCAGCTCGGCTACGGCGCCTCTCGGGGCGCGGCCAGCCTGCTGCGTATCGACCGGTCAGGAAAGATCCGGCTGCGCGGGGTGAACTACACCTCGTGCCCGCCCGACAAGGACGACTGGATCGTCAAAGCCGACCGCATCACACTCAACACAGCCGACGGCGTCGGTGAAGCGCGCAATCTGTCGCTACGCTTCAAAGACGTGCCGATCCTCTACACGCCCTACCTGTCATTCCCGATTTCCGCGCAGCGCAAGACGGGCTTCCTGCTGCCCAACATCGGTCAGTCCGGCCTGAACGGTCTTGACATCAGCCTGCCCTGGTACTGGAACATCGCGCCCAACTACGACGCCACGTTTACGCCAAGGCTGTTGTCGCGCCGCGGCGTGCAACTGACGGCCAGCGGGCGTTACCTGACCGAGTTTTCGAGCGGCAACGTCGAGGTCGCCCACCTGCCGGGCGATGACCTCACGCGGCTGGACCGCACGCTCTTTCGCTGGAACAACACCACCGACTTCGGCGACCGCTGGCGCGCATTCGCGGACATCACGGACGTCTCCGACGATCAGTACCTCGAGGACTTGGGTGGCAGCCTGTCGAGTGCGAGCGCCACGCACCTCGACCGCACCGTGGGCCTGGCCTACCGGGGGCGCCAGTGGCGTGCCGATGCCCGCGCGACGCTTTATCAGACCATTGACGACCAGATCGTGGCCGAGGACGAGCCCTACCGTCTCTTGCCCGCAATTCGCGTGCAGGGTCTCTGGGACGACATCGGCAGCGGCTTCGGCGTCGGGCTCGATGCAGAGGTGACGCACTTCGAACGCGAATTGGGCGTCACGGGTGAGCGCTTCCATGCCGCGCCGAGTCTGTCCTGGGAGGTCGATGGCGGCGGCTACTACGTGCGCCCCGAGTTGCAGTGGCTCTTCACGCACTACCGCCTCAAGCCCGAGGCCGACCCCATCGACGAGACGCAGACACGCAGTCTGCCCATCGCCACGCTGGACGCCGGCCTGCGCTTCGAACGCGAACTCCAGGGCGGCACGCTGCGCCAAACGCTCGAGCCGCACATCTATTACGTCCATGTCCCATTCCGCAATCAGAGCGATATTCCGGTCTTCGACACGATCCTGCCCGTCGCGAGCCTCGAGCAGCTCTACCGGGCGAACCGCTACATTGGCCTCGACCGCATCGGCGACACAGACCAGCTCACCTTTGGCGTCTCGACGCGGCTCGCCACCTCGGACACGGGTCGCACAGTGCTGCGGGCGACGCTGGGCCAGACCCGCTACCTCTCGACGCAGAGCGTCATCCTGCCGGGCGAGATCACGCAGGGCGGCAATTCCTCGGACTACATCGCTGAGCTCTCGCTCAACTTCTGGGGCGACTGGAATGTGGACCTGACCCAGCAGTGGAACACGGAGCGAGACGAATCGACCCAGTCCGAGTTCCGACTGCAGTACAACCCCGGCGACGGACGCGTGGTCAACGTGGCCTACCGCTTTCGTCGCGATGCCGTCGATCAGGGCGATATCTCCTGGTCCTGGCCCATTGCGTCGCAGTGGAACGTCGTGGGGCGCTATAATTACTCGTTCCTGGAGCGCGCCTCGCTAGAACGCTTCGTCGGCGTCGAGTACGAAAGCTGCTGCTGGGGCCTGCGCATCGTGTCACGCCGCTACATCAGTCGCCGTGACGGTACGGCCGATACCTCGTCCGCGATCCAGCTGTATCTCAAGGGTCTGACCAGTGTCGGAGACCCGGCGGACAAGCTGCTTGAGCGTGGCATCCTGGGCTACACGACACGACGCTGACCGACTGACTTACACACTGCTACACGTTATGCACCGATCTCGACTGTTTTTGACCGTTTTCGTATTCCTGGGCTTCGCTGCCGCCGATCGCGCCAGCGCCCAATCCGCTGACTCAAGCATCCTGCTGGACAAGGTCGTCGCAGTGGTCAACGAGGGCGTCGTACTGCAAAGCGAACTCGACGCGCAGTACGCAGCCATCTCCGAACGTCTGCAGGATTCGGGGCAGCCCCCGCCGCCGACAGACGTGTTGCGCGACCAGGTGCTCGAACGCCTCATCGTCAATCGGCTGCAGTTGCAGCGTGCCGAGCGCATGGGCATCCGCGTTTCGGACGCCATGCTCAACAACGCGCTCTCGGAAGTGGCGGCCCGCAACAACATCCCCTTCGAGCAGTTGCCCCAGGTCATGGCCACGCAGGGTCTGTCCTACCCGCTCTACCGCGAAGACATGCGCGAGCAGATGGTTATGGACCAGCTGCGCCAGGTTGAGGTGTTCCGGCGCATCAGCGTGACGGAGCGCGAGATCAAACAGTGCCTTGCGCGCGGTGAGGAGAGCTTCGGCGCCAACGCCGAGTTCAACCTGTCCTACATCCTCGTCGGTGTGCCCGCTGCGGCGACCGCCGCACAGTTCACCGAAGCCGAGGCCGAGGCGAACGCACTCTACGAGCGCCTGCAGGAAGGCGCCGATTTCGCGGCACTGGCGGTGGCCAATTCCGACAGTGAAAACGGCCTCGATGGCGGTGGCATCGGCTGGCGCCGCGGCGACCAGATTCCGACGCTGTTCGTGGACGCCGTGCGCAGCATGAACGACGGTGACGTGAACGAGCCGATCCGTTCGAGCTCGGGCTTCTACCTCATTCGTCTGAACGAGACGCGCGGCGTCACGGGCCGCAGCGAGATCCAGCAGACACGCGTGCGCCACATTCTCATCCAGCCCAACGAAATCCTCGATGACGCTGCCGCACAGCAGAAGCTCGAAGACATTCGTGACCGCCTCCTTGCCGGCGAGGACTTTGGCGACCTCGCCAAGCTCAACTCCGACGATCCCGGCTCGGGCAACCAGGGCGGCGACCTCGGCTGGACCACCTCGGACATCTTTGTGCCCGAGTTCACGGAGGTCGTTGAGTCTCTGGAGCTCAACCAACTCTCGGACGTCTTCCGCTCGCGGTTTGGCTGGCACGTGCTCGAGGTCATGGGCCGTCGCGTCTACGACAACACCGACGAGGTCAAGCGTAACGAGTGCGCGATGAGCCTTCGAAACGCGCGCGTCGGTGAGGAAACCGAGCTCTGGCTGCGCCGCCTGCGCGACGAGGCCTTTGTCGAGAAGCGCATCTGAGATGACGCTCGCGATCACCTGCGGTGAACCCGCGGGCATTGGTCCCGAGCTCTGTGTGCGACTGGCGGGCATGGACCTGCCCGCACCTGTCGTGGCCATCGGTGACGCCACCCTGCTTGCCGAGCGGGCCAGCCAGATCGGCTGCCCAGTGTCGATCGCGGCGTTCGATGACGCGCCCAGCGTACACACAACCGGCACGCTGCCTGTCATCGACACGCCCTTCCCGGTCCGGGACTGTGTCGGCACCCCCGACATCCGCAATGCGGCAACACTCATCGAGGGGCTTAACCTTGCCGTTGACGGCTGCCGCAGCGGTCGATTTGCGGGCATGGTCACCGCACCGCTGCACAAACAGGTCATCAACGACGCGGGCATCGCTTTCAGCGGGCACACGGAATACGTGGCCGAGCGCTGCGGCAGTGGCATGCCCGTGATGTTGCTCGCCGGAGAAACGCTGCGCGTGGCGCTGGCCACGACTCACCTGCCACTGCGCGAGGTTGCTAACCACATCACCACGGAACGCCTGACGGCCGTGATCGATGTGCTCTGGCAGGGCCTGCACTCACAGTACGGCATCGACGCGCCCCACATCGCCGTTTGCGGCCTCAACCCGCACGCGGGCGAAGGCGGCCACCTGGGCCACGAGGGCGCCGAAGCCATTGCGCCCGCCGTCGCAGCGCAGCGGGCACGCGGCCGCAACGTCACGGGTCCACACCCCGCTGACACCGTGTTCAATCACGCAGGCCGAGACGCCGACGCCGTGCTGGCCATGTTTCACGATCAAGGTTTGCCCGTGGTCAAGTACGCCGACTTCAGCACGATCGTAAACGTCACACTGGGTCTCGATATCGTGCGCACCTCCGTTGACCACGGCACCGCGCTCGACATCGCAGGCACGGGCCAGGCCGACCCCGCGAGCCTGCTGGCTGCGGTGCAGCTGGCCGCCACGCTGACGGACGGGCACGCATGACGGGCGCGCACCGCCCCCGTAAACGCTTCGGCCAGCACTTTCTCGTCGACGCCGCGACGATCGATCACATCATTGGCGCCATCGCGCCCGCAGCCGATGAGCACATCGTCGAGATCGGTCCCGGCCAGGGCGCACTGACGGGTGCACTGGCCCGTCGCGCAGGTCGGCTCACCCTCGTGGAGCTCGACCGCGACCTCGTCGCCCGGCTCGAGCGCGAGTACGCCGACGCCGACCAGGTGCAGATCATCGGTCAGGACGCACTCGAGGTGGACTACGCAAGCCTGGGCGCACCGCTGCGACTCGTGGGCAACCTGCCTTACAACATTTCGACGCCCCTGCTCTTCCACCTCGCGCGCTTTGTGGATGCGATCGAGGACATGCACTTCATGCTGCAAAAGGAAGTCGTGGACCGCATCACGGCCACGCCCGGCGGCAAAGCCTGGGGACGGCTCGGCGTGATGCTAGCGCTGGCCTTCGACAGCGAGTTTCTGTTCGAGGTGGGACCCGAGAGTTTCGATCCGCCGCCGCGTGTCGACTCGGCCGTCCTGCGTTTGTCGCCGCGTGAAGCACCGCCCGACATCACGGATGCCCGCCTGCTCGAGGATGTGGTGCGGCGCGCGTTCTCGAAGCGGCGCAAGACGCTGCGCAATGCCTTGCGCGAGGTCGCCGATACCGCGCACTTCGAGGCCGCGGAGATCGACCCCACGCAGCGCGCCGAGACCGTGAGCGCGGACCGGTTCGCGGCCCTGGCCAACGCCATCGCCGCGCGCTGACTGGCCACAGGCGGACCCCGCGTCATGCGCATTGCGCCACGGGGGGCGCTTTGTTTGAATGTCGGCATGACCGAGCGCCCCATCAACATCGACGTGTCGACGCGTTTTCTCGACGACCAGAGTGAGCCCGACGACGGTCGCTACGTATTCGCCTACACGATTCGCATCACGAATGTGGGTGACCGACCTGCGCAACTGCGCCGCCGCCACTGGGTCATCACGGACTCCAATGGCAAGGTGCAGGAGGTGCGCGGCGACGGCGTGGTTGGCGAGCAACCGCACCTGCCACCCGGCGAGTCGTTTGAATACACCTCTGGCGCCATTATTGAGACGCCCGTTGGCACGATGCAGGGCGCGTACGAGATGCAGGACGACGAAGGCGAGCCCTTTGACGCGCCTATCGCGCCGTTTACGCTGGCCATTCCCGGCATCCTGCAGTAGCGCCCGAGCGCTCTGACCTTGGCCATCTACGCGATTGGCGATCTCCAGGGTTGCTACGACCCCTTCCGGCGCCTGCTCGACGCCATCGAGTTCGACCCCAACCATGACACGCTTTGGTTGACGGGAGACCTCGTGAACCGCGGGCCCAATTCACTGGCCGTGCTGCGCCTTGTGAAACGACTCGGGGACGCGGTCGTGACCGTGCTCGGCAACCACGACCTGCACCTGCTGGCATTGTCTGAACGGCCCAAGCGCTCGGCGCTGCGCAAGCGCTATTCGATCAGCTACATCCTCGACGCCGAGGACGGACCCGAGCTTGTCGACTGGCTGCGCCGACGACCGCTGCTGCACCACGACGCCGCGCTCAACAAGGTACTTGTGCACGCGGGCATCCTGCCGCGCTGGTCGATCGACAAAGCCTGCCGACGCGCCGCAGAAGTCGAAGCCCAACTGCGCGGTGACGGGTTCCACGACTTGATGCTGCACCTCTACGGCAACAAGCCCGTGCTCTGGCGCAAGTCGCTCGAAGGCATCCCGCGCCACCGCTTCATCGTTAATGTGTTTACACGCATGCGCCTACTGACCTCGCGCGGCGGGCTCGACCTCAAGACCAAGGGCACACCGGGCAGCAGCGGCAAGTTTCGACATCCCTGGTTCGAGCTGCCGCACAAGCGCGGCGACACCGAGGTCGTCTTCGGTCACTGGTCCGCGCTCGGCTACCTGCGAGATCACGGCGTCGTCGGACTCGATACGGGCTGCGTTTGGGGCCGCGCGCTCACAGCGCTGCGCGTCGATGTCCCCGACGCGGCACCGGTGCAGGTGCCCTGCGATGCGCCAACGAGCTGATCACAGCCTCGACAGCGTCCCCGGGCACCAACCGGTACCCCAGCAAAACCGATAAACTGCGCCTGATGAGTCACGAACCCAAAGCACCCGTCGATGCGGCCACGGACAACGCCAGCATGCCGCCCTTGCTGCCGTTCAACCTGCACGGCTGGATCGAACGCCATCGGCACCTGCTGCAGCCGCCGGTCTGCAACCAGCAGGTCTTCGAGGATGGCGAGTTCATCATCATGGTCGTGGGTGGACCCAACTCGCGGGACGACTACCACTACGATGAAGGCGAGGAGTTTTTCTACCAGCTCGAAGGCGACATGCGGTTGCGCACGATCCAGGACGGTCGCCGCATCGACATCACGATCGCCGAGGGCGATATCCTGCTGCTGCCACCCCGCGTACCGCACTCACCACAGCGTTTTGCGAATACGGTGGGGCTCGTCGTCGAGCGCAAGCGCCGCGAGGGCGAGCTCGACGGCTTCCACTGGTACTGCGACGCCTGCGATCACCTGCTGTACGAGGCGTACCTGCACGTCACCGACATCGTGGCGCAGCTGCCGCCCGTCTTCGACCGGTTCTACGACAGTGAAGCCAACCGAACCTGCGACAACTGCGGCGCGGTCAAACCACCCCGCGATGGCGACTGATCCCATGCACGGCGAGGGCCGCTCGATCGCGCGCCGTCTCGACTTCGACGGCGCCCAGTCCAACTACTTTGGTGTGACGCCCGCGCGCGGCACAGCGCTGACGGCCGGCGCCTTCGTTGGCGACGTGGCCCAAGGCGGCAGCTGCAACGCGCAAGTGCTGCAACTGGCGCCGCACTGCCACGGCACCCACACAGAAGGCATCGGCCACGTGACCGCAACGCAGCACGACGTCCTGGATGCCATCCCGAGCCGCCGCCTGAAGGCACTGTTGATCACATTGCCCGAGCGTCGCGCGGCCGATACGACAGACGCGCTGCCACCGGTCACCCGCGCCGAAGATCGCGTCCTGGTGGCCTCAGACCTCGCAGCCGCCTGGCCGGCCGAGACCACACCCGACGCGCTGGTCATCCGAACGCTGCCCAACCCCACGGACAAGGCGCATGCCCGCTACACCGACAGCGACGACTACGCCTACCTGACGATGAGCGCCATGGCCCACATCGTGTCGCACGGCGTCATGCACCTGCTCATCGACACACCCTCGCTCGATCGCCTCGAGGACGGGGGCCACCTGGCCGTGCACCGGCTCTATTGGGGCCTGCCGCCGGGCAGCACCGACCGCAGCGAGGCGACCCGCAGCGAAGCCACAATCACAGAAATGATCTATGTGCCCGACGATATCGAAGACGGTCACTACGCGCTGGCATTGCAACCGGCACCGTTCACGGGCGATGCAACGCCCAGCAACCCGACTCTGTATCCGCTCGAGGCTTCATGACGACGATGGAACACGATGCGCTCGCCCAGGCCCAGGCACTGGATGCCGCCGATCCGCTGGCCACATTCCGTGACCGATTTGCGTGGCCTCGGGGTCGCGATGGCCGGCGCAAAGTCTACCTTTGCGGCAATTCGCTGGGCCTGCAGCCGCTGGCCGCCGGCGAGCGCGTCAATGAGGTGCTTCGCGACTGGGCGACGATGGGTGTCGAGGGGCACTTTCGCGCCGAACGCCCCTGGGTGCCTTACCACGAGGCCGCGGCACCGTTGCTGGCCGAACTGATCGGCTGCGCCGAAGACGAAGTCGTCGCGATGAACACGCTGACGATCAACCTCAACCTGCTCATGCTGAGCTTTTACCGACCCACGGACGCGCGCTGGAAGATCCTCATTGAAGCCGATGCGTTTCCCTCTGACCGCTACGCCGTGCAGTCGCAGCTTGACTGGCACGGTCGCGACGTCGAATCGGGCATTGTCGAATGGACGCGCGGCGACGGCGGCTATGCCGTCGACGCATTACCTGCGCTGCTCGACGCCAATCCGGAGATCGCGCTGATCCTGCTGCCCGGGGTGCAATACCTCACGGGCGACGTGCTGGACATGCCGGCTATCACGACATTGGCGCGGGAACGCCAGATCCCGATCGGCCTGGATCTCGCCCACGCGATTGGCAACGTGCCCATGCGCGTGAGCGACTGGGGCGTCGACTTCGCGGTGTTCTGTACCTACAAGTACCTGAACGCCGGTCCTGGCGCCGTGGCGGGTGCCTACGTCGCGCGCCAACACCACACGAGTGACCTGCCCCGGCTGCACGGTTGGTGGGGCAACGACGCGTCGACGCGGTTTGAAATGCGCGACGACTTCGACCCCGCGCCCGGCGTTGACGCCTGGCAGCAAAGCAATCCGCCCGTGCTGGGCTTGGCACCCGTCGTCGTCGGGCTCGAGCTGTTCCACGAAGCTGGCATCGAGCGCCTGCGCGACAAGTCGATTGCACTGACGGGCTACCTCGAGCAGCGACTCGCCGCACGCTGTGGCGACCGCGTTCGTGTCGTGACGCCTGCGGCGCCCGAACAGCGCGGCTGTCAGTTGTCGCTGGCCGTCAACGGCAGCACGCAGAGCGGGCGCAGTGTGTTCGAACACCTCGACGCCCACGACGTTGTCTGCGACTGGCGAGAACCCAACGTCATTCGTGTCGCACCCGCACCGCTCTACAACAGCTTCGAAGACTGCTGGCACTTCGTGGAGCGACTGCACGAGGCCCTGGAGGCGTCATGATTCGCGAGGGCCGCATCACGATTCTCGGTGCGGGCCTCACCGGCGCCTTGCTTGCCGTATTGCTGGCGCGACGCGGCATTGAAGTCACGGTGCTGGAGCGCCAGACCGACCCGCGCCGGGGAACAGTCACGGCAGGCCGCTCGATTAATCTGGCGATGGCCGCGCGCGGTATGCGCGGTCTCAAGCGTGCGGGCCTCGAGCACGCCATCGATGACCTGCTCTGCCCCATGCCCGGTCGCATGCTGCACCCGATCGCGGGCGATCTGGAATTTCAGCGCTACAGCGGCAACGAGGACGACATCAACTACTCGGTGAGCCGCGCCGGCCTCAACAATCGGCTCATCGATGCTGCCGAACGCGCGGGCGCCACGATCCACTTCGGCGCGCGCTGCGAGCGCTTCGACCCGGCCACGGGCACCTTGCACCTGGTCAACCCGGATGGCGGTGAAGCCACCTACCAGGCTGAACGCCTCATTGCCGCGGATGGCGCAGGCTCACCCACGCGCCGCGCACTGGCCAAGCAGCCAGGCTTCGAGACCAGCGAGCAGCTGCTCGGTCACCGCTACCAGGAAATCGACATTCCCGCGGCCGCTAATGGCGGCTACGCGATGGCAGCCGAAGCGCTGCACATCTGGCCGCGCGGTGGCTACATGTTGATCGCATTGCCCAATCCGGGCGGCGACTTCACGGCCACCCTGTTCATGGCCGAAGACGAAGCCGCAGGGACACCCTCATTTTCGGCGTGGCGGACGCCGGGCGCGGCGGCCGCCTTTGTCGCTGAGCAGTTTCCCGATGTGCCGCCACTCGTGCCCGATCTTGCAGATCAACTCGATGCCCACCCCCTGGGTATCCTAGGCAACGTGCGTTGCGAGCCCTGGCACATCGAAGACCGCGTGCTCCTGATTGGTGACGCCGCACATGCGATCGTCCCGTTCCACGGCCAGGGCATGAACGCGGCCTTTGAAGACTGCGTCGTACTCGACAGCCTGCTCGATGCGCACGACGACTGGGGCAGCGTTTTCCGGGAGTTTTCGGCCGTGCGGCTCGCAGATGCCGATGCCATCGCGACCATGGCCATGGAAAACTACGTCGAGATGCGCGACACGGTGCGCGACCCGCGCTTCCAACTCAAAAAGGCGCTCGCATTTGCGTTGGAACAGCGCGCGCCCGAGCACTTCATCCCGCGCTACTCGATGGTCATGTTCCACGCCGACATCGGCTACGCGACGGCACTGGAACGGGGCCGCGTGCAGGCGGCCCTGCTGGAGCGCTGGACGGAGACGGCCGATTCGCTGGACGAGATCGACCTCGACCACTGCCTTGCCGAGCTCGGCGAGGCGCTGGCACCGATTCCGCGCGCCTCTGTGTAACCTTTCTGGCGGAGCGCCACTATAAGTGGTTAGGTGCGCTCAATTCGGGCGCGACACTACCGAGGAATCGGAACATGATCAGACACTTAGTTGCACTCTCGCTCGCGCTGTTCGCGTTGCCCGCCGTAGCGGGCATTGAAGACGCCGACCTGCCGCCCGATACGGCCTGGTACTTCCACGTCGACTTCGAAGCCATGCGCAGCACGAGCGTTGGCCAAAAACTCTACGGCTGGCTCGACAACGAGGTCTTCGACGACGTCCGCAAAGAGACCGGCTTCAATCCGAACCAGGAACTCGACAGCATCTCGGCCTTCAGTGATACCGCGGGTGTGGCCACGATGATCGTGCAAGGTGATGTCAGCCAGGACACGCGCGACAAGATTCTCGCGGCGCTGCAAGCGGGCGGCGACCTGTCGACGGGTAAGGCCAGCGGCTTCGAATACTACGAAGTTCAGAACGTGGATCTCGACGACGCCGAAATTGGCATCCAGAGCGACACGCTGTTCATGAGCTTTGATCGGCGCAGTGCCATCGTCGTCTCGAGCACGCTCGACGGCATGGAGCGCGGTCTCGAAGCGCGGCCCCGCAAATCGAACGGCAAGGCGCTGCTCGTGCTCGCCGCCGACAAGAGCCTGATGCAGGCAGGCGTCGACACCATGGCCCTGGGCGACGGTGCCGCGTCCTGGAACTCCGGTCTGCTGCGCGAAGCGCGCCAGGTCGCGTTCGTGCTCGCTGACACCAATGGCGACGCAGATATCCAGGTACGTGTGACGGCCGACGACCCGCGCACCACGAATTCGCTGGCCGCGGTTGTGCGGGGCCTCATCGGCCTGCAGGCACTGTCCGGGGACGTCGATCCCAACGTATCGACATTGTTGTCGTCACTCGACATCAGCGCGGACAGCGCGGGACTGACACTGGCGCTGCGGGTGTCGCCCGACGTACTCACGGACATCATCAACGACTGATCGCCGCATGCACGACCTTGCCGAGCAGGATCTCGTCGAGCGCGCCGCCAATGGCTGTCGTCAGTCGTTTGCCAACCTCGTCGAGCACTACCGGGACCGCCTGTTCCGATTCCTGGCGCTGCGCTGTGCCAACCGGGAGGACGCCGAAGATGCCGTACAGGAAGCCTTTGTTGCCGCCTGGCGCTATCTGCCCAGCTACAACGCACGCTGGCGGTTCAGCACCTGGCTCTACCGCATCGGCCTGCGCAACCTGCCCAAGGCGCGACCGGCGTCCGAGCCGCTGGGCGACCACGAGGCCCCGGGCACGGACGCCCTCGGTGCAGCGGAGATCGACAACCTGTGGCGGCTGGCGCGTGAACATCTCTCGCCCGACGCCTGCGCAGCACTCTGGCTGCGCTACGGAGAAGATATGAGTATTCGTGACACGGCCCAGACGCTGTCGCGCAGCGTGCCCTGGGTCAAAGTGTCTTTACTGCGCAGCCGCCGCCAACTCGCGGCCGTTGCCGACGGAGCGCGATCATGAACGACAAGATCGAACGCAAACTCGCCCGCGACGCACACGCGCTCGAAACACTGACGGTGTCGGAAGACGCCCGCGACGCACTCGACGCGCGACTGGCCATGACACGACAGGCCGCGGCCGAGGCAGCCGAGCCGCCGCGACCGCTGTGGCAGCCCGCCGCACTCGCAGCGACCGTGTTTTTGAGTGTGATCATCGGGCTCATCATCACCAGCGGATCGCCCGACAGTGATGGCGAGTCCACGATCGCCGAGACCACGGTGCCCGTGCGCGAGACCGAGCCCTCACCGGCCACGCAACGCTTCGAGAAACTGCCTATTCAGACGGTATCCGAGGCGGTGTCACAGGCGACGCCGCTCGAGAACGAATGGGTGGCGTTGCGCGACGACCTGGAGCGCGCCAAGGAGAAGATCGAGGCCGATTTGCCTGTGCGGTTCTAGCCTCTCGGGTTCTAGCAGTCTGAAGGACCGAGATCGCGACCGCCGATGCGGCGCCACTCGGTGAACGTGCAGTCGGGCTGATCCGACTCGCCGGCCAGCGGTTGCGAGCAGGTCAGCTCCCACTCGCGCAGATCCAGATCGGCAAAGTGGGCGTCACCATCGGCCACCTCCACGTGCACGCGCGTCAGGTAAACGCGGTCGGCGCGCGGCAGCAGAGCCGTGTAGAGCGTTTCGCCACCGACGATCATGATCTCTTCAACCTCGCCCGCGGCGGCCAAGGCGCTGTCAATGTCGTGTACGACGGTCGCATCCGCGGCCTCGAAAGCCGTATCCCGAGTGACCACGATGTTGTGCCGGCCGGGCAAGGCCTTGCCGATCGAGTCCCAGGTTAGTCGACCCATCACGATGGGCTTACCCATCGTGCGTTTCTTGAAGTAACGCAGGTCCGCCGATAGCCGCCAGGGTAAGGCGTTCTGGCGTCCGATGACGCCGTTGTCGGAAACAGCGACGATCAGCGACAGCAGCGGCTCCTCGTTCACACCGACACCGCCGCGCGAATCAGGGGGTGTGGGTCGTAGCCCGGGAAGCCGAAATCGTCCATGCGGTAATCGTAGAGCGACTCGGGTTGACGCAGAAACTCAAGCTGCGGCAGCGCGCGTGGTTCCCGCGTCAGCTGCAGGTCGGTCTGCTCGAGGTGGTTGAGGTAGAGGTGGCAGTCGCCACCCGTCCAGATGAACTCGGCGGGTTCGAGCCCGACTTCGCGCGCGATCATGTGGGTCAACAAGGCGTAGGACGCGATGTTGAATGGGACCCCGAGGAATATGTCAGCACTGCGCTGGTAAAGCTGGCACGACAGAGCGCCGTCGGCTACGTAGAACTGAAACAGACAGTGGCAGGGCATGAGCGCCATGTTGTCGAGTTCGGAGACATTCCAGGCTGACACAAGAATGCGGCGCGAATCTGGGGTGTCGCGCAATTGCTGCAACACCGTTTCAATCTGGTCGATGTGGCGCCCGTCTGGCGTCGGCCAGTTGCGCCACTGCACGCCGTAGACGGGCCCGAGGTCACCGTTCTCGTCCGCCCACTCGTTCCAGATCGACACGCCGTTTTCCTGCAGCCAGCGCACGTTGCTGTCGCCGCTCAAAAACCACAGCAGTTCGCCGATGATCGACTTCAGGTGCAGCTTCTTGGTGGTCACAAGCGGAAACCCCTCGCGCAGATCAAAGCGCATCTGGTGACCGAACACGCTGAGCGTGCCCGTACCCGTGCGGTCCTCCTTGCGCGCGCCGTGCTCGCGCACGCAGCGCATGAGGTCAAGGTATTGCTGCATGCAGTGGGTCCTAGCGAATGATGTCGGCGCTGGGCGCGGGCTCGCGCGTGGCGCGCAGGAACAGGAAGAGGCCCAGGACAATCATGGGCGCACTAAGCACCTGGCCCATGGTCAGCCAGTCGAAGGCGAGATACTCGTACTGCTCATCGGGGACGCGCACGAACTCGACGAGCGACCGGAACAGGCCATAGAAAAACAGGAACAGACCCGAGGTGGCGCCCACGGCACGCGGCCGAGTCGTATACGAGTACAGAATCACAAAGAGAACCAAGCCCTCGAGCGCGGCCTCGTAGAGCATCGATGGATGACGCACCTCGCCTTTGACCAGAAAGCCCCAGGGAACGTCCGTGACCTTGCCCCAGAGTTCGCTGTTGATGAAGTTGCCGATACGCCCGCAGAGCAGCCCCAGTGGCGTGAATACCGCGACGAAATCGGTGATCTCAAAAAACGTCTTGCCGTTACGGCGCGCGAACCACCACATAGCCAGCAACACGCCCAGCAGGCCGCCGTGAAACGACATGCCGCCTTCCCAGAAGCGGTAGATGTAGTGCCAGTCCTGGGCCACCTGTGCCCAGCCGTAGAACAGCAAATAGCCGACCCGGCCGCCAACGATTACGCCGAGCGCGCCAAAAAAGATCAGGTCTTCGACCTGTGCGGGCGTCACGGGCGTGTCGGCGCGCTTGGCGCGGTGCCGACCCACCATATAGGACAGCACGAACCCGACCAGGTAGGTCAGTCCGTACCAATGCACTTTGACCGGGCCCAGCGAGAACGCGACCCGGTCGATTTCGGGGTAGACCAGCACGGCCGAAGTGTATCACCGGTCTGGCGCAGGGCGCGCACACCGATGCGCTATAGTGACGCCCCGATCCCGCACGACCTGCGATCATGAATCGACTCCAAGATGAGCCCAGCCTGTACCTGCGCCAACACGCCGACAATCCCGTCGACTGGTGGCCGTGGAATGACGAGGCGCTGGCCGCTGCGCGCGACCAGGGCAGGCCCATCCTGCTTTCGATTGGCTACTCGGCCTGCCACTGGTGCCACGTGATGGCGCACGAGTCCTTCGAAGATCCGGCCATTGCGGCGCTCATGAACGAGCACTTCATCAACATCAAGGTGGATCGAGAGCAGCGCCCTGATCTCGACAAGATTTACCAAACGGCACACCAGCTCATGACACAGCGCCCCGGTGGCTGGCCGTTGACCATGTTTCTGACGCCCGATGACCGTCTGCCCTTCTTTGGCGGCACCTACTTCCCGCCCGCAGCCCGGCACGGCCTGCCCGGTTTCGACGATGTGCTCACCAAAGTCGCCGAGTTTCACGCGGCCAGTCCGGCCGAGGCCGCGCGCCAGGGCGGTGCCGTGCGCGAGGTGTTTGACAAGCTGGAACCCGAGCTTGCGCAAGACACCGCGCTCGACGACGCCTCCATCACGGGCCTGCGCCAGTCAAGCGACGCCCACTTCGACGCGGACAACGGCGGATTTGGCCGCGCACCAAAATTTCCGCAGGCGGCCACGCTCGCGCGTTTGCTCAACCACTGGCGCGACACGGCAAGCGACACGGAACCCGACCTGCAAGCCTTGTTCATGAGCGCGCTGTCGCAAACGCGAATGGCACGGGGCGGCCTGTTTGACCAGGTCGGTGGCGGCTATTTCCGGTATTGCGTCGATGCGACCTGGACGATCCCGCACTTCGAAAAGATGCTCTATGACAATGGCCAGCTACTCGCGCTCAATGCCGCGACGTTTCAGGCCACGGGCGACGCCCTGTTTGGCGCCGCTGCGCGTGCCACCGCGGATTGGATGCTCAGCGACATGCGCCACGCGGACGGTGGCTTCTTCGCCACCATTGACGCCGACTCCGAAGATGGCGAGGGCGCCTACTACACCTTCACGCCCGACGAGATGCGCGCCACGCTTTCGGCCGAGGATGCGACGCTTGCGATTCAGACATTCGGTCTCGATCGCAGCCCCAACTTCGAGGGCCGTTGGCACCTGCAGCTGGCTGCGACAGCCAGCGAGCTCGCAGAAGAAACCGGCACGCCCGAGGCAACACTGGAAGAACGCCTTTCCCGGATTCGCGCGTCGCTCGCGATAGCGCGAAGCGCGCGCCCCGAACCCGGCCGCGACGAGAAAATCCTGACCGCCTGGAACGCGCTGGCGATGCGCGGCCTCGTGACCGCAGCCCGCGCCTTCGAGGACGACAGCCTGACCGCCGCGGCGGCCGATTGCGCGGCATTCCTGCACACGCACTGCCGCGACGGCGATCGGCTCGTGACGGGCTGGCAGGACGGTACGGCGTTGGGCGCGGGCTTTCTCGACGACTACGCCTTGTTGGCCGATGCACTGCTCGAGCTGTCGCAAAACCACTGGGACGCGCGCTGGTTCAATTGGTGTGTGCAGCTCGCCGACCAATTACTCGAGCTGTTCGAAGACCCGGACCGCGGCGGCTTTTTCTTTACGGCGCACGATCACGAAGCGCTTATGTACCGTCAGAAGCCCATCGGCGACGACGCGCTGCCCGCCGGTAATGCGGTCGCCGTGCGCGTGCTCCTGCGCCTGGGCCATCTGCTGGGAGAACCGCGTTATCTCGAAGCCAGTGAGCGCGCGCTGCGTTTCGCCCTGCCGGCCTTGCGCGAATACCCGCAGGCCCATGTGACCTTTATCGAAGCGCTGGCCGAATACCTGGCGCCTGTCGAGACGATCGTGATCCGCGGGGACGTCGCACTGACCAATCAGTGGCGCGAGTCGGTGCAGAAGCTCTACGCGCCGTCGCGCGTGACGCTGGCCATACCGGGTGACGCGCAAGACCTGCCGAAGGGACTCGATGCCCATCGCGCACCCGCGATGGGCGCGCTGGCTTACGTGTGCCGCGGGCAGCGCTGCCTGGCGGCCATCGACAACTGGCGCACGCTCGCGAACGAGATCCGCGAGCGCTGAAACGCGTCAGTACAGCGGCGTGCGCTGCCAGCTGTCGCCGTTGCGCGCGATCTCGAAACCGCGCCAGTACGTCAGATCAAGCTTGAGCGTGATGACCTGGGGCGTGTTGTTCCAGTCGAGTGTCGTCAGGCGCAGCGACTCCCGGTCCTGCAACGACGACACAGCGGCGACGAACGTATCCAGATCAGGCGTTGGTGCGCCATTGACCTCGACGATACGCCGCCCGGCCCAAAGACCGAAGCGCGATGCCGGTGAGCCGTAGTTAAAGTAGGCCACGTAGACACCCGTCGGCGCGATGCCACGCTGACGCGCGAGCTCGCGGTAGGGCTCCTGCAACAACGCCCCACCCCATTGCACGACACGGTCGGCACTGCGGCCATCGAGCACCTCGGTGCGCACCTCGGCGCTCACGAGCTCGCGGTTGCGCCAAAACTCGAGCGTGACAACAGGCTTCTGCATGGCGCGCTCGACTTCGCGGAATGAAGAGACGAGTTCGCCGTCGACCGTCAGCAGCAGGTCGCCGGGCTGCAGCGTCTTGGCGGCGTCCGTGGCAGCCGCCACACGTTCGACGGTCAGAGCCTGGCGTCGCTTGCCGTTGTGCGCTTCGAGCCGGTCCAGCCAGGGCTCGGGCAAGCCCAGCTTGCGTGCGCTGGCCAGCGGCAGCAGCGACCATTCGGTCTCGAGCGAGTACACGCTGCGCTCGTCGCGCACGATGTCGATGAACTCGGAAAGCACCTCGGCCGGAATACCGCGGGTCATCTGGCCGCCGTCATTGCCACCCTGGATGGCGAAGCTCGACCAGCTCGCGACCACGTTGCCGCGACGATCCGCCAGCACGCCGTCCACGGCCGGCGCGTTGACCACGGAGACGAGCTCGACGTTGAAGTCTCGGAACCGGAGTGTGCGCGAGATCGGTATCGTCGCCGGGCTGCGCGAAGCCACGCGCGTTTCCTGCAGGACCACGCGGTGTGAGGGCGTCAGACCCACAACCCAGACGGGATCGTCCGGCTTCACCGCGACGTCAGACAAACGCGCGGCGCGCACGGGCGTGTCACCGATGAGTGCCGGGTCGTACTCGAGCATGGCAAGGTTGTGCAGCGGGTGCACATAGGCGACGCGTGCGGGAATCTCGAGCGAGCCCGCGATGGTGATCGAGACGTCGCCCATGGCCATGGGCACCGTGTTGCGGTCGACGAGTACCAGTCCGCGCTCGGCGTCGACGATGACGCCGGTGCCGTAGTAGTGGCGTTCTGCAACGCCCGAGATCGTGAACGGCAGGTCGAAGTTGACGAGCACGAGCGAGGGCGAGAGCTTCGCAGCGCGCGCATCGTCCTGCGGCGGGAAACTCGTCGAACCCGGCTCCCGTGCCGCTTTCTCGGGGCCGTTTTCCAGCGTCTCGCAGGGCCAGACGCCGTGCGTGTCGTCCCGCGTGCACAAGCGTGTCGGGTACCAGGTGCGGTCCAAACGCACGATGCGCAGCTGCCGTTGACGCGGCGCATCGAGTGTTACGAAACGGAAGGGCACACGAGCGTCTGAAGGCAGCGCCTCGAGCACGCGCGCCAGGTCGTCGATGCTGGCAACAGACTTGCCGTCGACCTCGACGATGACCGAGCCGCGTGCGATGGCCGAATTGCTGAGCATGTAGCCGGGGTTGGCGACGAACACGCCACCCGCAGGCAGGTTGTAGTGCCGCGCCTGCTGGTAGGACAACGTGTTGAGAATCGAGTCACCAAACTCAAGGAAGCGACGCGGCGTGATCGCGTGCAGGTCACCGACGGGCAGCGTGATGTCGATGGCGTTGCCACCGCGCTCCACCGACAGCGTCACGTCCTCGCCCACGTTGCCGTCGAGCATCGATTCGAGCGGCACGAACGAGACTAGCGGTCTTTCGTTGACCGCGACAAGAATGTCGCCAGGCCGCAGCTTGTTGTGGGCAGGCGAGCCGGGCAGGACGAATCCCACGGTGAGCATGCCCGTGTCATCAGGGAAGGCTTCCCGCAGCCGCGATTCCGTAGCGGCCTGCAGACCGAGGCGCTCAAGTTCGTCGTAGGGCTTGCGCACAAAAGTCGTCTGTAGCGTGCCGCGGGCGACAGGCTCTCCCGCCCGGATGTGTTCCAGTGCACGCACGACGCGATCCAGCGGCAGGAAGAAGCTCGACGCAGCGCCACTGCTGCCGCCCGCGTTGAGCGCGACCACACGGCCCTCAATGTCGACGACCGGCGAGCCCGACGAGCCGCCCGAGGTGCTCGAGGCCGCCTGGAAGTAGAAGGTGTTGAAGTCGTTGTAGTTGCCGCGGCCGTAGTTGGGTGCCGGACGGTCCAGGCGCGCCAGCGTGCCGGCAAGGATCGAGAGCTTCTCGCCGGCGTCGTTACCGATCACCCGAATGTCACGGCCGACGCGCGCACGGGCCGGCGCGAGTTCCAGCTCCGCGGGTTCAATGTAAGACAGGGTCGCCGGGTCGTAGCGGTAGAAGCCGAAGTCGTGCACGGGGTCGTAGTAGACCGGCTGAAGCGACACTTCCTCGTTGTTGAGGAAGACGGCCTCAGCTACGACGGGGCCCGGCGTGACGACGTGACGATTCGTGAGAATCAGGCCCTGCTCTGCGTCGACGACAAAACCCGTCGCCTGCGAAGAGACGTTCCAGCCCGTATCAAAAGCCCGCGTCGAATCGATCTTGATCGACACAACGCCTGTGGAGATGCGTTCGATGGTACTGGACCATTCGGGCGTTTCCGCCTGCAGCGGTGTGGTGACGGCAAGCAGGCAGGTGGCGGCGAGGCACGAACGCATCAGGTTCATAGGCTGGGTTCCGATTCCGGCAGGGGTGAGGCCCGGCCCACGGCGCAGGTGCCGTGAGCCGGTCAGGTCAGTCTTGAGACCCTATCAGGCGTCGTTGGTTTCACGCCACGCAATATCGAGCTGCTTGGCCGCGCGCACATCGTCGAGGCGACGTACAGGTTGCGTGACCGGTGCTGCGTGAATGCTGTCGGGGTCGCTCGTCACGCGTTCGGCAATCCGCACCATAGCGTCCACGAAGGCATCCAGCATGTCTCGCGACTCGGTTTCCGTCGGCTCGATGAGCAGACACTCGGGCACGAGCAGCGGGAAGTAGGTTGTCGGCGCGTGGAAGCCGTCGTCGAGCAGGGCCTTGGCAACATCCATCGCGGTGATGTGGTGCTCGCGCGCTGTCTTCTTGAGCGTGATGATGAACTCGTGGCTCGCGCGCCGGGTCGGGAACGCGAGCTCAAAGCCCGCGGCCTCGAGCCGCTTCATTAGGTAGTTGGCGTTGAGCGTCGCGAACTCACCCACACGGCGCATGCCCTCGTCGCCGAGCATGCGCATGTAGATGTAGGCGCGCAGCAGCACACCCGCGTTGCCCATGAACCCGGACAGGCGCCCGATGCTCTGCGGCAGGTCGCGCTCGTCGAGCCAGCGGTAACCGTCGTCGTCCTTGCCAACAATGGGCACAGGTATAAACGGCAGCAGCCGCTCACCCACGCCAACGGCGCCCGAACCCGGACCGCCGCCACCGTGTGGTGTCGAGAAGGTCTTGTGCAGGTTCATGTGAATGACGTCGAAGCCCATGTCGCCAGGGCGTACCTTGCCGAGGATCGCGTTGAGGTTGGCGCCGTCGTAGTAAAGCAAGCCGCCCGCGTCGTGAACGATCTTGGCGATCTCAGTGATTTTGCGCTCGAACACGCCCAGCGTGGAGGGGTTCGTGAGCATGATGCCGGCCGTGTTCGGACCAACAGCCTGACGCAACGCTTCGATGTCGACATCGCCCTCGGAATCCGTGGGCAGCTCGACCACCTTGCAGCCACACATCGTTGCCGTAGCCGGGTTGGTGCCGTGCGCGGCGTCGGGCACGAGGATCTCGTTACGCGCCAGGTCGCCGCGCGCACGGTGGTAGGCGCGGATCATGGCGACACCCGTGAGTTCGCCCTGGGCGCCCGCCATCGGCGTCAGCGACACACCCTGCATGCCCGTGACGGACTTGAGCATGTCCTGCAGTTCGTACATGCACTCGAGGAAGCCCTGGCCATGCGTCTCGGGACCCAGCGGGTGCCGGTTGATAAAACCGGGCAGCATCGCGAGCGAGTTACAGGCGCGCGGGTTGTACTTCATCGTGCACGAACCCAGCGGGTAGAAATTCGTGTCGATCGAGAAGTTCTTCTGCGACAGGCGCGTGTAGTGGCGCACCACCTGCAGCTCCGACACCTCGGGCAGAACGGTCTTCGAGCTGCGGCGATGTGCTGCGGGCAATTCGCAGCCTTCAAGCAGGCTGTCGACGGACTCCAGCGGAGCCTGGGCGGGTGCCGTGCGGCCGGGGCGCGATTGTTCGAAAATCAGTGCTTCGGTCATGATCGTCTCCCCTTAGCCCGCGCTCGCGAGCGAGCCCTGTTCGTTCATGACCTCGGCCAGCAGCGCGCGGTAGCGCTCGATGTCCTCGTCGGTCTTAGTCTCGGTCGCGCAAACCAGCAGCGCGTTGCCGAGTTCGGGATGGTCGACGCCCAGGTCGAGACCGCCCAGCACGTCGTGCTCGGCCAGGCGCGCGAGCACGTCTGCGGCTGGCCGATCGAGACGCAACACGGCCTCGTGGAAGAACGGCGTGTCGTAGGCGCACTCAACGCCGCGCACGGAGGTGAGGGCCGACACGAGCTTCTGCGTCTGCCGATGACTGGCGGCCGCGACGCGCGCGAGCCCTTCTTCGCCCAGCACGGCCAGGTACATCGTTGCCGCCGTGACCATGAGGCCCTGGTTGGTGCAGATGTTCGAGGTCGCCTTCGAACGTCTGATGTGCTGCTCGCGGGCCTGCAGCGTCAGCGTAAAGCCCGGCTTGCCATCGACATCCACGGTGCGACCGACGATGCGACCCGGGAGCTGACGCACGAGTGCGGCGCGTGTCGTCATGAAACCAAAGTAGGGACCACCCGAAGACAGCGGCACACCCAGCGGCTGGCCTTCACCACAGACGATGTCGGCGCCCTTCTCGCCCCATTCGCCGGGCGGGCGAATCAGTGCCAGAGAGGTCGGGTTGACAACGGCGATGACCAGGGCGCCGACGGCGTGTGCAGCGTCGGTCAACGCGTCGACATCCTCGAGGTTGCCCAGGAAGTTGGGCTGCTGGATGACGACGGCCACGGGCGGCTCGTCGCCGGCCAGGAACTGTTCGGGATCAGCGATACCGCGTGCCGGGTCGAGCGGCGACTCGTCGAACAACAGGCCCTGCGTGCCCGCAATGGCCTGGGCGACCTTCTGATAGGTGCGGCTCGTGCCGCCCGCGAACACGACGCGGCGCGACTTCGACTTGCGGTTGGCGCGCACGGCCATGAGCGCCGCCTCAGCAACGGCAGACGCGCCGTCGTAGAGCGAGGCGTTGCTGACCTCCATGCCCGTGAGGCTTGCGATCATCGACTGGTATTCGTAAATGACCTGCAGAGTGCCCTGACTGGCCTCGGCCTGGTAGGGCGTGTAGGCGCTGTAGTACTCGCCGCGTGTCGTGAGCTGCCAGACGAGCGCCGGGATGTGGTGCTCATAAGCGCCCGCACCGATGAACGACAGGGCGTCGCGGTCCTGTGCCGCGCGCTCGTGCATGAGCCGCGTGACCTGCATCTCGTTGAGCGCAGACGGTACGCCCTCGAGACCCTCAATCCGAAGCGACTCCGGGATTTCGTCGAACAGCTCGTCGATGGACTCGGCACCTATGGCGTCGAGCATCTCGCGGATGTCGGTTTCGGTGTGCGGAATAAACGGCATGCGCAGCTCCAGTAGCGTTTAGTCGTCGAGGTTTTCGAGAAATTCCTGGTAGGCGTCCGCGCTCATGAGCGCGTTGAGATCGCCGCGATCGCCGGGCGTGATACGGGCAATCCAGCCTTCGCCATAGGGGTCTTCGTTAATGCTCTCAGGCGTGTCGGCCAGTGCATCGTTGATGGCCGAGACCGTGCAATTGATTGGCGCGTAAACGTCGGAGGCCGCCTTCACGGACTCGACGACGGCAATGCCATCACCGGCATCAATTTCCTGGCCCACCTCGGGCAGCTCGACAAAGACGAGGTCGCCCAGCGCCTCCTGTGCATGCGCGGTAATGCCGACAACGACGCTGCCGTCATCCTCAAGCCGCAGCCATTCATGTTCGTCGGTGTATTTCAGATCACCTGGAATGTTGTTCATCGGTTCCCCTCCTCGCCGATCCGCCCACCGCGGACGATCAGATCTCGACCTTGATTGTGCCGCGCCGAACGAACGGCGGCGGCACCACGCGTGCCGTCAGCAGCTTGTTTCTCACCTTGACGTGCACCGTGTCGCCCGCGTCGCTGGCAATACGTGCCAACGCAATCGAGCGCTCCAGTGTCGGCCCGTAGCCGCCACTCGTGATTTCCCCCAGCGGCTCGCCCGACGCACTGACGACTTCCTGGTGGTCGCGCAGCACACCGCGTGACTCGAGCAGCAAGCCCGTGAGCTTCCGTGCAATGCCCTGGCCGCGCACCGCCTCAACGGCAGCACGACCCACGAAGTCGCGGTCCTCGCCGAGCGCCAGCGTCCACCCGAGGTTCGACGTATCAGGCGGTGTGGATTCGTCCATGTCCGACCCGTACAAATTCAGGCCCGCCTCTAGCCGCAGCGTGTCGCGCGCCCCAAGGCCGCAGGGTCGAATGCCCGCGCCGAGTGCCGCAGCCCAGGCGGCTGCCACTTCGGCCTCAGGCAGAATCACCTCCCAGCCGTCCTCGCCCGTGTAACCCGTGCGCGCGACAAACCAGTCGCCGGCCTCGGCCGCGTGGAAGGGCTTGAGCGCCTGCGCAGGCGCGCGGAGTGATTCCGGCAGGATGGCCTCGGCATGCGAGCGCGCCTCTGGCCCCTGCACAGCGAGCATCGCAAGTTGCGGCCGCTCCGTGAGGGCGATGTTAAAGCCCTCGGCCTGGGACGCCATCCAGGCAAGGTCTTTGTCGCGCGTCGCGGCATTAACGACGAGTCGGTAGTGGTCGCCACCGCGCCAGTAGGCGATCAGGTCGTCGACAACGCCACCGGCCTCGTTAAGCATGCAGGTGTAAACGGCCTGCCCCGGGGTTTTGGCCTTATCGATGTCGTTGGCGAGCAGGTGGCGCAGGTAACGGCGCGGCTCCCCCGCCTCGCCTTCAATGTCGACCACGGTCATATGGGAAACGTCGAACACACCGGCCGCCTGGCGCACCACGTGATGTTCCTCGAGCTGCGAGCCGTAGTGAAGCGGCATCTCCCAGCCGCCAAAATCGACGAGCTTGCCGCCGGCTTCAATGTGGGCTGCGTGCAGCGCGGTTTTCTTGAGCATGGTTGGCTCCGATGCGGGCGCGTTGCGCCGGCGTGGTCGGTCGAAGCCCCTCTGTCCATGGACCTGAGAGATCAGCGCGTGGTGCGCGTTCCCCTTCGGTGGGCCGTCAAGCGGCCGCTCTCCAGAGCCGATCAGATCGCGCGGTCCGGTTACCTGAGCGTTTCCGGGCTGGTTGCGCCTTCGGTGGTCCGACAAACGGACGCTCTCCCGCGCGATCGCTGGATCGAGGCACGATGATAGCGACCGGACCCTGCCAATGCCAGCGCGCGCAAATCCCCTGTCGAAGTCGAGCGCGCTTACAGCGGCAGCGCGGTGGTGCGTTTTCTCTCGTGCAGCACGAAGCTCGTGTTGGCGGCATTGACGCCGTGGCCTGCGAGCAGGCTGCCGCGCAGAAATTGCTCGAAATGCGGAACGTCTCTTGCCACGACCTTGAGCAAGTAGTCGTACTGACCGCTCAGCGCGTGGCACTCGAGTACTTCCTCCGAAACCGCCACAACGGTGTCGAAACGCGCGAGCGTCTCGGGATGATGGTCTTCGAGCGAGATGTGCACGAAGGCCATGATCGACAGGCCCGCCGATTCCCGATCTACGAGCGCCGCGTAACCCTCAATCACGCCCTCACGCTGGAGCCGCTGTACACGACGCAGGCAGGGTGAGGGCGACAGCCCCACGGCTTCGGCCAATGCCTGGTTAGAGATCCGGCCATCACGCTGCAGGGTGTGCAAAATCTTTCGATCGAAGCTATCCAAAGCAATATATCTTTATTTTTGAAGATTTTTTTGAGTATTTATTGCGCATTTTCACTCATTGTGACAATGATCGCAATCCTGAATCCTCAAGACGGCGTAAACTAATCGTCGGAGGATTTCTTTATGGGTAAGGGCATCACCTACACGGCCAAGCAGCCGAACGCGGACGGCTTCATCGCTTACAGCGACGAAGAGCATTCGGTCTGGCGCACGCTCTATGAACGCCAGCTTGCGGTCCTGCCCGGGCGCGCCTGCAACGCCTACCTTAGCGCGCACGCCGACCTGGGTCTGTCGCCGGATCACGTTCCACAGTGTCGCGAGATTTCAGAGCGCCTGGAACCCATGACGGGCTGGCGCGTCGCGCCCGTGCCTGCGCTGATTCCCGCAGACCAGTTCTTCACGATGCTTGCAAACCGCGAGTTTCCGGCCGCATCGTTCATCCGCGACCGCCGTGAGCTCGACTACCTGGAAGAGCCCGACATTTTCCACGAAGTCTTCGGCCACGCGCCGCACCTAACGGATCGCCGGTTCTCTGAATTCACACACGCCTACGGCCGCGCGAGCCTGGCAGCCGATGACCGCGACCGTGAATTGCTCGCGCGCCTCTACTGGTTTACAGCGGAGTTCGGGCTTGTCGCGACCGACGACGGCCCGCGTGCTTACGGCGCCGGCATCTGCTCGTCGCCGGGCGAGACGCGCTACGCCGTCGAAAACACAGAACCTGAGCGACGCCCGTTCGACGTCATCGATGTGCTGCGTACGCCGTTTCGCATCGATACGTTCCAGCCGATCTACTACGTGCTCGACTCCTTCGACACGTTGTTCGACCTTGCGGGCAGCGACCTCGGCGCCCTGCTCCGCAAGGCGCGCCGTCTCGGCGACTTCACGCCAGCGTTCGAAGCCGCCTGAGCTGAGTCAGCGCGGGGAGAAGGGCTGCATCAGCTCGACACTGGCGCGCGCCCGCGCTTCGGGCTCATTGTCCGCAGCACCGTCTTTAAGCACCGCATCGATGACCGCGAACCGAGGTTTGAGCCCCGCATCGTTGGCGATCTGGATGTTGAGCCCCGGACGCGCGTTCATCTCGAGCATCAGCGGGCCCAGGTCCTTGTCGATGACGATGTCCACGCCCAGGTAACCCAGACCGGACACCTCGTAACCCGTAGCTGCAATATCGAGGATGCGACCCCAGTGCGGCACCTGGTGGCCTGCGATGGGGGTCAGCGTATCCGGGTGATCCCGTACCCGCAGGTTTCCGGAAGAGGCGCTCATCGTCAGACCCGTTGCGAGATCCACACCGGCGCCGACCGCGCCCTGGTGCAGATTCGCTTTGCCGTCCGACTGTCGCGTCGGCAGGCGAACCATCGCCATCACGGGGTAGCCGCGATACACGATGATGCGGATATCGGGCACGCCACGGTAGCTGATTTCGTCAAACACACTGTCGAACTGAACGCGGTACTCGATGAGCGCGATGTCGGGCTGCCCCGTCAGACTAAACTGCCCGCTGACGATATTTGAGGTGTGGTGCAGCAACGCGGACTCGGGCATGAGCTCCCCGTTGATGAGCCGGTAGTTACCGCCGTAGCGCCCGTCGATCACAAGGATGCCATCGCCGCCACTGCCACTCGCAGGTTTCACAACGAAGCTCTTGTGCTGCGCCAGCGTCTCGGGGAGGCCGCGCACGTCGCCCTGAGACTCTGCAACGGCATAAAGCTCGGGGACCGCCATGCCCGCTGCAGCAGCCAGCGACTTGGTCAGGCGCTTGTTATCGACACGCGGGTAGAGACGCCGCGAATTGAGCGCAGTGATGTAGTTGGCGTTGCGCTCGTTGAGCCCGATCACGCCCGAGTCCTTGAGCTTGTGCCCCCAGAGCATTACGAATCCTTGCGCGACAGCACGCCGAAGCGGCGCAGCTCGCTGAGCCGGTAACCACTGTAGCGCCCGCACAGCAACACGAAGGCCAGGATCACCAGCAAGAGTTCCGGGAACGTAAAGAAGAGGTACTCAAGCGCATCGATACCCATGACCAGGTAAGCCAGCGCGGCAACCAGCAGACTGCCCGCGCCCGCCTTCATCGCGTCCTGCGCGCCGCGCTCTTCCCAGATCACAGACATGCGCTCGATGGTCATGGCGATGATCACCATCGGGAACAACGCCACTGACAGCCCCGTCTCAAGACCCAACTGATGCGCGATCACGCTGATCGAGAGCATCAGCAACACGACGATGATGAGCACGGCCGTGAGTCGTGGCACGAGCAACAAGCGAAGTCGCTCGAGCAGGAAGCGTATGGCAAGCCCAAGACCCGTCAGCAACGTAAACAGGATGACGCCTGCCAGCAGATCCGTCTCGCGAAACGCCAGCGCGATGAGCACGGGCATGAACGTACCGAAGGTTTGCACCCCGACGAAATTGCGCAGCAACACCATGACAAGCGCACCGATGGGGATCATGAGCAGCACCGAATACACAGCCTGGGTCTGAATCGGCAGGCTGAACAGCGAGAACGTCATCAGCAGTGAGCCGCGCTGCTCGGCGCGATTGGTTGCGACATCGAGACTGTCGAGCTGGCTGCGCCGCACGGCGAAGTTGAGCTCGAGACCACTGCCGCCTTGCACGGTGGCCAGCGTCTCCAGGCCCCGCGACCAGGCAAAGAAATTGTCGGGCAGGCCCTGCGAACCGGATGATGGGTCGAAGAACAGCCACTCCACCCCGTCGTGAATCTCCAGGTAGGTCGCAATCGGCGCATTTCTCTGTTCGTCCTTGAGAAGCAGACCGCGCACCGATCGCGCGGGCACCCGCGCGTAGGCCAGCAGGTCGATGAGCATCGACATGCGGCGCGTGCCGCCACGCCGCCCTTCAAACAGCAAGGCCACGTTCTCATCGGGCGTGGGGTCGTTGACGCGCCGCAACAGCGCTGACACGAGCGACGCCGCATCGGCGGATTGCTGGCGCACTTCCTCGACGAGCTCAAGCGCAGCAGTACGTTCGGGCTCTGTCAGGTTCGGCGGGTCCGGAAACGGTGGCGTCGTATCCGCCTCTTCAATGGACGGATCGCCATACACGACAACCCGGTAATACAAGCGCTGCTCACCGCTGGCGCGGCGAACCGCCCATTGCGCGCGTCGGCCGCCGTCCTCGTAACCGATGTCGTAACCGTAGCCGCCGGCCACGGAGTTTTCCGACAGCGTCGCAAAGCCCGGAGTCAGTGCGGGCACGCGCAACGCGGCCTTGATGGGCCCGGGACGGGCCTCAAAACGCAGCGACGCTTCGATGGTCCAGGCGGAACGGCTCGCGTCCTCGGTTAGCGGCAGCCCGAGCACCGCCTGCTTGTAGAAGAACACGCTAAACCCAAGCAAAGCACACACGAGCGCCAGTCCCTGAACGTAACGCAAGGTCACGACGCATCCCCGCTGCGCCCCATGGCGTGCCCCGCAGCCAGCTGCTTGGCCAGCATGCTGGTGTCGAACCAGCGCATGCCCGCGCGGCGCAGGTCGGCGAAGCGACCGCGGTCCCGCGCGAACAGTCGATTGATGAAGTCGAGCCCGTACACCATGCCCGCATTCTCGGCCTTGCGAGCCCGCCGGTAGCGCCGCAGCACGGGCGGGTCGCCAATGTCGGCACCGTCGGCCACCGCCTCGGCAACGAAGGTTGCCAGGCAGTCTGCATCGTCGAATCCGAGATTAGCGCCCTGTCCCGCCAGAGGGTGTACAGCATGGGCGGCATCGCCCACGAGCAGCGTTCGCGGCGCCACGGGATCCTCGACGTAGTGACTTACGAGCGGGAACGACACGCGCGGCGTCGTCGCGGCGAGCGCGCCGAGTACGCCGTCGCTTGCCTCGGTCACGGCCTCTGCAAACGCTGCGTCGTTCATGGCGACAATGGCACGCGCGTGGTCCGGCGTCGTACTCCAGACGAGCGAGACCCGGCGGTCGGCCAGCGGCAACAGGGCCAGCGGACCGTCAGGCAGGAAACGTTGCAGCGCGCAGTCGTCGTGGTCGAGTTCGCTGGACAGGTGCGCGACGACCGCCAGCTGATCATGAGACCAGCGCCGACTCGCAATGCCGGAGAGCGTGCGCACACTGCTCTCGCGACCATCGGCGCCAATCAGCAATCGCCCGGTGACGGTGTCACCGGCGGCCGTCTGTACGGCGATGTCACTGTCACGCGTGGTGATCGCTTCGATGCTTGCGGCCAACACGCTGACGCGAGGATCGTCGGCAAGCGTCTCGTAGAGGCACTGGCAGAGCATGGCGTTGTCGGTAATGGTGCCCAGTACGGGGGTGCCGAAGTCCACGCCCGAAAAATGCACGCCGTCGCCGGCGTCGGTCCCGGCATCCCAGACGCGCATGGTCGTGAACGGCGCCATGTGGCTCGCCGGTAGTCGCTGCCAGGCGCCCACACGCTCAAACAGGGCTTGCGAGGCCGGCGCTATGGCGGACACGCGAAGGCCAGGCGTATCGGGGTCGGCCGCGCGCGGCGGTCCTGCCGGGTCAAGCAGCGTCACGGAGAGTCGCGGCGCGGCGCGGCGCAAGGCCGCCGCAACGGCGAGGCCCACAAGGCCCGATCCGGCAATCAGAACATCAGCGCTCGGACGAGCCAAAACGACAACCTCAGGCCGCGCGCGAGCGCGCCGAACCGGCCATCCAGCGCTCGATGTCGTCGGCCGTTTTTACCAAGCCCTTGCTGAGCACGTCGGGACCACTGCGGGTGACGGCGACATCATCCTCAATACGCACACCGATACCGCGCCAGCGCTTCTCGACCCGGGCGTCGGGCGCGATGTAAATGCCGGGCTCCACGGTCGTCACCATGCCGGGCTCCAGTTCGCGCCAGGCATCGTCGACCTTGTAATCGCCAACGTCGTGTACGTCGATCCCAAGCCAGTGTCCCGTGCGGTGCATAAAGAACTGGCGGTAGGCTTCGTTCTTGATCAGCGTCGAGAGGTTGCCCTCGAGCAAGCCAAGGGCACGCAAGCCGCGCGTGATCACCTTGACGGCTGCATCGTGCGGCGCATTCCAGTGATTGCCGGCCACCGTGGCCTCGATGGCCGCCTCCTGTGCGTCAAGAACCACGTCGTACACTGCACGCTGCTCGGCCGTGAATCGGCCGTTGACGGGAAACGTCCGCGTAACGTCGCTGGCGTAGAGGTCGAGCTCGCAGCCCGCATCAACAAGCACAAGGTCGCCATCGTTGAGCACGTCGGCGTTCTCGATGTAGTGCAGGATGCAGGCGTTGGCGCCACCGCCCACGATCGGCGGATACGACGCCGTCGCACCGTGGCGCCGAAACTCGTGTTGGTACTCGGCTTCAAGCTCGTACTCGTACATGCCGGGTTGCACGGCGCGCATCGCGCGTTTGTGTGCGGCGACGGCCACCTTGGCCGACTGACGAAGGCGGCTGATCTCGCGCCGGCTCTTGAACAGGCGCATGTCGTGCAGGTAATGGTCGAGCGACACGAAGGCTGAGGGCGCATCAACGCCCGCGATATTGCGCCCGCGCAGACCACACACCCATTCCGTGACTTGGTGATCGAACTCGGGGTACTGGCCCATCGTGTAGAACACGCGCTCGGCGGACTCGAGCATGCCCGGCAGGATGTCGTTGATGTCATCGATGGGAAACGCGTCGTCGGCACCGTAATCGGACACCGCGCCCTCCGTGCCGGCGCGGGCGCCGTCCCAGAGTTCTCGTTCGGGGTTGCGCTCGCGACAAAACAACACGAACTCACCCCCGGCGCGTCCGGGCGAGATGACGGCGACGGCTTCCGGTTCCGGAAACCCGGTGAGGTAGTGAAAGTCCGAGTCCTGCCGGTAGCGGTGCTCGACATCGCGACTGCGCACACGCACGGGCGCGGCGGGCAGGATGGCGACGCTGTCCTCCCCCATCATGCGCATGAGCTGCTTGCGGCGCTTCGCGTATTCGGCTGCATCCATGAATCGGGGTCTCGTCAGTGGCGCGTATCGGTGTAACGCGGCGTCAGTGTACGTTCGTGCCCGGACCACTGGCCAGCGCGCGGACGGGCGCCAGCTCCTCGTAGGCGAGCTGCGCGAGCACGCGCAGATACTCGACGATTTCGGTGTAGGCGGCTTCGGCGGCGTTGAGATCGTCCTCGAGGTCCTCATCGCTGAGCGCAGCCCTAGAGATCTCACCGAGATCGGAAATGAGCTCGGCGAGCGGTTCTTCGTCGAGTCGCTTGCGCGCCGGTGTGCCGCGCATCGCCGCGCCCTCGCCCAAACCGGCCAGGAAACCACCGGCCCAATCGACAATGGCGTCAACACGGTCACGCAGATCGTCTTCGTCGTCGGGCAGCCACGGCACGGGCAGGCTGTCGGTGTCTGCGAGCACGCGTACACGGGCTGTAGCCAGTTCACCCAGTGGCGTCACAGCAGCGGAATCGCTGGTTTCGGCGGCGACCTGGTTGAGCCACACGGAAGCGGCTTCGTCACCCAGCATTGCAGCCAGGCTTAGAAGTCGGCCGTCAGCCTCAGCGGCGGTGGTATTGCTCGCGGCGCTCGCAAGCAACTGTTCGACGCGCGCGTAGTCGGTTTCGGTGGTGGACATGTCAGGCGGATCGGTAGAAAACCACTCGTCATAATATCACTGCGAGCCCCTGCTGCGGCCCCGGCGACAAGCGCCGGCGATTGACCGTATACCGAGCGCACACTATATTTCTCGCGTGGCACAGCGAGAAGAAAACCTGTTCGACGCGGAACTCCGGCAGCTTGAAACGCGCATGGCGGAGATCGTTCGCGTCTGCGACCAGCTCAAGGAAGAGAATCGGTCGCTCAAGGAACGCCAGGACGCCCTGATCACGGAGCGCGCCTCGTTGTTGCAGAAAAATGAGCTGGTCCGTGGCCGCGTCGAGGCCATGATCGGTAGACTCAAGTCTATGGAGCACGGCGGCTGAGACCGCCTGCCAGCGCTGGGCAGGGGCGCCCGGCGGCATTTGCGCATTCGCGCCAGCACAAGCCAGAGGAATCACCATGAGCGACGTCTACGCGCACGTAACCGTAAAGATCCTCGAGAAGGAATATCAGGTGTCGTGCCCGGTCAACGAACGCACAGACCTTCTGGACGCAGCGGAGCTGCTCAACGGGCAGATGCGCGAGATTCGCGACAGCGGCAAAGTGGTCGGTCTTGACCGCATCGCAGTGATGGCTGCGCTGAACATGGCTAACGAAGTGCTCAAGTTCAAGGCGCGTGAGGACGCTGTACAGTCTACGTTTGGCAACCGAATTCGCGCGCTGACTGAAAGCGCTGATAAGGCGCTGGGCGACGCGCGTCAGCTCGACCTGTAGGGTGCCGCACCCTGCTGGCGATGCGGTAGCCGGCGTGACAAAATGAGTTGTGATGTCTCCTGCAGTGTTCGACGCTGGCCAGGAAGCCTTTCGACCCTAATTATCTCACCTCGGGGTCAATTCCCGGCACGGATTTGCGCACTACCGATGCAATCGGGAAGCCTGTTTCGTGCTCTTTGACCCCACTTTACGCTCTGGTTCGAGAGCGATGGTTGGTGACGGCACAGGCGGGAGACATCCTTTCCTTTTCTGCACCTGCAGCACGCTCAGTGCTCGGGCACACACGACACCATGACGCCCGCTGAGGCCCGTCGTTTTGGCCAGGCGGCGCGGCGCGCACTTCCCGCACCTGCAAGGCAGGCTGCCTCACGACGGCTGTGCGCACGCATGGCGGCAACACCCTGGTTCCGTGATGCGCAATGCATCGCCGTCTACTGCGCGCAGTACGACGAACCGCAACTCGACGCACTCATTGCCCTCGCACGCGAGCACGGCAAAACCGTGCTGCTGCCTGTCGTCGGCGCCCGCAATGCCATGCAGTTTCGCTCCTGGCACCCCGGCGCGACGCTCATCAACAACCGCTATGGCATCGCCGAGCCACGCGATTCGGGCCGGCACCATCACAGGTTTCTGTCGCGCGTACGCTACGTCGTGTGCGCGCCGTTGACGGCCTTCGATGCGCAATTGCGGCGTGTTGGCATGGGTGGCGGTTACTACGATCGTTGGTTCTCGCAGCGCTTACATCGCTACGGTGTGCGTCGCATCGGCATCGCATTCGACTGCCAGCGCGTTGAAGACATCGAGGCGCAAAGCTGGGACGTGTCACTGCACGGCGTCGTCACAGAGACACATGTCTACAAAGGTCTGTAATCGACAAATAGACGCTGCATGCCCTGAAAACACTGCTTTTGCAGCATGAAGTTGCACCGTGAACAGATCACAGTTTTGCATCTACCCACGATGCAAAGACCACATCGCGTATGTCGCGCACGTCGGTCAGTGACTGCAGCGTAATGCACATGTGTGTCGCGACGCACACGCAGCGCACGAACACACGCGCCACTTGCCCATCGCATAACCCTGTTTTTGCAGCGTGAACCGCCTCTCAGTGTTGCTGTTCGTTTGCTGGAAATTGATTGCTTTATGTATATACTCGGCCCCGGGTAACCCGACACGGAGAACTAACCATGGCTACCAAGAAGGCTTCGAAGAAAAAAGCTTCGAAGAAAAAGGCGACAACTAAACGTCGCCCCGCGAGCAAGCGAAAGGTTGCGACGAAGAAAAAAGTCGCTAAGAAAAAGGTCACTAAGAAAAAGACCCGCAAAAAAGTAGCGAAGAAAAAAGTTGCTAAGAAAAAGGCCACCAAGAAAAAGGCCAAAAAGAAAGTAGCGAAGAAAAAGGCCACTAAGAAGAAGGCCAAGAAAAAAGTAGCGAAGAAGAAAACCGCTAAGAA
>CALBPI010000091.1 GCA_937899415.1 uncultured Gammaproteobacteria bacterium | reverse complement strand
GACTGCAAATCGGTACCGGCGAATCTCGCCGCGATCTCGTTGCCGTAGATGTGCCTGCAGTCCTCGTCTTTGATGTAGACGGCCGCGGGGACCTGGTCGAAGAAGGCCCGGAACCGGGACTCACTCGCCTCAAGCTGATCGCGCGTTGCTACGCGCTCCGAAACATCGCGAACGATGCCCAGCATGCTGTGTGGCTTGTGGCCCGGACGTGCGTGCCAGATCGCCCAGGCCGACACCCACACGGTGCTGCCGTCCGCACGCAACATTCGAAACTCGGCACTGTAGCGGCCACCAGCGCTATAGGAAGCTTGCACGATCGACTCGTGCCGCACGCGGTCGTCGGGGTGGGTGATGCCCATGAGCGTGGGTGCATCGGCGAGCGATGCTTCTGAATAGCCGAGCAAGGCCACAAAATTGGGTGACCAGAACAGCTCGTCGTCGTCGATATTCCAAAGCCAAACGCCATCTGCGGCGCGCTCCAGCAGATTCCACAGGTCGTTGTGTGCGACCTGTGCACCGCTTAAAACTCTGGGCTTGAGGTGCGCCAGATCCATGCATGCTCCCCGAATACCGCGCCAACCCTTCAGCGCGGCAGCTAACGCTACCGCGCACGCAGGGTCCGCTGCGAGCAATAAACTGAATTATCAGCTGGACAGGTCTACGACACTGCCACCGCATCCGTTCGTGCCTCTTCGAGGACGCGTTGTAGTTCTGCCAGCGAGTACGGTTTCTGCAGAAACCAGACGCGTGGGTCGTCTTCGACCTTGAAAGCGGAATCGTTGAAACCACTGGCAAGCACAACGGGTTTTTCTGCGTCGAGCTCGCGCACAGCTTCGAGTACCCCAATGCCACCGATGTCAGGCATCGAGATGTCGGTGATGACCGCATCAAACTCTGCGTGCTGTTTGCGCAGCACATCGACAGCCAGCGCACTACTCGTGTAGGACATGACCTCGAGGCCCAGGCGCTCGAGCCAGGCGACAACGATGGCCACGATCTCGGCGTGATCATCGATCACCATGATGCGCTGGATGCCCGGCGACGGGTCTTCGACGACAGCGGGTGATGCACTCGCGAATGCTGCGCCGTCGGGAATTCCCACGCGTTGCAGGAATACTTCGAAGCGCGTGCCCTCGCCGGGTGTGCTCTGCACACGCACCGCCCCGTGGGCGGCCTTGACGATGCCGAGTACGGTGGCAAGCCCAAGCCCGTGCCCGAGTTCGTTGTCGCTGTAGTACGGGTCGAAAATGCGTTCGATCTGTTCCCGGGACATCCCCTTGCCTTCGTCGCGAACAAAGACGCAAATACCCGCGCCTGCATCGGGCGGCAACCACGAGTGCATCTCGGGGCCAGCCGTGCCTTCAAGTGTGTCGAGGTCAAGGTTCTCGACACCGAGGGTAATGGTGGAACCCGATTCCGAGGCCTGCTTGGCATTCAGGATGAGGTTGACGAGCACCTGCCGAAACTGCGCAGCGTCCGTCATGACGTCGCAGCCCACGCAGCCTACCTCGAGCTTGAGTGGGTTTTCCGACTGCAATGTCATCTGCATGAGCTCAGTGCTCTCGATAACCACGTCGCCGACATTGATGAACTCGGCTTCGGGGTCGCCCTTACCGCCGACCGTCAGCAGCTGCCGACAGAGTTCCGAGGCGTGCTCGGTGGCCGATAGGATGGACTCGATGACAGCCCGCTGTTCCGGTTCGACATGCAGCAATGCGAGCTCCGCGTTGCCGGCGATCGCGAACAGCAGGTTGTTGAAGTCGTGCGCCACGCCGCTGGCCATGAGCCCCATGCTCTCGAGCCTCTGTGCAACAGCCAGCTGCTTTTGGGTTTCGTGCAGTGCAGTCACGTCGATGCCGATGCCGCCCAGCAGGCGCTTGCCATCGGACCCCTGGATCGGGAATTTCGTGTCCCAGACGTGACGCTCACTGTGTTCACCCGGCACTTGCACCGAGCCGATCCAGGTCACCTTTTCATCGCGCTGCATCACCTCGCGATCTGCCGTCATGAGCGCGTCGGCCGTCTTGGCGTCGACGAGTTCGGCGGTCGTGGCACCCAGAAACGTTTGCAGGTCCGTGCCCGCGTACATGGCCGCGAGCCGGTTGCCGTAGAGATGTCGGCTGTCTTCGTCCTTGATGAACACGGCCGCAGGCACCTGGTCGAAGAATGCGCGGAAGCGTGACTCGCTGGCCTCAAGCCGCTGCTTGGTGTCGACGCGCTCGGTGATGTCGCGCACGATGCCAAGCATGCTGTGTGGCGGCTCGCCGGGGTTCTTGTGCCATATGGCCCAGGCGGAAATCCAGACGACCTCGCCGTCGGAACGAACGAGCCGGACCTCGATGCCGTAACGACCGCCCTCAGCGGCCGAAGCCTCGACGACCGCCTGATGGCGTTCGCGGTCTTCGGGGTGCGTCATCTCGATGAGATTGGGGGCCTCACTGAGCGTTTCTGCGGTGTAGCCCAGAAGATCAGCGAGCTTCTGCGACCAGAACAACTCCTGGTCGGCGATCTTCCAAAGCCAGACACCGTCGGCCGCCCGTTCGAGCAGGTTCCAAAGGTCGTCGTGGCCGACCTGAGACGATTGCAGAATTGTTGGTTTGAGCTGCTTGAGTTCCATGCCTCCCCCAACCCAGGCGACTTATTCGCTGTCGCTTTGCCCCAACACTATACCCGCGTGGGCGTTACGGACGCACGGGGCGCGGCTCGGGCGGCTTCCAGCTGCCGTTGAGAACCGATAGTTGCGGCTGGTACAAACGCAGCACGTAGCTCCATCCGGGCATCACGGGCAGGCAGTTGCTGCGCCCGTCATCGCAGTCACCGAAGTGGATCGTGGTACTGCCGTCGGCGCCCGCCTCGGACGTCGCCGAGTTGAACGCGTAGGCTTCGCGCGCGTTGGTTTCCATGAAGCCGTCCGCGTTGTAGACGGTTACTGACCAGAAGCCGGCGGCGGGCACGTCACGCAGCGTCAGTGCATGTGCGACAGTGCCGTCGTTATTCTCGGGCATCACACTTTGATACCAGGCTGCCTCGACCGGATTGCCGCCCCAGCCTGACGCCGTGCCCAGCAGATGGCGTACGGGGTCAACCTTGCCGCGCGCGCCGAACATGCCCTCGATGCTCGTCAACGTCGCCGCGAGTTGTTTGAGTTGCCCGCGGATGCGGACCAGTGATTCGCGGTTCCAGTTCGGCGCTTCGAACTGACCCGCGTCAGATTGCTCGACGCGAATGGCGTCCTGCAGCGCGTGCGCGTCGGCGATATCGCGCCGGTTGTTGGCGTCGATGAACAGCCGCACGATGACGGCGACATAGCGCGTTTCAACGTCGTCGCGAGTGAGTGTGTAGCGCCCCGCGCCGTGCTCCACCGTGATCGTGTAGTGGTCCTGGTCCACGATGTGCAGCGATTGGAATCGGTCGCCCGGATCCGGCATCACGATCGTGACGGGCTGCGTGAGATCGAACACCGCAACCGAGTAGAGCGTGTCGCGATTCATGCGAACGATGTGTTGTGCGTTGATGGGCGTTGGGACGCGGCGGTGTGTGAACGCGCCGATCTCGCCCTGCGCCAGCGTGCGACGGAACGCCGTATCCGTTTCTGCACGGATGAAGTTGTCGACCGTGACGGGTTCCTGCGCATTGGCGCATGCAGTGACGCAAAGCGCGACGAGTGTTGCGACATGTTTCATCGTTCGAAGGCCTCGTAGCGCACCCACTCGAAGCGGGCGACATCGCCCGTGTCGATGCCATTGCCTGTCGCATACAGCCCCAGGTGGGCGCCCGTGTATTTCTTGCTGATGATGTAGCCCGCGTCCATGGCGAGCACGGGTTTCGGTTCGCCGTCCTCGCCCAGCGTGTAGGAGAACGCGTACTGATCGTCGCGCGACACGACGCGCAGGATGATGTCGCCTGCGTAATCGTTGAGCGTGGTCTCGTGCACGAGCTTTGCCTCGGGCGTCGCGTCGCGGTTGCTCCTCGGTGCGATGGCTTCGATGCGCAGCAGCCAACCCGTGTCATCGCGTCGGACTGTATACGCGATGTGATTGTTGTCCTTCTGGAACAGGTTCAGCCCAGCCTCGCTGCCGACTGTATCGCTGTCGAAACGCAGTTGCGCCGCGTACTCGAAGTCGCTTTCGGTTTGGCGAAAGCCGAAGAGGTTCGCGCGGCCGCGTTCTCGAATCATGGCGGCGGTGGCGCGCAGGTGCGCCGCGCCGTCCTTGACGACCACCGTGCCGGGTTTGGGGACACGTCGATAGGCCCATTCCAGTCCGAGCGTGTCGCCCTCAAATTCGTCGACGAATGTGTTGTTGCGCTCCTGCGGTTTCGCCGGGAATGGCAAGCCCGTCTTGCGCTCAATGCGGCCCGTCTCGGGCGCGACGACGGGCCAGAGCGTCTTGACCTCCTGCCACCAAAACGGCTCGCGCTCCCAGGTGACGGGCACGAGGTGCGTCTCGCGGCCCATATTCGAGCCGCGTTCGTAGTCGCCGCGAATACCCAGCGCGACGAGGTACCAGCGGCCGTCCTCGAGCTCGATGAGATCGGCGTGGCCCGTGGTGTTGACCCAGAAGTCGTAGGAGAGATGGCGCGAGCTCAGGATCGGGTTGCGCGGGTTGGAGGCGTAAGGCCCCGTGATGTCGTCGCTAACGGCGATCATCACGGCGTGATTAAAGCTCGTGCCGCCCTCGGCGATCATGAGGTAGTAGCGGCCCTCGCGTTTGTAGAGGTGCGGGCCATCGGACCAGACACCGCCACAGGCGCCGCGCCACAGGAAGTGGCGCACGCCTATGAGCTGCCAGGTCACGGTGTCGAGTTCCTGCAGGTAGATCTCGCCCTCGCCCGGGAAGTTGGGTTTGGCGGGACTGTGCGTGCCCACGTACCAGGCGCGGCCGTCGTCGTCGAAGAAGAGGTCCGGGTCGATGCCTGGTGCACCCTCGATCACGATAGGCTGCGACCAAGGGCCGCGCGGGTCGTCGGCCATGACGATAAAGTTTACGAACTCGGTTTCGGCGCCTTCTTCAGGCGGCAGATACACGTTGGTTGTGATGATGTAGTAGCGGCCCTCGTGGCAACGGATCGTTGGCGCATGGATGCCGCCATCGCTTTGCACGTCGACGAGGTTCACGGCGCCCGTCGCTTGCTCGGGGCGGTGCAAGCCGTGGCCGATGAGCGTCCAGTTCACAAGGTCCGTGCTGTGGTGGACGGGCAGCCCCGGGAAGTACTCGAAGGTCGAGTTGACGAGGTAGAAGCCCGTGTCATCGCGGCAGATTGAGGGGTCGGGGTGACCGCCTCGGATGATGGGGTTGGTGAAGTGACCGTGTTCGGCGGCGGCCGAGTTGAGCAGCATGAGCCCTAACACCATCGCGAGTGTTGTACTACTCATGCGCGTCATATGTCCCCCAGAACGACAATTCGAATCGCCGATATCGCATGAGATGATCGCACGCGTCGTGCGGGGTGCAAAAGTCGAGATAGTCTCGCTATCTTTCGATTGCCACAATGCGTCCGTCAGCACATGGATGATCGTCAATGCCCATATTCTCTCGCCGCCCGCTGCTCGACGAGGCCACTACGGCCTGGATGTTCGATACATTCGCCTGGGCGCTTGAGCAATTCGGCACCGATGTCTTCGCGCAATACTCGGCGCTCGTCTTGCCCACCGACGCGTTCTTTCCCGACAAGATCGAGGACCAGGGACAGGTAGCAGAGGTGCTGTTTGAACGCGTGCGCAAACACGCGGGAATGGAAGACTGGCCCTGCGAGCTCGTAGCTCAGGAAGCCGACATCGATGGGCACGTCCATCCGGGACAGCTGATTCCCAGTCCACCCAGTGGGCCAGCAGGCACGTATTCTGTCAGCGGCCCTGATCGCGCGGTGACGATCACCTACAACCCCTCCTTGTTGGGACGGCCTGAAGCCATGATCGCGACCTTTGCGCACGAACTCGCGCACTACCTCGCGCATTCCGTCGATGTGCTGCCGCCTGGTGGCGAAGACTTCGAGGAACACGGGACGGATTTACTTGCTGTGGTGCTCGGTTTTGGCGTGTTCCTGGCGAACTCAGCATTCACTTTTGAACAGTACACCGACAATGAGTCCATGGGCTGGTCGGCGCAACAACAGGGGTATCTCTCCGAGACGCAGCTCACCTATGCACTGGCCGTATTCGTCGAGCTCAAGATGATTGATCCCAACACTGTCGAGCCGTATCTCGACCGAAACCTGCGCAAGTTCTACCGCAACTGCCACAAGGAGCTGGGGCGGCGTGGGGAAGAGATTGAGAAACTGCGCGCAATCCGGTCGTACAAGATCGCGACGCCTGCGATGTAGGGAAGGAATGGTGCCGGCACCAAGATTCGAACTCGGGACCTACTGATTACAAATCAGTTGCTCTGCCAACTGAGCTATGCCGGCGACTGT
>CALBPI010000090.1 GCA_937899415.1 uncultured Gammaproteobacteria bacterium | reverse complement strand
ACGCCTTCGGCCCCTCGCAATGACGGAGCACGCCTTCGGCCCCTCGCAATGACGGCAGTTAGTGTCGTCAAAACTTTACGATCGCCCCACCATCGACGTTCAGGCCTGTGCCTGAGACAAACTGCGCCTCGTCCGAGGCCAGAAACAGCGCCGCCATAGCCACCTCCGGTGCCTCGCCCAGTCGACCCACGGGCGCTTTGTCTTCCCAGTACTGACGGAAGGCGGGGTCGTCCATGAACGGCTCGCTCATCTTGGTCCAGATCGCACCCGGCTGCAGGTAGTTGGCCGTGATGCCGTGTGGGCCGAAGTCGACCGCCATGCCCTTCGTCAGTCCCGCTACCGCATGTTTCGAGGCGCCATAGATCGCCAGCGCAGGGCCACCCACGTCGGACATGATCGAACCCAGGTTAATCACGCGGCCATGCTGTGCCTGCTTGAGCAAGGGCAACGCCAGGCGGGTTAGCCGGAACACGGCGCGCACGTTGATCGCCATGATCTGGTCGAACTGCTCGTCGGTGAGCGTCTCGTAGTCTCCGGCAATGGCGATGCCCGCATTGTTCACGAGGATATCGAGCGCGCCGAAGTGTGCCTGTGCAGCGGCGATGATGGCCGCCTGTACTCCGTCATCGGAAATGTCGCCCGTGACAAGGCGCGCGCGTTCGTGGCTTCCAAATGCCGCCGCGAGATCGTCTTCGGCGAGATCGGTCGCGACGACCTGCGCACCACGTTCCAGAAACAGTGTTGTGATGGCCTTGCCGATGCCGTTCGCCGCGCCTGTGATAATGGCGGTTTTTTCGTTTAGGTCGAACATGACGATTCCTTCAATGTATTGCCGTCATCGCGAGCCGCGAAGCGGCGCGGCGATCTCCGTCAGCCTACCGTAACGATTGACAGTACGGTGGCGTCAGGAGATTGCCGCGGGGCCTGCGGCCCCTCGCAATGACGAAGCAGGCCTGCGGCCCCTCGCAACGCCGAAGTAGGCCTGCGGCCCCTCGCAACGCCGAAGTAGGCCTGCGGCCCCTCGCAATGACGAAGCAGGCCTGCGGCCCCTCGCAATGACGCGCAGGCTGCGCCCGCCGCGTCAAAAAAACGGCGCGCCCGTTGCCGGGTGCGCCGTCAGAGTTACGCCCAAACGAGGCGTCATCAAGGAAGCCCAGGGCTCCCGGAGAGTCTTACTGGTCGCCGAAGCTGATCCCGCCTTCGATGCCCCAGACGCGCGGCGGACCGTAGTTTGCGAACGTCCACAGCGTGCCGACTGCCTGTGCCGCAGTCTTGTAGCGGTCATCGGTCAGGTTCTTGCCGAACAGGGAGACGTAGTAGCGGTCGTCGGCGCTCCTGAATGTGACGTTGGCGTTCAAGATCGTGCGTTCCTCGAGGATCGTGTCGAACTCGCGGCCGATGTCGTCGTTGTAGTAGTAGACGTTGTCGTCTTCGAAGTTAAAGTTCAGGTTGTAGCGCATGGAGGCGCCGCTCGCGAGCTCCTGGTTGTAGGTCAGATCGATGCCGCCCGTGATTTCGGGGGCACGGACCACATCGCGACCCGAGAAATCCTCGAGCACGCCGTCGTCGTTGCGATCCAGGAAGAACTCGTTGTACTCCGCGTCCAGCGTGCCAATGTTGGCCATGAGCGTGAGGTTGTCCGTGAGCAGGGCCGTGAGCTCGAGCTCGAGGCCGCTCGCGTCGACGTCAGCCGCGTTGAACGTGCGCGTCTCCTGGAATGCGGTGCCCGGAAGCGAGACCACGGTGCTGCGCTGGAAGTCTTCGTAGTTCACGAAGAAGTAGGTGGCATTCAGGCGCACCCGGTCATCCATGAAGCTGCTCTTCACGCCGGCCTCGTAGTTCGTCGCCGTTTCCGGGTCGTAGGCCTGCAGCGCGAAGTTGGCAAAGCCGCCCGAACCCGCCTGGTCGTTGTAGCCACCCGACTTGAAGCCGCGCGAGATCGTGCCGTAACCGAACACGTCGTCGTTGAACTGATAGCTACCCGTGATGCGCCAGGTGGGCTCACTCCAGCTTTCGCTGTCACTCTGCACGGCAAACGAGGCCAGTGAGAAGTCGGCGCCGTCGAGCGGCTCGCCACCATTAGGCAGGATCAGGCTTTCGGGCAGGCCCTCACGACCAATGAAGTCTTTCTCTTCATCCGTGTAGCGCAGGCCCAGATCGAGCGAGAACTTGTCCGTGACGGCCCAGTTCACTTCGCCGAACACGGCGTAGGAGGTGGCGTCCTGCTGGTTGCAGATCAGGAGCGGGTTCTCGTTGTCGAGCAAGCCCGGCACAGCCGTACCGAAGAACTCGACGAGGCCGAGCTGCTGACGCACGCAGAAGGTAGCGTCGTTCGTCTGGTAGAACACACCACCGACGAAGTTGACGGGGCCGTCGAGTTCCGAGGCGATACGTGCCTCGATCTGGAACGTCTCGCGGTCGTCGTCACGTGTGGCCGAGAAGAAGCTCTCGTAGGGCGTGCCCAGGTACTCGTTGGGCAGCCGCGATTCCTGATCGCGGTAGCCGACCACACCGTAGATGGTGTAGTTGTCGAGCTCGTACTCGAGGTTCAGGTAGGTACCGAACACATCGACTTCCTGGTCATCGTTGAGACCAACGACGGTGCTCGAGTGAATACCGGCCTGTTCGATCGGGTCACCACTCGAGACGCCCGGGAAGCCCAGCAGCGTGGCGAGCTGGCCTGCGGCATCCGGCGTGACGTTGATGACGGGAACGGGCTCGCTGCGGTCCTGGATGATCTCAACCTGGCCCAGGATCGAGAGCCGCTCGCTGGCTTCCCAGAGCAGCTTGGTACGAAGCGAAAGCACGTCCTTGCCGCCCAGGTTGTCGCCGTCACCTGCGACGGGACGTCCGTCGACTTCGGGGTCGACGAGACCCGCGCCGAACGCGTCGATGGGATTGTCGACCTTGCCGTTCTCGTAGTAGCCGTCGGAGTTCTGGTAGATACCCGCAAAGCGGAATGCCACCGTGTCACTGAACGGCTGGTTGTAGGCAAAACGCAGCTTGGTGTCCTCAAAACTGCCGTACTGCAGACTGGCTTCACCGCCGGTCCGCTCGAGGTCCGGGCGCTTCGTGCGCACGACGAGCGCGCCGGCCGTCGTGTTCTTGCCGAACAACGTGCCTTGCGGGCCGCGCAGCACTTCGATCGACTCGACGTCGAAGGGCTCGAGCAGCTGTGTCTGCACGTGCGGAATCACAAAGTCGTCGACGATCACACCGACCTTCGGATCGAAGTAAACGATGATGTCGGTCTCGGCCGCGCCGCGCATGGCGAACGAGGCGGCATTGAATCCCGTAATTGTGGCTGCCGAGAAGTTCGGCACGAAGGTGGCGATTTCACCGATGTCCTGCGCAAACAGGCCATCGAACTGCGCCCCGCTGACGGCCGTAACCGCAACGGGTGTCGTCTGCAGATCGGTTTCTGCGCGGCGCGTAGCCGTGACGACGATCTCATCGAGCTGGGTTTGGGCAACAGCGATGTCGGCACCGAAAGTGCCCAGAGCGCACGCGACCGCAATCGCGAGCTTGCTGTTGACCGTAGCTGACTTCTGCATTTTGCATCCCCCCGGATGTAGCACACGGTATGGCCGGACCTTGGCCGAATGGCTAAAAAAAGTCAAGCAAGACTGTTTTTTTCCGAATTGTCGGTTTTATACTGACGGCGAGCATCAATCGGGGGGTTCCGAACATGCTGCACCGCTTCTATTTACTGAAGCTCGTTGTTGTGCTGCTGCTTATCGCCAGCTGTAGCCGAAATACAACACCTGACACCGCTGAAGCCGCAACCGATGCTACGGGGAGCGCCGCCGACGATGCCGAGATCAGCGTGGTCGAATCGACGGACGAATTCGTCGTAAAGACCGCGGACCTGGGTCCGCGCGACCAGATGCCTGGTGCTGCGCTCTACGCGGAGAACTGCGCGAGCTGCCACAACGGCACCGTGCCCAAGGCACCGCACATCACCTTTCTTGAGATGCTGAGCCCGGGCGCGATTCTCGAGACCATGAGTGCCGGCATCATGCAGGCGCAGGCCGCCAAGCTCGATGAGGAACAGCGTCGCCACGTCGCGGAATACATCACTTACACCCCGGCCGATGCCGCCGAGTCGCTGGCCTACGCACCCACTTGCGCGGCCGACACGGTGCCCGATCTCGCGGCCGGTGTGCGCAAGACGGGTTGGGGGCACGACACGCGTCGCTTCTCCGATGCGAAGACCGCTGGCATGACCGCGACCGACGCCGCCTCGCTGGAGCTCAAATGGGCCTACGCCTTCCCGGGTGCCATCCGCGCGCGGTCGCAACCGTCGCTGGGCTTCGGTGCGATCTTCGTCGGCAGCCACGATGGCAATGTCTACGCGCTCGATCTTAGTACGGGCTGCGCGCACTGGCGCTGGCAGGCGCCTGCCGAAGTGCGCACGGGCATCGTGCTCGTTGAGGGCACGGATGACGCACCGCCACTGGCCGTGTTCGGCGATCTGCTGGCACGCCTTTACGCTGTCAACGCGCTCACGGGCGAGCCCGTCTGGTCGTTCAAGGTCGACGACCACCCGAGCGCGACGCTAACGGCGACACCGACGCTTGCCGAGGGCACGCTGTTTGTCAACGTATCCTCACTCGAGGTCACGGCAGCAGCCGACCCGAGCTACGCCTGTTGCTCGTTCCGCGGCAAGACCATGGCTGTTGATGCGCGCACAGGCGATATCGACTGGACCCACTACGCCATCCCCGAGCCGCCGGCTGAGGTCGCGCAGACGCGTTTGGGTACGCCCGTACTGGCGCCCTCGGGCGCACCGCTCTGGGCCAGTCCGACGGTCGATACGAAACGGCGGCGGCTCTACGTTGGCACCGGGGAGAACTACTCCTCGCCGGCCGATGGCAACAGCGATGCCGTGATCGCGATCGACATGGACACGGGTGAGCGCGCCTGGATCCGTCAAACCTTCTCGGGCGACGCGTGGAATGTTGCCTGCATGATGGTCGACAACCCCAACTGCCCCGAGGAAAATGGACCGGATCTCGACCACGGCTCAAGCATCCTGCTCGTCGACACGGGTGAGCGCGAGGTGCTTGTTGCGGGGCTCAAGACCGGCGAGGTCATTGGCCTGGATCCCGACGCCGAGGGCAAGTTGCTTTGGGCGACGAAGATCGGTCGCGGCAGCATTCAGGGCGGCGTTCACTTTGGGCTCGCGGCCGAGGGCGCGACCGTCTATGTGCCGATCAACGACATGAACGACACTCGCACGGGCACAAAGCTCTCCGCCGAGGACGCGCGGCCGGGCGTGCACGCCATCGACGCGGCCACGGGCGAGCTTCGCTGGAGCCACGTGCAGGACAATGTGTGCCCCGCGGACCTGGCGTTCTGCGACCCGGGCGTATCCGCACCTGCGACGGCGTTCCCGGGTGCCGTCGTCGCCGGCCACCTCGACGGCTTCCTGCGCATCTACGCGCGTGACGATGGCGCCGTGCTCTGGGAGTACGACACCAAGCAGCCCGTGAACGGGATCAATGGCATCGAGGCCCGCGGCGGTGGCATGAGTGGCGCCGGACCGCTTGTGGTCGACGGTCACCTCATCGCGAATTCGGGCTACGGCATGTACTTCCATGAGGCGGGCAACATGTTGGCTGTATTCGCACCGGCCGAGGACTGACATGGCACCGTCACGCCGCGAGGTCACACAGAACGCCTGGGTTGTCACCGACCTGGAGGCGGCGGCGGGGGCCTGGTCTGAAACGCTCGGCATCGGCCCGTTCTTCATGGGCACTTATCCGGCTTCGCTGTTCGAGGACATGACTTATCGCGGTGCGCCCGGCGAATTGACCATGAAGACCGCCATCGCCTATTCGGGCGACCTGCAGATCGAGCTCATCGAGCCGCTCGGTGATGCGCCCAACGCCTACCGCGATGTGTACGCGGACGGCGAATCGGGTTTTCACCACGTGTGTTTCTGGAGTGACGACCTCGACGCGGACCTGGCGGCCTATGCCGCATCAGGTGCGGTAACCGTCAACGTCGGTCGCATGCGTGGCGGTCCGCGCTTTGCCTACATTGATACGCGCGCGCAGTTCGGCTGCATGACCGAGTTGCTTGAGCCGCACCCGCACGTCGTCGAGATGTTTGCGGGCTGGCGCGAGCGCGCCGAGCACTGGGACGGCGAGGAAGCGATCGTCCGGCTCTGAGTCGTCATCGCGCGGCGTGGAAGCAGTACCGACGTCATTGCGCGGCCACATAGTGGCCGCGGCAGTCTCCCAATGCCGCCGTGACGGTCAAAGAGGTGCCAGTCTGCATGAGATCGCCACGGCGCTTCGCGCCTCGCGATGACGGGAAGGTCTGCGTGGCCTCGCGATGACGGCGCGTTACAACACGCCTAGCGCCCAGCGAATGCCGCGGCGCAGCAGCTCGTAGAACTCGGGCGTGTCCCAGCTGCAGCGCTCGATCGCGGGGTAGTCATCCATGAGCGGGCGCATGTCGTGATGGCCGCGGCAGTGACCCAGCGTCAGGTACAGCACGGCGCCTTTGTCGTGATCACGCAGGTAAAAGACGGGCCGGCGCTCGTTGTCCTGCCAGTCCGTCGATTCAAAAGCCGACACGGGCTCGGTCCAATTGCAGTCGAGCAGGACCGTGTTGTCGCCGATCATTTTGCAGAGATAGATCTCGTCGTTCGTGGTGAACGCGTCGATGCCATCGACAAGCGCGTGCCGTACACCCGTCGGGCGCACCTCAAAGTCCTGCAGGGGCGGGTGCCCCTGAAACTGGCTGCCGAGCAACGCCATGAATTCGGGTGCGCGGTCGGGCGTAGCAACGGACAGCGGCTTCAGGCTTGTGAACTCAATGACGGAATTGGTGCCGTGCAGCGCAAACCAGCGCCCGCCGTTGTGCAGCCAGTCACGCAGGTGCGCAGCGGCTGCGGCATCGGCTGTCACGTCGCAGGTGTAGCTGATGAGCGCGTCGGCGCCGTCAAGCCGGTCGCCCAGATCGTAGTTGTCGGTGACGGTCACACGCGCGGCCGGGTGTTGGGCCAGGAGCTTGAGCAGCTCCAGTCTCGCGAAATCGATGTCGTGGTAGCGCCCGGAACAGACCAGCACGATGTCCTTGATCGTGCTCACAGCCAGCGCCTCACGTTGGCCGCATAGGCATCGAAGTCACTGCCAAACAGATCGCGCATGGCGGCTTCCTCGGCGCGAATCTGTAGCGCTGTAATTAAGGGTACAAAGCCAACCGCGACCACCAGCGCGGCCAGACTGTCGAAGCGGACGCCGACACCCAGAAGGATGAGCACGAGACCGACGTACATGGGGTTTCGCGTCACGCTGAAGATCCCTGAGGTGACGAGTGTGCTGGCCTTCTCGGGATGCAGGGGGTCCACAGTGGTCTTGTGGCGCTGGAACTGGATAACGCCCATTGCGGCGACCACAGCACCCCCAAGTAGCAAGCCGCTGCTGATCCAGCCATTGAAGCCCGTGTCGAAGGTGAGCGACCACGGCGACCTGGAAACGCCGTACATGACGGCGGCGACGAGTGCTGCGAGAACGGGCGGTGGGATCTGGGCCTGCATGCCGCGATTGTACCGCCAACGTGAGGCAGTCCGTCATTGCGAGGTCGCGAAGCCCGATCGTCATCGCGGAGCGCGCAGCCCAACCGTCATTGCGAGGCGCAGCGCCGCGGCGATCTCTCAATGGCATCGTGAGGATTGGGAGATTGCCGCGGCCACTTCGTGGCCTCGCAATGACGGTAGGTTGTTTCGGTGCCTCGCAATGACGGTAGGTTGTTTCGGTGCCTCGCAATGACGGTG
>CALBPI010000089.1 GCA_937899415.1 uncultured Gammaproteobacteria bacterium | reverse complement strand
TCCGGGCGATCGAGTCCGTGCACAGCGGCGAGACGATGATCCAGCCGGCGATTACTGAGACGTTGCTTAAGGGGCTCGGTGGGCAGCAGCGCGATTTTGATGCCGCGAGCATGCCCGAGCCGCTGACGCCGCGCGAAACCGAGGTGGTGCGCCTGATGGCGGGCGGCTACAGCAACAAGGAAATCTCGACGGCGCTCTCGAAGTCCGAAGGCACGATCAAGAATCATGTCTCGAACGTGTTGGCCAAGCTCGGCGTGCGGGATCGCACGCGTGCCGTGCTCAAGGCGATTGAGCTGGGGCTGATCTAACGTGAATGTCGACCCAGCGCAGATTGAGGACGCCGCGCGTGTACTCTCGCGCGGCGAGCTTGTCGGCATGCCGACAGAGACCGTCTACGGACTTGCAGCCGATGCCGCCAACCCTGAGGCTGTGGCGCGCGTCTTCGCGGCGAAGGGGCGGCCGCAGTTCAATCCACTGATTTCGCACGTCGCTGATCCCGATATGGCGATGCGCGAGGGCGTGCTCGACGGTCGCGCGTTGGCGTTGGCCGAAGCGTTCTGGCCGGGACCGTTGACGTTGGTGGTGCCCGTCGCTGAGACGGGTCTGTCTTCGGAGCTGGCGCGCGCGGGCCTATCGACGATCGGCTTGCGCGTACCGCGTCATCCCATCGCGCAGGCCTTGCTGCGTGCGCATGGCGGTCCCGTATCGGCGCCGTCGGCGAATCCGTCGGGAAAGCTGAGCCCTACCGCGGCCGAGGATGTGCGCACGGGACTGGGCGATTCTGTTTCGGTCGTGCTCGATGGCGGCGCCAGCGAGGCGGGTATCGAATCGACGATTATCGGTGTGATACCCGATGAGCCTGCGCGCTTGTTGCGGACTGGGGCGATTTCGCGGGGTGATATCGAAGCGCTTGTAGGGCCGCTGACGTCGCCGCGCCCCGACAAAATCACCGCCCCCGGGCAGCTGACCTCGCACTACGCGCCGCGTGCGGCGGTGCGACTGAATGCGATCGAGGCGCGAGCGGGCGAAGTGCTGCTGGCCTTTGGTCCTGGTGCGCCTTCGGCTGCGGCCAATCTCTCGCTGAGCGCCGACACCGTAGAGGCGGCGGCGAATCTCTACCGGATGCTTCGCGAGCTCGATGCGCAGGGCGCGGAAGGCATCGCTGTCATGCCGATTCCCGAAACAGGGCTTGGTGAGGCCATTAATGATCGCTTGAATCGAGCGGCCGCCGCGCGCGGCGACAGGTAGTCTATGACCCATTAGCGTGCTCTGGGGTTCGAATGGCGATCCGTAAGACGTTTCGAAAGATCAGGAAGCCTGTGGGCGCGATGTCTTCTGCGCTGTTCTTGTTCTGGTCGGCAGTCGCGCCAGCGCAGGACATGCTCCTCGGTATCGCCTCGTTCCCGACTCGCGGATTCGGCAGCGAAAAGCAGTCTTACCCCACCCGACTCATCGACTTGAGTGGCGCGGACAAGACGCACATTCTCGATGTAAGCACAGCGTTCGAGGAGAACGTCTGGACAGATCTTTCGCCGGATGGTCGCAGATTGGTGAACTACTCATTCATCCCGGGTGAATTGCGGGTGAGCTTTCTGCTTTTTGATGATTTTCAGAAATCCGGACATATGACCGTGCCCGTTTCAGGGCACTATTGCTCGATGCTTTCCTACTGGTACGCGAGCGAGCTGGATATCGATGTCGCATTATGGACGGTTTGTAGCGGCAAGCCCGGGGACCCAGAGTCGGCAAGTACGGGGCGAAACGTATCTTCCGACGTTATCGGAATCGATCTCGACGCCCGAAAGTGGACACCCATTACCTATGCCGAGTTTTCCGGTATCCGGTTTGGGGTGGTCCCATACTCGATCCTGCGGGGCCAGAATCCGACGAGAGCAGTCTTTGCCGTCCCGGAGAATGGCATTGCGATAAAGTTCGGTGTGTCACTTGTTCGCCTTGCGGGCGTTGAGTGTGATGAATCTACAGCACGCTGGGTTCAACGGAACGACTTCACTACGCTCGCCGGAAACACACAGACGCTGACGCTGCTGATAACCGCCGCCGAGCGAACGGAGTTGCGCAACGGTGATACAAATCCCGATTACAGAATGACGCTGCGAGCCTATGCGAAAGCCAAGAGCGTGTGGAGTGAGGAAACGGTCGATTGGTACGCCTTGCCAAGAATCATGGGCGACTGGGTCGTCGTCCGCAAAACGGATGCGCCGAGCAGGACGAAAGATGATGGTGATCTCACGCCAGGCACACCGGGTGCGTGGCGCGTCTATCCAGACGAGCAAGAGCGCTGGATGGGGACGGGGGTGTACGGCGGCGCTTACTGGTTCTGGAATCCGTCATCAGGTGAGTCTTTCGAAGTGGACATGGAGGGCCGCGACTCTGAAGTGATCGCGATCATCGACGATCGGGTCTACTTCCGTCAGGGCCGCAGATTACGGTCCGCCACACTCGGTCGTCGCGGTCTAGAGTCGATGGAAACGGTTTGGGTGGATAAGGCGGTTCCTGCGATCAATTTCTTGACTACGATGCAAGCGGAGCAGCTAAAGTGAAAGGCAGCCACGCATCGCACAGAGCCAGAGAGAAGGTCATGTCAGATCATCCGGAAGCACTTAATCACATGCTCGCCGCCTGGAACGAGCGGGACCAAAGCCAGATTCGAGGGCACCTTGAGCGCGCACTCGCGCCCGACGTTCGCTTCGTGGATCCGTCCACAGACCTGACGGGCATCGATGCCTTCGAGGCAAATGTTAATAAGGTCCAGTCACAGGTTCCCGGCGCGGAATATCTGCGGATGAGCCCTGTTGATTCGCAGAACGGTTTTCACCGCTACCATTGGGCGATTCGACACGGCGGCAAGACGGTGCTCGAAGGCTTCGATGTCACGCACACCGATAACGACGGTCGTGTCACGCTGGTGGTTGGCTTCTTTGGTCCGCTTGAGCGGGACGCGTAGCGAGTGAAGGACTCCGGTGCGCCGGTGCTGCTGGATCGCGTCATTTACGCGCTGCATGTCGCGGGCATGCCAATCGGTGCAAACCCGGAAGACTGGGAGGGAAATGCCGACTATCGGCTAGTAGGTATTCTGATGGGGCTTCTTTTGTGCTCGCTATGCCTGCTGAGCATTACGGGTATTGCACCGGGTCCGCTGCATTGGTCCATTGAGGAGTCGCTTGGTAACTGGTTGATTTTTGTCCTGCTTGCAGGCGCTGCCATTTGGATCTTGGAAAAGGCATCGAGGGCGTTAATAGATAGTCGCGGCGGTGTTCGTGGTGTTTTGACTCGAATGGCGTCCCACGGTCGCCCGCGGCCATCAGCGTGGTCTGCAGTGTGCTTGATGGGTCTGCCTTGGTTGGCTGCAGTCACGCTGGTCGTAGTCGACGCACACGTGTCAGGCTTTCTGTCTATTTGGTGACGGGGCGCTCAGCCGCCATCTGCTTCCTAATCAAGCGGCGGTCGACCCTGAATCTCTGAGCTTGCGGAACGCCGGCCGCTGCCCGTAGGTCGCCCAGCGCCACAGGTACTCGAGCGGCCCGTAGCGGAACTTCGCTAGCCAAAACACGGCGAATACCGTCAGCGCTATATACAGCGCTAAGGCCAGCAGCAAACACAGGGACGGCCCGATCACACCGAGCGCGTCAAGCCCAAACGGCATAAAGATGAGGGTAAATACCATGCCGTGCAGAACGTAGGCCGTCAGCGCAATACGCCCAACCGGCGCAAACCACAGCACGGTGTTGCGCCAGGTTACCGACTGACAAAGACTGATTAGCAGTAAGGCATAGCCTAAGGCCATCAGCGGTGCGCCGATCATGTGCAACGCACCGTCAAGCATCTCGCCACCGGGCAGGACTTCCATAAAGATGAGCAGCGACCAAAGTTCGGCGATCGCGCCGACCGGCAGCACAATCCACAGCAGCCGCCTGACTTGCGGCAGCATATCCCGAGCCCGCTCAATCCAGCGCTCGCGCATGACCCATGCACCGATCAGAAAACGCCCCAGGATGTAGAGCCCCCAACCGAGGAGTCCCGCCTGCAGAAAATCCCGCTCGCTGTACATTCCGCCCATCATGCGAACGTAGGTCCAGAATTCACCCAGCTCGAAGGCGAGACGCTGCGTTTCGTAGAACGCCTCGTCCGAGATACCGAGCGCTGCACTCACATGACTACCGATCGGCGAGCCGAATAGCGCCAATGCGATACCGACAATCAGCATGGTCTTTGCCCGCCATTGTCGCAGCGCCAAAAGCACAAGTCCGATCAGCGCGTATTCATGCAGCACATCGCCAGGAAAGAACAAGAACCAGTTGACCAGGCCGATCAGTAACAGCGTGCCGAGGCGCCGCGCATAGATTGCCGCGAAATCAGCGTCGCGCGCGGTGAGGCGCTGCAGCATGACCCAAAAACCCATTCCAAATAGCGTTGCAAACAGCGTGTTTGCTTTGTTTTGAAAAAAGAAGTCGGAGATGAATAAGGCGATATGGTGGTCGAGTCGCTCGAGAAACGCATCTCTGGTCGCCTCATCGAGCGATAATTCATAGAGCGGTACACCGACAAAATGCACAACAAAAACGCCGAGCAGCGCGGCACCGCGCAAGACGTCGAGCTCGTCGATACGTTGTGTGATGGGTTGAGCGCTAATGGGGAGAGACTGCAGATTCCGGCCGCGCACAGCATATCGTGGTGGCAAGTTCGAGGCGAGCCCGCGACCCAACGCCTGGCCGCAGGCTAAAGCCACTCGAACGAAACTCCGCAAGCTATCGCCACATTTAACGTCGTGGTGATGCGCCGCGTTGAATCGCTAATCCGTCTTAATCGCCCGGGACCCGCAGCAGCAGTCGCTTAGCCTGAGCAAGATGCGGCCGATCGAGCATGCGGCCGTCGAGCTGAACCGCACCGGCACTTGGTTCTGACTCGAACGCAGCGACCACGCGACGCGCGTGCGCCAGCGATTCCTCAGACGGCGTGAACGCGTCATTGATGACGGGCACCTGCGCCGGGTGAATCGCCATCATGCCGTCGAAACCATCGCGTCTTGCGTCGCCCGCGACGGTCGCAAGCCCCTGAAGATCGCGAAAATCGGCATGCAAGGTGTCGATGGCGAGTACGCCGCAGGCACGTGCGGCGATTAACGTCAGGCTGCGCGCAAGCTGATAGGTCGCAATCCACTGGCCGGCGACGTCATGATGCGTGCTGGCACCCAATGCGGCCGAGAGATCTTCACCGCCCCAGGTTAACGCGGCTACGCGATCTGGCAGCGACGTAACCGTCGGCAGCGCCAGCAGCATCTGAGGCGTTTCGGTCATGAGCGCGATAATGCGGGTGCTGCCTGGAGTGATGCCGTGCTTGTGTTCGAGCATCGAGATCGTCGCATCAAGCGTGGCGATGTCTGCGACCGAGCGTACTTTGGGCTGCATGACGAATGTGGGCGCCGCGGGCATCACGGCGGCCAGGTCGTGCGTCCAGTCCGCTGTGTCCACAGGATTGATACGCACACCGCATTGCGGCTTGCTAGGTGTTGCGAGCGCCGTCGCGACCAACCCGCGCGCCGCTTCGCGACGTTCGGGTAATACGGCGTCCTCAAGATCGAAGATCACAAGGTCGGCGTCGCTGTCGGCGACCTTGGCGAGTTTGCGCTCGCTGTCGCCGGGTACGAACAGCAGGCTGCGCAGGTTCACGCGTCGCCTTCCGGTCGCTTCTGCAGCAGTGCCGTGCGTTCGATGGTGCACACGACTTCATCGTGCTGGTTGTAGACGCGGTGCATGAAGGTGACGATGCCAGCGTTAGGCCGCGACTTGCTCTCACGACAGGCCGTTACCTCAGTTTCGATACGCAGCGTGTCATTAATAAACACGGGTTTCGGAAACCGCATCTCGCCGTAGCCGAGGTTTGCCACAAGCGTCCCGAGAGTCGTGTCCTCGACGCTAACGCCCGTCGCCAGCGACACCGTCAGCAGACTGTTCACGAGTCGCTGGCCGAACTCGGTCTTCTTGGCGTACTCGGCATCGAGGTGCAGCGGCTGCGGGTTGTGCGTAATCGCGCAAAACAACACGTTGTCCGATTCGGTGATCGTTCGCGTCAGTCGGTGTTTGATGAGGTGACCGACGCTGGCGTCTTCGTAGTAAAGCCCGGGCATGCTGTGCTCCTTCAGGCCGAGGCCGCGAACAGCTCGCGCCCCACAAGCATGCGTCGGATCTCCGAGGTGCCGGCGCCGATCTCGTAGAGCTTGGCATCGCGCAGCAGGCGGCCTGTGGGGTAGTCGTTGATGTAGCCGTTGCCGCCCAGTGCCTGGATGGCCTGCAGTGCAACCTGCGTCGCTTGTTCGGCGGTGTACAAAATGACAGCGGCGCAGTCAGCGCGGCTCGTCCGGCCTGTATCGCAGGCGCCGACAACGGCGTAGAGATAGGCACGTGACGCATTGAGCACTGCATACATGTCCGCCATCTTGCCCTGCATGAGCTGGAACTCACCGATGGCTTTGCCGAACTGCTTACGTTCGTGCACGTAGGGCAGGACCACATCAATGGCGGCCTGCATGATGCCGACGGGGCCGGCCGCGAGAATCGCGCGCTCGTAATCGAGCCCCGACATGAGGACACGCACACCACCGTCGCGCTGGCCGAGGATATTCTCGGCAGGCACGCGGCAGTCTTCGAACACGAGTTCGCAGGTGTTTGAACCGCGCATGCCTAGCTTGTCGAGTTTCTGCGCCTGGGTGAAGCCCGGCGTGCCGCGTTCCACGATAAAAGCTGTGATGCCGCGCGAGCCTGCGTCGGGTGTGGTCTTGGCGTAGATGACAAACGTGTGCGCGTCGGGGCCGTTGGTGATCCACATCTTGTTGCCGTTGAGCACAAAGTGACCACCGTCTTCTTCGGCGCGCAGGCTCATGCCGACAACGTCCGAGCCTGAGCCAGGCTCGGACATGGCCAGAGCGCCGATCTGCTCACCCGTGCACAGGCCGGGCAGGTAATTGTGCTTTTGGGCTTCCGTGCCGTTGCGATAGATCTGGTTCGCACAGAGATTCGAGTGCGCGCCATACGACAGGCCCACTGACGCCGAGGCGCGCGAGATTTCTTCAAGCGCGATGGCGTGCGCCAGGTAACCGAGCCCGGTACCGCCGTAGTCTTCGCCAATCGTGATGCCAAGCAGGCCCATGTCGCCCAGCTTGCGCCAAAGGTCGGCGGGGAATTCGTTGTCGCGGTCGATGTCCGCGGCGCGCGGGGCGATTTCGTCATCGGCGAACTGGCGCACGGTGTCGCGCAGCAGGTCCAGTTCTTCGCCCAGGTTAAAGTCGAGCATGTCGTGTCCGGTCTAGTCTGATTCAGATTGTAAGGTGATGAGTACGCTGCCGCCGTCGACGAGCGCGTCGACTGCGGTGCGGCATTCGTCAACGGTGCCCGCAAATGGCGCCGTCAGGGTGTGTTCCATTTTCATGGCCTCGAGCACCAAAAGCGCCTGGCCCGCGGCGACGGCGTCGCCGGCCGCAACGTTGACGCTGACAACGCGTCCCGTCATGGGGGCGCGCAGCGCGCCGTCGCCGGCGGCTTCGCTGTCGCTGCCCGTGTCTGGTTCAACACGCGCGAAGGACCAGCGGCCGCGCGTGCTCGCGATGACGCCAGCATTGCCGTTGCAAAGCGCGTTGAAGCGCTGTTCGTGGCCGTCGAGTGCGATACGCACACTGCTATCGGCGGTATCTAGCGCAGTGTCGTATCGCGTGCCTTCCAGGTTCGCGGCAATGGGGCCTGCGCCGCGACGATCGAATTCGAGATCAACGCCGATGGGGCCGTCGAGGTCGAGTAAGACGTTTACGGTATTCGCGCCGTTCATGCGCCAACCGGAAGCACGCGACCATGCAGCGGCCGCGGTATCGGTGAGCGACGCACGGTGCAACAGCTGGGCCGCAGCAATACAGGCCGCGGCATCGCGTTCGGGCCGTGCAATGGCGCGCTCATGGCGCGCAATGAACCCCGTGTCGAGACTGCCGGCCGCGAAAGGCGCGCTCGCCACGACGCGACGCAGAAAACCGAGGTTGTTCACGAGCCCGTCGATGAGGTAGTCGTCGAGCGCTGCGACGAGGCGTCGGCGCGCCTGCTCGCGGTCGTCCCCGAAGGCCACGAGTTTCGCGACCATGGGGTCGTAATAGACGCCAATGCTGTCGCCGGCGCGCACGCCCGTGTCGAGGCGCACATCTGCACTCGTCGCGGGCTCGCGCAACGCCGTAATACGACCGCTCGTCGGCAGGAATCCGCCGTCGGCATCTTCGGCATACACACGCGCCTCGATGGCGTGACCGGTTGCCGTAATGTCTTCCTGCGCGCAGGGCAGGGGCTCACCTTCCGAAACACGCAGCTGCCACTCGACGAGATCGATGCCCGTGATGCGTTCCGTCACGGGGTGCTCGACTTGCAGGCGTGTGTTCATCTCCATGAAGTAGAAGCCGTCGCCGTCGACGAGAAACTCGACGGTGCCCGCGCCGACATAGTCAATCGCACGGGCAGCAGCGACAGCGGCATCGGCCATGGCCGTACGCAGTGTGTCGCTCAAGCTGGGAGCAGGCGCTTCCTCAATGATCTTCTGGTGGCGGCGCTGGATCGAGCAGTCGCGGTCGAAGAGGTGCACGCAGTTGCCATGGGTGTCGGCGAAGACCTGCAGTTCGACGTGGCGCGGTGCACCCAGGTACTTCTCGACGAGCATGGTGTCGTCGGCAAAGCCGCCTTGCGCTTCGCGCCGCGCTGCGGCGAGTTCGGCATCGAAGTCGCCCGCGCTCGCGACGATGCGCATGCCTTTGCCGCCGCCGCCTGCGGCCGCCTTGAGCAATACGGGGTAGCCGACGGTTTCGGCAGCGCCGCGCAGTGTTTCGTCGGATTGATCGTCGCCGTGGTAGCCGGGCAGCATAGGCACGCCGGCCTCGGCCATGATGACTTTGGCGGCCGACTTCGAGCCCATGGCCTCGATGGCGCCGACGGGCGGGCCGACAAAAATAATGCCGGCGTCGGCGCAGGCGCGTGCGAAGCGCGCGTTCTCGGAGAGAAAACCGTAGCCCGGATGAATCGCTTGCGCGCCCGTATGCTTTGCCGCCGCGATGATCGCATCCATGTCGAGGTAGGACTGTGCGGGCAGGGGCGGCCCGATGTGCACGGCCTCGTCGGCCAGCTCTACATGTAACGCGTCGGCGTCAGCATCCGAATACACGGCCACGGTCGCGATGCCCAGACGCTTCGCGGTGCGCATGACGCGGCAGGCAATCTCGCCGCGGTTGGCAATGAGCAGCTTGTCCACGGCTTACATCCGGAACACGCCGAAGCGCGTCTCTTCGATGGGACGGTTGGCGCAGGCCGACAGCGCCAGCGAGAGCACCGTCCGTGTATCCGCAGGATCAATGACGCCGTCGTCCCAAAGGCGGGCCGAGGCGTAGTAGGGGTGACCCTGACGTTCGTACTGCGCCACGATGGGTTCGCGAAACGCGGCTTCGTCCTCGGCGGGCCAGTCCTTGCCCGCGCGTTCCGCTTGGTCGCGCTTCACCGTCGTGAGCACGCTCGCGGCCTGTTCGCCGCCCATGACGCTGATGCGCGCGTTGGGCCACATGAACAGGAAGCGCGGGTCGTAGGCGCGACCTGCCATGCCGTAGTTGCCCGCGCCAAACGAGCCGCCGATGAGCACGGTGATCTTGGGTACTTCGGCGCAGGCCACAGCGTTGACGAGCTTGGCGCCGTCTTTGGCGATGCCGCGCGCCTCGTACTGGCGGCCAACCATGAAGCCCGTGATGTTCTGCAGGAATATGAGTGGCGTTTTTCGTTGCGTGCAAAGGTTGATGAAGTGCGCGCCTTTTCGTGACGACTCGCTGAAGAGAATGCCGTTGTTGCCCAGGATGCCGACAGGGCGACCGTCGATGCGGGCGAAGCCGCAGACTAGAGTCTCGCCGTAGAGCGGCTTGAACTCGTGGAACGCCGAGTCGTCGACGATTCGCGCGATGACCTCGCGCACGTCGTACTGCTTGCGCAAGTCCGTGGGCACGATCCCGTAGAGCTCTTCGATGTCGTAGCGCGGCGCGACGGCGTCAACGACGTCGCCCTGTTCGGGCTTGCGCCAGTTGAGTCGTGCGACCGCGTCGCGTGCGAGCTCGAGCGCGTGCGCATCGTTGCGCGCGTAGTGATCGGTGACACCCGATTCGCGGCAGTGCACGTCAGCGCCGCCGAGTTCTTCGGCTGTGACTTCCTCGCCCGTCGCGGCTTTCACGAGCGGTGGGCCGCCCAGAAAGATCGTGCCCTGGTTCGCGACGATGATGGACTCGTCGGCCATGGCGGGAACGTAGGCGCCCCCGGCCGTGCATGAGCCCATCACGACGGCGATCTGCGGGATGCCTGCTGCGGAGAGGCGCGCCTGATTAAAGAAGATGCGCCCAAAGTGCTCGCGGTCCGGGAAGATGTCGTCCTGCTTGGGCAGGAAGGCGCCGCCTGAGTCGACGAGATAGATGCAGGGCAGGCGATTCTGTTCGGCGATCGTTTGCGCGCGCAGGTGCTTCTTGCCCGTGAGCGGGTAGTAGGTGCCGCCTTTGACCGTCGCGTCGTTCGCGACGATGACGCACTCGACGCCGCTTACCCGCCCGACCCCTGTGATGATGCCGGCTGCGGGCACGTCGTCGTCGTACACGCCCAGTGCGGCAAGCTGGCTCAGTTCGAGGAAGGCAGTGCCCGGGTCGATGAGTGCATCGATACGCTCGCGCGCCGTCATTTTGCCGCGGTCACGGTGGCGCTGGACGCGCGCTGCGCCGCCGCCTTCGCTGATGCGCGCGACGATGTCGTTGAGGTCGTTGACCAACGAACGCATGCGCTCGGCGTTGTCGCTGAACTGCGCCGAGCCCGTGTCGACGTGACTTTCAATGAAACGCGGCATCAGCGGCTCCGAGCAGGATTAAGGTCGGCCAACGCGGCACGGCAGGCGTGCTCAACATCCGCGAGATCGGCCAGTGTCGCGGCCAGGTCTGCGGCTTGTTTCTCCAGCTGCGCGCGGCGCTCGGCGAGCTTGTCGAGCAGGGCGGTGAGCTGGCGCTTGCCACCCTCGGGCGCCTTGTAGAGATCGATGATCTCAGCGCTTTCCTCGAGCGACAGCCCAAGGCGGCGGCCGCGCAGGATCAGACGCAGCCGCACGCGGTCTGCGGCCGAGAAATAGCGAACGCGGCCGCGGCGTTCCGGCGCGAGGAAGCCCTTCTCTTCATAGAAGCGCAGGGTGCGCGTCGTCACGCCGAATTCAGCGGCCAGGTCGCTGATCGAATAACTGCGGGTATCAGGCATGCGGGCACATTAAATGACGTTGACGTTAACGTCAATACAGATCTTGAGACCCAGTCAACACAAGGGCTCGCATCGCCGGGCGGATTGCGGCAGGCTTCACCTAATGTCGGTAAGAGGTATTACATGGGCCCGCTGAACGGATTCAGGATCATCGAGCTCAAGGGGATTGGGCCGGGACCCTATGCGGGCATGCTGCTGGCGGACATGGGCGCTGATGTCCTCGTGGTCGAGCGCTCCACACGTCCCGGTGGGCTCGCCATGCCCTCGGCGCAGGACGTGCACTCGCGCGGCAAGCGCTCCATCGCTCTGGACCTCAAGCAGCCCGAAGGTGTTGAGACGCTGCTTCGTCTCATCGATACGGCCGACGGACTCATTGAGGGTTTTCGGCCTGGTGTCACGGAGCGACTCGGCGTTGGGCCTGAAGACTGTTTCGCGCGGCGGCCGCAACTTGTCTACGGCCGCATCACGGGTTGGGGCCAAACCGGTCCGCTCTC
>CALBPI010000088.1 GCA_937899415.1 uncultured Gammaproteobacteria bacterium | reverse complement strand
TAGCTCTCGGCACTCGCTTGCGCAAACACGAGAGCCGACGCGGCGAGCGTGGCGATGCGAATTGTCGTGCGGCGCGTCATGGCCTCTATCCTCTAAGGAAATGCGCCCGGCGGCAAGCGCTCGGACTGTTACAGGGGCAGCCTATCGGAGCGGGGCCGGGGATACGGTGAACTGGCTCGCACTACGCGACGTGCGCCGTGTCACGCAACGCGCCGGAATCATCGGATTATGTCCACTCGGCGGTGAGGCAAAAAAAACGGGCCGTCTGGCCCGTTTCGAAGCGGCCGAGTCACCTCAAGACCGCATTATGGTGACGCCGGTGGGGGGGGTTGGCGACAACCACGTCATTAGAGTAGCCGCGAACTGTGACAGCCCCGTGAAGGGCTGCCACAGCCGCGATGTCCTTATGAGTCCGTGGTGACGAACTCGGGGTAGGCCTCGAGGCCACATTCCCCGATGTCGAGCCCTTCGTACTCTTCCTCGTCCGAGACGCGGATGCCCATGGTTGCTTTAACGACAAACCATACGGCAAAGCTCGTGACAAACACCCACGCAAAGATGCTGCCCAGACCGATAAGCTGCCAGACCATCGACGCATCGTCGTTGGTCAGCGGCACGGCCAGAAGGCCCCAGGCACCAACTACACCGTGGACGGAAATGGCGCCGACCGGATCGTCGATCTTGAGCTTGTCGAGGAACACGATGGAGGCCACGACGAGCAGACCACCGACGACACCAATGAGTGTCGCTTCGAGAGGCTGCGGTGTCAGCGGTTCAGCGGTGATGGCCACCAGTCCGGCAAGTGCACCATTCAGGATCATGGTGAGATCCGCCTTCCCAAACCAGATGCGCGACAACAGCATTGCCGCGACGAGACCACCGGCGGCAGCCATGTTCGTGTTGACAAAAATCAGCGCAACGGCGTTGGCGTTCTCGATGCCTGTAACCTGCAGCTGCGAACCACCGTTGAATCCGAACCAGCCCAGCCAGAGGATGAGCGTACCGATTGTCGCAAGCGGCAGATTGGCGCCCGGGATCGGCTGCACCTGGCCGTCCTTGCCGTACTTGCCCTTGCGCGCACCCAGCAGGATCACGCCGGCGAGTGCCGCTGCGGCACCCGTCATGTGCACGACGCCCGAGCCTGCGAAGTCGAGGAAGCCAACATCACCGTTGCCGACGTTGAGCCAGCCATCGCCCCACTTCCAGAAGCCCTGGATCGGGTAGATGAAGCCGGTCAGCACGATGGCAAATACAAAGAACGAGTAGAGCTTCATCCGTTCGGCGACGGCGCCAGAAACGATCGACATCGCCGTGGCGACGAACACCACCTGGAAGAAGAAATCTGAAAGGCCGGAGTAGTAACTGCCGTCAGCGACTGCTGCAGCATCATTGTCGGAACCGGTAAGAATGCTGATGTTGGCCAGCGCGTTGAAGTAGCCGCCCTGAAAATCGCCGCCCGGGTACATGATGCTGTAACCACAGAGCATGTACATGATGCAGGCGATCGAATAGAGACCGACGTTTTTGGTCAGAATCTCGGCCGTGTTCTTGGAACGAACGAGACCGGATTCGAGCATCGTGAAGCCCGCGGCCATCCACATGACCAGCGCACCCATGACAAGGAAATAGAATGTGTCGAGGGCATAACTGATGCCCGTGACTTGTGTTGCGAGTTCTTCCACCTGAATTACCCCTGAGCCCTATACGGCTTCTTTGCCCGTTTCGCCGGTGCGAATACGGATGGCCTGTTCGAGCTGGGTGACGAAGATCTTGCCGTCTCCGATCTTGCCCGTTCGTGCCGTGTTGATGATGGCTTCGACGACCTGTTCTGCGATCTCGTCGTCTACGGCCAGTTCGACTTTTGCCTTTGGCAGGAAGTCGACGACGTATTCAGCGCCGCGGTACAGCTCGGTGTGGCCGCGTTGACGCCCAAAGCCTTTGACCTCGGTGACTGTGATGCCCTGGATACCGATATCGGCAACCGCCTGGCGCACGTCATCGAGCTTGAAAGGCTTGATGATGGCTGTGATCAGCTTCATGGATGCTCCTTCTCGTGGCCGCTGGGGCCGACTCTTGTCATTGGCCGCGTGACGCCCTCCCTTCCGCGGGCCGCCCCGGTCGGTGACGACGGGACCGCCAGCGACACCTGGGCCGCATGCTGCCGAGGTTTGCTCAAAGCACTAACCGTGCCAAAAGAAAAATTCAATAAAATAAGTGGCTTAGATTAGTACCGCACTCACTTTCGCACCAATGTGGTGCAAGGTTGATGCTGCGATGCACCAGCTTGGCGGCCAGGGCTATGGCGATTCGCGTCTCGCGCGCCGGGTCTTTCTGGCACCATCGCGACGAAACGTATGCGGCGCGTCGGGCGCTGCTCCGGAGAGCATCAAGTGACCAATGACGACACGTTGAACGGGCTGGCCAAACGCCTTGCCGACGCGATCCCGCAGAACCTCAGAACCGCGCACGAAGACATCGAGCGCAACTTCAGGTCCGTGCTGAGCTCGGGCCTGGGCAAGATGAACCTCGTCTCGCGCGAGGAGTTCGAGGTCCAGGCCGCCGTGCTCAAGCGCACGCGGGAACGCCTCGAGGCGCTCGAAGCCAGCCTGGCCGACCTGGAGCAAGGGCTGAGCGACGACTGACGGGCGTCCCCCCGCTCCGGTAACAGGAGCGGGCGATGGGATATGCCAGGGTGCGGTGCCGCGGTGAGCGTGGCCTGGAGGCACCACCGGTTTCGGTGGAAGTGCAGCTGGCGAGCGGCCTGCCCGCGTTCAATATTGTCGGCCTCGCGGAAACGACGGTGCGCGAAAGCCGCGACCGTGTGCGCGGTGCGCTCGCGAGTTTGGGCTACGACTTCCCCGTGTCGCGGATCGTCGTCAATCTTGCGCCCGCCGACCTGCCCAAGTCGGGCGGTCGGTTCGATCTCGCCATTGCATTGGCCATCTTGGCTGCGTCGGGGCAGCTTCGCTCGACAGTGCTCGATGACACGGAGTGCTTCGGTGAGTTGACGCTGGCGGGCGAGGTCGCACCCGTCGCCGGTGTGCTGCCTGCGGCGATCGCGGCCGCTGCTGCGGGACGCAGTGTCATCGTCGGGGCGTGTGACGCACACATTGCCGCGCTGGCCCCCGGGGCTCGCGCCCACGCCGTGGCAACACTCGCTGATGCTGTGGACCACCTGTCGGGCAAGCAATCGCTGGCTGTGGTCGCGTCGCGTCGTGTTGTTGATGACGACGCAGTGCCGGTTCCAGATCTTGCCGATGTGCGCGGCCAACAGGGCGCAAAGCGCGCGTTGGAGGTAGCGGCGGCCGGTGAACACAATCTGCTTCTGATCGGGCCGCCGGGCAGTGGCAAAAGCATGCTCGCGGCGCGCCTACCCGGTCTTGTACCCGAAATGACTGAAGCCGAAGTGCTCGAGGTGGCCACGATCCGATCCGTCACCGGTCATGCGCCTTCCAAGACACGATGGCACCAACGACCCTTTCGTGCGCCACACCATAGCGCGTCGTCTGCGGCACTCGTGGGTGGTGGCTCACGACCGCGCCCTGGCGAAATTAGCCGCGCCCACCACGGCGTGCTGTTTCTCGACGAGTTGCCCGAGTTTTCGCGCCACGCCCTCGAGATGTTGCGCGAGCCGCTCGAGACAGGCCGCGTGCATATCGCTCGCGCCAATGCGTACGTAAGTTTCCCGGCCCGATTCCAGCTCGTCGCTGCAATGAATCCCTGCCCCTGCGGGTATCTGGGTGACCCAGACACGCTATGCCGCTGCTCCCAGGACCAGGTGCTGCGTTATCAGGGACGTCTTTCAGGGCCTTTATTGGATCGCATCGATCTCAGCGTCAGCTTGGGCCGCGTGCCGTTCAAGACGCTGCGCAGCCAGTCATCAAGACCCGAGTCTCCACCAGTTGCTGCCCGCGTCCGCGACGCGCGCGGGCGGGCGCACCATCGCCAGGGTTGTTCCAACGCCCGCTTGAGTCCCGCGCGGCTGGGCGCCTTGCTCGAAGGCGCAGATGCGGCGCAGGCGCTGCTGGAACGCGCGGCTAATAATATGCATCTGTCGGCGCGTGCTTGTCATCGCGTGTTGCGGGTGGCGCGTACGGTGAGCGACCTAGCTGGCCGCGACTACATAGCTGAAGTCGATATGGCAGAAGCGTTGTCGCTTCGAGCGCCTACGATAGCTCCTGCTGGTCACCATAGCCCCAATACGCAATCGCGGTAGCCAGATTTACACTTGAGGCTCATTGCTCGGGAAACAGGTCGGCATCTTCGCGGACTATGTGAACGACCATGAAGCGCTCATCGAGTCTCCGGAAGCCGACGATTGGAACGTCGATAAATGTGTCCGTGTCTACAAGATCCTGCAGTCTTTCTATCGCGCGGATTCGGCGAAACACCTCAATAGGCATCTCGAGTCTGCAAACGGATTCGGCGCACTCAGTTCTGATTTGGAGACGATCTTGCCTAACTGCCCGCTCCATGAACTCCTCCACGCGGCTGACGTTGCGCTCTATCACCCGGAGAGCCGTGCTTTGCCGGCTGAACTGCTCGTCCACCCAGCTAGTGAACTCGTCACCGGGCATCGCAGCAAACCCGGAAATGAACCTTGATCTTCGAGTCTGGCCAAATCTGTCGATTTCGCCGCCTGGTCTTTGGCGATACAGTTCATAGAGTTCCGCGTAGCTGGCGGATTGTTGGAGGCTAGTGGGCTGTGAATCATTTTTGACCGATTGAGACTGGCCACTTGGATCCACAGAGCCAGCAACACCCATGCGGACGATTGCTGCATCGCCCGCAGTGTCGACAGTGGCCGCAACGGGCGTCTGGCTGTTCAGGACTTTGTCCGAACAGTCCTGCCCTTCCCCTGCTAGCTCACTGCATACCGATGGATCCCCAGTGGAGCTAGGCGGTCTTGGCTGGCTAAGGAAATAGTGAATTGATGCAATAAGTGCCGCAGAAGCGGCTAAGAATGCACCTATGACGCCTGCGCCCAGTTTCATATTCCATCGCGACCTGTGACTTCGATCTACGCACTAGGGTGGGAGTTGATTATTGTCCGCCAGGCAGATAATCAGGGTGTTGCAGTACCCGCTCGCGAACGACGACATAGACGAGTACCAGTGTGCCCAGTCGTAACGATCTGCAGTGCCTGGAAATGCTGCATCGTATTCGCCATCTGAATCGTAGACATCGGTTCGTGAGATTTCGTTGAATGTCCCATTGACGATGAGACCGACTCCGAGAACCAAGGTATCTCCGGGCCCACCCAATAGGACGTAGCCTTGATTTGGGTTGGCATCAACCAGCGCTATGTCATATTCGAGAGACGAATTGTCTGGTATATCGATTCCACTAGCGCCGGCATCGATTGCCCCAAAAATGCACGCACACACCAGACCAACAAGAACGGTCCTTTCCATTTTCCACTCCCTGGTACGCAGCACACGCCTCAGGGCCAAGCAACCGTGCCTGAGCGGCAATCAGCACGTCAACAAAACTTGCATTCAGAAACGCCTGCGAACGAGCCTCCGATTCATGGATTACCTCCGGGGCCGCGGCCAAATGGCTACTCGTTAGCATCTAGGTTCACCCCTGCAAGGACGGCACCGTTTTGTCGCCAGAATCGTCGGGCGATGACCTAGGTTGAGAGGTCCCTCCGGCGTAAGCGTTTTGCTCTCTCGCTAAGGTAGGGAAGCCGCTGTAACACACAGGTGGTAATACTCGTTGTAACTGTTCGTGAAAACCTTATGAATGTATACGGTCGTTACGATATAACAGACGCCCTCGGCCGAAACTGCGGCCCTGCACCAGTTCTGTCTAACTGAGCCGTCCGCGAGCTTGGTTGGACCACCCCACGATCGTCACCGGTGTCCGCATGCGGATGCCCGCGGCGGCAACACGTATTGATGAAGGATAAGGAGTCAACGTGAGCATTACTGAATCGGAACTTGATCAAGCCAGAGTCGCTTGGGGCGAAGCACTGATCGCCATTGCCAAAGCCTACGATGCGGACGGCATCGACAGCGCCCGCAGCGTTGCCGACGGCGTGCTGGATGCCGCTTACGGCTACAACCTGGGCCCGGTCCTGTTCAAGCCGACACTGGCCAGTGGCGAAAAGACGTTCCGCCCGACCAAGAAAGGCGCGTTGTCTTACTTCGTCGGCCACGACGAGGACTACCCGCTCGACGGTGGCTTTGCGCTGAAAGGCTGGCGCGAGTGCCGCTCCGAGACCTCTGCGAGCTTCATCGAAGGCGACGTCGCCATGTGGATGGGCTGGGTCATCATGACCGACAAAGACGGTCAGGTGACGACAGTCGACAAGAGCTGGGGCTACAAGAAGGACGCCGACGGCACGCTGCGTATCATCCAGCACCACTCGTCGCTGCCCTTCCAGCCGTAACACGCTGGCAGCCATCAGCGACAAAAGCGGTCACCTTTCAGGTGGCCGTTTTTTTTTGCGCGTAGCGTAAAGCCGCTAGCTGTTTATCGTGCGCGCGAGCACGTCGTCGGTCGCGCGGGCCTCGGTCAGAAGCCAGTCTCTGAAGTGCGCCAGGGCACTGCGTTTGAGTGATGCAGATCGAAACCTGGCCTCGAACGGTCGCTTGGCCCAACAGCCTTCCTTGATGCCAAATGGCGTCAGCAAACTGCCGCGTGCTACCTCGGCCTGCACCAGTGACAGGCCGCACAGCATAAAGCCCGCATCCGCACGGACTGCTTCCATAGCCTGAAGTACCCACTGGTAGCGAACGCCTCGTGAAAGGCCAGTGCGTCGGTGGCCGAATTGCCGAAACCACTCGGGCCATCCCATGTCACCGGACTGGGCGGTGTAGGCGTCAATGTGGAGCAGTGGAAAGCCCTCCAGTGCCCGGTCGTTTGGCAGTCCCTCGAGTCGAGCCGCATTCTCGGTGGACGCCACGGGCAACAGGTAGTCCCGGTGGAGCACGTCCACATCGCCACCCTTCAGGGCTACCCCGAAGCCGACGTCACAGTCGGCGTCCCCGATGCGCGCGGGGACATCGCCGACGCCGTTGACGCAAAACAGCGTGTTGGGGTTAGCCTGCTTGTAAGCCTCGAGCCTGGGCGCGAGCCAAAGCTGGGCCCAGTCGGTATGAGCCGTGATATGGATTTCGTCGACACGCTGAAAGTCGAGCAGTCGCGTCACTGTCTCAAGTTCGCGAAACGCGGCCGTGAGATGCGCAAGCGCGGGCTTGACCTCGCTTGTCGGGCGCACGCCGGAACGGCCGCGGCTGATGAGCTCGTAGCCGAGATAGTCTTCAAGGGCCTTGATGCGCTGCCCAAGCGCTGCGGGTGTAATCGAAAGCGCGGCCGCAGCCCCCTTAAGCGATCCCATACGGATGGCGAGCTCGAGGGCCTGGAGACTGCGGAGGTGCGTCGGTTGCGTCATGATTCAACGATAAATATAAACTTTATCAATATAAAGAAAGTTTAGCTTGTTGAAACGGCAGCGGTGTCGACAATAGGCGTCTCTGGACCCCACGACAGGAAGCAGCAATGAAGTATCTGAAACGCTATTTGGTTGAGCGGGAAATTCCCGGAATTGGCGCCATGTCGATCACCGAGCTGTGTGGCGCCGCACGTGCGTCAAACCAGGCGGTCGATCAGCTACTGCCTGAAATCCAATGGCAACAAAGCTATGTCGCGGGAGACAGAACGTTCTGTATCTACCTGGCCAAAGACGAGACGGTTTTACGCAGGCACGCCGAGCTGAGCGGCATACCCGTAACCCGCATCGTTGAAGTTCCTCAGATCATCGATCCGCTGACCGCCAACAATTGATGGCGGTGCAATGCGGGGTCGCATGCGGGATGAACGCGGCCAGCCATCAAGGAGACACGCAATTATGACCAGACCTATCACATTTCTCTTCGCGGCTTTGCTGATGTTGGGCGCGCTCGTCCCAACCGACGCCGAAGCGCGGTTCGGCGACGTACTGCGGTGCGACCGCGACCGGCTCACCAGTTTCTGGGAGCAGGACATCGCCGGCAGCGCTTTGACCGGACGTGGCACGGTGTGCGCCACAAACTCGGGGCTCTATTCGAACCTGAGTGTCCGCGGCCTCACCCCTGGCTTCGCCTACACCGTTTGGTGGGTCTACATCGACCGCCCGGCCTCCTGCGCCGGCGTGCGACTGACACCTGAAAACTCGCCCGTTCCCTTTCCTGAGCCCGAGCGCTTTGCGGGTTCCTGCGGACTGGCGGATTTCTTCACGCCAAGTGAGTCCGGCCAGGGGCTCGATCCGCTCGCGGTATTTGGTCGAATGGACAGCGCCGTTGCCCGGAGCGCGGGCCTTACCTGGTTCTCAGGCGACCTTCGTGGCATGAACCCCACGCCTGGCTCACAGGTATGGCTGTTCGTGTTTGGCCATGGTGCAGCCGACACCAACGACAAGCGGCAACTCGCGCGTCAGTTGCTGACGCCTGAGGACCCGGGCGCCGGTGTTCCCCACCTGGGGATTGAAGGTCGACCGTTCGGCTACCCTGCCGGTGTCGTTGTTCTCGAGTTCTAACGGATGGGTGACGACACGCCCCAACGCCAAAACCAAAACGGCCACCGTCTTCGGTGGCCGTTTCTCTTGGCACCCGCGTCGTGAACGCGTCGGCAGCCGGAGTTGGGGGGCTCTAAAACGCTTCGGGGCTTACTGACCCGATTCGGCCAGCATGTAGTCCACGGCGCGGTGCACTTCGTCGTCGCTCAGGCCGACGTTGCCGCCCTTGGCCGGCATGTAGCCCGCGTCGCCCTGGTAGCCGTTGACGGCGTGACCACGGAGCGTCTCGAGGCCTTGTGCCGCGCGGGCGACCCAAGCGTCGCCGTCGCCGATCTTCGGCGCACCGCCGATGCCATTGGTGTGGCAGGCGCCACAGTTGGCGTTGTAGACCTGGGCGCCCGTAAGCTCCGTGGCGACGGGTTCGGGCACGGCCTGCACAGCGGCTTCCGCCGCAGCGGCCTCGCCGGGCAGGCGAACTCTGCCAACCGGCGCGATGCGGTCTGCGATCTCGGCCTGGTACTCGGCTGTTTCGGCCAGGTACTGCTTCTGTGTGCCGTCAGAAATCCGGTCCGAGATCACCCAGATCAGAACCGAGATACCGACGAGCGCGGCCAGGACGACCATGAACAGGTCGAAGAATTTGCGATCGGCGTCAGCACTCACTGAATTGCTCCGTTGCGGCCCGCTCTGCTTGGCGAGGTCCCCGGGGCAGTGCCCCAACTCGCGAGTTGGCCTGTCGTTCTTTCCGCCGCGCATTATAGGCTAGCAGCACGGTGCACCGCAGCATCCGTGTCTCCTTTTTGCCGTCGACATCACGTTGTCGACGTGTTGACCGGATTGCGCCGTGCCATGGCGCATCCATGCGCACAAAAAAACCCGGCGAAGCTTTCGCCTCGCCGGGTTCTCTGGTCGGATGACGCTACGGCTTAGAACTCGTAGCGCAAGCCGAAGCGCATGCTCCAGAGCGAGGTCTGGCCGACGCGCTGTATCGCTTGACCCATCGCGATCTGATCAGCCGTGACGCCATACGGGAATGACGGCTGCTCGAGGATGCCCCAATCGTCGTTGATCAGGTTGGTCAGGTTGTCAATGACGAAGAAGAAGCTGCCGCGGTGGTTCTCGGCGAACCCAGGTAGCTCCTGCGAGACACGAAGGTCAACCTTGCTGAACGACGGACCGGTTTCGCTATTTCGCGTACCCCCGATCGGCAGCACGTTCTGCTCGAAGTCGAGGAACGGTGTGCCGCCGAACGTGAGGATCGTACCTTCAAAGCCGCCCAGCGTAATGCTGTACGGCAGGCCAGAGTTGTACTGACCGAACAGCGAGATACGCGTGGCGTAGTCGTTGAAGAAGTAGTTCGTGTAGTTCATGACGGCCGTGATGCGGTGCTCGATCGCCCAGTTGGACGGGGCGAGTTCTTCAGCTTGAGGGTCAACGAACGCGCGGTTGATGTAGTTCGAGAACGCGATCGACGAGGTCATCGGGTTCACGTCTTCCGCTTCCGTCCAGGCATAGCCCAGTCGCAGGTCGATGCCGTTGTCCCAGCTCTTGAACGCGCCAATCGAGATGGACTCGGACCGGTTGCCGTTGCTTGCGTTCGTCAGTACGAATGCAGGCTCAAAGGCTTCCACGTACTCCGGGTATCCATCAGGCGTCACACCCACTTGCTCAAGGTCGGCGCGCTTGTAGATCGCCGAGTCGTTGCCGCGCGTGACCTGTACGTCAGCAGACACCGTCCAGTCGCGCGGTGCGAACCAGGTCAAACCCGCCGTGAATTTCCCCTCGCTCGGGATATCGAAATCGGGGTCCAGGAAGTTGATTTCGAAGTTGCTGCCGTCGCCGATTGCCACGACATCCGCGATGTTCTGCGGTACGCAGTAGCCCGGGCCTTGCACGGGTACACCGGCCTCACAGTTCGTGTAGGTCTGTGCGAACAGGTCGACACCATCGATGCGCGCCTGAACGGCCGTCGTCGAGGTGTTGCTGTAGGTATTGGACAACCACACGTTCGGGTTACCGCCCGAGAACAGACCGATACCACCGCGAATACTCACAGTGTCCGTCGCGTCATACGTAAAGCCGAAGCGCGGCTGCAGCAGGTCGCGGCCGTCCAGCGTCTCGTTGTTGCCGAAACCGTAGCTCGCCAGGAAGTCCTGGTTGAGGTTCGGTGCATCACTCGTCTCGTAGTAGTCGTAGCGCAGACCGTAGGTCAGGCTAAGACGATCACTCACCTGCCACTCGTCCTGCAGGTAGAAGTAGTTGATCGCGTACTCAAACGCTTCGGCGATGTCGGCTTCGTTGTTGCTGATGGCGTTGCCGTAGTAAACGCGAGCCGCCAGACCATTACGGAAATTGTCGATGGCTTCGGCGCTGGTATCGCCTCCGAAACGAATCTCGGTATCCACGTGCTGATAGAACAGGTTGAAGATGTCGTAGGCTTCGCGCTCGACACCGAACGAGATTGAGTGATCACCGGCCTGGTAACGGCCGCGCGCCACGATCTGATCGATGGTGTAGTTCAACGCGTTCGCGTGACGGCTGTCATCGCCGCCGAGGTAGACGTCGACGTTGTCGAGCTCTACGCGGATCTCACCAAACTCGTTGCCAGCACGCGGTTCCTGCAGAAAGTCCACATCACTGCGGGAAATCCGGACTTCGGTCGAGAAATTCGGCGTCCAATCTGAATACACGCTCGCAATGATCGAATCCAGGTCCGCGCCACGGTTGTAGAAGTGGTCCGAGAACTCGAATTCGATGTTTTCGCCATCAGATGCGGTCGCGTTGAACGAGTCGTTGTGCATGTACGTGAACGCGACACGCTGCGTGTCGCTGGCGTACCAATCCAGCTTCGCGATGTACTTCTCATCTTCAAATGAGAACGTACCCGGTGCGCTGCTGCCTGGATCAAAGCCGTAGACGTCTCGCGAGATCTGCGCGATCTCGTCAAGCTCGGCCTGGGTGACAGAGACTTCGTTGACGGCACCGCTGCCGATCGCGCCGCGATCATTAAAGTCGACGCCGTCGTAGAACTCGTAAGCGGCGTAGAAGAACAGCTTGTCCTTCATGATCGGGCCGCCAAATTCAAAGCCGTAGCGGGTTTCGTCGTAGTCGGTGACCTGGATATCGTCACCTTCCAGCGTGTCGCCCTGGAATGAGTCGCTTGTGAAGTCGACGAATACCGAGCCCGTGAACTCGTTACCGCCCGACTTGGTGACCGCGTTGATGTTGCAGGCCGAGAAACCGCCGTAAATGACGCTCATCGGTGCCAGCTCAACCGCGACCCCAGAAACGGCGTCAAACGGGAACGGCATGCGCTGCGTCGGGTAGCCGTTTGAGTTCAGGCCAAAACCGTCGTTCAGGCGGATACCGTCGATCGTCAGGCTGTTGAAACGCGGGTTCGCGCCGTTGCACTGGATCGAGTCCTGGTTGCTGGACTGATCGATGTAGACGCGCGGGTCCTGGCCGATGATGTCGTTGATGTTGCGGTTGATCGCGGGCGAATTCTGGAGCGCCTCGAGATCGAATACCGCCGTCGGGCCGATCGCTGTCTCAGCGACTTCGGGGATTCGACCCATCACCACGACTTCTTCCAGTGAGCTGAGCGCGTAGTTCAATGTCGCCTGCTGGCCAACGGTTAACGCCAGGTTTTCTGTGGACGCATTGCCCTGCGACGAGGTCACCGAGACGTTGTAGCTCACGCCTGCCGGAAGCTGGCGAACGACATACAAGCCGTTGCCGTCTGACGTGGCCGATCGGGTCAGCCCCGTCGACAGACTGGTTACCGTCACGGTGGCACCCGATACCGGGGCCCCGCTCGGGCCTGTGATGATCCCGCGTACGGAACCTGTGGTCTCCTGAGCTGCCGCCGGTGCACTCGCAAGTACGGCAACCAAAGAAAAGCAGGCCAATACGCTGGCAGCTACTCTTCTCAAGTAGTGAGTGGGTTTTGATGTATTCACGCTCTTTCCCCTGCAGGGCTGGATGTGTAGTTACTTCTATTTGGGCCGCCAAGGCTAGTGGCGGAGTGTGACTAACGCGTTACACGAAAATCGTCACTTCGCGGTGGCGTCAGGATACAAGAACGCCACCGCCGACGCTGCAGGGTTTTTGCAACAGAATGGGCCCGGGAAGCGCGGTGTGACCGAACTTGCGAAAGGGGATTGATGGCGCAAGTCGGTCTTCTTTTGGTAGGTGAGCTTGCAGAACCTGATTAGATTCAGTGAGCTACCGCTCTGCTGGCTTAACGGTCGTGGGGCGTGGTCGATGCTGGCGCGTCCCGGTCGGGGATGTCGGCAATCCGTAGCGCGCGTGCCTCGTTTCACCGGAGCCGACGCGGCCAGCGGTGCGCGAGCCCGGTCCGCATGTGGGCACAAATGCGCGCCGCGGTAGCTTTCGCATGGCCTGTTTTGGTCGCAGTCGATGGCATGTCGATGAAGCGAGCTGCCAGCATTCTGAGTCGCCAATTAGACGCTGGCTGACCGGGTTCAAAAAGGGCCCCAGTTCCTGTGTAGAGCCTTTATTTCTAGTATCATCAGTGTCATCGAACGTGCCGACGCGCCAAGCGCGGTCGCGTCCAAGATCTCCACCTGATGAGTCCCGTGAGCGGCCCCCGGCCGCGCGTCGCGCCGCCTGGCATCGTGCCGAGCGCGGCCCGGTCACAACACACAGACAACGATGACAGATACGAACCGCTCAGCCGCCTGGTACCGCCGCCTTCTGCCCCTCTCCACCGCACTGGCGTTCGGCGTGGTTGTGTTGGGCGCCTGGGTGCGACTGACCGATGCCGGGCTGGGATGCCCCGACTGGCCGGGCTGCTATGGCACGTTGACCGTTCCGCAAACGGAGACGGAGCTCGCGTTCGCGACCGAGACCTACCCGGAACGCCCCGTTGAAACGCAAAAAGCGTGGAACGAGATGATCCACCGCTACTTTGCGGGCACGCTGGGCCTGCTCGTGTTCGGGATCACGGTTGCAGCGTGGCGCGCACGACGGCGCGACGCGTCGCACCCTGTGGCGTTGCCCACCGCGCTCGCGGTGTTGATCACCTTCCAGGCGCTGCTGGGCATGTGGACGGTCACGCTGCTGCTTAAGCCAGTGATCGTCATGATGCACCTGCTTGGCGGGATGTCGACGCTGGGCCTGTTGTTCTGGCTCACGCTCAAGGCCTGGCGTGATCGCGCCCCTTCTCCAGCGGCTGTGTCTGAGACCGCGCGCCGATTTGTGCCCTGGGCCACGTTGGCGCTCGTGGTCGTGTTCGGCCAGATTGCGCTGGGCGGCTGGACCAGCACCAATTACGCGGCGCTGGCCTGCCCCGAGCTGCCGACCTGCCAGGGTGAGTGGTGGCCCGAGGCCGATTTCGGCGAGGGCTTCGTGCTCTGGCGCGGCATTGGGGTCGACTACGAGGGCGGCGTGCTCGACGGTCCGGCGCGCGCGGCCATCCACCTGACCCATCGCATCGGTGCCATTGTGGTCACGCTTGTGCTCGTCATCCTGAGCATCGCGTTGCTCGCGCGCGGGGACTCGCGCTTGCGTGTCGCCGGCGGCGCTGTGCTCGCTGCGCTTGCGCTGCAGATCGCGATTGGGGTGGGCATTATCGAGTGGTCGCTCCCACTCTGGCTCGCAACCGCGCATAATGCGGGCGGCGCGCTGCTGCTGCTTGCGCTGCTGTACCTGAACTACGAGAGCCGATATGCGCGAGGTTGAAGCGCCTGTTGCTGCCACGGCCGCCACCGCTGCGGCGTCGCTGCGCGATTACTATGAGCTGACGAAGCCACGCGTCGTCATGCTGATCGTGTTTACGGCCGTGGTCGGCATGCTGCTGGCTGTGCCTGGCCTGCCGCCGCTCGACGCTTTTGTCTTCGGTACGCTCGGCATCGGCCTGGCGTCGTCATCCGCTGCGGCGATCAATCAGGTGATCGACGCGCGCGTCGACGCGCAGATGGCGCGCACGCAGCACCGCCCGCTCGTTCAGGGCGCGCTCACCGAGCGCCAGGCGATCACGTTTGCGGGCCTGCTCGCGGGCGTCTCAATGGCCATTCTCTGGTGGCTCGTCAACCCGCTGACCGCCGTGCTCACTTTTGCCTCGCTGATTGGCTACGCCGTGATCTACACGGTCTACCTGAAGCCTGCGACACCGCAGAACATTGTGATTGGCGGGGCCGCGGGCGCTGCGCCGCCTGTTCTGGGGTGGGTCGCCGTCACCGGTGAGGTGCACGCCTACGCGCTGCTGCTGTTCCTGATCATCTTCGCCTGGACGCCGCCACACTTCTGGGCGCTGGCCATTGCGCGGCGCGACGAGTACGCCAAGGTCGGCACGCCCATGCTGCCCGTGACGCACGGCGTCGCCTTTACCAAGCTCTCGGTGTTCGTCTACACGGTGCTGCTCGTCATCGTCACGTTGTTGCCCTGGCTGGCCGGCATGAGCGGGTTTATCTACCTGGCCTGCGCGCTGGCGCTCGGCGCCGTATTCATGCGCCACGCGGTTCGCTTGTCACGCGACGCCGAAGACGACGCGGCGATGCCGATGTTCACCTACTCCATCAATTACCTGATGTTGCTGTTCGCGGCGCTGCTGGCCGACCACTACCTCGTTTGATCGCTGCCGTCAGCCGCGGGTTCAGCGATTAGTCCGACTGCAATGCGGCAACGGGGTCGAGTCGCGCTGCCGACATGGCCGGGTAGACGCCAAAGCCCACGGCAATCGCGATACAGGTCACCACGGCCACGAGGATCACGATGATCGACCAGGCCACGGCCCAGCCTGCAAAGGCCGCGATCACGTAGGCGAGCACAATGCCCAGCACGACGCCCAGTAAGGCGCCGATTGCCGCGATGACCGACGTCTCGACGAGGAACTGGCGCACGACGTCAGCCTGCTTGGCGCCAATGGCACGCAACAAGCCAATTTCCGATTTCCGCTCTAGCACACTGGCCAGCATGATGTTCATGATGCCGATGCCGCCCACGAGCAACGAAATGCCGGCCACCGCCGACATCACGATCGTGAAGATCTGTTGCGTCTGCTGATGTTGTGCGAGCAGTCGCGCGGGCACGACGATCTCGTAGTCGTTCTGATTCGAGTGGCGCCGATCGAGCAGGTGGGCGATCGCGCGTGCGGCCTGCGAGGGTGCGATGCCTGTGCCGATACGCAGCTTGATCTCGTCGAGTTCGGACTCGAGCGCTTCGGTCTTAAGGCGCGCAAGCCCGGTTTGCAGCGGCAGGTACACGTAGTCGCTCTCGCCGCCGACGTCGCGGCCTTCGAACTCGCCGTCACTGACCTGGCGATCCGTGAGCACGCCCACGACCTCGAGCCAGAGATGGTTGACCTTGATGTAACGCCCGATGACATCACCGTTGGGAAACAGCTCGCGCGCCGTTCCGCCGCCCAGCACGGCCACCTGGGCAAAGCGCTGGTTGTCCGCGTCCGTGAACAAGCCACCGCGTTCGGCGCTCAGGCTCGACAGGGAGAAGTACTCGGGACTGACCGCAAACACGCGGGCGCCGCTGTCGCCTTCGCGGCTGAACAGGCCCCAGGTGCGAAACTCGCGGCTGCCCGCCCAGGACTCGACGAATGGCAGCGTCGACTGTGCGGCCTCGGCGTCGCGCACGGACAGGCCCGGAGAAAACTTGCGCACTTCCTTCTGCGCCTCGCCGTCGGCGTCGCGCGCCTCGACGATGAGGTTGTTGAGGCCCATGCCTTCGATCATCTGCAGGGCTTCGCGCTTGCCACCCTCGCTGACGGCAAGCATGGCGATCACAGCACCCACGCCGAACACCATACCCAGCAGTGTTAGCGCCGTGCGCAGTCGGTGGTGCGAGAGTTGGCCCAGCGCCTGGCGGACATCCAGCGCCAGCCCTTCGTAGCGGTTTGTGCTCACCCGGCTTCGTCCGGGCTGATGAGCGCAATGCGCTCGCCGGGCTCGAGGCCGCCTGCGATCTCCACGAGATCGGCGCCGCGCTGGCCCAACGTGATCGTGCGCTTCTCGGGCTCACCACCCGCAGCGACATAGACCCAGGACGCGTTGTCGTCGCCGTACACGGCCTGTGACGGTACAACAATGGCGTCTTCAAGTGCGCCTGTGATGATCTCGGCGCGCAGCTGACTGCCGACGCGCATGAGCTCGGCGGCGATGTTGTCGATGTCGGCTTCTACGGTGAAGAACTTCTGCGGGTTCTCACGATCGAGCGGCGTGGCAACGGCAGACACTGAGATGACGCTTGCCGTGAAGGACTGCTCGGGCGCGCTGTCGAGGCGGAAGCGCACGGCCTGCGCCTCAGCGAGCCCGATGGCTTCGCTCTCGGTCACGTAGAGCCGCGCACGTACTTTGCCTTTGACGGGTAGCACGCCGACGGGCATGCCCGGGAATACGCGCTTGCCCTTGCCGAGCTTCTCGCCCCAGGGCGTTTCGGCATAGACGAAGGTACCGTCGGCGGGGCTGCGCAGTTCCATCATGCCGAGCGCCGTGTCCTGTTTGTCGAGCTTGGCTTTCTCGCCCTGTTGCTCGGCGATGATCGTGTTGGCTTCCGCCTGAGTACGCTGGTCGAAGGTCTCCCACTGCCACTCCAGGAAAGCCGAGGCGACGTTGAGGTACTCAACGTCGGAAAGTGCGTCGATGATCTCGTTACGACTCATGAGCCGCTCATCGACGTTAGCGTAAGTCTCGGTAATACGCTTTTCACCGTCGACGCGGTCTGTCTCGTGATCAATGCGAACCTGCTCGAGCGCACCGACCCGCGCGAGTTCAGCCAGTTTGAAGTCCGACTTGGCAATCGCGAGTGCCGTGTCTTGACGCGTCTCCAGAATGCGTTCGTCGTCGAAGCGCGCGACAACATCACCTTTGCTCACTTCGGAGAACTCCGGCGCCATCCAGGAGATGTTGAAGCCCATACGGATACCGGGGGGCAATGCGACGGGCAGGGCCTCCGAGGCCACAAGCTCGCCGCGCGCCGGGACGGTGAATTCGACATCCTTTGAAGCTGCGGACACGGTTGGCATGGTTGCGGTGTCATTGCCGCAAGCAGCGACGAAAAGCGTAGCAACGGAAATCGCCAAGCGAGTTGATGCATTCACAGTGCAATCTCCTTTCCGGCGTCGACGCCGTCGACGATGATGCGCAAGCCTGCGCTGAGACCACCGAGGGTCACGGGTTGCCAGCCATCACCGCGGACCATGAGGCCCGGCTGGCCGTCACGGTAACGGAGCGCTTGTTCGGGAACAGCGAGCGCATTCGATATGGTGTCGACGACGAGCGTGACTTGCGTCGACATACCCGGGCGCAGGGGCACCGTGTCATCCTCAAGCTGAATGGAGACGTCACGCACCATGGCCTGCGAGAAGCGCGACTGGCGCCGCACGATACTCGACACCTCAACGATGGTGCCCTGGAGCTCGCCACTGCCCGCGACGTCGAGTGCGACACGCGCTGATTGACCCACGGCCAGACTCGCGGCCGCAAACTCGGGCACTTCGGCTTCGATAACCAGCACCTGGTCGTTAATGACTTCGACGACGGTCATACCCGGGTTCACGGCATCGTTGGCATCGAGTTTCTGGCCCTGTTGGTCAGTCCCAACGATCACGAGTCCATCGCGCGGTGAGCGAATCGTGAACGACTCAAGCTCTGCCTTGGCGCCAGCCACTTCGCTCTCAAGACGACGGATGTCCGCTTCGAGCTCGGCAAGCTTGGACTGGCGTACGCGCGCCACAAGCGCCGTGCGCGATTGTTCGCGTCGGTAGGTGTCTTCTGTAGCCCGGCGCTCTTCCACCAGCTTGCGGTACTCGAGCCCCGCGTAGACCTGGGGGTCCACCGACGCCTTGCGCGCCGCCTTGTCAGCGTCACTCTTGGCGGCGGCGAGCCGAACCTTGTCGTCCTCTATTTCCCGGGCCTGAGCCTCTCGAAGTGATGCCAGTTCGGACTGCTTCTGGCCAAGGTCAGCCTGCCTTTGGTTCAGCCTGTCGTCGGTGGCTGCACCGTCGAATTCAGCAAGTACATCGCCTTTTTTAACGCGCGTGCCTTCACGCGCCAGCTTGGTGATCGTGATGCGCCAGCTCTGCGAGGGCGGCGGTCCGAATCGCAGCGCCTCGCGTGACGCGACAACACCGCTGGCCGTAACGGTGATTGGCCGGTCTCGTGCTTCGAGTTCCTGCCATTGCTCAGCTTGTGCAACGGTGCAAATGCTGAAGAGCGCAGCTGCGATGACGCGTCGTTTCCACATCATGGCGACTCTCCAAGGTCCGATACGGCGAGGACGCTCATGCCCGGCATGATCGCTGCGGGTAGCGAGACACCCGGTTTCGCGAACGCCTCGAAATAACCACTGTCACTCCATTCCTCACGCGTGATGGCCTGGCTCGAACGCCAGCTGATTGTCGCGGGAAAGGTCTCGATGCCTTGTGCATCCGCTGCGATTTCCAGGCGCTGACCGGGTTCCACTTCGCGAAAATCGGCTTCGTGAATCCACAGGCGAACCTGCAGGTCGTCGCGGCTGGCGACCGAAGCAATTTTGAGTCCGGCATACAGTGTATCGCCTGGGTAGATCTTGCGGCCCGTGAACGGGTTTTCGGCATAGATCATGAATCCCGCTTTGTCAGCGCGAATCTCGGTGGCAGTCAGTGCGTCGCGAATCCGGTTGTAGGTGCGCTCCGCCTGTTCGATCTCGAGTGCTGCCTGACGTTGTTCATCGCGCAGCGCGGCACGCCGATTCTCGAGCTCCTGTTCGGCGCGTGTGCGCGATTGCTGATAGATCGACAAAGCGAGTTGGTAGCGCTCGAAGTCAAGTCGGGGAATGGTCTCTTCGGGAATGATTGCGTCGAGCTCAGCAAGCGCGACATTCGACGTTTCAAACGCCAGCAACTGCTCCGCATCCAATACTTGCAGCTTGAGCTCATCGACACCGCGCGCCGCCGTAAAGCGTCTTTTCTCGAGGTCGGTCCGCGCCTGCTCTTCCTCGGCGATGAGCGTGCCGGGGTCGAGTTTCACCACGAGATCACCGGCCTTCACTCTGGTGCCTTCTTCCGCCATCCATTCGATGCGACGCTGCCACGCACCGGGCAGCGACGGCATCTCGATGGTCTGCGCGTTGACGTCCTCGATGACGCCAGTCAGCAAGGGGCCGGCCTCGGCTGTTCCCAGGCCTGCGCCACCGATGATGATGGCGGCCAGTGTGCTAAGCCGCTTTGACGTGGTCACGTTCAATTTTTCCGTCTCGCATGTGAATGACACGGCTCGCGTAAGCCGCAATTTCGTCTTCGTGGGTGACCATGACGATGGTCTGGCCCTCGGCGTTGAGCCCTGTAAAAAGCTGCATGATCTCGTCCGAGGTTCGACTGTCGAGGTTTCCCGTTGGTTCATCCGCCAATAGCAGGGGCGGGGTGCTCACGAGCGCGCGTGCGATCGCGACCCGCTGGCGCTGGCCGCCCGATAGCTGGTTGGGGCGGTGGTCAAGCCGGTCGCCCAGGCCCAGCTTTGCGAGCAGTTCATGTGCGCGTTCGCGGGCGCCTTCGGGCTCCGATTCGGCGTAGCGCAGGGGCAGCAACGTGTTTTCGAGTGCCGACATGCGCGGCAGTAGGTGAAAACTCTGGAACACGAAACCGATGTGCGCATTGCGGATGCGCGACAGTGACTCGTCGTCCAGTTCGCTGACGGCCTCGTCGAGGAGCCGGTATTCGCCGGCATCCGGGGTATCCAGGCAACCCAGGATATTCATCAGTGTGGACTTGCCGGAGCCGGAAGGGCCCATAACGGCGACAAACTCGCCTGGGTGGACCTCGAGGTCCACGGCATCCAGCGCATGAACCGTGGCATCTCCAACGTGGAAGGTTCGGGTGAGGGCTTGGGTGGCGATCATTGGGCTCGGCATTGTTTTAGTTTATTGCACCTTCGGTGGCTGCAGCGCCGCGGATGCGCAGCCCGGTCCTTATGAGATGCCCGAGCCCGCGAGTTCGTTGCAGTGCATTGCGGGCCCGATCAGAAATTCGTCGTGTTTCTAAACAGAACGTTCTGTATAGTTTGTACAGAACGTTCTGTATAGTAACTCTTATGTCCCGTCCCCCCATAGCCCGAAACCGTGTCCTCGATGCGGCGCGCCAGATCGTCATGGAACGTGGCGCCGGTGCGCTGACCTATGAAGAGCTCGTCGAGGTCAGCGGTATCACCCGCGGCGGTATCACCTACCACTTTGCGACCAAACAGGCCCTGCTGCGGGCGCTCATCGAGCACGACCTGCAGCACTGGGACGCCGCCGAGGCCGAACACAGGCCCCAGGATGAGCCCGAGGCGCTGGCCGACCTCCTGGGCTTTCTGCGCGTCCACACGGCGCCCGATACCGATCGGCGCCGTTTCGTCTCGGGCATGGTCGGTGCGGCGATGCACGACCCTTCTGTGCTGGAGCCGGCGCGCGCCTACGAGGCAGAGCGCCTGGCCAAAATTGATGATTCCGACGCCGCGCTGCGCCAGCAATTGCTGCGCCTCGCGGCCATGGGCATGTTCTGGGCCGACTTCTTCGGTTGCCCGGAACTGCCCGAACCGCTCAAAGAACGCCTGCGGGACCTGCTCGAGGAGCTTGCCCGCGAATGGACCGAGCCGGCGAGCTCGACCGGAGACTGATGCAATGACACACCCCCAGCGTGTCGCACGTGTCCTGCGACCCCAAACCCTCGTTGTTCTCTCTGCACTCCTGGCCGCCTGCGGTGGCGGGGGCGGGCCCGGTCAGCCGCCGCCCGCCAATGTCAGCGTGTCCGAAGTGGTGGTGCGCAACATCACCGAGTGGGACGAGTTCACGGGCCGCATCGTGGCCGTCGATGACGTCGAGATTCGCCCCCGCGTGCAGGGCTACCTGCGTGAGGTGCATTTCGAGGACGGTCAGGTCGTCGAGGCGGGCGACACCTTATTTACGATCGATCAACGCGAATACCTTGCGGCAGTCGCACTGGCCCGTGCGGATCTCGAGCAGGCCGAGGCCCGCTTCTCGTTGGCCGAGTCCGAACTCCAGCGCGGCGAGGTGCTGCGCGAGGCGCGTGCACTGTCGACCGAAGAGCTCGCACGTCGCGAAGGCGAGCATCGCCAGGCCCGCGCGGCACTGGGCAGTGCCCGCGCGGCGCTCGAGCGCGCAGAACTCGACCTCGAGTTCACGGTGCTCAAAGCACCCATGCGCGGGCGCATCGGCGAGGCGCTTGTCGACGTCGGCAACCTGATCTCGCCCGGCACGACGCTGCTCGCGACGCTCGTCGGCATCGACCCCGTGCATGTGATCTTCGAGGGTGATGAACGCATCTACCTGAAGTATCAGGCACAGGCGCAGACGGGCGACCGGCCCAGCTCGCGCGAGGCCCCGAACCCGGTACAGGTTGGGCTTGCCAACGACACGGACTTCCCGTTCCGCGGCACCATGGATTTCGTCGACAACCGCATCAACCCCGAGACGGGCACGATCCAGGGGCGCGCGATTCTCGACAACGCCGATGGCTACCTGATTCCCGGCCTTTTCGCGCGTGTACGCCTGCTGGGCCGCAGTGACTTTGAAGCGTTGCTCATCCACGACGTGGCCGTGCTCACGGACCAGGACCGCAAGTACGTCTACGTGCTCGGCGAAGGCAACACGGCGTTGCGCCGTGATGTGACGCTCGGGCGCGAGGTCGATGGTCTTCGTGTCGTGGCCGCCGGGCTCGAGCCCGGCGACAAGATCGTGGTCAACGGGGTGCGCAAGATCTTCTTTAATGGCGCACCCGTGATTCCCACGGACGTGCCCATGGAAGATCCGTTGCGCGTGACGGCGCCCGCCGGTCCCGCGACCGCGGCCGCCGCCAGCGAGGGCTGACCATGTCCGGCTTTGCCAAGGCCTTTATCGACCGGCCCGTGTTTGCGGCCATGCTGTCGCTGTTCATTCTGATCTGCGGCAGCATCGCGATCCCGAACCTGCCCGTCACCGAATACCCCGACGTCGTGCCGCCCACGGTGCAGGTCATTGCGCGCTACCCGGGCGCCGACCCGCAGACGATTTCGGAGACTGTCGCCGCACCCCTCGAAGAAGCCATCAACGGCGTCGAGGGCATGATCTACATGAAGTCGGTCGCGAGTTCCGATGGCGGCATGACGCTCTCGGTGACCTTCGCGAGCGGAACCGATATCGATCTCGCGGCAGTGCGCACGCAAAACCGCGTAACGCAATCGACGCCGCGACTGCCCGAAGCCGTGCGTCAGCTTGGCGTGACGGTCGAGAAGTCGTCGCCGACGCTGACCATGGTTGTGCACGTCACGTCACCCGACGGCACCTACGACGGCGCCTACTTGTCGAACTACGTGAACCTGCGTATCAAAGACGAGATCGATCGCTTGCCGGGCGTGGGTCAATCGTTCGTGTTTGGTGCCGGGCTCTACTCGATGCGAATCTGGGTCGACCCAGAGAAGGCCGCCGCGCGCGGCCTCACGGCTGGCGACATCATGAACGCCATCCGCGAGCAGAACCTGCAGGCATCGGCCGGGCTCATTGGCGGTCCACCGCAGCCTGACTCGCCGATCCAGCTGTCGGTGACTGCTGACGGACGTCTCGTCACGGAAGAAGAGTTTGGCGACATCGTCGTCAAGGCCGGCGAGCCCGGCGAGGTGACGCAGCTTCGCGACGTGGCCCGCATCGAGCTTGGTGCCGACTCCTACGCGTTGCGATCGCTGCTCGACAACCAGGCGGCCTCGGCCATTCCGATTTTCGAGTCGCCGGGTGCCAACGCGCTTGAGCTGTCGCAGGCCGTACGCGACACCATGAATCGGCTTGCGGATGATTTTCCGCCGGGCATGAGCTGGGACGTCGCCTACGACCCCACGGTGTTTGTGCGCGACTCGATCCGGTCGGTGATCACGACACTGCTGCAAGCAGTAGCACTCGTGGTGCTCGTCGTTGTGGTGTTCCTGCAGACCTGGCGCGCCTCAATCATTCCGTTGCTCGCCGTGCCCGTATCGATCGTCGGTGCGTTCGCGATCCTGCTGCTACTCGGTTTCACCATTAATGTGCTGACGCTGTTCGGACTCGTGGTGTCGATTGGCATCGTCGTGGATGACGCGATCGTCGTCGTGGAAAACGTCGAGCGCCACATCGAGATGGGCAAGTCGCCGCGCGAGGCCGCGCGAGACGCCATGGACGAGGTGTCGGGTCCCATCGTTGCGACCTCGCTCGTGCTGTTTGCGGTGTTCGTGCCACTCGCCTTCCTCGACGGTGTCACCGGTAAGTTCTACCAGCAATTCGCGGTCACCATCACGGCTTCGGTTGCGATCTCAACCTTCAACTCGCTGACGTTGTCGCCCGCCATGGCCGCGCTGCTGCTCAAGCCGCAAGGTGCGCCGCAGAAGACTACGGGCCGCGTCATCGAGTTCTGTTTGGGTTGGCTGTTTCGTCCGTTCAATCGCGTCTTCGAGCGCGGGTCGGCCTGGTACGGCAAGAAGGTCGGCAGTTACATCCGTCGCGGCGGTCGGCTCATGGTCATCTACACAGGCCTGGTCGTGCTTTGCTTCTTTGCCTTCCGGTCCGTGCCGCCGGGCTTTATCCCGACCCAGGACAAACAGTATCTGTTTGCCGTGGCCCTGTTGCCCGAGGGTGCGACCATTGATCGTACCGAGGCGATGCTCTCGGAAATGGCCGAGATCGCCATGGACACGCCAGGCGTGCAGAACGCCGTGTCGTTTCCGGGTCTCAATGGCATTCACTTCGTCAACACACCGAATATCGGCACGATGTTCATCGGCCTGGAGCCATTCGCAGACCGCGATGAGACGGGCAGTTTCCTGTCGCTGGACCTCACGGTGAAATTTTCGGCCATCGAGGAAGGGCTCGCTTTCGCGCTCATGCCGCCGCCCGTGATCGGGCTCGGTAACTCGGCGGGCATCGAGATGTACGTGCAGGACCGTGGCGGGCTCGGCTTCGGCGAGCTCAGCGACGTCACCAACACGTTGGCGGCTCAGCTCCGCCAGACGCGCGGTTTCGATCCGTTTTCGGTGCTGAGTTCGTTCCAGGCCAACGTGCCGCAGCTCAAGGCCGACGTCGACCGGCGCAAGGTAAAGGAGCAGAACCTGCAACTCGATGAAGTGTTCGAGGCGCTGCAGACCTATCTGGGTTCGTCCTACGTCAACGACTTTAACCGCTTTGGTCGCACCTACGGCGTCTACGTGCAGGCAGACGCGCAGTACCGCGATGAAATCTCCGACGTCGCGCGTATCAAGGTGCGCGACGCCATGGGCCGCATGGTGCCCATCTCGAGCGTCGTGAGTCTGCGCGAGACCTTTGGCCCGGACCCTGTGATTCGCTACAACGGGTTTCCGGCAGCCGACCTTGCGGGAGAGACCGATCCGTCGATTCTGTCCTCGGGTGATGCGCTGGCTGTCGTCGAGGACATTGCGCGTGACGTGTTGCCTAGAGGTGCCAGTTTCGAGTGGACGAATCTGACCTACCAGCAGGCCACGCAAAGCAGCGCGCAGTGGCTCGTGTTCCCGCTGTCGATCCTCTTCGTATTTATGGTGCTCGCGGCGCTCTATGAGAGCTGGTCGCTGCCGCTCGCGATCATTCTTGTCGTGCCGCTGTGCCTGCTGTCCGCAGTCGGCGGCATCTGGCTGCTCAACCAGGTCACGGGCATGTTGTTCGGCCTAAAGATTGCGGCGGGCTGGATGCCGCCGCCGCCCGCCGTCGCACCACCGACGTTCCTCGACAACAACGTGTTCACGCAGATCGGTCTCGTCGTGTTGATCGGCCTGGCCTGCAAGAACGCGATTCTCATCGTCGAGTTCGCGCGCGACCTGGAGCGTGCGGGCCGCAGCATTACCGACGCCGCCATCGAGGCCTGCCACATTCGTCTGCGCCCGATCCTCATGACGAGCTTCAGCTTCAATGCGGGCGTCCTGCCGCTCGTATTCGCCTCGGGCGCGGGTAGCGAGATTCGCAACGTCATGGGCGTGGCCGTCTTTGCCGGAATGCTCGGGCTGACATTCTTCGCGCTGATCTTCACGCCCGTGTTTTACGTGCTGCTGCGACGCTTCGAAGAGTGGGGCAATTCACGGCGCGCGGCTCGCGCGGCTGCGGAGCAGGCCAGTGCGTAGCGTTCGCAGGTTTGCGGGCGCTGTAGTTCTCGCCTGGCTTGCCGGCTGCACCGTCGGCCCGGACCACGTGCCGCCCGAGCCCGAGCTGCCTGAAACCTTCGTCGAGGCGCCCGCGGGTGATGTTGCCGACTACGATGACGTGGGCGCGCTCTGGGCCGTGTTTGATGAGCCCGAGCTGGCCGCGCTTATTGCGCGGGCACGCGAGCGCAACCTGACGCTGGCCGAAGCCGCGGCCGTGCGCGACGAAACGCGCGCGTTGTCGGGGCTGCGCATCTTCAGCCTGTTCCCGACGATCACGGCCGAAGGCAATCGTGAGCGCGTGACCCAGGCCGAGGATGACCCCTTCGCGTTCCCGTTCGGTGGCGTGGCCGAGCGCAACCTGTTCGGCTTCGACATGGCCTGGGAAATCGATCTGTTTGGCAACCTGCGCCGCCAGGCCGAAGGCATTGTGCGGCGTGACGAGGCCGACACGGCGGCGTACTACGCGGCCGAGCTCAGCATCGTGGCCGAGACGGCGCAGGCCTACTTCGCCTGGCGTGGCGCCGCGCTGCGCATTGCGCTGCTCGAGCGAAACCTCGCCAACCAGGCCGACAACCTCGAGATCCTCGAGCGTGCGTTTGAGGCCGGCAGCGGCACCTCGCTCGACGTGGCCCGGGCTCGCGCGCTGGAACGCAGCGTTGCGGCGACGCTGCCGGGCGCCAAGGTCGCGCGAACCCAGGCCGAGCAGCGCCTCGCCGTCCTCACTGCACAAACGCCCGCCAATGTGCGCGCGCAGCTTACAGCGCCGACGGGTATGCCCGTGATGCCGGAGCTTCGGCCCGTCGGCACGCCCACGGCCTGGCTCGCACGACGTCCGGATGTTGTGGCCGCGGAACGGCGTCTGGCCGAAGCTGTGTCAGGTGTTGGCGTCGAGACGGCGCAGCTCTATCCCAAGCTCGAACTGCTGGGCAGCTTCGGCTGGACGGGTGTTTCTGAGAGTGCCATCGGCCAGAGCTCCGGCGAGCGCTGGCGTTTTGCGCCAACCATCAGCTGGCGCTTTCTCGACTATGGGCGCGTGAAGCGCAACATCCAGGCCGCCGAGGCCCGCGCCGAAGCCGCCTACGCGCGCTTCGAACAGTCGTGGCGCCTGGCGCTCGAAGAAACCGAAAACGCCTTGGCCAATTACCGCGCGACCACGGAAACCGTGGCGACGCTCGAGGTGGCCGTGCGTGAGGCCGAAGACGCGAGCCGGCTCGCGCGGCTGCGCTACGACAATGGGGCTGACAATTTTCTGGCTGTCCTTGATGCCGAGCGGACGTCGCTCGATCTGCAGGATCAGTTGGCCGTTGCAACGACCGACCGCGCGACGGCGCTGGCGGCCTTGTACAAGGCGCTGGGCGGGAGCTTCGTCGAATGAGGTTTGGATTGTGTTTCGCCGCAGTACTGATGCTCGCAACACCCGCATTCGCAGAAGGTCCCGTATGTTTGTGCGGCCCGGCCGGGTTTGCGGAACGCTGTGAGGCCGAGATCACCCGCAATGCAGATCATCTCGACTTCACGGTCGATACGCCACAGTGCTCACGCGTCGACTGGTACCTGGGTGACACGCCGCTGGCCACGATGGTGAAGGGCGGCTTTGAGATGCTGCAGCTTGAGGACATTGAGGAAGGCACCGAGACGCGCGTCCGCGCTTGTCGCGTGTGCCGCAGCGAAACGGCGCCGCCGCCTGTCCCCGTAGAGGACGTGTTGCCGATCGTGCGCGTCGCGCCTTTGTACCCTCGATCGGCCTTGGCGACGGGCACCGAGGGCTACGTGGACTTGAAGTTCACCGTCAAGGCGAACGGGTCGACGGCCGACATTGTTGTGACGTATTCCACAGACAGCATTTTTGAGCGCTCGGCGAAGCAGGCGGTCAGCAAGTTCAAATACAAGCCGCGTGTCGTTGACGGTGAGGTGGCGGATACGCCAGGCGTGGAAGCGCGAATCCGCTTTCAGAGGGACTAAGCGCCCCGCATCGAGACGCCCTGCGGTACCATTGCGCCCCGTTTTCCCGCATCCCCTCCTGAAGTGCTGCAGCTCATCACCAATGCCGATGTTTACGCGCCCGAGTCTCTCGGGTCGCAGCACCTGCTCGTGGGCGGCGGCCAGGTGCTCTGGATGGGTGACAGCGTGCCGTCGCTGGATGCCGCGCTGGGCGTGGCCACCTGGGACGCCGCGGGTCGGCGCGTGGTGCCGGGCTTCGTCGATTGCCACGCACACACGACGGGCGGCGGTGGCGAGTCGGGTTATGCGAGCCGCGTGCCGGCGCCGCCGCTGAGCCTGTTTACGGCGGCCGGCGTGACCACGGTGCTGGGTCTGCTGGGCACTGACGACACGACGCGCGACACAGGCCAGCTGCTGGCCGCGACGCGCGCCTTGCGCGCTGAAGGCTTGAGCGCCTGGTGCTACACGGGCGGCTACCGCGTCCCGCCCGTCACCTTCACGGGCGATGTCAGAAGCGACATCGTGAACCTCGAGCCCGTGATTGGTGTAGGCGAGATCGCCATCTCCGACCACCGGTCCAGCCAGCCGACGCTAGAGGAGATCCTGCGCGTCGCCAGTGACGCGCACGTCGCGGGCCTCATGACGGGCAAGGCCGGCATTCTCCACCTGCATCTCGGGGACGGTCCGCGCGGGTTGGAACTGGTGCGTATGGCTTTGGCCGAGTCTGAGCTGCCTGCGCGCGTCTTTCACCCCACCCACTGCAACCGCCGCCGCGGGCTGTTCGACGAGTCCGTATTACTGGCGAAAGCGGGGTCGTGGATTGACCTGACGGCGTTCCCGGTTGAAGAAGGCGAGGACGCCTGGACGGCAGCCGACGGCTTTCTGCGCTACGCGGAAGCCGGCGCACCCGCGGACCGCATCACGATCAGCTCCGATGGCGGTGGCTGCCTGCCGCATTTCAACGATGCCGGCGAAGTGATCCGTATGGGGATCGGCACGCCCGACAGCCTGGCCGGCACCCTCGCCGAGCTCGTGGCAGCCGGTATTCCGTTGGCCGATGTCTTGCCCGCAGTGACGAGCAACCCCGCTACGCTGCTGCGGCTGCACGGCAAGGGCCGGATCGCCGTTGGCGCTGACGCTGATCTTGTGGTGCTCGATGACGCCGGCGCCGTGGACGGCGTCATGGCGCGGGGCACCTGGCACCGCCGCGACGGCGAGCAGCTTGTCGTGGGCACTTTCGAAACGCTTTGACAGACTGACGACGCATGCCTTCACCCTCGATCGACAACACCAAGCGCGGCTACATCATTCCCATCGGCGGCGCCGAGGAAAAACTCTCGAATCCCGAGATCCTGGACCGCTTCGTCGAGATCTGTGGCGGCAAGCCCGCGCGTATCGCGATCATCCCGACGGCCTCGCAGCTCGAGGATACGGGTCGAAACTACGAGAAACTGTTTCGCCGGCTAGGCGTGAGCCACGCGCGCGTGTTGCCGTTTGAGACGCGCGAAGACTGCGATGACGCGAGCCTGCTCGAGTACCTCGGCAAGGCCGACGGCGTCTTTATGACGGGTGGCAACCAGCTGCGGCTGTCAACGACGCTGGGCGGCACGCAGGTGGCGCGCCTCATTCGGCGCCGCAACGCTGAGGGCATGCATGTGGCCGGCACATCAGCGGGCGCAGCCTTCATGCCGGAACACATGATCGCAGGCGGCCGCGAGGGCCCCACACCGTCACCGGACATGGTGACGCTTGCGCCGGGCCTCGGCCTCACCAACAACTTCATCATCGACCAGCATTTTCGCCAGCGCGATCGCGTGGGGCGTCTGCTCACGGCGCTGGCCTACAACCCGTTTGCCTGCGGCATCGGCTTGGACGAAGACACGGCTGCCTTCATCAAGCCCGGCGACAGCTTTGAGGTGGTCGGTTCCGGTGGCATCACGGTCATCGACCCGAGCGACATGAGCTTCTCGTCGATGGACCGCGCACGCCAGGGCGAGCCCGTGAGCCTGCTAGGCGTGAAACTGCACATCCTCATCTCGGGCGGCCGATTCGAAATCGCCACGCGCAGTGCGTATTCTGAGTAACCCGCCGCGCTAGGGAGTCGCGGCGCCACAAGAAGCCGCTGCGAGCGGTCGCCGGAGCTAGCCGATGCGCGTCGTCTCTACCAACGTATACGTGGGTCCGTCCGTCTACGCCCACTTTCCCGTCATTCGCCACGTCCTGGACCTGGGCGAGCTCGAGCATTGGCCCTCGGCCAAGATCGGCCCCGCCTTCATCGACGGGTTGCTCGCCGCCCTGCCGGGTCTCGATGAGCACGGCTGCAGCTACCGCCAGCCAGGCGGTTTCGTGCGTCGCCTGCGCGAGGACGAGGGCACCTGGATGGGTCACATCATGGAGCACGTCGCACTCGAGCTGCAGAGCGTGGCCGGCATCGATGTGACGTTCGGTCGCACGCGCTCGGTTGAGGGTCAGCCCGGTCTCTACAACATGGTCTTCGCCTACCGCGATCGCCGCGTGGGCCTCGAGGCCAGCCGGCTCGCGAACAAGCTGCTGCAGAGCCTGCTGCCCGCAGAGCTCCAGACGGATGCGCCCGAGCCCGAATGGGATTTCGAACAAGCCCGCGACAACTTCATTCGTTACGCGCAGAAGCGCGCGCTCGGACCGAGCACGGCCTCGCTGGTCGAGGCGGCAAAGGAACGCGGTATCCCCTGGCTCCGACTCAATGACTACAGCCTCATTCAGCTCGGCCACGGCCGCTACCAGCGTCGGTTGCAGGCCACCTGCACGGGCAACACAAGCAACATCGCCGTCGATCTGGCGGGCGACAAGGAAGAGACCAACGCCATCCTGCGGGATTTAGGCTTGCCCGTGCCGCAACAGTTCGCGGTGCGCAGCCAGGCCCTGGCCGTGCGCGCAGCCAAGCGCATCGGCTTCCCCGTTGTCGTTAAACCGCTCGACGCCAATCACGGTCGCGGCGTCTCAATCGGGTTGACCTCGATCGAGCAGGTTGAGGTGGCCTTCGACAAGGCCCGCGAACACGCGCGCACCGTGCTCGTCGAGAGCTACATTCAGGGCCTCGACCACCGCATGCTGGTAGTCGATGGCAAACTCATCGCCGCCGCCAAACGCATGCCGGGCCACGTGGTGGGTGACGGCAAGAGCACGATTGCCGAGCTCGTGGACGTCGTGAACTCGGATCCGCGGCGCGGCGTGGGCCACGAAAAGGTACTCACGCGTCTCGAATTCGATCACCAGGCCGAGCGACTCATGGCGCAGGCCGGCTACGACCGCGATTCTGTGCCGCCGGCGGATGAGATCGTGTTCCTGCGCTCGACGGGCAACCTGTCGACGGGCGGCACGGCGATTGACGTGACGGACATCGTCCACCCCGACAACCGCGAGATGGCGGAGCGCACGGTCAAGGCCATCGGGTTAGACGTGGGCGGTGTGGATTTCCTGACGACGGACATCAGCCTCTCGTACCGCGAAACGGGCGGGGCGATTTGCGAAGTGAATGCGGGCCCGGGTTTTCGTATGCACGTGGCACCCAGCGAAGGCACGCCGCGTGATGTTGCGGGCCCAGTGATCGACATGCTGTTCCCGCCGGGCACCCCAAGCCGTATTCCCATCGCCGCCATTACGGGGACCAACGGCAAGACCACGACCTCGCGGATGCTTGGGCACATCCTCAAGTTGTCGGGTTTCACCGTTGGGTTGACCTCGACCGAGGGCGTCTACATTGACGGCTCGCTCAGTGTGCAGGGCGACATGACGGGTCCTACCTCGGCTTCAATGGTGTTGCGCGACCCGGACGTCGATGCAGCGGTCATGGAGGTGGCGCGCGGCGGCATGCTCCGAGCCGGTATCGGTTTTCGCGAATGCGACGTGGCCTGTTGTCTCAACGTGACCGGGGACCACCTGGGCATTGGCGGCATCGATACCGTCGAACAGCTCGCGGAGCTCAAGCGCCTGCCCGTCGAGATCGCGAAGAAGGCGGCTGTGCTCAACGCCGATGACCCGAACTGTCTGCGCATGGCGGATTACACAGACGCCGAGCGTCTCTGCTACATCACAATGCGCGCCGACCACCCGCTGGTGAAGCAGCACATCGACGCGGGCGGCCAGGCGTTCGTGCTCGAGCAGGGCATCAACGGTCACATGATCACGATCTACGGCAGCGACACGCACATTCCGTTGCTCTGGACGCACCTGATCCCCGCGACGCTCGAGGGCCGCGCGTTGCACAACGTGCAAAACGCGATGTTCGCCGCAGCACTCGCCTACAACATGGATGTGTCGCTCGACAACATTCGCCAGGGTTTGCGCACCTTCGGTACGTCCTTCTTCCAGGCGCCCGGCCGCATGAACATCTTCGACGAGCACCCGTTCAAGGTCATCCTCGACTACGCGCACAACCCGGCGGCCGTCAAAGCGATCTGCGAGCTCGTAAGCCTGCTCGACGTGGCAGGTCGGCGCACCATCGTGCTGGCGGCACCCGGTGACCGGCGTGACGAAGATATTGAGGCCATCGCGCGACTCGCCGCTCCACATTTCGATCACTTCGTCTGCAAGCGCGATGACCGCGCACGTGGTCGCGGTGATGATGAGGTGCCGCAAATGCTCGCGGCCACGCTGCGTGATGCGGGTGTCGACGACAGCCAGATCGAGGTGGTCGTGGACGAGCAGGAAGCCGTTAACCACGCACTGGCGTCAGCGGCTGTGGGCGATCTCGTGCTCGTTCTGGGCGATGACGTGCGCCGCTGCTGGAAGCAGATCATCTACTTCGATACGAGCAAGGGTGCAGCACCTCGCGGCGAGGTGCCCGAACGCGCCGTCCCCGACATCTCGCTGCCCGAGTTCGACTTTGGTGACGAGGTCGAGCTCATCGTCGACGAGCGTGGCGTGCGGCTCGCGCGCGAGCTCAACGACTGACCGTGAGCGCGTTCGTCGCCGCCAACTGCCGACTGCTCGACGCGCGCCGGCTGACGGGCCGCAATGCAGTCTGCGCCGAGGCGGCGGCGGTCGTCGACGTAGCGCTGGATGACCCGGGCGCCGTGGCCTCCTTGCGTCAGGCCTGGGAGCAGCGCGTCGGCCCCGTCTTCGAGGCCCTGGGCTGGCCACTCAAGACCTTCGCGCGCCCTGTTGAAGGCGGGGTGAGCCTGGCGCTGCTCGCGCCCATCGACCGGCTCTACACCGCCGTGGAAATCGCCGAATGGGCGTTGCGATCGGTGCTGGGCACGCCGGACGCGGACGCGGCATCTGTGTCACTGGCTGACGCGCCCGCGCACTTTTTTGCCATGGCCGGCGATGAGAGTAATCCGGACCTGCTGTCGGCGGGCCGGGATGCCGCGCAAGCCGGCGTCACGTTTCTTTGGGACGACGACTTCGTATCCGTCGGCATGGGCCGCGGCAGTCGCACCTGGGACGTGCCCGATCTGCCCGCGCCCGTCGACACGGCAGGCTGTCACGATATTCCCGCGGCAATGATTACGGGGACCAATGGCAAGACCACCACGGTTCGGCTGCTGGCCCACATTCTTGAGAAGGCCGGCCACACCGTGGGGCTCAGCTCGACGGACTGGATCGGCGTCAGCAACCGCGTGATCGACCGGGGCGACTGGTCGGGCCCGGGTGGTGCGCGCACGATCCTGCGCGAGACGGATGTCGATGTGGCCGTGCTCGAAACCGCGCGCGGCGGTTTGCTGCGGCGGGGGTTGGGTGTGCCGTTTGCGGACGTTGCCGCAATTACCAATATCAGCGAGGACCATCTCGGTGACTTTGGCTCCGCCAACCTGGCCGAGCTGACAGACATCAAGTGGTTGGTCGTTGATGCGCTGCAAGACCGCGGCACGGCCGTACTCAATGCCGACGACGCGATCCTCGTTGAGCGTGCGCCGCGTCACGCGGGTCCACGCGTTTGGTTTTCCATGCACGCGGACAACGACGTGATCCGCAACGACGGTTCGGTCGCGTTCGTGCTCGAGGGCGACACATTAACGCGGCAAACCCACGGCAGCGCCGTGGCGCTCTGCGAGGCCGCCGAGATTCCTGTCACGCTGGGCGCGACGGCTCGGCATAACATCGCCAATGCGCTGGCAGCCGCAGCCGTGGCGCATGCGCTGGGTGTGCCCGACAACGTCATCGCTGCAGGTCTTCAGTCGATGCCCGTCGAGGCGAACCCGGGCCGCAGCAATCTCTACCAGGTCGGCGGCGCCGAAGTGTTGCTCGACTTTGCCCACAATCCCGAGGCCATGGCGGCGCTGTTCGACATGGCGCGACTGCGCCCCGCGAGACGACGGGTGCTTTGTTTTGGACAGGCCGGAGATCGCACCGACGCACAGATCCGCGAGCTCGCGCGCGGCGCCTGGGCCATTGGGCTCGACAAGGTCGTGGTGAGTGAGCTCGCCACCTACCACCGGGGCCGCGAAGCCAGTGAGGTGTACCACTTGATCCGCGACGAGTTGCTGCAATGCGGCGCCGCGCCTGAACAGGTGTCGCATAACGACACCGAAGCCGAGTCGTTGTCCGAGGCGCTGGAGTGGGCCGAGCCGGGCGATGCCGTCATTATGCTGGCCCTGGGTGAGGCCGCCGCCTTGCGCGACGTGCTCGCGGTAGCCGAGCAATCCACCCCCACATAACCCGCACGCTATTTTTCATAATCTGGTATGACGCGTGACGAGTGCGCGGTCGTTCGCCGCGCCGCGGAATTGCCCGCGCGACCGAGACGTCGCGAAGACACTGACTTGGCTCAGGTTTTCCAGTGCGGCGCCGGAACGGCCGGGGAACGACGAAGCGCGGTCGATGCCGCCGGCGAAAGTGTGACTTGCATCACATATGGTCATACGGAACACTCAGCGAGCGCGAATCGGCGTCCGTCAGGATGTACCGATCGGAGGAGGTCGCAAGGCCCCGCGAAGTGGCTGTGTCACGACAGCCGCAAGACAACAATTCGAAGTCTTAGAGACCAACCGGGGCGAACACTATCGTCACAGGGAGAGATCAATCATGTTCAGGTATCTGACCGCCGTCGTGGCGGCCTGCGGTATCGCTGCGACATCGTACGCATCCGAGCTCACCGCGCCGAATCCGAGCCAGGGGCCCAATGGCCTCGTCGAAGTTTCGCCGACGCAAACTGGCACCGCGCCCATGCGCACCTACATTGTCCAGCTGCCCGACGCGCCCGGCGCAAGCTACGAAGGCGGCATTGCCGGTTTCGCAGCCACCGCGCCCCGGGAAGGACAGACCTACAACGCCGACGCACCGCATGTGCAGGCCTACACCACACGTCTCGTCGCACAGCACGACGACGTCCTGGCCAGCTTAGGTGCTTCCGATCGCAAGATTTACAGCTACCGCCACGCGCTCAACGGGTTTGCCGCACGCCTGACGGCGGGCGAAGCCGAAACGCTCAAGCGCAGCGGCACGGTGGCCGCGGTCTGGGAAGACTACGCCGTCGATGTCGACACCAACGACACCAGCGACTTCCTGGGCCTCAACGATCGCCGTGAAGGCGTGCGCGCCGCACTCGGCGTGACGGGTGAGGACGTCATCATCGGTATCCTCGACACAGGCGCTATCCAGGAGCACCCGAGCTTCTCGGACACGGGCAACCTGCTGGTGCCGGAGTTCTGTGCCGAGCCGGCCAACCGCTTCGAAACCTTCGCCTGCGACGCCATCGAGCGCGCCAACAACCGCGTTGTCTACAGCGAGCCGCCGGCTCGCTGGAACGGCATCTGCCAGGCCGGTGAAGCCTGGACTGAGGACGACTGCAACAACAAGATGCTCGGCGCCCGCTGGTATGTGGACGGCTTCCTCGCCGGCCGCGGTTCGGTCGTCGAGGGCGAATTCCTCTCGCCGCGTGACTCCTCGGGCCACGGCAGCCACACGGCCGGTACGGCAGGTGGTAACGAAGTCACGGCCACGCTCAACGGTACGCCTGTTGGTCAGCTTTCGGGCATGGCGCCGCGCGCCCGCCTGGCGATCTACAAGGTCTGCTGGCTCTCGCCGGGTGCGACCAACTTCAGCTGCTTCTTCTCCGATAGTGCTGCGGCAACGGATGCCGCCGTCGCTGACGGTGTCGACGTACTCAACTTCTCAGTGGGTACGGCTGCCTCGTTCACGGACCAGCAGGACCTCGCCTTCTTCGACGCGTCGAACGCCGGTGTCTTCATCGCCCGCTCGGGCGGTAACAGCGGTCCGGGCTTTGGTACGACGAACGCAGGCGAGCCCTGGGTGACCACAGTTGCTGCATCGACGACCGACGGTGTGTTGTTCACGCTGGCTGCCGGCATTAACTCGCCAGCTTCCGTTGCAGGTAACTACTCGTCTCTGGAAGGTGCCATCACGCAACCTCTGGCTGACTCAGGCGACGTCACCGCTGATCTTGGCGCAGCTTCGCCAATCGAAGCCTGCACACCGCTCGACAATGATCTGACGGGCAAGATCGCACTCATCGCGCGCGGCACCTGCGGCTTTGTGACCAAGGTTGAGAATGCCGCCAACGCGGGCGCATCGGCAGTACTGATGTATACCGACGATCGACCCAAGGTCATCATGGGCGGAACGCCGACGCCGCTGTCGCAGAGCATCCCGGGCGTCATGATCGACAACGAGCCCGGTGTCGCGCTGCTTGCCGAACTGGATGGTGGCAACGCAGTCAACGCGAGCCTCAACGACGCGACGTTCACGACCGAGCCCCGTGAGGGCAACATCATGGCGGGCTTCTCGTCTCGCGGGCCCTACCTCGTTGAAGAGGACTGGGTGAAGCCTGACATTACGGCACCTGGCGTGAGCATCCTCGCGCCGTTCACGACCGAGCCAGCCAACGGTGGTCAGGGTTCGCTTTACGACTACCTGTCGGGTACCTCAATGTCGGGTCCGCACATCGCGGGTATCGGCGCGCTGCTTCGGGAAGCGCACCCCGAATGGAGCCCCGCGCAGATCAAGTCGGCCATCATGACGACGGCGCGCCAGAACGTGGTCAAGGAAGACGGCGCCACGCCGGCAGATCCCTTCGACTACGGTGCCGGCCACGTGGATCCCAACAAGGCCATCGATCCCGGGCTGACCTACGACGCCGGCGAGCTCGACTACCTCGTGGCGAGTTGCGGCACCGTAACGCCGCTGCTGACGCCAGGTGACTGTGCGTTCGTAGAAGCCATCGGTTTCTCAACGAGCCCCGCAGACCTCAACCTGCCGTCAATCGGTATCGGTGCGCTGCCTGGCACACAAACGGTGACGCGTACGGTTACGGCCGTTGGCGCGCCGAACACACGCGCCAGCCGCGCCAGCGGTGATCGCGATGCCTTCTTCGGCGGACGCGGTGCAACACCCGCACTGCCGGAAGCGACGCGCTACCGCGCGGTCATTGACGCGCCTGAAGGCTTTGAGGTGTCGGTATCGCCCAGCGAGATCGTGCTCGCCGCCGGTGAGTCCGCGAGCTACGCGCTTACGGTCACCAACGACACGGCGATCCCGAATGTTTGGGAATTCGGTTCGCTGACGTGGGAGCCCGAGTCGGGCAACGGCGTACGCAGCCCCATCGCCGTCAAGGCGCTGGCGTTCATCACCGAAGACGAAGTCGACGGTGCCGGTGCCCAGGGCAGCGCGCAGTTCGATATGACCTTCGGCTACTCGGGTGACTACACAGCCCAGGTGCACGGCCTCAACAGCGCGACACCTGTTGGCTTCGTGAACCTGCTCGACGATCCCGACAACAGCTTCGCGTTCTCGTTCTCGGATCCCGCAACGTTTGCGACGATCATCGACGACGTTCAGCCGGGCACGGCATTCCGCCGCTTCGCGCTGTACAACGAGTACACGACGGGCAACGACGATATCGACCTCTACCTCTACTACTGCCCGGGTGGCTCTTGCACGCAGATTGCGTCTAGCACCAACGCAGGTTCGGATGAGGAAGTGAGCGTGCTGCTGCCGATTCCGTTTGATCCGGTGGCGTTCAACCCTTACGTGTTGTTCATCCACGCGTTCGAGACGGAAGCACCGGATACGACGTTCATCTACTACGATGCGACGTTCGGCATCGTGGATGATGCAGGCAACCTGACCGTCGACGCGCCGGACACGGCTACGGCGGGTCAGACGGTGCCGATCACGGTCGACTGGGCGGGACTGCCGACAGGCTTGCTTCAGAAGCAGCTCGGCGCTATTTCGCACAGTGATCCGAACGGTATCCAGAACCTGACGATCATCGATATCGAGAACGATCCGGGCGCTTCGATCTGCGACTTCGGCATTTGCCCGTAGTCGACTGACGGGCGACCGCCTGGTGAACCCGCTCGGCCTCGGCCGGGCGGGTTTTTTTGTGCCGGTCAGTCAGCGCCGATGGCGGGGCAGAGCACCAGACGCTCAAGATCGGTGTGGTAGCTGAAGAGGCGTCTGCCGTGGCTCAGCACAATCACGTAGCCTTCGACGGGTGTGGCAGGGTAGCTCACGCCGGCCTCGGGGCAGTCGAGGCTCGCGTTGTCGAAGCGCTTGCGGCGTGCGTCGCGAACCTTGATGTCCTCAGGCGTCACGCCAAGCTGGCCTGCCAGCGCTTCGCGGGCTTGTGTCGCCATGCCGGCCCAGGCGAGTTCACGCTTGGGCGTCAGCTCGGCAACGGGCTTGGTGCGCTTGCAGAGGAACGGCTTGCCGCCCGCTTCGTGCAGGACGTGGATTTCGCCGCGTGCGCGCACTGAAATCTTGTGTCCGGGCGTGATGACTTGGGCGTAGGCCTGACCGGGTTGCGGGCAGCCGATGCTCGAGTCGGGCCAGTTGACGGGTCGGACGCTGACCACCGTGACCTGTGAGATGGGAATGCTCATCTCCTCAGAGAGCACCGCGACGGCACGCATTGAGATGTTGATTTCGGCGCTTTCGAGTGCGCGCTGCGTACCATCGGGCAGGATGACCCGGGCCTTCGAGTCGGTGCTTTGCTCGCCCTCCGCGTCTTTGTTGGCATTGCTATTGGCGTCGCAGCCTGCGGCAATCATGAGCAGTGCGAGCATCAGTTTCGGGTAAGCCGTGTTCATGAGGTTTCTCTTGTATGCGGTCTACTGCCCGTAAGGTCGGAACACGCGCAGCAGTAGCGGCAGCAGCGTGATGTTAACGAGCAGTGCTGTGACCATGGCCAGCGCCGTCAACGACCCGAAGTAAATCGTCGGGTTGAAGTTTGAGAGCACGAGCACTACGAAGCCGATCGTGATGCACAGCGACGTGTAGAGCATGGCGCGGCCGATACTGTCGTGCGCCCGAAGCGCTGCATGCTCGTAACTGCGGTCGCGCAGCCACTCGGTTTCGAACCGGTGCACGTAATGGATGGCGTTATCGACACCGATACCGATCGTGATCGCGGCAATCGTGATGGTCATGATGTCGAGGGGTATCCCCGCCCAGCCCAGCACGCCGAGCACAACAGCCGCGGGCAGCAGGTTGGGGATGATGGCGACGACGGCGACGGCCAGTGACCGGAACGAAATGACGAACGTAATCAGGATCGCGACAAAGATCACACCGATGGTCTGGATCTGAGAGCTGAACAGACTTTGCAACAAGTTGTTGTAGAGCACGATCATGCCGCTGAGGTTGAGTTCCTCGCCTGTACCCGCGCGCAGCGCCCGGATATCGGTTTGGATTTTCTGGAGCAGCGCCTGACGGTCGAGACCGACGCTGCCCTCGAGTACGCGAACGGCGATGCGCAGCTGCTGTCCGTCCTCGGACAGATAGGGGGCAATTAACTCTGAACGGATGTCGTCGGGCAGCTTGCGCTCGAGAATAGCCAGCGCGAAATTGTCCGCGGCGATGTCCTGATCGATCTCGGCGAGCACCCGGATGGTCGAGTGCAGGCTCATGACATTACCCGTTTCGGGCAGTGACTCGAGGTACTCGTGGATGGCCGCGATTTCGGCGAAACGCGCGGTCCGGAACCAATAGCTCGTGGCGGTGAGGCCCGCATCGGCATCGGCATCGGCGTAAGGGTCGTCGAAATCGTCACCAAACTCGTCATCGAGATCGGCAAATTCATCGTCGAAGTCATCCGAGCCGCTGCTATCGAGCGCGGCGTCCGCGTCCACACCGGGTTCCACGGCTTCGGGCGCCGGTGCATCGATGAGGACGTCAAGCGGCGTCGTGCCGCCCAGGCGGGCGTCAATGAGCGCGAGACCCCGGTGGATGTCAGTGCTCTTGTCAAAGTAGTCGATGAACCGGTTGTCGACGGTCAGCTTCTGGATGCCGACCAAGGCAAACACCGTGATCACCGACAGTGTGGCGACCAGTGCCATGCCGTGCCGTTCGGCGGTTGCGGCAAGCCGCCGCAGCCAGGGCCCCAGCACATCGGGCGCGCGCCGCAGCTTGGCGCCGGGCAGGATCATAAGCAGGGCCGGGAACAGCGTGTAAGCCGCGATGAGCGATGCCCAGAGCGAGAACACCATGATCCAGCCGAAGTCGATGACGGGCCGGATGTCGCTGACCACCAACGAGCCGAATGCGACTGCTGTCGTGAGCACCGTGAAGAAGCAGGGCGCGAGTTTGTCACGCAGGGTTTGCGAGACGAGGCTGCGCGGGTCGAGCGACGGGTCCTGTTCCTGCAGTTCGCGGTGACGCACGGCCAGGTGGATCGTCAGTGAAAAGCTGAAGATCAGCAGCAGGGCGAGAAAGTTCGAGGACACGATAGTCACGGGCCAGCCCGTGAGCCCCAGGAAACCCGTGGTGCAGACGCCGACCACGGCCGCCGTGAGCATGGGTACGAGGACCCAGCGCGGCTGCCGGAAAATGACCAGCAACAAAGCGGCAAGAATAAAGATGACGGCAATGCCGAAGGTGGCGACGTCGCGTTCGATGTAGCGCGTGATGTCACGCGCGATGAGGGGCAGGCCGCCGACACTGACCTCGGCACGATCGGCATACTCGGCCACGATGCTGCGCACGGTGTCGACCAGCACGCCTTCCTCGGCCATGAGTTGTTCGCGGTAGGTGTTGAGCGCCTCATCGGCCTCGCGCAGCGCCGGGCCGTTGCGCTGATTGCGGGGTACGTCGCGCAGGCTGTCGCGTCGATCGAGCAGCGTGTAGAAGGTTTCGTCGCGTTCCAGGGTGACCTGGATTGCCGCGGTCTGGCCATCGGTCGAGACGAGCGCGTTCTTGTAGAGCGGGCTCTCGCGCAGCTCCTCGGCGGCGGCCTCGCGATCGGTGTCCGGGTCGGCCAGCGTCGGTATGCCGTTCTCAAGTGCGTCGAGCGTCAGACCCCGGACGAGGGGCACGTCGAGTACTGTGGTGACGCGCGCGACGCGACCGACGGCGGCCAGCCGGTCCCGGAGCTCTGCCAGCATTTCCAGGCTTTCATCCGAGAACAGGCCGGCCTCGGGCGTCCAGGTGACAATCAGGAAGTCGTCGGTGCCGTACTGCGCGCGGACCTCACGATAGAAGTCCAGCGACGCGTCGTTTTCGAGCACGAGCGAATCCGCCGACACGTCCATCTGGAAGCGCGGAATGAAGGCGGCCAAAACCAGCGTCACGATGGCGATGAAAACCAGCGTGAGCCTCGGGCGATCAATGACGAGCGCCTCGTAGGCGCGGGGCAGTGAATTCATGGGGGGTGGGGGCACCTCGTGGTTGGCATGGCGAATGGTATCGGGCCTGCGTCCTCGGGGCATCTGTTATGTGAGCTTCGACCGCGCCTGGGGGCGCGGGGTTCCTCAGTTCCTGGGAGCCAAAAACGCCGCGCCGGCATGCAGGCTTCCTGACTTAGTGTCGAATAGCGTCGCATTCTCCCAGTGCGAGCCCTGGCCCCAGCGCGTCTTGCAAGGGGTGGAAATCCACCCGGCTCCCAATAGACGGTGCCCAGCCCGCCCGCGTCGTGCACTGCGCGCTGCAGGTCCATGAGCCAGCGGCGCTGGCCGTCGATGCTCGCGGGGTAGCCCGCGACGAGCGCGTCCTCGCCGAGCAGGTTGTGCGCGTTGTCTTCGGCGTCGAGCGTCCAGGGGTAGGCGGTCTCAACGATCACCACGTCGCGCCCAAACTGTGCGCGCAAAGCGGTGACAAAGGGTCCGACAGCCTCAAACGGTGTCGACGACCAGCGGGGGTAGTAACTCACACCGATGAGGTCGAAGTCTTCGACGCCCGCGGCCACAGCACCTTCGAACCAGCCCACGACGTTTTCGGGCTGGGCCACGTGCAGCATCACCCTGATGTCGTGATCATGACGTTGGGCGACGCGGCGCACAGCGTTGATACCGGCGTTGAGGAACGGGGCATTGCGCGACCAGCGCACGGGTGTCTTTTCGTCGATCTCCTCGGTGATCAACAGGTCGGTGTTCGTCTCGTTGCCCACCTGAACGACATCGGGCAACAGCCCGTCTGCAGCCAGTGAGTCGAGTGTGCGTTCCGTGTAGGCGCCCAATGCCGCGGCCATGTCGGGCGCGTCCATGTCACGCCAGGCGGCTGGTACGAGTTGCTTTCCCGGGTGCGCCCAGTCGTCGGAGTAGTGAAAGTCGAGGAGTACGCGCAGGCCGTGCTTGCGCGCGCGGCGGATGCTCTTGCGCACATCGTCTAGCGTCGAGTAACGCGTCCACTCGGGTGTGTGCCAGAGACGCAGCCGCACGATGTTGGCGCCGGCGGCGGCGAAGATCGCGTAAGGGTCTTTGCGCCCCGCCTCATCACGGTACTGCGCGCCGCAGTCCTCGAGCTCGTTCACGTAGGAGAGATCGACACCGCGCCAGGTTGCGCGTTCGGCAGATGACGCGTCGGGGGTCAACATCGACAGTGCTATCGCCGTCGCCCCGGCAAGAAAGGCCACTCGATTCATGCGCCTACGATAGCGCCGTGCGCCGGGCAGCCACAAGCAAACGGGGTCGGTGGACGCTTCCGCGTGCAGCGTGCACACTACGGCGCGTCCCAGCGGGGGTCGTTGATCTGCGCGCGACTACTAGCAGGCAGACCCGCCGTTGAAGATCCTCTACCACCACAGAATCGCGTCCAAAGACGGCCAGTACGTGCACGTCGAGGGCCTGACGCGCGCGTTGTCGAGCCAGGGACACGAGCTCGTCTGGGTCACGCCGGGTGGCACTGACGAAGAGGCGTTTGGTGGCGAGAGTGGCGTCATCAGTTGGCTCAAGCGACTCGTTCCGGGCGCCGTCTACGAGCTCATGGAATTCGGCTACGCCGTGTTTGCTTACCTGAAACTGGCCCGTGCTATTCGTCAACACCGGCCCGACGTTATTTACGAACGCTACAACCTGTTCCTGCCCGCGGGGGTGTGGGCGGCGCGTCGCTTCGGGCTGCCCCTCATCAGTGAGGTTAATGCGCCGTTGTTCGAAGAGCGTGGCAAGACGTCAGGCATCGTGCTCAAGTCGCTCGCCCGCTGGTCCGAAGCCTACGTGTGGCGCAAGGCTGACGCGGTGTTACCCGTGACCGAAGTGCTCGCGGAAAAGGTGCGCGAGCGGCGCGGACACGGCGACGGCGTGACGGTGGTGCACAATGGCATTCCGGAAGCCATGCTCGAACCCATTCAGGGTGGCCGCGAGCAGGCCAAGTTGCTGCTGGGTCTCGAAGGGCGCGACGTGCTGGGATTCACGGGGTTCATGCGTGACTGGCACGGCCTGGACGCGGTGCTGCACGCCGTGGCCCGCGACCCGGACGGCACACGGCACGCGTTGCTCGTGGGTGACGGGCCTGCCCGGCCCGGCCTCGAAGCGCTCGCGGGTACGTTGGGTATCACCGAGCGCGTGACGTTTACGGGGCTCGTTGGGCGTGAGGACATCGTGCGCTACGTGTCGGCGTTCGATGTGGCGTTGCAGCCCAGCGTCGTGCCCTATGCCTCGCCACTGAAGCTCTTTGAGTACATGGCCCTGGGCAAAGCCGTGGTCGCGCCCGACTCTGACAACATTCGCGAGATTCTCAGGGACGGTCACGATGCGGCGTTGTTTGATCACAGCGACGCCGAGGCGTTCGCGGCCGGGATAGACCGTGTGCTTTCCGATGCCGATCTTCGCGCGCGCATCGAAGGGAATATCGTGCAGACCGTGCACGAGCGTGGTTACACCTGGGAAGCCAACGCACAACGCGTCGTGGCTATCGCAACGGCACTACGCGACGCGAACGCCTGATTCGTCGAGCGCGCGCCGGGTCGGGGCAGGACGGCTTCCGTCCCTGGAAGCGCAGTCCCTGCGCCGCCGCCTGCCCCGGTTGCCCGGCTTCCTTGCCGGGGCGTCCCTCCAGCACACGTTGAAAGTCACTCAGGCGCTATGCGGCACCTTGTCCTGTGACGTCGAAAAAGCGTCAGACTCGATGAGCCCGATGAGTTCCTGCTCGGGCACCGCGGGGCTGAACAGAAAGCCCTGGCCCGTGTCGCAGCCGGCGTCCGTCAGGAAGCCGAGGATGTCTTCGTCCTCGATACCTTCTGCGCACGCGCTCATATCAAAATTGTGTGCAAGCTCCACGAGAGCCGAGACAAGCGTCCGCGCGTTCGCGCTCTTGCTGATCTCGAGCACAAAGGACTTGTCGATCTTGAGCTCACTGAACGGCAGGCGGAACAGGTGCTGCATCGACGAGAACCCGATGCCGAAGTCGTCCATGGCGACATCGAAGCCTTTGACGCGCAGCCGCGTGAGGATGTCCATGGTTAGCGCCGGGTCGGCCATGGCCGCAGTCTCGGTGATCTCGAGGATGAGTCGGTCCGGTGTGAGCCCGTGCGTGCTGAGCATCGTGGCCAGTCTGTCGGGTAGCTCCAGATCACCGAGCAGGGCGCCGGAAATATTGACGCTGGCCGTGAGCCGATGGCCCGCTGCCTCCCAGCGGGCCAACTGCTCGATGGTTTCGCGGAGCACATAGTTGGTCAGTGCGCCGATGGCGCCGGAGCGCTCGGCGATGGGAATAAAGGCGTCGGGCATCACGAGACCGTGCTGCGCGTGCTGCCAGCGGCACAGCGCCTCCACGCCAGAGATCACCCAGCGCTCGCCATGCCGTTTGACGCGCGGCTGGTAGTGCACCACGAGCTCGCCGCGTTCGATGCCGTGGCGTAAATCGGCGGCCGTGAGCACCTTCTCGAAACGCCACTCTTCGGCGAGCAGGGCACGCAGTTGCGCAATGTCAAACGGCTTTCGCAGCGTGCCCGCGACGTCAAGGTCGAGCGTGTGCGCGAGGTCGCTGGCCGTGGCAAGCACACGTTTGCACAAACCGCTGATCAGATAGATGCGGGCACGGATACGCTTTGCAGAAAGTTGTCGCAGCACCTCGATGCCGTCGCAACCGGGCATGCTGAGGTCGAGCGTGATGACGGCCGGGGCGCGTTCTTCGGCGGCGTCTGCCGCGTCTTCGCTGCGCCCACAGTCGGTAACTTCGAATCCCTGTCGTTCGGCGACCGACCGAATCAGCCCGCGAATGCCCGCGTCGTCGTCGATGATCAACATCGTGCCGGGCTGCGGCTTTCGACTCGTAAGTACCGTCTGTGTCTTCATGACCCCATCCCTGGTTTGCGAGTCGCCGTCCGTGGCATCTCGAGATGCAATCACCCGCAAGTGTGCGTCGTAGGTGTTGCTGGGTACCCATATTCGGTTGGGGGCGCCCCCATGAACAGAGGGCCGATTGGCGACGTATTGTGGGGACTGTTGCTGACAGCCCCCCAAATTATTGTCAAAAGAGGCGGGTCGGACTCAGTCGAGGCCGGCTTTCACGCTGTAGCGTATGATCTCTGCAGCGGTCTTGAGACCCGTTTTCTCGGCGATCCGAGCGCGGTAGGTGGCGATCGTCTTTTCGCTGATGCCGAGCTGGCGTGAGATTTCCTTGGCCGTGTTGGCCTGGGCTACGAGACGGAAGACATCGAACTCGCGTTTCGAGAGCTGCTCGTGGGGCGCCTGCACGACCTGGCCCGCAAACGCGGCCTGCATATCGCGGCGCAGATCGGGGCTCAGGAACACTTCGCCGGCCAGTGCCGATTCGATCGCTTCCTCGAGATGCTCGGCGGCTGAGTCCTTGCTCACGTAGCCGCTGGCGCCTTTCTGCAGGCACGACTGTGCGATGCGCAATTCCTGGAAGACCGTGAGCATCACCGTTCGGGTGGGGTAACCCAGCGCGACGACGCGGTCGAGTACCTCGATGCCGCTGCCGTCCCCGAGGTCCACGTCCAGCAGCAGCAAGTCGGGCTGCTCGGACTCGGCGAGGCGCAGGGCATCGGCCTGGTTCTCTGCCTCGATAATGGTGGCGCTGGGAAAGCGTGCCTGGATCACGGAGACCACGCCACGGCGAACCACGGCGTGGTTGTCCACGACGAGGACTGTGAGTGCAGCATCGGGGTTGAGCTCGGGCTGGTTCATCCGTGGCCTTTGCTTTGGAGGTTCGCTTCGGGCGTCCGCCTGTCATTTTGCCCGAAGCGGGGCCGGCTGTCAGACGTGACGTGGCATCTGTTCACCCCCATAGCGGCCGAATCGCCGCAAAGTAGGACGCACCCCCAGGGTGACGGGTGCACGCCTGGGCGGGCGCCGCGCCGTGACCGGGCTCACGTAACCTGCATGTAAACCGCAGAATCACTGGGTAATTAGGCGTTTACATCGCTATGCTGCGGCTGCGGCATGGCCAAAACGAGACCTGGTTCTCGCCGGCCGCCCATCCAATTGGCATACATTATGTGCAATTCGCGCCTCCGGGCGCGGCTTGCCGCGAGGCGCGGCGGGCTCCAGGGACACAGGGAGAAGCTGTCCGTGATGCAGAAGAAGATTTCGTCGCCCGCTCGCCGGATCCGTTCACTGACCGCAATGATCCTGGCAGGAGCCTGCATCGCGTCACCCCAGGCGCTGGCCGAAGGCTCGGCCCAGATCGGCATCAACCAGCCCTTGTTCGACGCCGAACGCGCGCTCGACCGCGGCTTTGCCATCGACGCCAATTCGCAGTCCCTGTTCGTCGACAACACGACGGCCAACGAGATCATCAATAACTCGCTGTGCGGCAACACGGACAGCGACGACCTCTTCATCGAGATCTTCGACCCGACCGACACCAGTGTCTTCACGCAGTCGCTGACCAGCGGCAACGTGGCCTGCAACGACCCCATGACAGCGCCGCTGACCAACCCGGCGCAATACACGGCAACGACGACGGGTACTTACCGGATCATCCTCGAGAACACGAGCGAGACGGGCAACAACGACAGCATCCTGCGCCGCTACGACGTGACGGTGACGCCGCCTGGCAGCACCGACGACCCGGACCCGACGGCCGATGACGGTCGCCTCTGGGCCTACAGCTGGAACATCAACGCGGGTGCCTTCGACGTCTCCGCGGCCACGGACGCCGACTTCTACGCGCTCGTCCCGGGCGGGCGTCCCAACACGAACTACGTCTGGCAGCTCGACCTCAACAACTTCGCGGGCTTCGTCTACTACATCGTGGCCAACGACATCGGTGTAGACGCACCGAACTCGGGTTACTCGACAGAGCTTGCGGGCAACGCCGTCACCTACCAGTTTCCGATCTACACGAGCGTTCCTGACGTGGCGCTGCCGCAGCCGGCATTGCCGCCCGTCATCACGGACATTCGATTCATTGATGATGCCGGTGTCGACAGCGGCATCTCGCCGGGCGACACCATCGGTGTGCAGGACACGGGGTTTTTCGAGTTCACGTCTGACGTTGCCGGCACCTACGCCATCACGATCGACGTGGACGGCGACGGCGTGTTCGGCAATGCGGGCGACCGACTGCTTCTGGGCCCCGTTGCTGTGGGCGCCAACAGCGTCGCCTGGGACGGCACCGATGCGACCGGTGCCACGCTGGGCGACGGCGTCTACAGCGCGCGCATCAGCGTGCGCATGGGCGAGTACCACTTCGTGGCCTTTGACGCCGAAACCAGTGGCGGCACCGAAGACGGCCTGACCATCTTTCTCGTCGATGAAACCGACACGCCGCAGCCGACGCGTGTGTTCTGGGATGACGTCACGATCCTGGGCGGGGCCGCCGGTGGCACGACAACACTGCCCGACGGCGAGCTCTCGAACACGAGCGCCGGACGCCACACCTGGGGCAACTTCTCGGGAACGGGCTTCGGCAACGACCGCTTCATCGATACCTATGTTTACGGCTTTACTGCCACGACCTCGACGCTCGTCTACGTGACCTCGGGCGACGCGCTGATCACGGGCAGTGACGGCAGCGTCGACATCCCTGACATCACGGTGATAGGGGACGCGGTTTCGGTCACGGTCACTGACAGCGACCTCAACAACGACGCCGGTATTGTCGAGTCAGTCGGCGTCGACGTGATCAACACGACGACGGGCGAGATCGAGCAGGTCGTGCTCACGGAAACGGGACCCAACACGGGCACGTTTACGGCCAATGTGCCTACCGCCTCAGCGGTCGCCGGCCCCAACAACGATGGCACGCTGAACGCGGGCGAGGGCAACGGCGTAAGCGTCGAATACACAGATCAGATCGACGCGGTGGGTGCCTCCGTTGTGCGCACGGATACCGGCGTGCTGGGCACGGATACCGACGGCGACGGCATCATCGATATCAATGACGATGATGACGACAACGACGGCATTCCCGACACCACCGACGGCGCGGGTGACAGTGATGGCGACGGCGTCCCGAACCTGCGCGATATCGACAGCGACAATGACGGCATCGTCGACAACATCGAGGCCCAGACCGAGGCGGGTTACGTCCCGCCGACGGGCACGGACACGGACGGCGACGGCATTGATGATGCCTACGACCCTGATCAGGGCGGTGCCGCACTATCGCCCATCAACACGGACGGTGCAGACCAGCCCGACTACCTCGACGACGATAGCGACAACGACGGCGTTGCGGATGCGATAGAAGGTTTCGATGCCGACAACGACGGCGTGGCTGACATTACACCTGCGCCTGGCAATGCCGATGCCGACGGCGACGGGCTCAACGACAACTTTGACACGACGACAGCGCCCGATCCGCTCAATGCAATCGGCGGCAACGCGCCATTGCAGAACCTTGACGGTGATGCGGACCGCGACTGGCGCGACACCGACGACGACAACGATGGCACGGACACGTCTGCAGAGGGCGGCGCAAGTAACGACGCGGACGGCGACGGCACGCCCGACTACCTTGAGTCGGGGACCAATGACGCGGACGGCGACGGCACGCCCGACGAGCTCGATGCCAACGACGGCGACCCTTGCGTCCCCTCGCAGTTCGGCACGGGCTGCACGACGGATACCGATGGCGACGGCACGCCCGACAGCGTCGAAGGCCCGACGGCCGACACGGACGGTGACGGTACGCCCGACTACCTCGAGTCATCGATCAACGATGCCGATGGCGACGGCACCAACGACCAGGCCGATCCTGCCAACGGCGACCCCTGCATCCCGTCCACGACCGCACCGGGCTGCACCAACGATAGCGATGGCGACGGACTGAGCGATCCAGACGAAGCCGCACTGGGCACCGACATCAACAACCCCGACAGCGATGCCGACGGTATTCCCGACGGTGTCGAAACGGGCGGCGATGCGACGATCGATCCGGGCGAGACCAACCCGCTCGACCGCGACAGCGATGATGATGGCCTGGCCGACGGCGTCGAAGACGCCAACGGCGACGGCATTCAGCAGGCCGGTGAAACCAGCCCGAGTAATCCCGACAGCGATAGCGACGGTATTGTGGATGGCGTCGAATTGGGTCGCGTGGCTGGCGTCGCCGATCCTGACGGTGCGGGTCCCATTAGTGGCACGGACGGTGCCTTTGATGGCGACGCTGATCCGAGCACGACCACGAACCCGCTTGCCGCGGACACCGATGGCGATGGTCTCGACGATGGCGTTGAAGACGCGAACGGCGACGGCCAGACGGTCAACTCGATTGGTGGCACGGGTGGCGCTGCGGGCAGCGGTGAAACCGATCCCGGCAACAGCGATACCGATGGCGACGGCCTCAGCGACGGCGACGAAGTCAATGCGACGGGTCCGCTCACAGGCATCGGCAACACCAATCCGCTCGACACGGACACCGACGACGGCGGCGCACTCGACGGCGCCGAGGTCCTGACGGACGGCACGGACCCGACACCCGGCAACGGTCTCGATGACGCGGTCGACAGCGATGGCGACGGCATCTCCGATCCGCTCGAAGGCGCGCTCGGCACCGACCCCAACGACGCCGACTCCGATGACGACGGCCTTAGCGACGGCGAAGAAGCCGGCAGCGATGGCGTGCTGGGCGCCGGCGAAACCGATCCGCTCGACGCTGACAGTGACGACGATGGTCTTTCTGATGGCACCGAGGTCGACGGCACGGGTCCGCTCACAGGCTACGGGCCAACGGATCCGCTGAACACGGACACAGACGGCGACGGCATCAACGACGGCATCGAGGCCGGCGTGGCCACGCCGGGTGTTGCGGGTGGCGTCAGCGACGGCTCGGGCATTGCCTACGACGGCACGGCGCCGGGCTTCACGGGCGACGCGGATCCCGCGACGACCACAGACCCAACCGACGCTGACAGCGATGACGACGGTCTCGACGATGGTGTCGAGGACGCCAACGGCGACGGCCAGACGCTGAACACGATTGGTGACAGCGCGAGCGCAGGCTCGGGCGAAAGCGATCCGAACCAGGCCGACACCGATAGCGACGGCCTCAATGACGGCGACGAAGTGAACGGCACGGGCCCGCTCGCGGGCCTGGGCACCACCGATCCGCTCGACGCCGACTCCGACGACGGCGGCACGCAGGACGGCACCGAGGTGCTGGCTGACGCGACGAACCCGCTGTCGGGCAACGGTGCTGACGATGCCGCGGCCGATCCTGACGGCGATGGCCTGTCGAACGCACAGGAAGCGGTACTCGGAACCGACCCCGATGACGCCGACAGCGACAACGACGGTCTCGACGACGGCGCGGAAGTAGGCAACGACGGTTCGCTCGATGCGGGCGACACGAATCCGCTTGACGCCGACACCGACGACGACGGCATCGGCGACGGCGCCGAGACGCTGGGCGCCGACGGCGTCGCCAACAACGGCGACGAAACCGACCCGCTGAATGCCGACACCGACGATGACGGCATCAACGACGGTACTGAGATCGGTGTGACCGCACCGGTCGCGGGTGGCACGAGCGACGGTACCGGTGTCGCCTACATGGGCACCGACACGGGTTCGGCGAACTACGTGCCCGATGCGGACCCGAGCACGGTGACCGATCCGACCGACCCCGATAGCGACAATGACGGTCTTCTCGACGGCATCGAGGACGCCACCGGTGACGGTGCCACGGTCAATACCATCGGCGGCACGGGCAATGCGGGTTCGGGCGAAACCGATCCCAACAACCGCGACACCGACGGCGACGGCCTGTTCGACGGCGAAGAAGCCGCAGGCACAGGACCGCTTGCGGGCCTGGGCCCGACCGAACCGCTCGCCACGGCCAGTGACGACGGTGGCACTGAGGACGGCACTGAGGTGCTGGCCGACGGCACGTTGCCCGTGTCGGGCAACGGCGCTGATGACGCGGCGGCCGACCCTGATGGCGATGGCCTGTCCAACGCGCAGGAAGCCATTCTGGGCACGGACCCTGACGACCCCGACACGGACAACGACGGCATCGACGACGGTGATGAAACAGGCAACGACGCGTTCATCAATGCGGGCGATACGAACCCGCTCGATGCTGATACCGACGACGACGGTGTCAGCGATGGCGACGAAGTCGTGGGCGCCGACGGCCTGCCGAACACGGGCGATGAAACCAACCCGAATGCGGCAGACAGCGACGGCGACGGTCTGAGCGACGGCCTCGAGACGGGCGTCACAACGCCTATCGCGCCGACCGTGAGCGACGTCAACGGTGTTCCGGTCGCGGGTACCGACACGGGCGCCGGAAACTTCACGGTCGACGCCGATCCCTCAACGACCACGGATCCGACCGACGCTGATACGGACAACGATGGCCTTCAGGACGGTCTCGAAGACGCCAACGGCGATGGTGCGACTGCCAACACCATTGGTGGCACGGGGACGTCGGGCAGCGGCGAAACCGATCCGCTCAATGCCGACACGGATGGCGATGGCCTGACCGACGGTAATGAGCAGGACGGTATCGGCCAGCTCGGTGGCAGTGGTGCCACAGATCCGCTCGACACGGATAGCGACGACGGCGGCATCGACGACGGTGCAGAGATCTTGAACGACGGCACCAACCCGACCTCGGGCAACGGCACCGACGACCAGATCGACAGCGACGGCGACGGCATCACGGACGGCAACGACGCCGATCCTGTGGACCCCTGCGTACCCAACTTCCCGGGCCAGGGTTGCCTCGACAGTGACGGCGATGGCGCCGCGGACTTCGGCACGCCGACCACGGCGGTTCCGGTCGAGCCCGATGCGGGAGCTGACAGCGATCCGTGCGTGCCCGACAACACCGTGGCCACCTGCGACACCGACAACGACGGCGTGAGCGACGGCGACGAGATCGCCAACGGTACAGACCCGGCCAGCGATGACTCGGATGGCGACGGCATCCCCGATGGCGTCGAAACCGGTGACACCGATGGTGACGGCATCATCGACGCGCTCGACCCCGACTCGGATAACGACGGCATCCCGGATGCCGACGAGGCGGGCCCGATGCCGGGCATGCCTGTCGACAGCGATGGTGACGGCCTGGTCGACACCATAGACCCAGACTCCGATAACGACGGTACTCCGGATGCGATTGAGGGTGATGCGGATAGCGACGGCGACGGCATCGCCGACTTCCTTGATCCCGACAGCGACGACGACGGCATTCCTGACTTCGTAGAAGATGTCATTGCTACGGGCATCGACAGCGACGGCGACGGCATCGATGACGGCTACGACGTCGATACCGTGCCGGGCGCCACCGACAGTAACGGTGACGGTGTTGCTGACGCGACCGTGGTCGTCGACAGCGATGGAGACGGCTTGCGTGATGCGATCGATATCGACAGTGACAACGATGGCATTCCCGATACCGTCGAAGCCGATCTAGACGTGATGGCCGATGCGGACGGCGATCAAATCAATGACGTGTTCGATGTAGACCTCACGATGGGGGCGGACGGCAACGGTGACGGCGTCGATGACGCGGCACAGGTGACCGACACCGATGGTGACGGGGCGCCCGACTTCATCGATCTCGACGCCGACAACGACAGCATCCCCGATGTCGTCGAAGGCGGTGGCCCTGACGCGAATGCCGACGGCCTTATCGATGACCTCGTCAACAACGAGGGCAGCATCGTGATGCCGATAGACTCGGACACGGACGGCATCGGCGACTGGCGCGAAACCGACAGCGACGGTGATGGCACCCCCGATATCGCAGGCACACCGTTTGGTCCGCTCGACGGTGATGGTGACGGCGTCATCGATGACACCACCGACAGCGACGGCGATGGCATCGCAGACGGCGCCGACCAGGCCGACGGTTTCGGCACCTTGCCCGACGCCGATGGCGACGGCATCCCCGACGACGTGGAAGGTAGCGGCGACACAGACGGCGACGGTATCCCCGACGTCAATGACACGGACAGCGACAATGACGGCATCGACGATGAAACTGAAGCAGGCCCCGACGCGACCAACCCCGTCGACACCGATGGTGACGGCTTGCCCGATTACATCGATCCCGACAGCGATAACGACGGTATCGATGATGAGCTTGAGGGTGATGCCGACGCCGATGGCAATGGCGTGCTGGACCGGCTCGAGTCGGACGGCGAGCTCGAGACCGCTGTGACGGGATCGGGCACCGGCAGCATCGGACTGGTGTTCCTGCTGGCGCTCGGCCTCATGCTCGCGGTGCAGCGACGTCTGCACCGCCATGCAGCCGCAACGCTCGTACTGTTTGTGCTCGCGGTGCCCGCGGCGCGCGCCGAGAAGGACTGCGCGCAGGCCATCGACGATGGCGACGACGCGGGTTGCTGGTACGTGGCTGCGGGCCTCGGTTACTCCTACGTTTCGCCCGACGAAGCCGCCAACAACTTCATCCATGATGCCGACGAGAACCACGACTCGGGCTGGCAGGTCACGCTTGGCCGCCAGTTCACGGAACACTGGTTCGCCGAGCTCAACTACGCCGACCTCGGCGAGGCGGGCATCACCAACCGCAACCCGGCCATCGCGGCGGCGTTCCCCGATGCGGCGATCAGCTACAAGGTGCCCTCGCTCATGGCGGGCTACCGCCTGCGTACCGATAAGCGCGTGCGCCCGTTCGGCAAGGTCGGTCTGTCGACGATCCGCAACAGCGGCTCGGGTGCGCCCATTCCTTTCGACAAGCAGAGCTCCATCCAGCTCGCATTCGGCGCGGGCGTCGATGTCGATCTCGGTGACTCACCCTGGTTCGTGCGCGGTACCGTCGACTGGTACGACCGCGACGCCTGGTTCGCGGGCATCTCGGTGGGCTGGCAGTTCGGTGAGCGCGATCGTTCATCGCCGCTTGCGGCCTTGCCGGTAGACAGTGACGGCGATGGCGTCTATGACGACACGGACCAATGCCCGGGCACACCCGCTGGCACCGCTGTAGATGCCACGGGCTGCGCATTGCCTGTCGACCGTGACGGTGATGGCGTAAACGACGAGGCTGACGCCTGTCCCAATACACCGGCCGGCACTGTAGTCGACGAGAAAGGCTGCGCTCAAGACAGCGATGGCGACGGCGTGCTCGACGGCGTTGATGCCTGCCCCGATACGGCAGAAGGCGCCGTTGTCGACAGCAGAGGCTGTGAGGTCATTCGCGAGAGCATCGTCGAGATACGCTTGCCCAGCGTGAACTTCGAAACGAATTCGGACCGGCTGCTGTCGGGTGCGGAATCAGAGCTCGACGCGGCGGCCAAGACGCTCAGGAGTAATCCGTCGGTGATCGTTGAAGTGGCGGGTTATACCGATGATCGGGGTAACGCCGATTACAACCGTGGCTTGTCAGAGCGCCGTGCGCGCAGCGTTCGGAATGCACTCGAGGAACGCGGTGTCCCGCGCGAACAGATGACGGTGGCGGGCTACGGCGAGGATGATCCCATCGCGAGCAACGACACAGCGGAAGGCCGGGCGGCCAACCGACGTGTCGTGCTGCGTTTGACGCGGTAGCGCCTGGCCTTAGGCCGGCTCAGGCTCCGGCTCGCTATCGCCAGCACCACGACGTGCCTCGAGTTCTTCGCGAATCTCGTGGGCCCGCTCTTCTGTGATGGTGAACGACGCGATTGCCCAGATTGCGATCACCGATGTGACGCAAGGAATGAATGCGTCAAACAGTCGCATCAGGCGTATCGTCTCGGCCGTTTGCGCACCCTCGAGCTCCACGTTGAAGTCGGTCGCAGTCAACAGGATGCCGCCGCCAAAGATAGCTGCCGATGATCCCAGATTGACCACCCACCAGAAGATGGACGCAAACATGCCTTCCCGTCTTTCGTTGGTGTCGAGTTCATCGAGGTCAACGACGTCGGCCACCATGGACGGCACGAGCGTAAACAAGCCAGCGAGTCCAAATGCCATGAACGGCGCCGGAATGAACATGAGCCACAGGTTGTCAGGCGTGTAGCAAAACCACTTGAGCGCATAGCCGACAATGGACATGCCGACGGCGAAGAAGAAGGCGCGCCGCTTGCCGATTTTGGTCGCAAGCCACGTGATGAGTGCGATGATGACGAGCGCTGAGAGTTGCTGCACAAGGCCTGCGTGTCCTACCCACGTGAAGCCCTTTTCGACATCGCCGCCAAACACGTAATAAATGATGACGTAGGACTGGAATGCGGCGATAAGAATAAAGCCGTTGAACACCATGAAGGTGGCAATGCAGAGCTTTAGGAACGGCACGAACTTAATCGTCTGCCAGAAGCCCTTGAAGAAGTCCGCGAGAACCTGGCCAATGGTAGGCCGTGCTTCGCCGTCATCGTCCGCCTGTTTGAACCGTTCACGCAGAAAGATCGCTGGCAGAAGCCCTGTGGCGATCACCGAGAGACCAATAATGATGGCCAGCCACGACGCACCCTCGACGAGGTCCGTAAAAAAATCAGCGGCCATAAAGGCGCCAAAGTAGGGCGAGATCAGGTAGACGGTGCTCCCGATAAAGAACTGCACGCCCATGAGGCGCGTGCGTTCGTGATAGTCGGGTGTGAGCTCATAGCCCAGCGCGACCCAGGGTGTGGCGTAAACCGTATAGGCCAGGAAGAACAGCAGTGAGCCGCCCAGGAAGAACCAGAAATAGAACGACTCGCTCTGCCCACGCGGAAACTGCCACATCAAGGCGAATACCACGCCCGCAAGAATAGCGCCGACAAAAATATAAGGTCGTCTTCGACCCCACCGAGACTTTGTGTTGTCGGAGATGTACCCCATCAGCGGGTCGGTGAGCGCGTCCATGAATCGTGGCAGCGCGCCGAGTGTGCCCATGAGCGTAGGGCTCATGCCCAGGCCCAGGTTGAGCACAATGATCATGCGTCCAATGCCATCGGCAAGCACGTTGTTTGCGAACGCGCCCATGCCGTAGATGAACTTCTTCAGCGGTGGAATACGGTCTTCTGGTGCCGTTTCGTAATGTGCAGTTTCTGCCATGCCGCGAAGTCCCCCCAACGCGCGTGCAAACTTTCCCCGCCTGCACACTGGCGCAAATTGACAGCGCTGTCAAACGTTGCCCATACTCGTCGGTCATGCACGTTTCGGCGTGCTGACACAGGGGACAGGTCATCAGCGCTTCACTTGAAACGTCGCTTTCGGGCGCCGTTGGCGTTCGCGAGCGTGTGGCAGAACTGCTCGGATCCATGACGCGGTCCGAAAAGGTCGGCCAGCTCGTGCAGCTCGACGGCAGCCACGGCTACCCGCCCGATTACCTGGGCGAGCGCTTGCGTGCGGGCGGTTTGGGATCGGTGATCAACAATGCCAATCCAGACATCGTCAAAGAGCTTCAGCGCATTGCGGTGGAGGAAAGCCGCCTTGGCATTCCGCTGCTGATTGGCCGTGACGTCATTCACGGCTTCCGCCACGTATTGCCGATTCCGTTGGGGCAGGCAGCGACTTGGAACCCCGAGCTTGTGCTTGCCGGCGCCCGCGTGGCGGCGGAAGAGGCCGCCCGTGCCGGCATCAACTGGACCTTCGCGCCGATGATGGATGTCACGCGCGACCCGCGCTGGGGTCGCGTCGCCGAATGCCTGGGCGAAGACCCGCATCTCGCGAGCGAACTGGCTGCGGCCATGGTGCGAGGCTTCCAGACCGATGACCCGTCGGCGCCAACGGCCATCGCGGCGTGCGCCAAGCACTTCGCCGGCTACGGTGGTGTCGACGCGGGGCGTGACTACGACACGACCAACCTGCCGCGCAACGAACTGCGTAACGTGCACCTGCGCCCGTTCCGCGCTGCGGTTGAGGCCGGTGCGCTTTCCTTGATGACCTCATTCAGCGAAATTGACGGCATGCCCTGCACGGCCAGCCGCTTTCTGCTGCGCCAGGTGCTGCGGGACGAGTGGGGGTTTGAGGGGCTGGTCGTGAGCGACTGGGACTCGGTTCGTCAGCTCAGTATTCACGGACTAACCGCAGACGACCGCGAAGCCGCTCGCGAAGCTTGCGAGGCCGGTGTCGACATTGAAATGCAGGGCGAGGCTTACGCGCACCATCTCGAGGAACTCATTGAGTCGGGCCAAATTGCTGAAGCGCTCCTCGATGCGGCCGTGTCCAACGTGCTTCGCGTCAAATGCCTGCTCGGTTTGTTCGAGCGGCCGTTTGTCGACAACGATACGCTCCCGGCGCCGGACCCCGTGCGCATGCGTGCGACGGCGCGCGAGACCGCGCGTCAGAGTCTTGTGCTATTGAAGAACCACGACAACCTGCTGCCGCTCGACCGTGGCCGACTAAAAAACGTGGCTTTGCTCGGGCCGCTCGCCGATGCGCCTTACCAGCAGCTCGGTACCTGGATTTTTGACGGCGACGCGTCATTGAGCGTGACGCTGCGCCAGGCACTCGGCGAACAACTTGGCGATGACATCGAGCTCAGCTATCTCCGTGTGTTCGAGCATTCACGCTCGCGGGACACCCGTGACATGGCCGCCGCCTGTGAACTGGCGGCCCATGCCGACGTCGTTGTGCTCGGGCTTGGCGAAGAGTCGATCCTTTCGGGCGAGGCACACAGTCGCGCGGACATCGATCTGCCCGGCGCTCAGCGCGAACTTGTGCATGCTGTGCGTGCCGCGGGCAAGCCGGTAGTTGGTGTCATTCTGGCCGGTCGGCCGCTGACGCTCAGTAACGTCATCAACGATTTCGATGCGCTGCTGTACGCCTGGCATCCCGGCATCGAGGCCGGCCCCGCGATTACCGAAGTCCTGCTGGGTGACGTGTCGCCCTCGGGTAAGCTGCCCATCACTTTTCCAAGTGTCGTCGGGCAGGTGCCCATCTATTACAACCACAAGATGACAGGCAAGCCGCCATTGCCGGGCCAGGTTGCCCACATCGACAGCTTACACACGCGCGCGCCTCAGACTTCGCTGGGCATGAGCGCGTACCACCTCGATGCAGGCCACCGCCCGCAATTTCCATTTGGCTTTGGACTGTCCTATGGCCAGTTCCACTACCACGACCTGCAGCTAGATCGGCACGCGCTTTCGGTGGGCGAGACCCTCGGCATTACCGTGCGCGTGACCAACCACGGCGCCCAGGCTGGCGACGAAGTGGCGCAGCTTTACGTGCGCGACCTGGTGGGCAATGTGACGCGACCAGTACGAGAGCTCAAAGGCTTCGAGCGCGTCTCGATAGGGGTCGGCGAAACCGTCACCGTGCATTTCGAGCTGCACAGCGAGGATCTTGGTTTCTACGACCGCAACGACGAGTGGCGCGTGGAGCCTGGTGCATTTCAACTATGGGTTGGCGGAGATTCTGACGCGGACCTGGAGAGCGGGTTTTACCTGCACCCAGCGGCATAAGCGCTGGGCGGATGACTAGTGATGGAGCAGCAACATGACATCAGCAATACGCCTTGCGCTGGCAACCACGGGGCTTGCACTCGTGCTGGCCGGCTGCCGGTATTCGGCAGAGGATAAGCCCGTGGCAACGCAACCCGCGGAACTGCAGCAAGATGCTGCAGCATTGCTGCAGGACCAGGTTATGGCTGTGGCCTATTCGGGCTTTCGCGAAGGCCAACATCCTGATCGTGGCAACGGCGCGAACAATCCCACACCGGAGCAGATCCTCGAAGACCTGAACATCCTTGTAGAGCATGGGTTCGGTCTCATCCGTCTCTACGATGCCGGCGAGAATTCGCGAACAACGCTCGAGCTGATTCGCGACAACGACCTGCCTATTCGCGTGTTGCAGGGCTTATGGCTGAATGCTGAGTTTTCAAACCACGAGGGTTGCCCGTGGCTCGACGCGCCGATCCCGGAGTCAGAGCTTGCCGCCAATACCAAGAAAAATGTGGAAGAGGTTGCGAAGGGCATCGCGCTGGCGAAAGAGTTCAGTGACATTATCGTTTCGGTCAACGTGGGCAACGAAGCGCTGGTCAACTGGACCGATCATATGGTGCCGCTCGACAGCATGATTGCTTACGTTCGCGAGGTGAAAGCCGCAATCGACCAACCCGTAACGGTCGCTGAAAACTATGAATGGTGGATCGCGGAGGGTCAGCCGCTCGCCGCGGAGCTGGACTACGTCGGGGTGCACACCTATCCCGCTTGGGAAGAGAAGCCGATCGATGAGGGCTTAAGCTACACAATCGAAAATATGAATCGCGTGCACGGCGCATTGCCTGGGTCAAATCTCGCCATCCTCGAGGCGGGCTGGGCGACGACGGCGTCGGAGTTCGGTGAGCGGGCGAGTGAGGCAAACCAGGCACGCTACTACCGGGAACTCGAGGGTTGGGCCACCAAGGCCAACGTCACGATCTTCTTTTTCGAGGCGTTCGACGAACCCTGGAAGGGCAACCCGGACAATCCGACGGGCGCTGAGAAGCACTGGGGCTTGTTCTTCGTTGACCGCACGCCCAAAGCGTACTTTCGCGAAGACTAGTCGCCACAGGGATTGCCACCCGTGAGCAAACCGGCACGCACACCGTTACGCGGCCTGAGGACCTTTTGCCTTGCGGCGCGCTACGCGAGCTTTCGCGCAGCCGCGGAGGCGCTGTTCGTCACGCCCTCGGCGGTCAGTCACCAAATCAAGACGCTGGAGTCACAGCTCGGGATTGCGCTGTTTCGGCGACGTGGCGGTGAGGTCTCACTGACGGAGGCTGGGCAGTCCTTGTTCGACGAACTCGCACCGCTGATTGATGCCGTTGATGATGTGGTCTCGCGATACGAGACCGGCGCTGCGGCACAGGAAACCGTGCGCGTCTCTGTACAGCCGTTCTTTGCGAGTGAGTATTTCGTACCCAGGCTGAAGGACTTCACGGCACAACATCCCGAGATCGATATTCGGGTGGGCACCAGTGACGAGGCTTCCGAAAAGCACCCCGCTGACGCCGATTTGTCCGTGCGGTTGTTCAGTACGGCCCCTGTAGGTTTCGAGCACGAACGCCTCTTTCCATTGCGACTCGTGCCAGCCGGCTCGCCTGAGTTCAAAGCCAGCCTCAAGGTGTCCAAGCGCCGTATCTCGAGTGACTTTCCGTTGATCGTTCACGAGACCTTGTCCAAGGCATGGCCACAATGGTCCGAGTCGGCCAACATCGCCTTACCGGCGCCACGTCAGTCAATGCAGTTCGACTCGATGATCGCGGTCGTGCGCGCCGCCCAACGGGGTTTGGGCGCTGCGCTTGTGCCCATGCCCATGGGTGAGCTGTGGTTCGAAGAGGGCAGCCTCGTCCGCCTGTTTCGGGAAGAATTGCTGATGCGCAGCGCCTACTACCTGGTCTGGAAATCGGGCACGGGAGATCGCCGCGGCGTTCGTCTGCTGCGTGAATGGATCCTCGAATCGTTCCGCGAGGCCGTTGAGAAAAACTCAACCCGGGGCTGAAAACGTCTCGTTTGAGATCGCCTTGCGGCGTCCTTACTGTGACGACGTGGGAGAGGAACCCCCCCTCCGATCCCGCCAACACAGGAGGACCCTGATCATGGCAACGCAACGAAAAGCCAAGCGCGATCCGTTTGCTTTCAGCCTCCGCGGCCATTCCGTGATGGCGTCATTCATGGCGCCTGTCATCGTGGCCGATGACCGGCTGAAGGCAGCTCCGAAGCCCCCCGCTGTCACGCGTCCCGAGCCCCGGAACGACTGGCAACCCGCGGAGCAGCCTGGCTGCTAACCCCCCGGCGCCGCCCGGCGTCGCGCACCAGCGCGTCCAATTTTCGTCCAACCCCCTTCCCACAAGGCGAAAATTGACAACGCTGTCATCGTTTGTTAAACCATCCCCCAGTCGAGGTGGGTGGCCGCAGGGGGCGGCTGACACATCCATCGGCGGGGGGACAGAACATGACAACGGCAAAGGGCGCGCTGGTGCGCCCATTCGCGGTGCTTTTCGTGTCGGCTACGCTGGCTGCCTGTGGCAGTGATCGGGCCGAAGAGCTCGGAGACGTCAATATCGCCCCTCCGGGCGCTGTACCTGTACAGACGAACGTCAATAGCACGAACCCCACGCTCACCGTCGCATTGAACGAAGAGGTTGACCCAGGCGAAAGCCTGACACTGGTGTTTAGCGACGAATTCGACGGGACAACATTCGACACGTCGAAGTGGTTCTTCGAAACGGGCGACGGCACCGAAGCCGGCATTCCGGGTTGGGGCAACAACGAGCTGCAGTACTACCTGCCAGACAGTGCGCAGCTCGAAGGCGGCATGCTCAAGATCACGGCGCGCGAAGAAGAGCTCGTAGCGCCCGCGGGTCAAAACACGGGCATCTTCAACTACACCTCCGCACGCATTAACACGCGAGACCGCTTCGCATTCCGCTATGGGCGCATCGAGGCGCGCATGAAGCTGCCTGCCGGTCAGGGCCTCTGGCCAGCGTTTTGGCTGCTGTCCCAGGACAGCCCCTACGGCACTTGGGCCGCCAGTGGCGAAATCGACGTCATGGAAGCGGTCAATTTAGGCGGCGTTGGCGGCAACAATGTCTTCGGCACCATCCACTACGGCGCCGAATTCCCGGGCAACCAGTTCACCTCTGTCGATTACACGGTGCCCTCAAGTGTCACGGACGAATTCCACGTCTACGCCACCGAATGGGACGCCAACGAAATGCGTTGGTATGTCGACGACGTGCTCTACGCCGTTCAGAACAACTGGTTCTCAACGAATGGCCCGTACCCGGCGCCGTTCGACCATCAGTTCTACATCATTTTCAACTTGGCCGTGGGCGGCAACCTTCCCGGTTCGCCGAACGCGACTACCGTGTTCCCGGCAACGATGGAAGTCGACTGGGTACGCGTTTATTCGGGGGAACCCTAGACCGCCTTAGGGACAGGTGGTCAGGGCAAACGCGCGAAGACGCGCTTCACCGACGGCACGGCGCCGTCGCCAGGCAACATGCCTGCATAACAAATAGAACGACATCGGCAAGCGTGCGCTTGTCGGGAATCGATCCGCGAGATTACTGATATGCACTCAGACTCCTTCATGCGCCCGGTGCGCGCTCTTGGCGCCTTCGTCTTTTCTGCAGCCCTCGCCGGCTGCTTCGGAACGGGCGACGGTCCTGAACCGATTGCGGGCACGCCAGCGCCACCGCCACCACCTTCACTGTGTGATCCGGCAACGGCGCAAGGGGATGGCGCGCCATTCCCGGTCTTCTTTGAGAACCTCGCGGCCAGCTATGACTTCGGCATGGACGCGGGCTTTGGCGGCGGCGCCACGGTCGTGGTTGAGAACCCCGTCTGCAGCGCGGAGAACCCGACGCCGCAGGTTGCGCGCTACCAGAAATTTGCGGCCGAACCATTTGGCGGCAGCACATTCCAGCTCGGCACGAACGTCGACTTCACACCAGGTGAGGTCTTTACGGTCAGCGTCTGGTCGCAACGCGCTGTTCCGTTCACGTTCAAGTTCGAAGATGCCATTTCGGGTGATCCGGCGCTGGGTATTGAGCGCGTCGAGTCGCATAGCGGCAGCGCCGAGTGGGAGACGCTGTGTTTCGACTTCTCGGGCGCAACCGCTGGTTTCACGACCAGTTCCATTACGTTGATTTTCGACAACGGTGTCATTGGCGACGCAGACAACGATCCCGACAACTGGACCTTCTACCTCGACGCGATTGAGCAGGTTGACTCCTGTCCGGGTGCGCCGACCACGACGCTCCCCGTCGACTTCGAAGATGATCCGGCCACCTATCAGTTCGCGAACTTTGCGGGTGGCGAGGCTGATGTGATTGCTAACCCCGATCAATCGGGCAGCAACACGACGGCCCAGACCGCACGCATGCGTAAGTTCGCTGACCAGGTCTTCGGTGGCAGCACGCTGTCACTCGCAGGAAACGTTGACTTTACGCAGGGTACGGCTTTCACAATGCAGGTCTGGTCACCGCGTGCGGTGCCCGTGCTGTTCAAGTACGAGGACGCCATCACGGGCGACCCAAATGCGGGGATCGAGGTCGCGGAAAACCATCCGGGTGGCAGCGAGTGGCAAGAGCTTTGCTTCGACTTTGGCGCTTCTGCCAACGGCTTCACGAGCAATGCGATCACTTTCATTTTTGATGGTGCGGTCGTCGGCGATGCCGAGAATGATCCCACCAACTGGACCTTCTACTTCGATGAGATTCAGCAGGTTGCTGACTGCTCGGGCGGTGGCGGCGGCGGTGGAGGCACTGTCACGTTGCCGACCCTGGACTTCGAATCCGCGGCTGGCGGTACGGGCTTCACTTGGGGTGTCTTTGAGAACGACGACAACCCGGCTCTTGCGTTCATTCCGAACCCTGACCAGAGCGGCATCAATACGTCGGCTACGGTAGCCGAATTCACGGCGCGCGCTGCTGGCGCCGAGTTCGCTGGTGTTTCAACGGATGATCTACCGACGTTCACGCTGGATGCGAGCAACGCGATTGTAAAGGTCAAGGTCTGGAAGACTGAGATCAGCGACGTTGGCATCAAGTACGAGAATGCGACGCAGGGCTCGACGGGTG
>CALBPI010000087.1 GCA_937899415.1 uncultured Gammaproteobacteria bacterium | reverse complement strand
GCAGCAGACGCTTGACCCTGTCGCGACCTTGGCTATCGCCAAGCCCGCGCCAGCGGCAATCGCTGCTGAGCCCCGGCGTTAGGTGTCATGAGCGAAGCGCGTACGTATTGGAACTTGGTTGAGCCCGTTTGGGACACGGTTAGTATTTACGACGGCGCAGAGCGTTTCCTTCGCGAGTACGCGGACATATCACAGAAACAGCAAGTTCTGTTCTCGACTCATTGGTGTCAGTCCGAGATTCGAAACGGAGGGCTGCAGCAGTTTTTCGAAAACTCGACAGGAGTATTAGCGCCGGAGGCGGAACAGGGCTTCAGGTCGTTGGGTATGCCGAACTGCGCTAATGCCGTAGCCCGCGGCATGGCGTTCTTTGGGGCTGAGTATCCTCGGTCGCGAGAGTATCGACAGGAGCGCTTGGCCGATTATGAAGGGGAGAACCCTGACGAATGGGATCCATTTCTCGAGTTGGACGATGCCTTCTATAACGCGATTGACGAGGAAGGGGGAGGGTTTCAGGCTGCAGCCGAGAGGTATGCGTATGACACCTAACGAGTCACTGCAGCAGACGCTTGACCCTGTCGCGACCTTGGCTGCCGCCAAGCCCGCGCCAGCGTCAATCGCTGCTGAGCCCCGGCGTCAGGCAGAAGAGCATTGAGGCACGTAGCGACATTCTTACTTTTTCTTTTTTGCGCTGTCGCGGGTGCTGCGGAACAGAGAATCTGCATTGGTACGCTAGATATCCCCACTGGAGACGCATCCGGCGGTAGAAATTGGCCTAGTTCAACTACTTTTTCCGTTTCTTTCGACGACAACACAATTGTTGTTGCCAAAGGCGAAAGTGACACGCTTGTTGTGCCGGATATAGAAACAACCACCGCAGTGGTGATTAAGAAAGATGGTGAGCCTTACTCTGCTTTTCAGTTTGATCCATCTGTAAACAAAGCTGCCGAGTACTGTTTGTGGTTGTATTGGCCGCATGCAACATGGCAACTATATGAATACGAGTCGGGTAAGTGGGGCTGCAGTTGTTTCGGCTAGAACTCTTCCTGCCTAACCAGTCACTGCAGCCGACACCGGGCATCTGTCACGAGACATGCATGCGCATGTCTCGCGCCAGCTGCGTCGGTGCGTCTGAGCCCCGCGTTATGCGTCACCATGGCCGGCTCCCGCGAGGATCCAACAGAAAAACCAATTTGGGATCCGGACATTGGTGACTCAAATATCGGACAGTACATCCTGATTGGAGTTACTTATCTGGATGAAAGCGGCGAAGAAACTGGACACGTGCAGTTGCACGGAATCGTCACTTCTGCGTCGCAAGTTGGCGGGATCAAAGTGAAGCGCCAGGGAGACGGCGAAGGCAGGCTGTGGACGCTACCCCTCCCCCGATCAAAGCGCAGTGACGGTCGCGACACCCGGTGTGTATCGGCTTCACTCGACGAATGAGGAAATTGTAGATCCGGATCTGCTCTCTACTTGGACCATCCATCAATCCGAGGAATGAAATGCCGCTAGCAGAATCAGCTATGGAAGTACCGCCTAACAAGGCGATGAAGCGGGCACTACCTGTGCTTATCGCGCTTCTGGTCTCATTCGTCTGCCCGAGGGGTCTTGCTCAGTCGCTGCCTACCATTGACGATGTATTCTCGGGTGAGCTGCCGCCTGGCTGGACGATAACGGTCTTTGGGGGTGAGGGAACTCCCGAAAAGGGCGAGCTGCTCTTTTCAGTGAATATCTCTACCGAACCATTCAATCTGATCGGATACGCGACGTGGGGCGATGTTGTGAGGATTCCAAAGGACGCCGTCCAGATTGACCACACCTCGGACTACTCGCTCTATTCATTTGAGGATTCGACGGGAGCATCCTTCTTTTACCTCCGTCGCGGACCCGCATATTCGATTGTGATTCGCGTTAGCGATACGAACGTTCGCGCCGGCATGCGAGTGATCGCTGCATTTGCAAGCATTGAGGTCAAGTGAGATGCCACTTACTCAGTCACTGCGACCGATACGGGGCACCTGCCCCGTTTTTTGCTTGGGAAAGAGCCGCGCCAGATCCGTCCATGCGTCTGAGCCCCGGCGTTAGGTGGCATGTATATGTCCGGCCAGACTGATGCGTCGCTGATTCTTCTTCCTATGCTTGCGCATGTGTGCTTGGCTGCGATTCTCTACGCGGCGCTGACCGTCGTTAGAGCGCCCTCCGTTTGGGGCTTAGGCCTCGCCAAGGATGGTACAAACCCGTGCCGAAACGTCGAGCCGAGGATAAGTGCCAATCTGTCCAATCAATTCGAGTGGCCTGTTCTTTTTTATGTTGCTTGCGTTCTAGGAATGCTCATTGGCGTCGCTGACGAGCGTGGGTTTCTGATGCTCGCCTGGTTGTTCGTGGCGGGCCGTATTGCGCACAGCCTGGTTCAGATACTCACCGAGAATATTCGGTTACGCGGTATTGTGTTCACCCTTAACTTTGTCGCTGTTCTCGGCATGTGGAGCTATCTTCTCGGAAAGTAAATGGTCTTTAGCGAGGACACATATGACACCTAACAAGTCACTGGAGCAGACGCTTGACCCTGTCGCGACCTTGGCTATCGCCAAGTCCGCGCGAGCGTCAAACGCTGCTGAGCCCCGGCGTTAGGTGGCGACCGCTTTCGGGCACATAAGTGAACGCTGATCTGCGATCGCAGTGGGATGGGCTCATCAGCCGCCACAAGGCGCAGCCGGTTGGGAGCGGATACATCGACATCATCGTGCCGCGGAACGGCTACCGCGACTTCGCTCAAGATCTCATTCCTCTTGGCGTAAGCATCGATGCAGTCAGTTGGTGGGAGTACGTGCCTTCCTGCGCTCAGCCGAACAGCTATGGAATGGGTGGCCCACCGTCAGATTTTTTTGAGGGCTGGTTTGCCGAATGCGGGGACGTCGATAACGTGCCACAAGCGGAAGACTCGTCCATGCACTTGCGGGCGGTAGTCGAGTTGGTGGAATCCAAGGACTTAGGTTTCAGGGGCGGGTCGTCGATCAGTTTTGCTGGCTCGACATCACTAACGCCGGCATTCTGGTTGAACGTCGACGGAATGGAGGGTTACTCCTCTTGAGAATTGTGTCACAACACTTCCAGTCACTGCAGCCGACACGGGGTATCTTTCACGTTTCTTGCTGGGGCAAGAGCGGGGCCGGCCGCGTCCTTACGTGTCAGCCCCGGCGTTAGGCTGCAAAGCAATGCCGTCTTATCCTCCACGATCGCAGCCTTTCCGTAAGCAAGAAATCTTGCAGAAGCGCGAGCGAGAAATGCGGCATGCTATTCGCAATGACCTCTCAGAAGAGAAGCTCCTCAAAGCTGCAGCACGAATCCGTGAGGCACGACTCAAGCTCTACAAAGGAATACTCGAGCAGTTCCGCTACAAGAAGGTCGCTGATTCTGAGAACCCCGGCGCGAGAGCACAGCGCGAGATGGCGCTATGGGAGTCAATGGAGCTGCAAGATGTCATCGAACACTATCGGCGGGAGACATCGCCGCAAGACGAAGTCTAAACAGTCAGCGCAGCCGACACAGGGTATCCGTCATTTCTCTTTTCTGCGCAAGAGCCATGCCGGCTGCGTCCATGCGTCTGAGCCCCCGGTGTCATGTGCTTCCTCAACTTGAGGTGATTAATGAATCGAGACGATTTTTGGAAGATAGTTGAAGTTGGCTGCAGTTCTGGCGAACCTGAAACTGTTTTAGAAACCGAACTCAAAGGAAAAAGCGCAGAAGATCTGCAGGAATTTCAAAAGCACTTCGACGAGTTGTTCGATTCTGCTTATCGATGGGACTTATGGGGTGCCGCATACATTATTGGGGGCGGCTGTTCAGACGATGGGTTTATTGATTTTCGTTACGGTCTGATTTCAAAGGGAAGGAATATTTTCGAAAGAGCATTATCCAATCCAGATGCCTTAGCGGATGTTGATGCGGAGAGCATCGAAAATGAATCGTATGGTTACGTTGCCGGGGAAGCGTATGAAACCCTGACCGGTAATGCCATGCCTCAAACCGATATTGCTGAAGCAGCAGCGTCGATGGGCGAAGAATGGGATTTTGAAGATGAAGACGAAATTAGGAAGCGCTTGCCAAGACTTATGGCGAAGTATTGGTAGCGCACATACGCAAAGCCTGCGTCAGTCGCGTCCGGGCCTCTGAGCCCCGGCGTCATAGGGCGCTTTGAGACCTGCCAGGCGGCCAGATTGGACGAAGAATCCCTCTCGACACTAATGATGCTCACGGCCATCGGTCTCGGGTTGGCCTTGTTTGTGGCCACGTTAATCCTGATTCGTAGGAAGAAGGGCGATAGCGCTATCGATCGAGCGACCAAGGCCAGTCAAACTGTTTCGCTTCTCGTCGGCGTTTTGTCAGCGCTCCTTTGGGTTGGCCTTGGAAACGAGCCCTTCCTGCCCGTTGCCCCTTTCTCGATTTTGTTTTTTTATATGGCGCCAGCGTTCTTGGTTATGTTCTACGTAAGTTGGTTCATGTTTCGTCGCTCTTCCGGGGAAAGCAACGCATGAGCCCAACACCATTGAGCCTATCGATAGCCGGTCCGGACTATCGCACGCTGCCCGACCACAATTCGCCGCAGCAGTCTCTTGACCCTGTCGCGACCCCGGCTGTCGCAACGTCGCGCCAGCGTCAAGCGCAGCCCCGGCGTTAGACCACGATGAACAGGCACGCACTTCTGTTCGGCGTCCTGGCACTTGCGGTTGGCTATGCGCAGGCCGCTGATGTTGAGGCAGTGTCGGGAGTTAACCAACCCACCCACTTTGAAGTACAACACTCGATTCTCTCCGACGCATTCTCCGCGGACTACCGTTGGAGTGTTGCTCGTGTTTTCTCGGGGCTTGAAGACACGATCGTAAAGGCCATCGTGCTTCCATCATCCGAAAACGAGTATGCACTTGGCTTGAAGATCTCAAACGACAATTGCGAAGTGATATACCTTAGGAGCAAGACCAGCCTGTACCGTGCGCAGACACACGGGGTGAGCGTAGGGGGCCAAAACGTGTCCCTGCTGGAATATGTACGCCAGGCTGAGGCGTATCCGATAGAAGTGTCGCGACGGTCGGTAGAGCGAGAGATATGCGAGCGTTTCGGGACTGCCTGGCTCGACACCCTTGAAAGGGCGCGGAAGCAGACTCAGAGCTCGCTAGAATTGAGTACCGACGGTACCGGATATTTTGTTACCGCTGTTGGCCGCGGGCGTGCACTTGAGTCTGGTTGGACCCAGAGTCCACCGGCTCATTCTGATGCTGGAATCCTCGTGGCGAGCCTTGAGCAATTGGTGCAGTTTGCTACAGAACCTTCAAAGACGAGCGCCGACTTACTCGTCGCTGTCGAATCGCTGGAGAGATTCCATGCCAGGTGAAGCTCGATGGCGCGTGCTGATTAGCCGGCCACTGCAACCTTCATGGGGTGTCTGTTACAGCCTTTTCAGTAGGAAAGCCTGCGCCAGCTGTGTCCATGCGTCTGAGCCCCGGCGATATGCGCCGTGAGAGCACTTGCTGTCGTCGCAAGCCTCGCACTAGTCGCCTGCCAATCCTCGGCAGTAACGGGTCGGCCCGTTCACTCGGATCTAGAACTAGCACTCGATGCTTGGGCCAAAGCGAGCCTCGATACATACTCTTATGTGATCGAGTACAAGGCGAAGGGCTGCCGAGTTGCGACAGCGCGGGTCGCGGTCGAGAACGGACGGGTCGCAGACGCGACCAAGGTCCTGAGTTTCGACCCATGCGCTGCGGATCGCCAGAGATCGATTTCCGGAATCGTGGATCGAAGTTTCTCGGACCTACTCGCGGAGTTAGTGCTTTTCAATGAGGGAGTGCTGCCGATCGAGATGGGGCCATTACCGATCAAAATGAGTTTCGATGAAGCGCTTGGATTTCCTCGGAGTTTTCGACTCAATGCTGCAATTGACCAGAAAAGCTTCGAGCTAGCCGAGGACAGCAGCGCCCGATCGGACTACGAGTACACGGTCTTGGCGTTTAGAGTAGGAGCAGATGGCACATAATCAGTCATTGCAGCTGGCACCGGGCACCTCTCAAGTCTCTTGTGTCCGCGATAGCCACGCCGGTTGCGTCTGCGCTGCTAGGCCCCAGGGTTAGACGGGACTCTGGCGTTGCGTGATCACAAGTTACTCATCGTGTGGGTTACCTTTTTGTCGGCGCAGCGACCTCAACACTGTCTGCCATGCTCTCTCGCCCTGTGGCGGAAAGTGATGTCCTGATGTTTGTGATTCAGAAGCCCGCTGGCTCGACCGGGTGGTTGGCTTGGCGGGAGATGTGGATTCTCAAAGACGACGGCCCTTCGTTCATTATGACGTTCAGTGAAGATGGTGCGGGCGGCGCGTTCTTTGAAATTTCACAGCGTTAGAGCTTTGATTTCCCTTTGACGTTGTCGGCCCCAGGTGACAATCCGCTGCGGCGCAAGGGTGCGTCTTGAGGGTGCTCACGGCAGCCATTGTTCTCGCGGCTACTTTGGCCGCTGTGGCATCGCCCCCAAGCTATGATGTGGAGTAACTACCTGACGTCGAAATTTCGGACCCGCCTCCCATGGCGTGGGATTCGATTCAGGTCGCTGGCAAGTTCCCTTCCGGCACAAAGTTTCGCATCTCGCTCGCTCTCGATGCCGACCGAATGCTCACCTCGTTTGATATTCAGGTGAATGAAGATACGGTAGAGATTCCCAGGAATTGCTGGCCTGCTCCGGCGGTCTTTCTGAATAGCCTGACAACAGTTGGCGGGACGCCAAGGGACGGTCTCGACGAGCTGTGGATTGGTGTCGCTGCAGACTATGGGCCGACCATCGAAGACGTCGGTGACTACACAGTTCGTGTTTCGGGTGGAGAGTTCGTCTATGCGAATGTTTTCTTCGAGGCCGGGAAGCTCGCCGGGCAATACGTCGATGCGTGTGGCTTTGAGCTGGACGCAGCTTGATCAGTCACTGCTGTTGTGCCCGGGCGTTAGGGTGACAGCTTCGCCAACTCTGTCCGTGCGCATGACCTGCGGCGTTAGCCGTTATCCAAAGGGCGCTGCATGTTCTCCAGCGTAAAGAGTTCGTTCGGCATCATCGGGGCCTCGATCCGACTGATGGTGAGGTATCCGTCGCTGCTTGTCCCCGTTTTCGTTGTCTGGGCGGTGTTTGCGCCCGTGAGCGTATACATGTATTTCGACTTCCCGAAGCTCGAACTCAGCGGAGGTGCAGTGGTGGCTGTGGTTTTCGGCCTCATCTTCGCCTTCTCGATCCTGATGTCCTTCACCTGCTTCATGCTGCTCGAGCAGATTCGGCGCATCGAGAGCGGAATAAAGCCGAGCCTGACCGGAGCACTGTGGTCGGCCCTGACGAATACACTTCGTGCGATCCACGTAACCGCGATCTGGGCACTCATCTGGTTTGTACTCTTCCTGCTCGAGCGCTTGTTGTCTCGCGGCTCTGACTCTGAGGAGAACGACGCCGAGCCAGAGCCGTTTTCGATGAAGGGGGCGGCGGAAGTGGTCGCAGGCTACGAGCGAACCAGTTTGTCTGAGACTTTCATCCGCGCAGTTCGGAAAGGCGTGCGGATGGTTGCATTCCTGATCTACCCGGCGATTGCCTGGGAGCCTGATCGACGAGGGATAAAGCGGGGCATCGACATCGCCGTCGCCAGGAAGGCAGAGTTCGCCGCCGGATTCGTTCTCACAGAGCTTGCGGCGACTGTGGCGTTCTTTCCCGCGCTGATCGTGTTCTGGATTTCAGGCGAGTTCGAGGTGGACTTTCCCGACTGGGTTTGGATGTCTATGATTATCTATTGCGGATTCGCGTGGAGCTTTTCTCTGCTCCTGGAACAACTGTTTTCTGCCGAGCTCTACCTGTGGCACTGGAAGTGGGAGCTCGAGGCGGAGAAGGCGACTGCCGCGGGCGCGTCGCCGGCCCTGTTTTCAGAGATCCCAAGTCCCTCGCTTCTAGACGATTCGCCGGATATGCCCCAGCCAAATGAAAGCTAGCCCGTCACCAAGGCCGACATATGCGTCATGAGCATTCACACATGACCCGCTGGCTACGATTTCTGTCGGGCCTCATCGCACTCGCAGTGACCTCTGCCGTGCTCGCCGATGACTCCTGCAAGCTCGAGAGTGTCGACGAGGGAATGTCGGCGAATCACCCTGTCTGTCTTTTTTACACGGGGACCCAGCACTTCCGTAACGAGCGCTACGAGATGGCTGCGATGTCCTGGGACACGCTGCGCCAGCTGCCCGAGATTGAAAGTGAGCATCTCTCGCTTCGCATCAGCGCGCTGAACAACCTCGGCTATCTCTACTTCTCAGGTTTTGGAGTGGATGCCGATGAAGCGCTGGCGGTTTCGTACTGGCGAGACGCCGTCTCTCTTGGACACGATGAGTCCGAGTATCACCTCTGTTATGCGCTGGGAAATCCTGATGCACCGACTTTCGAGCCTGTCACGGCGAAAATGCACTGTGACAAGGCTGAGGCAATCTACAGCTTCATCAAGGAGCCGGGCGAGAGCGACAAGGTGATACTCGAAATCATCAGGAAGTATCAGGCGTTGTTAGATGATGTGTAAGAGGTCACCGCAGATGCCAATTATGAAACTCTTCATTCTGCTCACGCACCTCATCGTGCTGTCCGCTTGCGATCAAGGATCGAGTGCCACCGCCTCTGTTGGTACCGCGCCAGCTGACTCCGAAAGGGCGGCCATGCTGGATTCAGCGATCCAGGAAATTCTGGATGGCCAGGACATCAAAACAGCAGGAGTAGGTCTCATTGAGAATGGGGAGCTGATCTGGGCGGGCTACTACGGCGAGGAGTCACCGGGCACGCCGACCTCCGCGGCGACCCAGTTCGATACCGGCTCGATCACCAAGGTGGTCTCGACCGAGACCGTCTTGCGACTCTCCAGTGATGGGCTGCTTGAGCTTGATGAACCGATGGGTGCGCTTTGGATCGATCCCGATCTTGAAGACGACCCGCGCGCACTGCAGTTGACGCCCCGCATGGTTCTAAACCATACAACGGGCTTTCCCAGCCGGCGAAGCAAAACCGACAACGGCAAGCTTCAGTTCCTGGCCGATCCTGGAACGGAGTTTGGTTATTCGGGCGAAGGCTTTGAGTATCTGATGCGTTTTGTGGAAGCGAAACTGGGCGCACCGTTTCCGGAGCTTGTTGAAGCGGAGGTCTTCACGCCCCTTGGCATAATCGGTGCCTCTTTCGCGTACAAGAAATCAAATTTTCAGAATGTCGCTCTCAGTGTTGACCAGGATACGGGCGAGTTCCGAACCGACTGGGGTTATCACTGTTCGGTCGTCTCGAATTCGTGCCTGGAAGAGGGCGCCTACAGCACGTCACGCAATATGACGATGACGGTGGAAAGCCTGGCCGCCTTCGCGATCTCAGTCGCCAACGCCGACGGCTATAACGCCGCGATGGCCACCGATCGCAACAAGGTCCAGTCGGTTAAGGATCGCCCCATGTACTACTGCGATGAGCCGGGCGTTGACAACTGTCCTCTGGAGCAGGGCTATGGCCTGGGCTGGGAGGTCCTTGATTATGGCGATACCCAGTTTATTGCGCACGGCGGGCACGATTACTCGGTGCTTACCGCGTTTGGGATCAACACCGAGACACGAGATGGCGTCATCGTGTTGCTAAACGCACGAGAGCTCCCGTCCTTGCGCGTGATGCCAAGAATCCTTGAAGCGTTGGATCCGTCCACACCGCTCAGTCAGCAGTATTGGGGATGGCTCCGCTACGAAGAATCAAAGCTGAAAACAGAGGCGCAATAGTCGACGCTTGATCAAGGTTTGCGAGATTTTGCATATTCAGGACAGTTCATGGACCGCTTTTGCCAGCAACCTTCCGCCTGGCGAGTGTCTGCGATGACAAAGTCTGGAGCGTCAGTCCTGGCCTTGTCAGCACTCTTGCTTACGCTTGCGTCTTCTGGGTCCGTTGCAGAGGTGGACTTATCCACAATCGTAGTCCCGGATGGATATGAGGCGTCCGGCGAAGACACTCCATTTGTCCGTTCTGGAGATGGAGCGTCCGCACTTGCCGCAGCAATTCCAAACCACCAGTACAGTGCCTCATTCATGGATGACTGGTTCTTCGATGGCGCGGTCGCGGTCATGGATGTGTCATCAATGCCCTTGCCAGAGGGCATCACAACGGAGCGCGAAGCCCATCAATCCCTGGCCGGCGCCCTCAAGGCACGTTGGGGTGAGCATAGTTTTTCCCTGTTTGACCCCGAAGCGGGCGTGGGCAGGTTTGTAAACTACTCGGGTGCGTTCGTCGCACTATCATGGCGTAAAGTTGGGGGAGAACTCGTAGTCGTTGAATCGATGGATTTGGTGGAAGTGCTTGTCGCGGAATCGGCTGAACTACCCGATACCTCAGATCCTGAGATCTTGTGGCAGCATTTCAAGAACGCCGCCAATGCGGAAGACGTCGATAGGGTGCTGAGCAGTCTAAAACCTGAACCGTAGTTTCATCAGATTCTTGGCACGAGGCGATATCGGCGGATTCGCCGGTCGCGAGCAACAAAAACGGGGCGTGAGTCAGACGGATGAGCAAAGTCCGGCAAAACCAGTCACTACAGCCGGCACGGGGCGCCTGTCACAGCCCGTGCATTCGCAAAGCCTGCGCCAGTCGCGCCCATGCGTTTGAGCCCCGGCGTTAAGCTGAATAGACGCGCTATGAAAGACCTGAAGTACGAGAAGCCGCTGTCGCAAGATGAAGCCGAGGCGCGTGATTTGCACCTGTTTGGGCGAAGTCTCTACTTTCATATTCCAGGTGTTGCTTTTTTCGTGACTGGTCTGGAGGCGCTGACCCGAGACGGACTGTTTCGTAGCCTGCTTGGCGGTCGAAGTGCGGCGTGGACCGTCCTGGCGGTGGGAGCGGCACTCCTGGTGGCATCCATTGCCCATACGCTCAAGCGGGGAAAGTTCTACGCAGACACGATTCACAAGGCAAACCCTTCAGATGATGAGCTCATCTAGTAGGCGCAGTAGCTTGCAGCCCTGCCAGCCGCCGCAGCCAACACCGGGCGCCTTTTACATTTCTTGCTCGGGCCAGAGTCGCGCCAGCTGCGTCCGTGCGCCTGAGCCCCGACGTTAGGCGGCACGCGTGGCCATCCACGTCGATCACCTATTCATTTGCACCACCACCGGTGCCCCGGAAGCCAGGTTGCTGTTCGACGCGGGTATCACCGAGGGCTCACCGAATGTGCATCCCGGCCAAGGGACCGCCAACAGACGCTTCTTCTTCGAGAACGGATATCTGGAACTGCTGTGGGTCAGTGACGAGGCGGAGTCACGATCGCCACTCGCTGCGCCGACCAGGTTGTGGGAGCGCTGGAGCGGACGTGGCGAGGGTGCTAACCCGTTCGGTATATGTCTTTCTTCCCCAGCTGGGGTGAATGGTCGGTTGCCGTTTGCGACATGGAACTATGAGCCAGACTATTTGCCGGAGAGACATCAGATTCTCTTTGCTGACGGTCTTTCGCTTTCAGAGCCGGAGATTTTTGTTTTGGACTGGCCGCACCGTTGGTCACCGGGCGAAGAGCCGACCGAGCACGCCGCGGGGCTAAGCCGTATTCAACGTGTTTCGGTCGGATTGGGTCAGCCTGAGTCAGTTTCGGCGACTCTGAATGCGGCTGTCGCTGCCGGGTTTTTCGGGCTTCATCAAAGTGATTCACCAGAGCTCATAGTCGAGTTCGCGGCAAACCGCGAGACGCAGATTCAGATTCCGGATCTCATGCTCACGCTGATTGGGCACAAGGACCATGCCACCTAACCCGTTAATGTAAGCTGGGCACTCGACACCCGCGACTACGCCACAACGTGTCGCATAACGAATTCGCGGACATTACGCTCGTACAAATCCAGCACACCTTCGGCAGCGCCTTTGAAGGCGGTGAACGCAATCTTGTCGCCTCGTTTGACGGTCACTTCCTCCAGTGGTCCGTCAAAGAGCAGGTGACCGGCGTTCTCGTAGAGAATGAACTCTACGGGGCGGCCAGCCTGTTGCCTTTCATCAACCCAGTTTTTGATCGAGACCGGCGACGAGGGACAGGTCCGCGTCCAGACGAAGTCCGTGGGTGATTTGCCGGCCCACGTATCAAGGCCTCCGAAGGAGACGACAGACGAAATGTCGTAGTCACCGAGCTCCAAGCCTGTGGCGGCGCGCGCTTCTGAGATGATGCCCCGGATTCGCTTGTCCGGGATTGCTGAACCGGTGTAGAGGATCACTCGGCCGCCGTTTGACCCACCATAGAAGAATACGTTGCGGTTGTTCCGTGTTTCGCCATGCAGGGCGTATTGCACCACGCCGCCGTGTGCATAGACGATCACGGGCGCTTTGCCCGTCTTGCGTGGTACCCAGATGCCCACACTGGGATGCGTCGGGTCAAAGGTGGCGAACGGACCGCGCACGGTAAACCAGCCTCGGGTCCCCACGGCCTCGAGCGTTGCGGCGGCAGACGGGGCCTGATCCTGCGCGCCGGCATGAGTGGTGGCAACGGCGAGGACCAAAACCAGGCATCGACAGATCCAGCGTGACATTGTCATTTACCTGAACGAAGCGGAGAAACACCCGTTTATAGGTCGGGAAATCTGATTTGGTTACACGCCGGGTGCTGTGTCTTCCCGGAGGCGCCCCCGAAGGCCATAATCCAACGCATGACATCAACGAACGCATTAGGAAAGTCGCTCCTCATACTTGTGGTTGCGTGCTATTTGGTCGCGGCGATCGGTGAGTTCCTTTTCGCGCGACTGACCGAAGCCCCCTATATCCGCGTTACCCCCGAGTTGATATCAGCCATGAGGTCTAATGAGATTCTCCTGGGGGCAATGGTCACTGCGTTAGTTATCGCTGGGGGCGCAGTGTCATCTGTCCCTCTAGAGGTTTCGAGTGCGCTCTCGTTGATTGCGGGGGTCTTGGTCTCCGTGATGAACACTCTTGCAGACGCTCGTGGCCTCACCGAGGCGGTGGGAAATGCGCTGGGCTTCTTATCTACCTACGGCATAGGTTGGTTGTTCGTCGTGATTGTGGCGTTCGGCGTGTTCAAGGTCCTGGAGGTGCGGCAAAGGCGGGAGGGTGATGGCGCTTGAGGGTCATCCGTTTTGTCAGTCACCGCAGCTGAACGCTGGCGTTTTGCTTCTCGAAGAGAATACTCGTGAACCTTGAATACGGTGCAACGTATTACCGTGTGACCTACGCGGATCCGAAGTGCTCCATGCCGGGTCTGGAGCCGATCGTCTATATCGGAGAGAACATCTTCGGCGACGAGAAAGAGACGACCTACTATTTCCAGGACACCGTTTCTGTTCTTGTCTTTGGGCGAGCCGACGAGACGACGGACACTGAGGAGTGCTGCGTCTCTTCCTGCCCAAGTAATGAACTCGGAACGAGCATTGTCGATATCGACCAGGCGTCGCGACTGGTCACCAGTGCCGCTGAAAAGAGCAGAGCGATGGGCTATCCAAAACTGGAGAAGACAAAGGGCGAATGGAAGAGCGCGACGTAGTTCCCGAAGATCTTGAGCAGATCGATGCACTCATCGAGGACGGGGCTTTCGATGAAGCGCTAAAGCGTCATCTTTGGTTCTACGAGGCCTCCAGGACCACACCGGGGATGGGGGGTGTAAGGCTCTCGTACGCATTGGATTCCTGGCTGACCCTTGCACAGCTGTATCAACCCGCCATGGACGCCCTTGTTGAAACGAAGGACCGGAACAAGCACGCCCTAATCGACGGACATGGTGCTTTCGATGAGTTCCACGACGTCTATGCTATTAATCACTATCTCGAGAACGAGAGTGAGACGTACGACGTTTTTGCGTCTCTTCATGAAAACTACCCCGACTTGGCGCGCCGCTGTTACACAGTCGTGCAAGAGCTGCTCATAGAGCGGGGTGAGTACGACCTTTGCGCTTCCTACATTGACAATCCGCTAAAGCAATACAAAAAAATTGAGCGTCTACATCGTGTGAATCTCAACTACGCAGCCAAGAGGGTCGGGCCGGGCGACCGAGAGTTTGATGAGTGGACTCGTGAATCCTACGTCTCGCAGGTAACCCAGTTAATCGAGATACTCTCTCGCTCCAGCAATTCCGGTGTGGCCAAGCAAGTCCAATCAAGAGCTCTGTCCTATATGGATTCAACAGAGATACGGGATGCCATATGATGGCGGTGAACATGCTCAGTGTTGTCCTTTAACGCCGTTTAAGACGGGGGCTATTCCCTTGGACGTGATTCGGTAGCGATACATGACGAAAAAAAACCGGCGTGACATCCCCTGGACGAAGATTACTGCGGAAGGTGTCGCTATTGTCGTCAGTATTCTGCTGGCATTCGGAATCGAAGCCTGGTGGTCCGACCGGCAGGAAGTGCAGCTGGTGGAGGAAAATCTGGCTGCCCTGCGTGATGAGCTCACGAGTAACCTTGAAGAAATTCGGCATGAGAGAACCTTCAGGCAAGCCGTCATTAATGCCACCCGGCAGCTCTTCGAGCTGGCGCAGAGTGAAGACGCCATCCCCGCTATTGAGCTTGACAGGTTACTGAGCGATGTCACCTGGGGTGGTCGCATCGATGTTTCGACCGGTGCGCTGCTGAGCACGCTGCAAACCGGCATCTTGACGTCCATTGACGAAAGCGAATTGCGGCGCAGCCTTTCATCTCTGCCCGCTCTTTACGAGATCACCAGGATGCACGAGCAGAATAGCTCTGCGTTTACGGATGAGCACGTGGTCATCTACATCAACACGCACGGTTCGCTTCTACAGGTTTTCAATTCGGGTGAAGGTGCAGGTCGACCTGGCGGGCGCAGCGAGATGGCATCGCCGTACAGGTATCCCGTTCGATCACCTGAAGATCACTCCGCGCTATTGGAACAAGAGGCGTTCCTCGGCTACCTCGCGATGGGAAAAAGTACTCACGAGAACATCGTGCTCTACTACGACAGGCTGGAGGTGGCCACGCAACACTCCATTGAGCTTATTGAGCAGCGGATAGACTAGTACCAGCCACGCGGCGCAAACAGCCGCGCGCTTTTAAACCGGTCAAGCGGGCGAGGTCGAACCAGCCGCGCCGGTAAAATGCTCGACGGCTGCGACGAACTCCGGCCAGGCCGGTTCCGAAGCGAGCAGTACGTGGTTCTTACTTTCCAGCGACAAGAGCGTGGCGTCCGGAATCAGACTCGCCAGTCGGCGCCCTTCATCAAACGGCACCGCAACCTCGTCAATGCCGTGGGTCACGAGCGCAGGAGCCCGCAGCGAACTCGCAAGGTCGCAGACGTCGACGTCATGCATTGCACCCTCGAGCATGCCGGCCGTTTCCCCATCACAGGTAGATCGCTGAAGCTCATTGAACCATCGAATTTCCTGTTCGCCGGCATCGGGAACCATCTGCTTTGTGAAGACCTCAACGAAGCTGCTGTGGGGCACAGCCCAACCCACCTCGGCGAGGCTGACCTGAAGACTGGCTTGGCGTACTTGCGTCGCATCGCCTCGCCGATTCATCCCGCGCGCGTACGTACCGTGAAGAATCAATCTATCCACCCGGTCGGGGTATCTCGCCGCGAAGCCGACTGCGACAGGACCGCCCTGAGAAAGACTGAGCAGCGAGAATCGCTCGATGCCAAGTGAATCAACGACGCGAAGCAAGTCCTCGATCCACAGGTCCAGATTGTTGATCGCAATTCCCTTCAGGTCCCGCTCGGAGAGCCCGCAACCGCGGCTGTCGTAGCGAATAAGGGTATGCCGGCGCGACAGATCTCTCACCCAGTGGCCCCAGATCGGGCTGTCGGTGTCCTTCTCGACATGTGTCAGCCAGTTCGCCACCTTTACGAGTGGTGGTCCGGACCCGGTTTTCGCGACAGCGAGCCTCACACCGCCCCGCACCGGCACAAACCTGATGGCCGTTGGCGTCGCGGAAGGTCTGTTGTTGTCGACCCCGAAGATCCTCACCGGCCCGACGAATTGGTACCCGCGGCCGTGAACGGTTCGAATCATTTGTTGGGCATGTCCGTCGTCACCCAGCAATTGGCGCGCCCTCTTGATTCCGGCCGTAAGGGTGGATTCGGTAACCAGTCGCTGCGGCCAGATGTTGTCGAACAGCTCATCTTTGAATACGACGCGGTCCCGTCGTTCGACGAGGTATCTCAGAACATCAAAAACCAGCGGTTGAATCCCCACAGGCTGGCCGTGCTTTCGCAGTTCCAGGCGTTGGACGTCGAGCTCGAACTCGGCAATCTGATAGGTCTCAGCTGTGCTATGGCTGCGAGCAGGCGGTCCTGTTGTCACGCAGCTGCCTCGCGAATCCGGAAGGAAGCATCGACTCTGCCATAATCTACGGAAAGCGGCGAGTGAGGCGCTTGATTCGACCTGGCTTCTGCGTGGAACGTCTTAAGTGCAGCTCAACCTCGGCGATACGTATCACCCTTGGGCAATGCCGCGCACATCCGCGCTTGGCTCACACCGGCCGTTGCGCACTGCTGCGTTGCTGCAACCGTTAGAATAAGACCTGATTCCAATCGGGAGAATGCTATGGCTCGCTTCAATGATGTCATTGAGACCAGAGAGCAGTTCCGCTCCATCATGGGCGAACCCAGTGCCCTGGTGACTCGAAAGTCCCTTTCCGCATTAGACAAACACTGCGGCGTGTTCATTGGCAGGGCGCCCTTTATGTTGATCGCGTCCGCCGATGCCAACGGCAAGACTGATGTGTCGCCCAAAGGAGATCCTCTGGGCTTCGTCAAAATTCTGGACGACAAGACGCTCGCGATTCCAGATCGGCTGGGGAACAAGAGAGCCGACACCATTGAGAACGTTCTTCAGAATCCCAACGTTGGTTTGATCTTCCTGATTCCCGGCAAGACGGAAACACTGCGCGTCAGCGGCAAAGCGCAAGTGGTCCGCGATGAGGCTCTGCGTGAGTCGATGGCTGTAAAGGGTAAGAGCCCGGACTTTGTAATTGTCGTTACCGTAGAGGAAGCGTTCTTTCACTGTTCCAAATGCATGATCCGATCGAAGTTGTGGCAATCACAACACTGGCCTGACCTGGAGGGACTGCCTCGACTTGCTCAGACCATGGTTGATGGTGGCAAGCTCGAGCTGACCGAAAGCGAGATGCACGAGATTGTCGTGAATGACGAGCGAGAGCGCCTTTACTGACACATGCATCGGAGCCCTGGCGCCAGGCCACACTGGGAGTTGTCAAACCTTGCAGAGAGCTCAGCTGACTCGCGCGTTATTGGCTGCGAGTATCGTTTATGTGATTGGCTTCTACTTCATTGGGGCCGCCGTGAAGCCTGCTTATTCTCAGCTGTCCAGCTTCGTGAGCGAGTACAACGCCACGGGGACACCCTGGGCTGGGACGCTCACCTACGCAGGCTTTGCCGCGACAACTGGGCTCCTGGCCGGATTTCTGATCGCGGCTGCACCAGTCATTCAGGTCTCTGGTACGAGTCGCGCGGGCTTTTGGCTGCTTTGGTCGCTTCCATTCTCTTTCCTGATCGGAGCCGTCGCGCCCTGCGACGCCGGGTGTCCTCTCGAAGGTTCGACAAGCCAGCTGCTGCACAATGCGCTCGCGATTCCGGCTTACTTCGGCATGGGTGTCAGTGTGGTCCTTCTGTCGCTGGCGCCGGGGCTCTATTCGTACAAATATCGGCGCGGCTTTATGTTGCTGACAGGTCTCGCGTTTCCCGTGGTTTTCCTTGCGATGGTTCAACCCGAATTCTCGCCCTGGAGGGGATTGCTGCAACGGTCGCTTGATATCGGGATGGCCGTATCCCTCGTCATGGCGACCTGGACATTGATTCCCGAAAATGCAGCGGCGCCCCGGCGTTAGGCCGCGCGACGCGACCTGCAGTCGGTTACCCTTCCAGTCATCGTACCTGCTGTGCTGAATCGCGGAAGTCGTGGTGAACCAGGGTCACTAAGTACAGGACTATGATCCGACCGAAGAGCGTGCTTGCTGGTTCTGATCCGGGTCGTTCGAGGAAGGGCCGGAGCTCCAAAGGAGGGGAAGTCTTGAGAGGGTTTACGCATGCGGAATAACAGAAGGAAGTGCGAGACACTAACTGCAGAACACCTCATCCGCCTTCAACGAGCGCGTGAGATGGGTTGGTCGCTTGGGGCGGTGCTAATCCCCATGTTTGTTATCAGGTTTCTTCGAACACTCGAGTTTTTCGGGAGCGTTCCAACAGCGCTAGGTCTTTTCCTGGACTGGGTTAATCTCATTATCTCGGTCGGGCTCGTCTGGGTCGGGATTCTCTGCATCTCCGAAGCACTAAAGATCGGCAGCGCCCTGAAGAATCCTGAGCAATTGAGAACGTCAAAGTTTTCTACCCGGTTCCTTGAAGGCAATCACTGGGTCGTCGTGTTCCCATTCTATTTCCGGTACTGACCGCTGGCCTGAAGCGTCTTGTTACATGAAAACGAACCAGCTCACCAAGGGCAATGATCGGCGCGTCATGTACATCGAGCCCAGGGACAACGGCTCGGGGCTAGGAGGCGCGAGGATTGGCTGGGTCCGATTCTCAAAGTCCGGAAAAAGCGTGTATTACCGGGGACTGCGACTGGAGCGGATTGCCGGAGGCGGCATCCGAGGCAATTACTTCGACGTCGAAACCGGAAGCGAGTATTGGGTGTCTGGAGTGAAGGCCAAAGGCGACAACCGCCATCCTTCCGAGGCAAAAGTCGACGTCACAATCGATGAGGACGCGTTAGAGGAATACCATGCCATCCGAGGACAAATTGCCTAACCGCTCACTGCCGACAATGCCGTGCGTTTGTCACGTCGCTCGCGCTGACGAGAACCACGCTCTTCGCGAACGTGCGTTCGAGCCCGGGCGTTAGGCGGGGCCGGCCGCGTCCGTGCGTATTCTGTTTGTTTGCACCGCGAACCGTTTGCGCAGCGCAACTGCTGAGACCGGCTTCCATGGCAAGAACGGTGTGGAGGCGATAGGGGCGGGCACAGACAGGGACGCGCCAACCACCGTAAGCGGCGACCTGATCGAGTGGGCGGACGTTGTCGTTGTGATGGAGAAAATGCACCGCAACAAAATCTCGAAGAAGTTCAGGCCGCTCCTGAAGAACAAGCGCCTTGTCGTTCTCGGGATTCCGGACGACTATGACTATATGCAGCCAGAGCTTGTTCGGCTCCTGGAAGCGAGGGTCAGTCGGACTCTGCGCGTATGAATACTCCGGGTAACCCGTCACAGCAGCCCGTTCGATTAATGCCGGAGGCTTTGGTCAAGGTCACGGACCATGGCGACTTCGTATCGGCCTTGAACCCAAACGGAGTTTCGCGGACGTTATCCTGGTCTGAACTCGTGAGAATCGAGATCCAAACGAATAACTCGGGCCCTTACGGCGCCGATTTCTGGTGGGTACTCGTCGGAACCAGGGATGTCTGTGAGTACCCGCAAGGCGCAACCGGCGAGGAAGCGCTAGTGGATAAGCTCCGTTCGTTTCCAGGGTTCGATGATGACGCGTTCGCGGCGGCTATCAGATGCACGAGCAACGCCGAGTTTGTCGTGTGGAGTCGTGATGACGCGGCGTAATCAGTCGCTGCAGAAAGCATCGGGCATTCGCCATGTTCTTTGCGCGAACAAGAGCCGCGCCGGCAGCGTCTCGCTTCTGAGCACCGGCACCAGACAAAGGGAGATCCGATGAGACTCGCAACTCTCGTAGTTTTTCTCCTGGCAGGCTGCGCCAGCGCTCCGACCATTCCGGAGGGCGGCACTTACACGTCATCTATGGGTGCATTTGAGTGTCGCGTGTATCCGCAGGGCGCTGATGTTGAAGAGGCCTTGGGCCCGCACGGTGGGACGATCCGGATAAGGGATGGATGGAAAGAGATCCGGTTTGATATCGAGGAGTTCGACCCCGTCCTGGAGGGGTCCGCTCTCGAGTTGACGAGAGCAGCACTCTATGAGGGTTACCTCAAGCAGAATATCCTGCCGCTGATTCGAAGCGTCAGTCCCGATGCGAAAGTTTTGGAAGCCAATTTTCTTACTCTCGAAAAGCCGAGCTCCCTGGCGGGATTGCCCGTCTATCAATCCGCCGTGCTTCTGGCCAGCAAGAACGCGGTAAGAGGTCAGGTTCAGTACACCGATGGTCGCTTCATGTACACGATGAGTCACTACGCAAAAGCAGAGGAAGGCTGGAGCAAGGATCAGCAACTCGAGGCGGCATACAAGCGGCTGTTGGGCGGACTGAGGTGGTGTTATTTTCCGCGCGCAGATCGGAACCCGGATGCCTAATCAATCTCCTAGGTCGAATGAGGTTCCTGCCGGAGCCCTCGCAACCGCCAGATCAGCCGCAGCCACTATGGCGCTGGTTGTGCTGTCGAGCTTCAGTGTCTCGGGGTGCGTTGGTTTCTCCAGTCTTCTGGGCACTGAGAGCAGTTCACAGCAGTTCGCCTATTACCAGGCGGGACGAGACGGTTTAGTCACGAACAAGGACAGCGCCATAGCCTATTGGGGGGATCCGTTAGTGAAGACCCAGTTGGCTGCGGAGGGTGAGGAAGCGTGGACCTACCGCGGCGGGCTCGCCTGGCGAGGCGTCGCGTTGTGGGTCGTGGTTCCCATTCCCCTGGTGGTCCCGGTCGGCCACAACACCGTGACGATGCGATTCTCAGCGTCCGGCGATCTGATCAGCGGCAGTGCTGAGCAAGCCGCTGAAAAAGGGCTTGTGTGTTGGATCCTCATTCTCGAATGCAACCCGGACGATCAACTATGATCCTGACAGGGATCGGGGTGTGTGCGAGAACGTAATCCATGGACACTGCAGCAGTCAGATCAGCTATTGAGGCGGCGTTGGTGGCGCAGGGCTACGACGCAAGGGTGGCCAAAGACGTCGCGTTTCATATGACGGACTGGGCCAGTGACTTCATCGGGTTTCGCGAGTTCGCAGACGTGCCAGATTCGCTCACTCCGGAAGCCATTGAAGACCTGGTGATGGCGTTCCTAATCCACGTGCCAAACCACCTTGCGGCTGCCTCGAAGCTGATGCTGGATGTTCCGGTAAACGACGTGTTTGGTGTTGGCGCCACGGAGGAATCATCGGATGATGATGTGGCGACGTAGGGCACCTGCCATGATCACAACAATTGCGACGAGTCACGGAGCCTAGACTATGCCAGGCAAGAGAGATGCAACTGAAGTATCGGAGATGGAGATCGATGGGCTCGGTGTGCTCAAGACGGGCGACAAGGTAAAGCAACCCGTATTCGGTAAAGGTGTCGTCGAAGCCGGTTATGTCTGGGGCAGCGGTGAGAGAACGATCCGCGTGTTACTCAAAACGCATGGCTCGAAGGCCCTTGTTCCTGAGTTTGCGAATCTGTCGCGCAGGCGGTGGTGATGACAGACACGACGTCAGCGCAGCGGACGCGTGGCAGCGCAACAGGTTTCAGTACCAAAGGGTCGCGCCGGGGCATAGGGGCAACACTGGCACTGGCGGTTCTTGTTTTTGCCGGTTGCGCCGCAACCGATGTGCCTCGGGTGGACGGGTCATCGGAGGCGGCTTTCTTCCAAAGTCTCAATGTCATCAAGGAAACACTGAGTGAGTCGGAGCAGCGAGACTTGGCAGAAGCCCTCCTTGTCATTCAACTCACTGACGCAGAAACGGTGAAGGACGATTTCGCGGACCCCGAGCTCAAGGTGTTTACTGCATCGACGCTCTGGGAACGCCTTGATGGCAAGACATTCGAGGAAGTTCTTGAGTACGCAATGCAGTCCTTGGTGGATTTTGAGTCGGAGGATGATGCTGATTGACGCGCCGCTTTGGCAGGTAGGTGGTATTCGCTACGACCTTTGCAGGCATCCGCGCGGTAGCAAGCGTGCACCTGCGCGCAGACCCTAAGCGTGATGGAGATAAAGTACTATCTGATCTGGATCGCGATTTCATTCGCTGTCTTCGGTTTCCTGGAGACCGCCGTCGACCCTGATCTGGCCATCATTCACATCATCCTCCTCGCGATGCTGGGATTTGGCTGGTGCAAGGAGGATGTGCGCGCGCGCCAGATTGTCGAGCCGACCGGCTCGGCGCTCTTGGTCGCGGCGATCGCCGTCCTCGGCGTTCCGCTTTACCTGTTTCGTAGCCGCCCGGCGAAAGAGGCCTGGGTTGGCTTGCTCAAGTGTGTTGGTTTCTTGCTGTTGTGTACGGCAGCGTATGTCGCTGCGTCATTCATCGCGGAATCGATGTTGTATTGAGAGGTCTTGTGCGTCGCGATGACTGAGGTGTTTCGGTTTGACAGCGAAGACGATTCCGAGACGGTCTTGATCAAGGTGGCTCGCGATGGGCGCTTTCAAGTCTACTTGCGTGACCCTTACAGATTCTATTGGTCTGAAAGGGCCGCATATACCGTCTGGATGGAAAGGGCTGACTTGATTGGGTTAAGCGGAGCACTGTCTAACGGCGGCGAGGGAATTTTTGGTATTTCGAATTTCTGGTACACGTCGACGATCAAGGTGAAGCCACCATGGCCGGCAACGAAATCGAGGAGGATTCGCGTCTTCAATCGCAGGCTGATCGCTGGCCAGATTTTTTGGACGGAGATCAGCGGTTCCGCCATTGACGCCCTTTCGAGCTTCGTTGCGGAGTTTTTTGGTGGCACTGCGGCGCTCGCAGAGGCATCACAAGCATGAACATGCGGCCTACTGTGCGACTCGTCTCCGGTGATGCCGCTGCCGATGAATTTCTTGAGAAGGCGCTGCTCGAGTCGCTGAGAAGCGAGCTGCCACAGTCCACAAACACCAGCTTCGTTCTTTCCTTGAAGGATCCGGCGGGTACGATTGTTGGCGGATTGACCGCGAATACGTCCTACGGGTGGCTGCTCATTAAGGTGCTTTGGGTAGAGGAAGCGTACCGAGGGCTTGGTTTCGGGCGGCAGTTGATGGAAGCGGCGGAGCAAAGGGCGCGGGACGCTGATTGCCACAATGCATGGCTGGATACGTCCCATCCTGAAGCGATGCGTTTCTACCTGTCCCTGGGCTATGAGGTGTTTGGCGAGTTGAGCAACACCGCGGACCAAGTGCCTCAGGGTCATGCCAGGTGGTTCCTGAGGAAGTCGCTGCATTGAGAGCGGCTGTCTTGTTTGCGTTTGTCACAGTGTTGCGTGTCGCAGGTGGTATGGTCTCTGCCAGGTACGCAGCTTTTACACCGTCCTCAATAGAGGCTAAGAGATTCATGCGAAAGATAGTCGCCGCAGTGTTCTTTGTGATTTTGACGCAGCCTTCTGCGTTGGCACAGTCGTTCGAAGCCGGCAAGCAGTACACGATTCTCGCCAAGCCGATAGAGACGGCGTCGCGGTCTAAAATTGAGGTCACGGTGTTCTTTGCCTATACGTGCGTTCACTGTGCGGCGTTGTCACCGACCGAGAAGGCCTGGACGCAGGCGCAACCGAGCGATGTCGTTGTTCGCCGGTTGCCCGTCGCGTGGAACGACATGCTGAAGGTCTTTTCTGAGGCTTATTATGTCGCGGTCGAAAACGACATCGAGCCGGAGCTGAACAGCTTACTGATCGCCTACCAGTTCTCATTGCCTCCCGCGCCCGAGGGCTTCGGCAAAACGAGACGTCTTGTCCAGGGTTACCGGGTGCTTGGCAATTATTTCTCTGACCTGGACCGTATGCAGTCGGACTTTGCCTACTGTCAGCGCGTGACCCGGGACTTTGGGAAAGACGCTGAGATGGACGCGTGGCTGGAGCGCCGCGTCTGCCGCGCGTCAGATCAGGGTTGGCAGTTGATGAGGATTGCCAGGGAGTACCGGAATACCAGGGGCGTCAGCAAGGCGTGGATGTCCGAGTTTTTTGCGCTGTTGGGGGTTCATGACTTCAACCAAGACCGCGATGAGTGGATGCAAGAGAAGCTCAAGGTCGACACCGACATCATGAGGCGCGCAGGGATCACAGCAACGCCGACGGTCATGGTCAATGGCAAGTACGTGGTTAAGCCAAGTCGGGAGGCGGGTGTTGACCGTGGCAACATCTTTGATGTCGTTGATTATCTTGTTGAGATCGAGCGAGGCGCTGGACAGCCCGCTGACTAACGTGTCGCCGCGCCGCCGTGACACGTTCTTCTGCGGCCCTATTTCCATCTAGTGACTCCGAGAGAGGCTCGTATGCGTTACGGTCAGTTTCTTTGCGCTTTCGTGTTCATGGCTTTGGTGGGCTGCGCGCCTGCGGATTCGCCCCCCGCTGAGGAAAAGCACATGGAACATCCCTACCTGTTTCACCTGGTGCAGGCGGACCTGTGGAAGGCCGCCGTCGAGGGCGATACCACGTACTTCCCGCCCACTTATGAACAAGACGGCTTCACACACGCGACCGCCAACCCCGACTTGCTGCTCAACGTCGCCAACCACTTCTACACGGATGTTCCTGGCGAGTGGCTCTGTTTGCAGATGACTGTGGAGAGCCTGAAGGCCGGCGGTATTGAGGTGGTCTTCGAGGGCACGGCCCCCGTTGGGGACAAGGCGCCGGACTTTGAGGGCACCGATGATGAGCTCTTCCCGCACATTCTCGGCGGCATTCTTCCATCAACGGTTCTCGAAGTGCATGAGGTCGTTCGTTCCGAAGACGGCACCTTCCTGGCGGTCACGGGCGTTACCCAGAGCAAGTAGCGTGAAAGTGAGGCCACGAACTCCGGGGAACATGCATGGCTGAGATTCACCAAGAAGCACCAGAGTCAAAGCGACTCGCAAACTTCATTGCGGGCGGCCTCGTCATTGGATCGATCGTCGGTCTGTTCGCGGGCATGTTTTGGTTCGAGATGGGTCTATCGCTGTTGTTCGCGACGTCGATCGGTCTCATTCTCGGTGTGGTGATCGGTTCCTTTCTCACCGCTCGGTTGTGATGCGAATCGGCAGTACGAGCTTCCCCTCCATTGCGTGGCGCAGCCAATTCCCTGAACGCGATCGAGCGAATGGAAGCAGGAGTCCGAAAATGAGTGTTGCGAAATGGGCGTTGCTCGTGGTCTCGGCATTGATCCCAACCCAAGCGTTCGCCGAGCATCATGCAGACGATCCGAAGGCGCAGCTCGTCCACGAATTCCTGGCTGCCTTCAACGCTCAGGATGCGGAGCGGATGGGAGACCTTGTCACTGAGGACATCCAGTGGCTCTCTGTCGCGGGCCCAGTGATATCGATCGAAGTGGAGGGCCGCTCGAGTTTGGTCGCCGCCATGTCGGCGTACTTCTCTTCGTGCCCCTCTTGCCGCTCCACCATCTCACAGATGATGCCGAGTCACGACCGGGTTTGCGTGGTGGAGATTGCCACCTGGGAATCCGATGGTGGGCGCAGGTCGCAACAGGCGATGGCGGTCTATGAGTTCTCGGGGCCGAAGATCGCCGCCGTCTACTACTTTCCGGCGGAACCCGTCTCGGCGTCCGAGTCAGAGTCCGGCGCGGAGTAAGTTGCCGGACCCACGCGGATCCGGCAACCGCCGCGCAACTACAGCTTAACGATCAGCTTCCCGCGGTTGCCGCCCGTGAAGAATAAGTTCAGGCCATCGATGGCCGACTCCAGACCCTCAAGGACGTGGGTTCGGAACTTGATCTTGCCGCCCATGACGTAAGGCGTGAGCTTCTCGAGCAGCGCCGGGATGTCGCCGTAGTGATCCGGCATGGCAAAGCCGCGAACGGTGATCCGTTTCTTGATCAGCGGAATCCAGTTGGGGCCCGGTGACGGCTCGGCGCTTGTGTAGTCGGCGATCATGCCGCAGACCACGATGCGGCCATGGGCGTTCATGCGGTCGAACACGTGCTTCTGAATCGGCCCGCCGGTGTTCTCGAAGTAGACGTCGACGCCTTTGGGTGCCAATTCATCAAGCTTCGCCGGGATGTCATCGGTTTTGTAGTTAATCGCGCCGTCGAATCCGAGCGTGTCAACAATCCAGTTGCACTTCTCGTCGTCGCCAGCAACACCGATCACGTTGAGACCGTCGGCCTTGGCCAGCTGCCCGACGATCGAGCCGACGGAGCCTGCCGCGCCGCTCACCACGAGGGTCTCGCCCGCTTTCGGATCGCCGAAGCCATACAAACCTTGCGTGGCCGTGAGCCCAGGCAGTGCGAAGACCGCCAGCACGGTTTCGGCGTCCAGACCCGCGGGCACAGTGTTCAGGCCCTGGCCATCGGTGAGGATGTACTCGGTCATTCCCGTCATGCCGCGAACCATGTCACCCACGGCGAAGTCGGGGTGGTTGCTCTCGACCACGGTGCCGAGACCGGAGGCGCGCATCACTTCGCCCAGAGCCACGGGCGGGATGTAGCTTTCGGGGTCCGGGCTCATCCAGCCGATCATCGCCGGGTCCAGAGACATGTGCGTCTGCTTGACCAGGATCTGGCCCGGGCCAGCCGTCGGGATCTCTTTTTCGACGACTTCAAACAGCTCTGAGGTGATGGGGCCCGGCTTCGGGCGGGCGATGAGGTTGATGCTGGTGTAGGTGCTCATAAGTTGGTTCCGGGCTTGAGTAGGTAACTGGGTGGCATTATTACTGCTTGAAACGAGCGCATAAATAGGCCGATTGGATTAATATTATTGTCGTTCGGGCAATAATCGATCCATGTCTAGAGGGTGGCACGCGCGATGGACCAGCTTAGAGCGCTACGGTACTTCAGCAAAGTGGTTCAGCTGGGCAGCTTCACGCAGGCCGCCGCCGAATTCTCTGTACCGCCGTCGTCGCTCTCGCGGCGCGTCGCTGACCTGGAAAAACACCTGGGTGCGGACCTGCTCAAGCGCAGCACGCGCTCCGTGCAAGTCACCGAAATCGGCGAGATCTATTTCCAGCAGATCCAGGATGTCCTGCGCCTGCTGGCACACAGCGACGAGACCGTCCGCAGCTACCAGGCCAAGCCCATGGGGCAGTTGCGGATCACCTCGCTTGTCGGTTTTGGTGAGCAACGGCTGTTGCCGGCGCTTGAGGATTTCAAAGCCCAATACCCGGATGTTGTTCTCGACGTCCGCCTGAGCGATGAACTCACGTCGCTCTCGCGGGACGATGTGGACCTCGCGATTCGCGGGGGCTATGCGCCCAACGAACGCGTGCAGGCCATTCGTTTGATGAGCAATGAGTTCATTCCCGTGGCGGCACCGGCTTACCTTGCCGAGATGGGAGTGCCGCAAAGTGTCCTCGAGCTGCAGGAACACAAAGGGATCTACTTCCGGACGCCAAGAGGGCCGACGCCGTGGCTTTGTCAGGTCGACGGCGAGTGGCGCGATGTCTCCGCGCCCGCGGTGGCAATTTCGAACAACGGGGCCTGGTTGGCCGAACAAGCGGTGCGTGGCCGCGGCATCATGATGGCACCACGCTGGGCGCTGGCAGCATACATTGATCGCGGTGAGCTGCTGGAGTTGTCTTTCGATACAACGTTGAGCGTCAACCAGAATCCCGAACTGGCGATCCATCTCATTTATCAGAAGCAGCGCTACCTCGTTCCAAAGATCAAAGCGGCTGTTGATTTCCTGGTTGAGCGATTTCGATGACGACGACAGTGCCCAAGCCGCAAGTCGAGCAGACCGGCGCCGACGGGCAATACTTCTCGATTATCAGTGGCGTCATTCTTGGGCTATCTGTTTGGGGCTTCTCCGACAATTTGTTTTGGAATATTGGTCAGCCCAGCAACAAAGACCCCAAGTTCATCCTTCACGGTGTATTTTGTCTTGCCTGGATGATCTTGTTCTTCGTTCAGGCAAACTTGATCCGGAGTGGCAACCCGCACGTTCATCGCAAGCTTGGGGTGGTTGGGTTTCTAGTGGCTGTCGGCGTGGTGCTGACCACGCTCTTCGTATTTTGGTCGGTGTGGCGGGGTTGGGCGGCAATGCCTTACTACGTGAAAGCCAATCGGATCCTGTTTTCAGGATTCATACTGCTGACCATTTTGGCGTACCAGAATCGGCATCGGTCCAGCTGGCACAAGCGGCTGCTGCTTGTCGGTACGCTCTACCTGCTTGAGCCGATTCTCTCGAGGTCGTTTGATCCCATTGAGTTTCTTTTGACCGGGCTGTCGGATGCACAAGTGGATTTCTATTGGACCGTCTTTTTTGCGATAACCTGGAACGCACTGTTTCTTTCTCTAGTTGTGCATGATCTCCGCACGAGGAAGCGACTGCATCGAGTCACTCTGATCGGATACCTGGCGTTTTTCGCTGTTTGGCCCGTTGCGTTATTGGTGTGATCGGCGATGGTTTGTGACATGCAAGACGTGCTGAGAGATTCCTGATGATTGGAATTAGCGTATTGAGTGCAAGACCGTGGCTGTGGGCACGCGAACCTTAGAACGGCCCCCCATCCGACCCGCCGTTCAGGGGGAAGCGGAAACGCTGACGGACATCGCGATCCGTTCGAAGGCCCATTGGGGGTATTCGGCAGACTTCATGGCGGCATGCCGGCACGAGTTGGTGGTATCGCCGTCCGAGATCGTCGACCCGGACAGGATCTACCTGGTCTGTGAAGCCGATTCGTCGGTCGTTGGCTATGTCGCGCTCGCGCGAATCGATGGGAGCACTTGGGAGGTAGATGCGTTGTTTGTCGAGCCGGCGCATATCGGGCAGGGGCACGGCCGCAAACTCATGGCGCAAGCGATTGCGGCGGCGAAGACACGTGATGCGACCAAGGTGCTCATCCAGAGTGACCCTTATGCAGCGGATTTCTACGCGGCGTTCGGATGTACGCGGGTTGGTGAGAAAGAGTCGGGGAGTATCCCCGGGCGCTTTCTGCCGATGTTTGAGCTGCGGTTTCAGCCCTGATGCAAAGTGATTCACACTCAAGTTTTGAACAAAGGATGGTCACATGAAACTAAGAACCCTTGCTGCCGTTTGCCTGCTTGCATTCCCGGTCACCAGCTTTGCCGATGAGCCTTCGGAGACTTACAAAGCCCTTGTTGATGAAATACTGGAGGTCACCGGGGCACTCAAAATCGGCGAGCAGATGGCAGACTTGGTCATCCAGCAGATGACGATGGCTATGAAGGCGGGTGGCACCGAGATTCCAGACCGTGCGCTGCAGTTCATGCGAGAGGAGGCCATGGCGACGATAAACCAGGAAATGGCCTCCGGCAGCTTCAACGAGATGATGTACCCGATCTACGCCAAGTACCTGAACGAGAACGACCTGAGGGCGGCCATCGCATTTTACTCCACCAAAGAGGGGCGCAAGTTTGCTGAAGCCGCGCCGCTGATGGCTATGGATGGTATGACTGTCGGGCAGAAGTGGGGCGCGATGATGGGTCCCAGAATCGCCAGGAACGTCGAGCGGCGCTTGCGCGAAGAGGGCATCGAGCTCTAGTGGCGTGGCGCGTTTCGATGTTGTGGTTATTGCGAGCGACACCGTGACCGCATCCAGGTCGGCGGGCTGGTGTTTTCCTGGACCGCTGCCGTGCCCGCGACACTAACGGCCGTACATCCTGTCCTGCCTTCCCAGAACGTCGCCGTTTCGATCGACTTCTATGTTGAGCGCATCGGGTTCCGCTTACTCGGTCGCGATTCAGAATCCGACACGCGCTATGCGGTTGTCGCTCGGGATAGTGTCGAGCTGCACATTCAATGGCACGACCCCGATGAGTGGTCAGCCGTAGAGCGACCCATGCTGAGACTCTTGGTCTCGTCGACTGAGCAGCTTTTCGATGAATTCAGTGGGGCGAGTGTCTTTCATGCGGGCACAGCCCTTCGGGAGACGCCGTGGGGAACGAGGGAGTTTGCCTTCTACGATCCTTACAAGAACGGCCTCACGTTCTACGAGGACCTTTGACGAATAGCCGGTCATCAAAGCGAGCGGCTCTCGCGCAATTGGGTGAGCGCCGCCGCAACGCGAACTGGCTCGGCTACCGGAACATCGGTGACTTCGCCTCTGGGGCCTTCGAGTCGGTCCACGTCTCGCCCTACACAAAGGGGGCGTGCAACGTAGACGCTCCCGTATTCGTCCTGCTCCAGGATTGGGTGTCGGAGGACTTTCTGTCGACAGGTGACAACGAGAATCTCAAGACGCTGGGGCGGGAGCCGTCACTGCCCACCAACAAGAATCTCGAGGCGTTGCTTCAGGTTCACTTCGGAATGGATGTGCACCAAGTGTACGCAACGAACCTGTTCCCTTTCGTGAAGCCAGCAGGAATGAGCGCCAATATTCCTGCGAAGGATCTTCGACGCGCAGCGCAGGAGTTTGCACTGCCACAGATCGAGATCGTCTCTCCGCGGCTCGTTGTTACGCTTGGGGTGAAGACGTTTAACGCGCTCAGGTCCGTTCTCGGAATGCGCTCGTGCAGGAATCTCACGGAAGCGCTAGAGTCTTCATTCGCGTACAGCGATGCCACGGTTTGGTGTCAGGCGCACACCGGCGCACTCGGCAGAGCAAACCGAAATCGAGGGGGCGTTGATCGTGTTTCAGAAGATTGGGGGCGCATGGCGGACTGGCATCGCAGCACCGGCTGAGCACGGAGTGCGGATTCAATGACCGACCCGCGCCAGCGCCTGCTCGAGCGAATCGGCAACATCAACGACTTCTCGTTGCCAAGACCGCTCGTCACCCTTGAGGAGTTTTTCGAGGGCAACGATGACTACGGCTCGATAGGCTACAACTTCTACCCGGATCAGCCTGCGCCAAGCGAGTTCTGGCAGTACTTCGCAAAGATCAGGGATCGAGACGACGTTGCGACCGTGCTGATCCAGGTTTCGGATCAGGAAGATCCTGACGGCTGGCCTTCGACGGACACCGTTTGGATCGTGACGTCCGGATCAGCTGACGATGTGAAGGCGTGGCTCGGGGATCGCTTCCAGGCCGATGAGCTGCTCATCGGGACACCTGATCACGTCGAGCAAGTCGAAATACCAAGTGGATATGAGGCGATCGGCGTCTGGTACGACTAGCGCTGCGAGACGGGATCGCACGAGGGGCGGGAATCCAATGAAAGACATCTCCGGAATCGACGAAGATGGCAATCCCAAGAACGGCCCCTTCAAGCTGTACTTCAAGAACGGTCTGGTGTCTTGCCAGGGTGAGTTCACCAATGGCAAGAAATCGGGAAAGTGGAAGTACTTTCTCAACAACGGGCAGATGCAGTCCTCGGGCAGCTACAAGGACGGGAAGATCGTTGGCCGGTGGAAGTGGTTCTACAAGACCGGCGATCCGCGTGGAACCGGCGGCTTCGACGACGATGAACAAAAGCATGGCTCATGGAAGCGCTACCATCCCAACGGCCAGCTTTGGGACGAGGGTCGTTTCGAACACGGCAAAAAGAAGGGCACCTGGAAAACCTATGATGAGGACGGTGCGCTCGTGAAGACGCAGGCGTTCAAGTAGCGGACCAGGTAAGGCAGTAGCTTTGATGAAGAACGCCATTTTCTATCTCGGCCTGGCGCTGCTCTGCACGCATGAACTGGATGCCATGCCCAACCACGAGTGGCGCGTGTTGCCACTGCTTCGTCTGCTTGAGGACTCCGTGGGCCAGTTCGTCTTCGTGATCGCGCACGTGCCGCTCTTTGCCATCATCATTGGTCTTGTGGCCAGTCTGAATATGCGGCGCCGAAGGAATTCGCGGACTGTCGTGTCGGCATTTCTTGTCGCACACACGCTGCTGCATTGGCTATTCTCCGATCATCCGCACTACCACTTTGACTCTATGCTGTCGTCGGTGCTCATTGTGGGCGCTGGCCTGTGCGGGGCGGTCTTCCTGGTTCTCGAGTGGGCCGGCGAGGACTCGAACTCGGTCTGAACACACCTCGACGCGTGGGGACTCTGAACATGCGATTAGTACCTCTCTTGATTGTTGCGCTGCTCCTGGCTGGCTGCGGTGCCGCCGAGAAGATGGAGCGTATGCTGGAGCAGCAGAAGGCGGTCAGCGAGGACATCGACAACGCCCTTGGCGTTGAGTCGGAAATCGGTTGGCAGTGGCAGAACGGCGTCTTGACCCAAATGACTGTCGCGCTTCCGGCGAGAGATGTGGACGGCGCCACCGTCTACGAGCTGACCCAGATCATCGAGCCGATTGTCGACAAGCATTTCGATACGAAGCCAGAGGTGTTGTTCGTGACGCTCTGGGTGTCTTACGAGTGAGCAGCGTCGGTCAGATCTGCTGGTGCTGACGACGTGGATGTTCTGGTCGAGTGGGTATGGCTAGTCTCTGACGTGTTCGTGGCAGTACCACTTGTGCCGCTCGCGATTTCGGCCGGATTGCTCTGGCCGCTCATGCGCGGACGCGTGCCACGCAGAAGGCGGCTGCTGGTCGGTTTCCTCGGTGGCACCTGGCTTGTGTACGCAGTCTACGAGTCCGCCATCTTCGTCTATGGCATGCTGACGGGGAGCTGGTTCGTCCGAAACGACATGAGTCTGTTCGGGCCTGTGTTGATCGTTTTTGCAGTGCTCTGTCTGGTGCTGACTTGGGCGAAGCCGCGCGTTGCGGTGAAGGAAAGCTAAAGGGACTCTCTGTTCATGCTTTGCGGATTCATCGCGTCCTACACTCACCAGGGCAGGATTGGTGTGCTCGTGGAGATTCAGGCCGTATCTCTCATCATCTTTGAAATGCCGGAGGTCCAGAAGTTTGTCGAGGACCTCAGACTGCACATCGCGTCGCGGTCGCCAACCGACGTCGGCGAACTGCTGGAGCAACCGTTCGTGACGGACGAGACGGCAACGGTGGGTGAGACACTCGCTGAGCTTCGGGAGTTTATTAAAGCGCCGCTGGAGATCGCTCGATTCGTGAGATGGGATACGGAACCGCCGGAGCACAGAGTAGGCGACGACGGTCCCGAGCCCGCTCCGCCGTATGCGGCGCAGTTGAAGGTGGTGTCGTGATTGGCCGCCGGTCCCGCGGCAGCCTCATGGCGCGTTCGCTTGTGTTGCTTGGGCTCTCGTCGCTGGCGGCAGCAGGGCCCTCGGAGCGCGATCTCGTTGTTGCGGCGCTGGAACGCACAAAGCACGTCGTGCGCTATGACGGGTCCTACCGCTCGATTCCCTACCCGGGCGGAGACGTGCCGGAGAACGTAGGCGTCTGCACGGACGTGCTGGTCCGAAGCTACCGGGCGATTGGTATTGATCTGCAGCGCCTGGTTCACGAAGACATGAGCGCCGACTTTGATGCCTACCCACGCAACTGGGGCTTGTCACGCCCGGACACCAATATCGATCACAGGCGTGTGCCAAACCTGCGCCGTTTTTTTGAGCGACACGGTGAGTCGCTTGAGGTCAGCAATGACCCCGCCGACTACCGGCCGGGCGATATTGTGAGCTGGATGTTGCCGGGCAACAATCCGCACATCGGGATTGTAACGAACGAGAAGTCAGCAGATGGCGAGCGCCCGCTTATTGTTCACAACATCGGTCTCGGCCCGAAGAAGGACGACATGCTCTTTCTCTTTGAGATTACGGGGCACTATCGGTATCTGGGGCCTGAGTAGTGAGTGTGATGTCGGCCACGGTTCGGCATTCGACGCGATCATTCGCCGGCATTGGTCGTGCTGTTTGTTGGGCAGCTCTGGTGGCTTCCCAAAATCCGCGAGTCCGGTTGCGCGACCAGCTATGTCGTTGGAACCGCGCTCGGCATCATTCTGCTTTTCGTGCTCCTGGGCTACGTGCAGCACCGCATAAATCTGGTCGAGAAGTAACGGAACACGCAATCATGTTGAACCTCAGTCAATAGGCCTGCAACTCACGGTGAACAAGATCAAACTCACAGCCGGGGAGCGGGAGGCGCTCGTCAAAAAGATTCAGCGCTACTTCCAGGAGGAGCTGGACCAGGAGATCGAACAGTTCCCTGCCGAGTTCTTGCTGCAGTTCTTCACCGAGGAGATTGGCGCCTACTTCTACAACCGCGGCCTTCTTGACGCGCAGGCGGTGCTGGAGAAACGACTCGACAGCATCGGAGAAGCAATCGACGAGTTGAGGCAGCCCGTTGACTACTAGAAACCGTGTCGTGCAACGATGGCTGATCGCCACGGCGGGCATGATCGTGGCGACACTCCTGGCTGAGAGGATGCTCGGCTTTGCGGCGTATTTTGCCATGTTCAATGTGGACTACACTCAGGACGTGGAGCGCGCGTTGGTTGTCGCGGAACGTGTCGAGAACGCGAGGTTCTTCTCTGTGCGGCTCATCGGGTTTCTTGTCTGCGGGTATCTCCTGGAGCGTCGCGTCTGGGTACCCGGCCTGACCATCTTCTTGGGATTCATCGCCTGGGAGAGCGTCTCTGCGTTCCAGTACTTTGCCGAGAGCAATAACGATTTGACCGTGTCCGGCTGGTTCGACATGCGGATACTGTCCTGGACGATTGGCCTGGCGGGTGCTGTGTTGGGGCTCGGGTTAGGCCAGTTTGCGGCCTGGCGCATGGGGAAGACAGGGTCGCCTTCCGAGTGACCTGAGGCACGGCTGGCTCGCCCCTCCCGGCGCAGATATTCGTGTCACACTAGGACCGACGTGAACTTGCGACCTGTGGGTCTGACCCACCGGGTCGTGTAACTGCTTGCGGGTGCTTCGATGATCTACCGTGGTTCGTGCCATTGCGGTGCTGTTCGTGCCGCTTACGAGAGCGATGTCGCCGTCGTACTTCGGCAAGACGGCTGCGGCTTCTGCTCGGCTCGCGGCGTCAAGTCGGCCAGCGATCCGAACGGCCGGCTGACGCTTGAGTCCACTCTGTCGCTCACCCGGTACCGGTTCGGGCACAAGACCGCCGAGTTCTTGATATGCCCCCGGTGTGGCGCCTATGTCGCCGCGCAGATGGACAGTCCGCGCGGGCCCGTTGCCGTGCTCAATGTCGTCGGTGTGTCTATTCCGGAGCTCAAGGATGAGGAGGCGACATTTGCCAGCCTCGATGGAGAAGCCGAGGACGAACGGATCGAACGCCGACTGTCGCGGTGGACGCCGCTTGTGCTGCTTGAGACTGTGGCTTAGTTGCCTGGCGCTTATCGAAGTCGAGACATGAAGTCACTCTTTGACTGGCTGGCCTTGCACACGGATGACGCGATAGGTTGGACGATCATCGTGCTGCTGGTCCTGGGACTCTTCGGCGGTATCTCGCTCACAGCGCGCAAGATGTACAAGACACAGGAGCTGGTCCGCTACGTCAGCGGGACACTGATGCGGGTGTTGCCCTCAAGTGCTGAGGATGGCTACTCGTCCCAGCATCCGTTGTGGCCCGTTGAAGTTCAGCTAGCGACGGGTGAGACGATTAAGCACTCGATGTACGGATTACCGGAGGTTGGAGCGGTCATTTGCTTTAGTGAATACCGGGACGGGTTTCGACGGCTGCACTATCGAGCGACCTTTGCTGCCAAGTGCGACGAGAAAACGTGAGCTACGCGGTCTTCTACAAAGTGTTGTTCCTTATCGCCTGGCGAATATTCGTGATCGTCTTTATTGTCGGGTGCATGGGAGTTTTGCTCGTGCATTTGCTCATCCCGGGTTACCCGCCGTTAGATTGGGAGCGGGTCAAATTCTCATCTTTCGTCGCATTGATGCCGGCCGGTTTTTTTGTCGCTTACATGCTGATCAGAGAGCGGATCAATCTGCGAGAGGACCGGAAGTTCTACGAAAAGCACCTTGCCAAGTACACCGAGGAAGAGCGACAGAAGGTCTACCGAACCCAGCTTCGGCATCTGGGCCTTCACGACAAGAATGACGACTGAGTGATCGACGGCCGCGTTGTTTGCACTGATTAGCCCAAAAGCAGGTCGCCCTGGCGATCATTGTCTTCCGGGTCAGTCTCAGTAGAGAGTTCGTACCAGTCGATCCGCCGCGTCAGGTACATCACGAGGGCCAGTGCAACCCAGAGCCCGATCGACCCTGCGAGCAACGCGTAGGTCGCGGCCTTCAGGGTCATGTAGAGAAAGCAATACAGGACCAACAGGACACCAGCGACGACTCCGGCACGGCTCCGCTGTCCGAGGATCGAGACGCTGTAGCCCACGATGAGTCCGCTGGATGCGCCGGCGCTGGCGATGTAAGACCAACCGAACCCGATGTGTTCGGCCAGGGACGTCAGCAGCAGGAAGAAGATCAGGTTGGCGAGACCGACCATGAGGTATTGCAGTGGATGCAGTCGCAGGCCCGCAATGACCTCAAACAGGAAGTAGCTGACAAAGGTCAGCGCGACGAACAACACGCCGTAGGTCGCTGCCCGGAGTGTCAGGCGATAAATGCTGATGGGCAGGTACAGGTCCACACCAAAAACAGCCGCGTGCGCTGAGGCCGCTGCGTTCGATCCCTTCGCCCAGCGCGACGGCAAGGCGCGGCCGATGCTTGAGACCTGCCAGCGCGCACTGAAGCCTTCATCAGAGACCTCGCGGTGTATCGGCAGGTAGTTCCCGGCAAAACTCGGCGACGACCATGCTGACTCGATTGACGCCCACGTCGTATCACCGAGCGGTAAGAAGGACAGCGAATCGCTTCCCTTGACGTTTAGTGAGATATCGAAGGCAAGCGCCTCGCGCGGATCGACGCTTCCGGAATCCGGCAAGGGTGCTTGAATTTGTGGCGGGAGCCCTTCGACCAACACGCCGCCGGGACCGAACCTGATGGCTTCGCCGTTCAGCACCGCAGAAGGCGTTTCCGAGATCGCTCGACCGTCGCTAATGCCGACGACCAGGGACGCCTCATCCCAACGGACGCTTGCGTCGTCGATCCCCAGTGTCTCCGCATTGAGCTCGCCAAACTGGCCGTGCAGCCGGATGTCGGCGGCGTAGACGGGTACCTTGTGGATGCCCCGATAACGAGTCTCGGATGCCACTGATGCTTCGAGATTCAGTGCAGCGGGGAGCACGTACATTTCGGTTCGATCGACGAACTGTTCCCCACGTCCATTGACCCGCACCGTGTCGTAAGGGATGACGAGAACAGGACCTGCGACAAGCTGGGACTGCCCCCAGGTCCGCTGGATATCCTGTTGTGCGGACTGGTTGATTTGATTCCGGTCGACAATCGTGCCCTTGATCATCCCCAACGGAATCAACAGCATGAGAATCAGGCCGGCAATGGTGAGCCCTTTGATCGCGGCCGAACGGCCCAGTCTCGAAAGAATCGTCTGCATCGTCACACTCCCTTTGTCTTCCCGGATTTGACGCCGCGAATGTGACCTGAACATGGCCCGATTCTGGCCAATCGTGACAACGGCCGACGGGAGTGGGCCAAGGTTTCATTGCTTGTCTATACTCGAGGGAACGAGATTTTCTCGATGTCCGCATACAGAGAGCGGGGCGGCGGTGAGCTTTTGTATGCATTCATTGATACCTAGCGCGCCGGATTCTGTTGCAGTGACTGTCGCGGTGCGGCGTCGTGATTGATCGCGCCGCCAGGAATGCTTTGGCGGCGTTAATCCGACACTACCTGGCCGGCCGGTTGAGCAACTTCGAATTCGATGAGGCGATCTTCTCAATGGACTCCGAAGATCCGTCCATCAGTGCCATCCGCGGCCAACTCTGGATGCTCTATGACGACCTGCGCGAGCATCGAAATCGTGGCGCGTGGCGCGTGACGCCGGCGGCGCGCCAGGTCGTCTTGCGCAGCATCTTGTTCCTGAAGACTGATCGAGAATATGCGTGGCCCGATGTGCCCGGTTGGTACACGCTGGCCCGACCGCTGATCCGGCTGCTGACGCTGGGCGCTGGGGCCCGGGTGTTGGACAGGGCCTTCGAACGCGATTATCCGCTCGGCGTTTGGCCTTTTAGAAGCACTGCCGAAATCCGGCTGGCGAGAAGCGAGCCGAAATACTTGGCGAGCAGCGGTTGAGGGACGAGGCGTCATATGAACGACTCACTGACAGAAAAAGAACAGCGCTACCTGGAGCAAATCGCGGCCGGCCCTGTCTCGCTACGCTCGCGTGTTGTCCCCTGGGCGCTCGAAATCCTTCCGGGCACCGCGTTCTTCGTCTACGGCATTCTTGCCGACCAAGTGTACTGGGAAGTCTTTGGTTTCCTGAGTGTCGTCTATTTTGCTGTGTGGCGTATGTACGGTCAGCTCAGGGGGCGACGCCTGCTCAAGAGCATCTATGCGAAAGCACTCGTGGTATCGGATGACGTGATGGACGCCAGCGGCGACCTGCATCGCTACGCCGCCTTCACGTCAGACCCCGCGGGCGGCAACCCCGCCGGCGTTTGGGTGGGCGATCAGTTGCCCGCGCCAGAGGAGATGCAACGCATCGCCGCCGAGGTGGGGTACTCGGAGACGGCCTTCGTCGCGCCTGCCTCGGGTCATGCGCGTACGGTCCGATACTTCAGCCCGGAGATGGAAGTTCCATTCTGCGGTCACGCCACCATCGCGACGGGGGTTGCGCTCGCTGCGTCGGACGGTGAAGGCGTGTTCACACTGGATACCCTTGCTGGTGAGATACCGGTGACGGTCCGAGAGCAAGAGGGCCGCGTCGAAGCGTCTCTGGTCTCAGTGGACCCGAAACACGAGGCCGCACCCGACGCGCTCGTCACGGAAGTCACTGCTCTGTTGGGCTGGCACTCTGACGAGCTCGACCCGGCTATTCCGGCGGTAAAAGCGTTCGCAGGCGCCTGGCATCTGGTTCTCGCGGCGCACAGTCGCGAACGCCTGGCGTCACTCGACTATGACTTCGATGCTTTGAAAGCGACGATGGAGCGCGAGGGACTCGTCACGCTGCAACTCGTGTGGCGTGAGGATGTAGCGGTGTTCCATTCCAGGAACCCGTTTCCCGTTGGCGGTGTTGTGGAAGACCCGGCGACAGGCGCGGCTGCTGCGGCGCTTGGAGGTTACCTGCGTGATGCGGCGCTCATTGAGCCGCCCGCAGCAATTTCGATTCGCCAGGGCGAAGCGATGGGGCAACCGAGCTTGCTCGATGTGGAGATTCCGGAGCGTGGCGGGATCGTGGTTCGAGGGACCGCGGTGCCTATCCCGGATGCTACGCGGTCTTAGGTGGTCGCGAAGCGACACGTCCGCCTTAGCGATGACTACAGCGCGGTCGCGATTTCCGCAATTGCCCCGATCATCTTCCTGCTGTTTCAGCTGACGCTGATCTTCTCCGTGGTTACATTCCCGGGCACCTGCATGTTCACATTGTGGCAGCCCGACGGTGCCGGGTTCTTTTCGCCTTTTTGGATTACTTTCGGGTGCGTCTTATCGCTTTTGATACTCGCCCTGCTTGGTGTCCATCGCGCGTTGCGCGTGCCCAGGAAGGACCCGGCCAGCGATTTCCTTGCCTATGGCGTCGCCGTCATGGCACTGGTGTTTTGGTTATTCGCGTTGCGATGGTTTTGGCTTTTGATGGAGTATGAGCGCGGTGAGATCTCGCTGGTGGATTTGCAGCAACGGGTCGAGATCGCGGAGAACTACTTTTGGACGATCAATGACGGTCACCGGGAAGCTCACATCTGTCGCGATATCACCGCTGTCGATTAAGCTCGCGTCTCGCGCCAGCGGCCTGGTCTTTCACGGTACCCCGGTGCAAGACGGGTGCCCGACATGAGAGTCTTTGTGATCCTTGCGGTGATTGTCTTCGGCGCTTTGGTGGTCGGTCGATATCTCGACGGCTACTTTGGTTGGGAGGACGGAATCGTGAACGCCTTCGTCGTGGGCCCGGTGCTGTTCTTTGGTGGTCTCTGGGCCGCATTCCGCGCCTACAAGGACATGCGGCAGCGGCGGCGCAACGCGGAAGCGTATGGCGATGACGGCCACGGCGACGGGCCCCATGTTTGCGATCTGGTTTTCGCGCTGGGTGCAGAGTTTCGAGCTTTGGACCGTCTTGCTGGTCTGGGCCGCGTACACAGTGCTTTGGATGCTCGCCTGCCTGGTGGCTATTCGTGTATTCGGAGTGCGGCTGTGAGTCGGCGAAGGAAGCAGCGATCGCCTCTCGAGGAGAAGGTGCGCGAACGTTAACGGACCTGAAACACCATGAAGAAGACCCTAGCCATCCTTATCGGTGCTATCGCTATAGGCGTGGCCACCTGCATCCTGACGAGCGCCTACACGACGGCCAATCTGAACCTGTGCTACTCGCAGGTATTCTCAGAGCTCGCTAGCGAGGCCTCGTTGTCGGGCGAACAGATTGATCCAATGTTCGAAGCACTACCCCTGCGTGGCTACGAATCGGACTGCGAGCAAATACTCCAGGCAGCGCAGCAGTACCGAAACGCAAAGGGCCGCTAACGCTGCGCGACTCCAGCGCCGTAGGTGATGCGGTAAATCGCACCCGCCTTGTCATCGGCCACCAAAAGGCTCCCGTCGGGTAGCTCGAGCACATCCGCAGGTCGGCCCCAGGACGTACCGTCCTCATTGAGCCAGCCGTCGACGAACACATCGTAGTGGAGGCCCTGCTCATCGCGTCGGGCGTGGATCAGGCGGTAACCGATCGGGCCGGCTTCGGGTGTGCGATTCCAGCTCCCGTGCTCGGCCAGAACAATATTGCCGCGGTAGGCCTCGGGGAATGCGTCGCCCTCGTAGAAGGTCATACCGAGTGGCGCGACGTGCGGCCCCAGCGCTAACGCGGGTTCACGGTAGCTCCCGATGCGGTCGCCTTTTCTGCCGAAGTCCGGGTCGGCGATGCCGTTGCCGTGAAAGTAGGGATAGCCGAAGTGCTGTCCCACCTCGCTCACGTGATTGAGTTCGCAAGGCGGCAGCTCGTCGCCCAGCATGTCTCGGCCGTTGTCGGTGAACCAGAGGTCGCCTGTCGCCGGATCCCAGTCAAAGCCAACGCTGTTGCGAACACCGTAGGCAACGATCTCTGTCTGATCGGGCGTGTCAACGTCCATTCGAAGAATGGTCGCGAAGGGCATGTCGCTCTCGCAGACATTGCAGGGCGCGCCAACGGGAACATAGAGCAGTCCGTCGGGACCAAACTTCAGGTACTTCCAGCCATGGTGTTGTTCCGTGGGCAGGTTGCTTGTTACGAGCTCGGGCGTTGGGCGCTTGCGCCGCGTTTCGGCGATCGCCGGAAATCGATAGATGGTCGACACGGCGCCCACAAAGAGATCACCATCGTGATAAGCGATGCCCGACGGCAACTCAAGGTCTTTTGCGATCAGCACCACGCGATCGGCGCGGTAGTCATTATCCGTGTCCAGCACGGCATGGACCTTGCCCGCTCTGCGGCTGCCGACGTAAACAACGCCGTCGTCGCCGAGCGCCATCTGCCGGGCGTTTTCGACCTGCGCGAACAGGCTCACGGAGAAGCCGGGTGGAAGCTGCAGGTTTTCGATCGGCGGCGGGTCGCCGGCGGAGCACGCCGACATGATCGCCATGGCCACAAGTCCGGCGGCACATCGAGTTTTGTTCATGGCAAATCCTCGTTCAGGTTTGCAGTGGTGCGTGGTTGATATTGTAATCGTTGAGAGGCCGCAGCGGATCAGTAGTCGATCCGCGGGGATGGACGCGAGTTCTGGGAAGGGAATCAATAGCTTGTGACTAAACTAATGGCCCGCTGCGTGCGCACCGTCTGTTTGATCATCGAATAGGCCGATGATTATTTGTCGATTTCTGAATCGCAAGGCGGGCGCGTAGATGTCATTTGGCCCGCTTATCGCTGTCGGTGCGCTGGTCCTGGTTGCCCTCGCGTTGTTTGTTGCGCACGGCGTGGGGCTTCTGATGGGCTTCGATCTGCTTGGTTACCTTCAGGACCACCCGGCGCTTTATTTGGGATTGGGTACCAGTGCATCGATTGGCATCTGGTCACTGATACGTGACAGCAGTGAGGACTGGCATATCTTGGCGGACTGCTACGCGCTCCCCGATCAACCCAAGCTGCCGCAGAGCGACTTGCTGTCCTATAAAGGCGTGCTTGCGGTAGAAGGCAGAGCGACCAGCGCCGTACGGTCCTTTGTCGACGCGAATGGGCTCACGCTCGTGCGAAGCCCCCGCAAAGCAATCCTCATCCCGTGGGAGAGGATCGAGAGCGTGCGGGTTTCCCCGATACTGGGTCAGGACCTGGAGGCAGAGATTGAAATGAAGAAGCCCGAGATCGTGGTGCAGCCAAAAGCGTTTAAGATCATCGTCCCCTGGGAAAAGCGATTCAGCACCCAAATCCCCGTGGACGAGGCTGGCCCCTAGCATGATGAACTTCGATAACAGCTACGCCGCGTTGCCAGGAGCCTTTCACGCGACGGTCAGCCCTGAAAAAGTCCGTGCGCCCGAATTGTTGGCCTGGAACGAAGCGCTGGCCCGCGAACTCGGCCTTGATGCGTTTGAGGGTGACACCTCCAAGATCGCGCGCGTATTCGGCGGGTCCGAAGCGCTGGCCGGCAGCCACCCGATCTCCATGGCCTACGCGGGTCATCAGTTCGGGCATTTTGTGCCGCGGCTTGGTGATGGCCGCGCCGCATTGCTGGGCGAGGTGGTGACCGCATCGGGGCAGCGCTACGACATCCAGCTCAAGGGCTCGGGCAGAACCCCATTCTCGAGGGCCGGGGACGGCAAGTCATGGCTTGGCCCCGTGCTTCGCGAGTACATCCTGAGCGAGGCGATGCATCGATTGGGCGTCCCAACCACGCGCGCGCTCGCGGCTGTGGCGACAGGCGAAACCGTTGTTCGGGAGTCGGTCTTGCCGGGCGCTGTGTTCACGCGCGTGGCGGCCAGCCACCTGCGTGTCGGAACGTTTCAGTATTTTGCGGCGCGGGGCGATACGGCGTCGCTGAAGACACTTGCCGATTACGCGATCGACCGTCACTACCCGGAGGCGCGGGACGAGCCCGAGCCGTACATCGGTCTCTTCCGCGGTGTCATTGAACGCCAGGCGAAGCTCGTCGCGCACTGGATGTCGATCGGTTTCATTCACGGCGTCATGAACACGGACAACACGGCGATCTCTGGCGAGACTATCGACTATGGCCCGGCCGCCTACATGGATGAATTCCGTTTCGACAAGGTGTTCAGCTCCATCGACCAATACGGTCGCTACGCCTACGGCAACCAGCCCAGCATTGCGCAGTGGAACCTCGCCCGACTTGCTGACACCTTGCTGTCGCTCGACGCCAGCAAGGACGCGCTCGAGTCCGTGCTCGCCGAGTTTTCGGATCACTATGAGGCGCACTTCATCGCGCTGATGGCGCCTAAGCTCGGCCTGTTCGACCCGCAGTCGTCAGACGCGGATCTCATCGTCGAGTGGCTCGAGTACCTCAATGAGAAGGCGCACGATTTCACGCTGAGCTTCCGGGGGCTTGCCTCACGTATCGATGCCGTGGACGAGGCGCAGTTCGGCGCCTTCGAGTCGAAGTGGCGCGAGCGTGTGACGAACCAGGGAAAGACGCCGGCGGAGGTTGCCGAACTTATGAACAGCGTGAATCCGTTGTTCATCCCCCGCAACCACCGCGTCGAGCAAGCGATCGACGAGGCGGTCCACGGCGACCTCACGGTCTTCCACGCCATGAATACGGTGCTCGCGCAGCCTTACACGGAGCAGCCTGAGTTTGCGGACTATGCGGTAGCACCTTTGGAGCGTGAGCGCGTAAGCCGTACGTTTTGTGGGACGTAGCAATAAACGACTTGGCACAGAGTATGACGACACGATTCCTGAGACTGACTCTGATCATTGCGGCGCTGATGACCGCACTCGGGTCTTGGATATTCCTGGCGCCCGACTCGGGTTTGGCGCAGCAGTACGATCTGCCGGCCGACGTCCCCGTGTTGTACCGCGCGCTGGTCAGTTTCATGCTGACCGTCTTCGCCGGTCTCTACGCCTGGATGGCGGCGCAAGCCCGACTCTTGCGGCCCTTGCTATGGCTGGGCGTGTTCGGGAAGGGCGGCGCGTTTGTCATGGTGCTTGCGCTATTCGCAACGGATCAGATTTCGACGGGTGTCGTGTCGCTCATGATCGGGGACGGTGTCTTGTCGACGATCTGGCTGGTGTGGCTGCTGCGAACACGAGAGGCTGCGAGTGCCGGAAGCTGACACGTCCTCGTCGCTAATACTTCCAAGCGCCGAGTACGAACAAAGCTATCGCGCGTATATCGAGGAGCTCGGCGACGATGAGCGTTACCCGTTTCCGCTCGACTTCGAGCACGACGACTTTGCGGCGTTGTTGAGGCGGCTTCGTGACTGCGCCGACGGTGTTGGGCTGCCGGATGGATTCGTCGCGAGCTCGACGTTTTGGTTGGTCGACGGCGGCGAACTTCTGGGTGTTTCGAACCTCCGGCATGAACTCAACGACGTACTGCGTGAGCACGGTGGCCATATCGGCTTGGGCGTTCGGCCTGCCGCACAGGGGCGCGGGCTCGGCAAACGCTTGCTGGCGCTGACCATCCGGCAAGCGCGGCGCCGCGGGATCGACGAGGTCCACGTCCATTGCAACAAGGGCAACCTCGCGTCAGCGGGCATGATTCTGGCCAACGGCGGGTTGCTTCAATCGGAAGGTCCGTATGGACATGCGGGCGAGATCGTTCAACGATACATCGTCATAAATAGATAGGTCTGCAGACGAACGTCTGAGGTAGCAGGACGCGACGGACAACGATGAAACGGTATTTTCTCGCATTTATTGCACTTATCGTTGTGGCATTCGCGGTCCAGTATGGGATCGAAGTTCTGCGACCCCGGCTCGTCGAAGTGTTCGTGTATTCCGGGGCCGACCCGGGCTCAAGACTTCGGCGAGCTTTTGTGCTGGCGGCGGTTGTCGGCTTCTTCAGGAACTTCGTGAGTTTCGGGGTCGCTGCCTGGGTTCTGAAGAAGGGCGCGATTGCCGCTGGCCTGAGCTTGTTTGCCGCCGTGTTTTTGGGGACGCTGGGCTACGCCTGGTTCATCTCTGAAACGACGCAGGAGTTTCTGAGGCTGCTGACGATGCTGAGCGGGCTGTGGCCCACCATAGCGGCGGAGTTTGTGGGGGCGTTCGCGGGCTTGTGCTTTGGACAATGGATAGCGACGAGGTAGTTATGTCTGGACCGACAATTCGACCGTTTATCAAGGAACACTGGTTCCTCATTCTCGCCCCGATTGTGCTGCTCTCCAACGCGCTGGTAGTGCGCAGCGGCCCCATCGACCGGTTGGTCGAGGCCGGATTGTTGTTCGACCTGGTGCTCCTCGTGCCGGCGCTCTACTTCCTGTGTTACCGCAAGCGTCGGCAAGGCGCTGCAGTTCGTGCCATTGGGTTGGCTTGCCTGGGTGTCTGGATCGCGACCAAGCTCGTTCCGGAGGCCGATCGCGTCTTGCTCGTGTACCTGGCGCCCTTGCGCTACGTCGGGCTTGCCGTGCTTGTCCTGATTGAGCTGGCGCTGATCCGCATGATCTTTCGCATGCTGTCCGCCGGCGACACCGCGGAAGCCACCGCAAAGCGTGCAGCCGATACCGCAGACATGCCGCCGTGGGTTGCGAAGTTGCTCGTCTGGGAAGCTGGCCTCTGGCGGCGGTTGTTTGCTGGCGTGCGTCGGCTCGCTGGACATCGCAGCGAAGACGACTAACGGAATCCCGTGACCGACCACTCAAAACCCTTCGTCGAGATCTTCAAGGACCCGGAGCATGCCGCGCAGTACGCGGCAGGCCCGGCAAAGTTCATGCCCGGGTTTGAATCCGTGCACCGCATGGCCGGGGTGCTTCTCCGTGAGTCTGCCCCGGCCGATGCGCACGTGCTTGTTCACGGTGCAGGCGGTGGGCTGGAGATCGAAGCGTTCGCGCGGGAGAGCCCGGGGTGGACGTTTACGGGAGTCGACCCGGCAAAGGCGATGCTCGAGGCGGCAGCGGCGAGACTGGGCGCGCTCAACGAGCGCGTCGAGTTCCACCACGGCTACGCCGACGACGCACCTGCCGGACCTTACGACGCGGCGACGAGTTTCCTGACGCTCCACTTCATTGAAGCGCGGGAGCGTCTGCGGACCGTGGCGGAAATTGTGCGACGACTGAAGCCCGGCGCACCATTCGTGACGGCGCACTGCAGCTTTCCGCAAGATTCGGCGCAGCGCGAACTCTGGTTGGCCCGACACCGCGAATTCACGATCTCCTCGGGCGTGGACCCAGAGCTCGCGGAACAAGGTCGCAGGGACATCTCCGAGAGTCTCGCCGTCCTGAATCCTGAGACGGACGCACAGATATTGCGCGACGCCGGGCTTTCGGACGTCACGCTGTTTTATTCGGCATTCACCTGGCGCGCGTGGGTTGGGCGTGCGTAACGGCGACTTCCCGAAGGCGCTCGCTATGCGGCCTCTTTCTGGGCGCGCTCAAACCAGCTGATCACGGCCCGCCAGTGCGCGTCACCGTAGAGCCCACGGAAGCGCGTGGTTTCTTGAGTCTTTTCATCCTGCCAAATACTGAGCCGCTGGGCGATGTACTCGGGTGTGAGCGGGATGCCGCATTCGACAGTGATGCAATGGCGCCACTGCTCGTAGGTGCTCGGGACGACGTCGTACTGCATGGTGATCCGTCTCGCAGGGGGAAGGTCGGTAACGTAGCACTTTCGGGGCGCGGTGTGCGAGCGGCACGATGCGATAACATCTGAGCCATGAGCGCTTTGCCGTTTGAGGTCCGCCGGGAGAAAGGTAAGCTCGGTTACTCGAAGTTCAGCATCGCGAACCGTGATCTTGTTCTGGTGGCGGCTGTCGCATGGGCGTGGTGGACGTTCGCAGCTGGAGGCCGGGGTTGAACAGGTCGATGCGCCTGAGGGGTGAGCGCAAATGAGTACTCTCGGCCTTATTGGACTGGCCGCCGTTGTCCTGATCGCAATTGCGCTGGTCCTCTGGGCGAATGGTGATAAGCAGGACGAAGCGAGCGCCGATCCCGAAGCAGTGATCGCGTTTGCACGAACGGTCGCGGAGCAAGTAAGCAGTGAAACTGTCGTGGGCTACCTTCTCGCAACTGCGGACCGCGAGCCATCCGCTGAGGACATCAATCGAACTACGAGCGCGCCCATCGGTGTCACAGACGCACGCTGGCCCAGGGTCGGCGGCAAGAAGATGGCGCACGCTATCACGCTCGATGTGTCGCAAATGCCTGAGGTCGCCGAAGTGCTGTCGCCGGGAACAGTTGCGGTCGCGCTGTTTTTGAGTGACCTCTGGTACCACGAGGCGTATGAGCCACTGTCGCCGGACGCGGCCGTGCTTGAGCTGACGGCCGAAGACCTGGCCACCGGTGAAAATCTGGATACGCCCGAGCCCGTTGAGGAAGACCCGCCGTTGACGACAAAAGCGACAACTTTCACCGCACATCGCATCGACCTCCCTAAGGGGCTCTTCGAGAGGGACTTCTTTGGGGAGTCCAACACGGATCTCGTTGATAAGCTCGAAAGTATGGTGCTTCGGTTCGGAATCGCCGGCGCAAGACCGCTCTGGATCCAGGGCGAGGAACACGATAAGCCGGTGATACTTCAGTTCAATGAGTTCCTCGCCGACATGAATTTTGGTGATGCTGGCGCGTTCTACGTCTTCCAGGACACCGCATTCATGCAGTGCCACTGAGCGAAACGGTGCGAAAGCAAAAGACTTCGACCCGATGGTTAGGCGCGATCGCGGTCGCCATTTGTTGCCTTGCCTCCAGCCCGTCGCAGGCCACCGGTTTCGGCTGGTACGCGATTCTTTTCGACTACGATGCCTTTGCGTCGGGCTTCGACACCACCCTGGACCGACAACTGACACGCAATGACGCGGAACTCTACGGCGCACGCGTTCGGCGATCGCGTCCGACGGACGGTGCCGTTTTCGAGTACATCGAGGCGAAGGGCGAGAACTACAGCGTCGAGTACCCGGAGACGTTTGAGACGGAGCTCATGTGGCACAGCGCCCTGATGACGATCGTGCGGCGCATGGAGAAGGCGCACCCCAACACGCCACTCCGGTTTCTTGCGACGGGGCGTCGCTTTGTCAGGCCGGGCACTATGCCGGCGTGCAAGACCGACTTTGACCTCATTTTCGGCAGCTGCCGGACCTACATCATGTTCACGCGCCAGGAATCCGAAACAGTGTTCTGGCAGTTGACGGAGTACATCGACACGAAACCGTCGTTCAGGGAGCCGCTCTACCACGAGGAGCTCGCGCAGCTTCGCGACATCTTCAAAGAAGCTACGCTGAAAAAGAAAGCGGTCTACATCTATGGCCATGATTGATCGCTTCTCTGTTGCGTCAGTGGTGCTGGTGTTGGCCTTGTCGGCGACGGGCGTTAATGCCAGCGACGCCGCGAAGGCTGATGCGGAGATGGCACGTCAGCTCACGATCCTGAATGCCGATACCACAGAGAGCCTGTATTGCGGCTGCGACTTTGCCGTGCGGTCCATGAGCAGCAGGAGTCGCTGCCAGGGCGAGTTGCGAGGCGAGGCCGAAGGTGTGGTGGATTGGTCGCCAATGCTGACCCGGCATCAGCTCGGCGAGTTGGCGCAATGTTCCGGTGGCGACTGTGACAAAGCGCTCGAGCTGGCGATGCGCGACCTGCAGCTCTGGGCGCCCGTGCGACAGGATGTTGCGGCGGCATTGGGCGATCTACGGTTGGGGCAGACAGCCAAGACCAATCAGGGTTTCTGCGGCATCGTCATCGACACGACGCGCGGCGTCTTCATGCCGCCACCGGAGCAACGGGGGCGGTTGGCGCGGGTGCTGCTTTACCTGCAGCAGCACTACGACATTGTGTTTGATGCTGCCGTCAATCGGTGGCTGCTGGATTGGCATTTCGACAACGCGCCGACGCCTGCTGAAACTGAGCTGAATCGTTGGCTGAAGGTCGCGCAAGGCAAGGGCGTGTCGACGTCAAAGTCGTCGATCGAGACACATCTTGCCGAGCTTGCGGAGCGTTACACGACCCATACCGAGGCTTTACGTGGTCGTACGGACCGATTGGAAGAGGACGTTTCCGAGAAGATCGAGGCCACGGCAACCGCCGTGAATCGCGCCGATAGTTTCCGGTCTGCGCTGTTTTACACCGCCTTTTACGTGAGCTCGATCGGCGATCAATTCGCCTACCCGATCCTGCAAGGCGATGAGGCTGCGTGGCAGCGGATGTTCGACGCCCTCGAGGCGCATTGGCTGGCGTCACAGGTGAGCCCTTACAAGGTCAGCGACGTCGAGGTCTACGGCAAGATGATGTCGTTGGCGCTCATTTCGGGCCAGGACGAGAAGGCTGAGTATTACGCTGCCGCGTATCTGCATCCCTACAACCAGGGCCACCTCCAGTTCTATTACTACGAGAACCAATACCCCGAGCTTGTACGCGCCATTGCGCACATGATCCGTGATGGCGCGTGGCCGACAGAAGTAGACGCCGCATTGGACGGCCACCCCTACGGTCAAATGCTTGCTGCCGGACGTGACGACGCGTTATTCGCCGTGGCCCTGTACGACTCCGGGAATCACTTTTTCGATATGTCGGGCGTCATCCTGCCGTACTTCCGGCTGACCCCATTTGAGTTTCTAGCGCTTGTTGAGCTTCGGAATCGTATTCTTGGCACCGAGACCCCACGCTTGGCGCATCCGATGTTCGCCACGAAGCTCGCGGTGGTCCCGGAGTTCTCGCCGTCCGGCGATGATCCCATCGTCACGAAGATGCGCACGGCCTGGGACGACATCGGTCCTGTACCCGAGCTGATCCAGTTCATTCTCGACCGTGAGTTGGAGCAATTCGCCACCGCGCTGGGCGGCGGCGCGGACCCGAGCGTCCGGGATCATCTTGGTCGGACGCCCGTAACCTTGGGCGCGGAGCTCAACCAGGCAGCCATCGTTCGGGCCGCATTGGAGCGCGGTGCGGAAATCGACGGCGATGTCGGCCGCAGCCTGCACAGCGCGATCGGGCACGGGAATGCCGACATGGTGCGCTTGCTGCTGGAGGCCGGCGTCGATCCGAACTACGAATGGGATGGCGGCGATGCACTGTCGACTTCCGCGATACGCGTGGCTACGGAAAACCCACGTGCCGAAATCATCGGTCTGTTGTTCGAGAACGGGCTCGAGGTCAGTCCGGGCAAAGGCAGAGTGTTCTTCGCAAACAGCGTGTTCCGCACCGTGGACCCGGCGCAACTCCGCGGCGTGGTCGAAGTGATGGTCGGCAACGGTTTTGATCTGGCGGCAACAGATCCGTTTTGTCAGGAGGCCGTTTTGAAGGGCGGTGAAGCCGACTTCAACTTTCTTATTGATCAGGGCGCGGACGTCGACAAGCGTTACTATTCGGATACCCCGCTGATTTGCGCGGCACAGTACGGCAGCGTTGCGGCGACGAAAGTGCTGCTCGAGCGGGGCGCTGACAAGCGTGCTAAAGATCGTTCCGGCGATACGGCGCTCGACACTGCAGTGGACTATGGCAATGCTGATGTCGCGGAGCTGTTACGGTCGGGTCGGCGTTAGCCTTGAGGAGGCTTGGGTTAGAGCTGCCGGAGTAGGACACTATGGCGAATGAGAGTCCGCAATCAGGAAATCCGCCACAATCCAAGGCGCGCCGTGTTCTGAACGGCGTTAGCACGTTGGCGCTGCTGATCTCCGCCAGTGTCCTCGTCTTCGTGGGGAGCAACGCGGTTGCAATCCTTGTTACGGCCATGTCGCTGACCTCGATCGGCATTTCCACGGTTGTCGCCGGCTCCTCCATTTTTGGCTTTTCCGGCGCACTCATCGAGACGTTTCTGGACGGCATCGGCGCCATATTCGAGGCGATTGGCAGCGTCTTTTCCAGCATCTTCAATTGAGCGACGAGCTCGCCGACGGGGTGACAACGGCGTGAGTAGGTTTGTTATTCGGGCCCGCACCCTGGTGTGCTTCCTGGTTTCGGCTTTGATGACGCCGGCGGTCGCCACAGCACAAGAGTATTCCGAGCCCGCTGACAACTATCTTCATGAAGTCGTGCAGGAATGGAGCCAGAAGTCGAAGATCGGCTGTCTACGAGATGCAACTCTCGGCGACGGCGAGATGGAACTGCGAATCTGGTCGGGTATTGGTTTGACGGGCACGGTGGCCGACTTCCTGAGCGGGCGAGACGGAACATGGGGGGTCTCGAGCATCTATGTCGAGAGTTTTTTTGTCGGGGCGACGAACGAGATCGCAGCAAAAGAGGACTTGCTGCCACCTTGCGTCCTTAACGAAATGTCGAAGCGTTGCATTTTGGAAACGATGCTTGATATGAACGGTGATCCACTCGAGTACCAACTCGACTGCGCGATGGTCTCTTATAGTGGGCGAGAGAAAAACCAGGAGCAGCTGGCTGCGCTCTGGGATCGGTTAGTCAAGTTGGATCTGCTTGAATTGCCGCCTTCGGTCGAGCGCGACCCTTATGTTGTAGTCGCGGACGGATTGGGCTATGTGATCGAAGTTCGCGTTGGAGACAGCTATCGCGCCACGGTCATCCGCCATGACAACGAACATCCTGTCGACAAGCAGGTACACAAGATCTTGAAGGCTTACGACGCAGTCGTGGGGACAGAGATTTATCCCTACGAATACGATCGAGACAAGTAGAAGAAAAGGGGATTGAGAAATGCGAGCACAGAATCTGCTGTTCACGCTATTGGTGGCGCTGCCAGTCTGCGCCTTGGGCGACACGCACACACCGTCGGAATTCGACGGTACCATCTACAAGGTCTACTACCTGGGCGGCCAGTCCAACATGGACGGTTACGGCTTCAACAGCGAGCTGCCGAAGGGCTCCGTCGCCAAGAAGCAAAGTGCCATGATCTTCACGGGCCAGGTTGCCCTCGATAACAAGATGCATGGCGGTGTCGGCGTCTGGCAGCGGCTCCAGCCCGGGTTTGGCACTGGATTCCAGTCAGATGGCGAGACCAATACGCTGTCTGATCGCTTTGGCCCCGAGCTACTCTTTGGTCAAACGATGACAGCGTCGTCTGGAGAGACAGGTGTCGCGATCATCAAATACGCGCTGGGTGGCTCCGGCCTTGCGGATGGTGTGGGCTACGGAAACTGGTACCCGGATTTCACGGACGGCGAGGGCATCAACCAGTACGACCACGCGCTCAAGACGCTCCGCAACGCGTTCGCGCAGCGCGACATTGACGGTGACGGCAAAGAAGACCGTTTGGTGCCTGCCGGGATCGTCTGGATGCAGGGCGAAGCCGACGCGTACCAGAGCCAGGCGTCCGCCGATGCATACCGGGGCAACCTTGAAAGGATGATGAACCTGATGCGGGCAGCCATGCGCGTCGACGACCTGCCTGTCGTGATCGGGCGGATTACGGATTCGGGGATGTCAGACGATGGCTCCATGATGGACTACATCGAGATTGTCCAGACAGCGCAGCGCGACTATGTCGAGAGTGACACCTGCGCGGCCTACGTGACCGTGACTGAGGGCATGGCTTATCTCGACGATGGTTGGCACTACGACTCGGACGGCTACGTCCGCATGGGCACCGCCTTCGCAGAGGCGATGATCGCGCTCGAGAGTGAGTGCGGGTTTGAGGGGTAATTTCAGGAGTCCGTATGAGACTGTTGTGGGAGCTGTTCCAGAACGCACGTATCGATCAAGGGCAGGCGGCCGCAGATAACGCGACGGTCAGAAGCTCGGCCGCCGAGCGTCGCATCAAGGAGCTGGAAGCCGAAGTCGATACGCTCAATCTGGCTGTCATGGCCATGTGGGAGCTGTTCGGCAAAGCGAACGGCCTGTTCCTCAAGGACCTCGAACGGAAGATGCACGAGATCGATGTCCGTGACGGCACGGCTGACGGCCGCATGACGAAGTCGGATCTCGACTGCTACAACTGCGGTCGACGCGTTGCGCAAGGTCGCCGGACCTGTATCTATTGCGGGGTCACGCTGGTGAAGCCGTTGGGGAGTGGCACGGACATGAGCCGGTCTGACTAGGGTCTGGGGCACATCGTCGGGACCGAGGAGCTTTTTTGATGTTGAGGGTAAGGCCTGCTTGCTACAGCGGACGGCGTCGTACGTGAAGGGGCGTCGGTAGCGACCGTGGAAGCACTGAACGATGCCTAGTCGAGCCAAGCCCATCCACCGCAGCGTCATGCTCCAGGAACTGAAAGCAGCGTTTCCGGAGCTTCGTGAGGCCGTCAATCAATGCGACGGCCTGCTCCATTTCGAGATCGGCGAGTTCCGGAGGCTGACGCAGTCGTTCATCGATACGAAAAACAAGAAGGAGCTGGTTCGTAGCTACCATCTTGCCGCGCGATTCCTGATTTTCGGGGACCGGAAAGTCAGTAACGCCATTGCGCTGTCCTACTTGGAGGACCTCAATTTTCGGGACGGGCGGGTTTCGAGGGCGTGGGCGCACGACTTGCTGCCCACAACACTCGCTGAGGAGCATCGTGCGCTGGAAGTGTCACTTGGTGTCCGGCTTACCTAACTGAATGAAAGACCCAAACATTCGAATCAGCAAGTTCCTGAGCCTGGTACTGCGGCATGCGCCCGAGACCATTGCGGTGTCATTGGACAAGAATGGGTGGATAGACATTGACACCTTGCTTGCCGCAGCCGAGGCGCACGGCACCTCTATCTCGCGAGAGCGGCTTGACGAGTTGGTCTACACGAACGACAAGCAGCGATTCGCATTCAGTGATGACGGCAGGCGAATCCGGGCGAACCAGGGCCATTCTGTCGATGTCGACCTTGAGCTGGTTGCCGTTGCGCCACCAGCACAGCTCTTCCACGGCACCGCAACGCGATTCCTCGATAGTATTCTCGAGAGCGGCATTCAAAGCCAATCACGACAGCATGTGCATTTGTCGGGGTCTGCAGCGCTCGCCCAACGAGTCGGCGCACGACATGGCAATCCGGTGACGCTCATCGTGCAGAGCGCCCAGATGCATGCCGATGGCATGGCGTTCTACCTGTCTCGAAACGGCGTCTGGCTCACGGCGGAAGTTCCCGTCGAGTATTTCGAACTGCCCAAGAGCGACGCCATCTAGACTTCCCTGTAGCCTATTGGCAGCTCTGGCCAGTAACACCGTCATGCCGCCCAAAAACACCGACGAGCTCATCTGTCACCTGGACCAAGGCAATGCCGTGAAGTACGTGTACTTCTGGGGTCACACATCGCGTGGGTCTCGCGTCGATGAGACCTGCCTTAGCCAGTGGTTTCCGGCTACGTTTCGGCTCGGGTCTCGCAGCTTTGCGACGGCCGAGCACTACATGATGTTTCGCAAGGCCGAGGTGTTCGGTGATCACGAGATCGCAGCCAAGGTGCTCGACGCGAAAAGCCCCGGCGAGGCGAAGGCGTTGGGGCGCCAGGTGCGTGGATTTGATACAGAGACCTGGTTCGAGTTTCGGTGGGACATCGTCGTCGAAGCGAATGTCGCCAAGTTCTCACAGAATGCAGGCCTGCAGCAGTACCTGATGGGCACGGGCGAGCGCGTGCTTGTCGAAGCAAGTCCCGTTGATACCATCTGGGGCATTGGCATGGACAAGGCGACCGCCATGCATGCACACCCGAAGGATTGGCAGGGAAAGAATCTCCTGGGGTTTGCATTGATGGAGGCACGAGAGCGTGTACGCGGCGGGGCCGCGTAGGCTACGGCGCGCACCACATCATGGTCACCTACTTTGAAATCCCCGTAGCCGACCTCGAACGCGCGGTGACGTTCTACTCCCACGTTCTGGACATCGAGATGTCCAGGGAACTGGTTGACGGGAACGAGATGGCGCACTTTCCCGACGCTGAGGGTGGCATTACGGGCTCGCTCGCATTGGGCGACAGTTACATTCCAGGTGATGTGGGCGTGCGCGTGTACTTTGGTGTTGCCTCGATCGAAGACGTACTCGACCGCGTCGAGGCTGCGGGTGGGCAGGTCGCCTATTCGAAGACGCACGTCGGGGCGTATGGTGCCGTGGCCGAGTTCATGGATTCCGAGGGTAATCGGATCGGCTTGAGTGAGTCGGGCTCAACGAGTGACTAGGCCCGTGACCTACGTCGCGCTGCTTCGCGGCATCAACGTCGGCGGCAAGAACCTCGTACCGATGGCGGCGCTTCGCAACTGCCTTGTTGATGCAGGACTCGAGAACGTCAGGACCTACATCCAGTCGGGCAATGTGGTCTTTGAGTCCGGATCGAGTGACAAGAAAGCGCTCGTAACGACGGTGCGCGACGCGATGGGCCGAGCGTTTGATCTGGCGCCGGCGGTGTTGGTCCTGGAGGCGTCGGAGCTGTCCGATGCTGTCGCAGCCTGCCCGTATTTGTCGGGGCCGGTGGAAGACAAATTCATTCACCTGACGTTTCTCGACGGCGACCCGACCGACGGTGCCGTCGACGCAGCTATCGAGTTGGCGACTAAGACGGAGCAGTTTGCATTGCTCGGACGCGTGTTTTTTTTGATGGCCCCGGACGGGATCGGGCGCTCCAAACTGGCGGCGCGCATTGAAACGGTGGTGGGCGTCGGAGTGACCTCGCGCAATCTCCGCTCCTGCCGAAAGATCCTCGCGTTGGCGGAGGGCGGCTAGCGCGCAACTTGCGGTGAAGCCGTGTCCGGTGCATAACTGGTAGCCATTGCTCCGAGCGCCCTGGGGGGTATACGTCATGAGACAAAGTGACGAATGCGGCGTTGAGAAGAAGCTGGTCTTTGCGTCTGTCGTGATGCTCACCCTGCTAACGCTGGGTGTGGGCTCGAATACCTGGGCACAGTCGGTGCCCGACGGCGCGGAATGCGCAGCGCTAAAACGAAAGAGCCCGATGTACGCGACCTATTGCACGACCTGCTCGCGTTCTCAGGGCGCAGATCGAGCCGCTTGCGAAAACTATTGGAACTACCTCGATCCGAGCCGGATTAAGAATGCCAAAAAACGGCGCGAGAAGGAAAATGCGGCGGCGGCGAAACAGGGAACGCTCTGGACCTCTCTGGGCAGGCCAGGTATTTGCAGCTTCGTGGCCAGCAACAATCGCGGATACCGAGAGCTCTCAGCGGAGCTGGATCTCAGATCACTCGAGAACGGTTTCTTCAGAAGCCCACTGTCCTTTGGCATCAGCCAGTCGTGGTCTCACGATGGCGGCACGGTGCGCGGTGATGCGTTCCTGTCGGCGCAGGTGTTGCCGTCCAGTCACGTGTATCTCTACCTGCGCAATCGCTCGAGCTCTGACAAGTTCAAGTATTTCGCCAACCCGAGTCAGATCACGTTGTTCGCAAACAGCGATCGAAGGTTAATTCGCCACCCGGAGCGAATTGGCATGGGGACCGTCGAGGGGTTTAACGCGGCCACCTCGCTGTCGCACTTGAATGCGCGCCTGGGCGGGCAACGTACATCGCGCAAGGAAGACGTCCAACGCGTGGTGGCTTCGCCAGAATGTGATGTGTCCTATCTTCTGATGAAGTACCAGTTCTGCGGGCGCGTTCAGACCTTCGGGCGCAGTTGGGCGGCGGGGTTCTGCGGTGGTGGCACCAAGGCGTCCGAGATCGCCTTCTTCCGTGGTTTTTCTTATCAGGACTGGGTTGAAGCTGAGCGCCATCTTCAATCCGTGGACCTGGCGGTCGGCGAGGTGGCGGCGCTCGTGGGCAGCCTGCCGGCGGCGGCAGCCCCCGCGACAGGCAGCGACGGCAGTGTGTGGCGAATCATTCGTGTGCAGTAGCGCGATTTCCATGACTTCTTCAGGTAGGTAAGACGATGCGCGTAACCTTGATACTCCTGTTGGCACTGTCACTGGCCATGACCAGCCCGTTGAGCAACGCCGATGACAAGCCCGAGCTTGTGGAGCGCGATGGCGAGCCGACGGTTGTGATCTACCCGCCCGGTGACGAGAGCATGCCCAAGGCAATCGCCGATGCACGTGCCACTGTGGCGAGTTTCATCAAAGAGCTGCCTGCGCTTGAGGCCAACTCAACCGCGTACTACTCGGTGAAGGTGCCGATCGAGACCGAGGGTGATGTTGAGCACATCTGGCTAAATCCGGTTGTGTACGAGGACGGTAGCTTTTCGGGCAACATTGCCAATGAGCCCCTGTCGTCGGAGCTTTACTACGGCCAGGAGTACACATTGCCGGCAGACGAGGTCTCAGACTGGATGGCGATCGTCGACGACGAACTGTTCGGCGGGTACACCATCTACGTCTCGCGAGATCAGTTATCGCCCGAGCGCCGAGAGGCGTTTGAGCAGCGACTGGGCTTCGCGATGCCAACGAGGCCACAGAGCTTCTAAGGCTGAGGCGTCAATGCTCACACACGACCGTCTGATCCGACTCTGCAATGCGCGCAATGCACTGCGCGTCACAGGTGAGGCGGCATTATCCATCGATGAGATCGCGCAAGCCGCCGCCATGTCCCGGTTCCATTTCGTCCGGCAGTTCAAGGCGCTCTTCGGCGAGACGCCGGTCCAGCTACGAACGAAAGCACGCCTCGACGAAGCAAGGCACCACTTGATCTTTTCGGACGCGCCGATCACCGAAATCTGCATGGCCGTGGGCTTCTCAAGTCTCGGCAGCTTCAGCACGTTGTTTTCAAGCCGGTTCGGCCGCAGCCCCAGCCAATTCCGGGAAGCGCTTTCGCACGTGCCCGAGCAGGTGTATCCCGACTGTCTATCTGTTTTACGCGCCGCCTGGGAGGCCGGTGCGCAAAATTCGAGAAGCGAGGAACATACCGACTGAGGTATGAAATGGTCTGGAACTTAAGGGAGCGAACGCATGAAAATCAGTGTGACGAGCATCATGGTCGACGACCAGCAAAAGGCCCTCGACTTTTATACCCACATATTGGGCTTCGTGAAGAAGCAGGATTTCCCGGTCGGCGAGTTTCGCTGGATCTCAGTGGTATCGCCCGAAGGTGGGGAAACGGAGCTCTCGCTGGAGCCTAACGTGAACCCCGCCGGTAAGACCTTCCAGGAAGCGATCTTCGAACAGGGAATTCCCTTCACGGCCTTCGAAGTCGATGACCTCGATGCAGAGTACGAGCGGCTCAAAGCGCTCGGCGTCGCGTTTACCACCGAGCCGACTGCAGCTGGGCCCGTCTCCATTGCCGTCTTCGCCGATACCTGTGGCAATCTGATCCAGATTTACCAGCACCAATCGACGGAATAGCACCGGTCCCAATTTGGGTGCGCGGGTGGGGCCGCGGCGCCATCTGAGGACAGTAGGTGAGACACGCGAAGCGGCACCCGACCGCAGCCTGCTCGGCGCTGGCTTCTTCGTTGACCTCGCGGTCGTCGCCAGCCTCGCTTATCTGCACGACTTCGCATGGCTACTCTTGCTGGTGTTCTTCTTGCCGCCGATTGGTGCACTCAGCCCGCACGGTGTTGCATGGCTCGGAAAACACTTTGATTGGGGACCCAACCTAAGGTAGCGCGTTGATCAGACCCAGCGCATTCAGCGAGAATGGGATCGGGCGCGTCGGGCGGCCGCGCTCAGTGACGATGTGACGAAGAGGCCACGATTGAAGCCTTGATCACGTGTCACAGCCCACCATTGCCGTCCGGGATAACGGAGGTGCGGGGACGATGCAGATTCACTACCTGGAAATTGTGACGCCGGACGTCGATGGCGCCTGCGCGGTGTACGCGGCGGCCCATGGCGTGACGTTTGGAGAACCGGACCCCGGCTTGGGCAATGCGCGCACGGCCAGTCTTGCCAGCGGCGGTTTGGTGGGTATTCGCGCCCCCATGCACGAGGCCGAGCAGCAAGTAGTTCGGCCCTATGCGCTTGTCACGGATATCGAGGCGGCCGTGGCCGCGGCGGTTGCGGCCGGTGCCGAGCTGGCGCACCCGCCGCTGGAGATTCCCGGCAAAGGGACCTTCGCCATTTTCATCCTTGGCGAGACGCATCACGGTTTCTGGCAGCTGTGAGCTCGCTCGGGTCCGCCATTGAGGCAGCGAATGCGACGCTGGTCGCCAAGCGGAATCTGGAAGCCGTCGGCGAGTACTTCACCGACGGCTATACCGCGCACGTCACGGGGCGCGATATCCGTGGGGGTCACGATGTCGTTCGAAAAACGCTCGGCGCGCTGTTCCGTGCGTTCTCGAGTATTCATGTCGAGGTCGAGGTGTTCCTCGAAAGCGAGGACCGCGTTTGCTGGCAACGCACGCTGACGGGCAATCAAACGGGCAGCTTCAAGGGCTTCCCGGCATCCCAGCGCGAGGTCGTTTGGCGTGACATGGTGTCAAGTCAGTTCGAAAACGGTCGGATATCAGAGGAGTGGGTCGTGACGGATCTCGCCGAGCAGCTCCTGATGGCTCGCAAGAAGAAGTAGCAGGAGATGAACATGCCGACTGTTCTGCGTCGCGCCGCACTGGCGCTGGTTCTTTCTATCGGAACACTGAGCGCGCCTGGACTCGCGGAGCCGCCAATCAGCGACACGGAGTCGCACCACTACTTCATCGGGCTCATGAAGCAGGCCGAAACCTACCGCGTGGCGCCCGAGGATGCGGAGGCGTACCTCAAGGGTGTCTGGCGCCTCGATGAGGACGCGCACTTCGGTCCGGGCCACTATGTGCAGGCCGCGCGCGGTGATGGGGTCTACTTGATCTGCAACGAGACACGACTCGTTCAGGTCGACTTCAATCACGCGCAACGAGAGTTCATCGAGACCGTGTCGACGCTGTCTGAAATGAGCGTTGCGGCGGACGGCGCATTCAAGTTCAAGAGCGGGCGCACTTATGTACCGCTCGATGACAATCACTTGGCCGTAAGGGCCTACGATTACATCGCTGTTTTGGAGCGTGCATCGGGCATCGCGGCCTCACCGTAGTCGCACCTGCCGGGGGGACAGACATGACCAATCAAGCAAATGCGGACATCGCATACGTCGACGGTTTCACGCTGCCGATCGCGCGTGAACAGCTCGACAGTTACCGTCGGCTTTCGGCTGCTGTGGCCGAGGTCTGGAAGGCCGCGGGCGCACTCGACTATCGGGAGTTCGTACTCGACGATCCGACGCTCGAGGGCACGCGGTCTTTTAACGAGGCAGTGGCACCGACTGAAGACGAGGTCGTGGTCTTCGGCTGGGTCAGCTTCGCGTCGCGTGAGGCGCGAGACCGCGCCAATGCGCGCGTGGCGGCAGACCCAAACATGCCCGAGCTCATTGAAAGTGCAGGTTCGGGATTCGATGCGCGGCGCATGATTTACGGGGGATTTCGGGCGTTGTAACGCCCCGGAGCGGAACACGGATGCAAGCAGTAAACCTCAAGGCCAAGCTCGACTCGTTCGACGAGCACTGGACGCCCAAAATTGTCTCGATGTTCAACGGCCACGATGTCATGGTGGTGAAAGCGGAGGGCGAATTCACCTGGCATTCGCACCCCGACACCGATGACTTCTTTCTGGTGCTCGAGGGCGAGCTCGTCATCGAGATGCGCGAGGGGGATGTGCATCTCGGGCCTGGTGATCTCTACGTGGTACCCAAAGGGGTCGAGCATCGGCCCATTGCGAAGGGCGAAGTTCACGCGCTGCTCATCGAACCGGCCGGGACACCCAACACGGGCGACGCGACGACGGCGGCCATCAAGGAACGGATCTAGCAGCGGCAAGCCATGCAAAGACGCAGACTGGGAAGACTGTCCGAATCGGTATCGCTGTACACGTCGCTGCGGCGTTCTCGTGGCGTCTACGCGGTGCTCGTGATCGCCGTTTTGGCGGTCGCCTTGTTCTCGGCGCTTTACTCGTTGGAGCTCATCCGTTCAGCCATGGCGGACGGTCTTGTGCTGTCGTTGCCCGTGCTGGCCTGGTTCTCAGTTCTGGCGATGACGATCCTGTTGGCGATCAGCCTGACCAGATCACTGAGAGAGTGTAATCGACGCCTGCGCATCTTGCGGGAGGACCCAGATGCCAACGTGCGACCGATGCCCGTGTCGTTTCTCGAATCGGTCTTGATGCGCTTTTGAGTCGCACGATGTTCTTTCGGTTCAGCGTACTTGTGATGGTTTTTGGTCTGCTCGCGGGCTGTGGTGAATGGCCGCCCCTGAAGAACAAACTGCCCGTGTACCTCGCGGAGCGAAAAGCAGCCATCGTGACGCTTGTTGAAGCGCTGGATGAGACACCCTACGGGCGGGTGCGCTGCCGGAGATGTGACGGGGATTTTGAGTCTCCTGAGTTCTCGATCGTC
>CALBPI010000086.1 GCA_937899415.1 uncultured Gammaproteobacteria bacterium | reverse complement strand
GATCCTTCTCGCATCGTCGTCGCTGGTGGTTCTATCACCGAGATCCTCTACGACCTCCAGGAACAGCAGCGCATCATTGGCGCCGATCGGACTTCGAACTATCCGGCTGAAGCGCGCGAGCTGCCGCAGGTGGGTTACGTGAGGAATCTGTCGGCAGAAGGTGTCCTCTCGCTCGAGCCCACGCTGGTCATGGGTGAGCACGATATGGGGCCACCGGAAGTCGTGGAACAACTGGAGCGGCTCGATATCGATTTGATCCGGGTGCCCGAAGAGTTTTCGGCGGCAGGCATATCCGCCAAGGTTCGCTGTGTCGCGGCGGCCGTCGGCGCGGACGCGGCCGGCGAGGCCCTCGTGAAACGCATGCTGGCGCAGGTGGATGACCCATCTGCGGCGCAGGCGAGCACGGCCGCGAAGCCGCGCGGTATCGTCTTGCTGGGTTTGCGCGGCGGAGCACCCGTCGCGGCTGGCCGGGAGACCTCGGGCGATGGGCTGCTGGCCATGGCGGGCGCAGCCAATGTGATGGACGATTTTGAGGGCTGGAAGTCAGCGTCGATTGAGGCGATCGCAGAAGCGGCGCCCGAGTTCATTGTCATCCCGGAACGTGGGGTTCGCGATGCCGGCGGCCTGGACGCGTTGCTCGACCACCCCGCAATCCGGCTCACACCTGCGGCGGCATCCGAACGCAGCGTCACGATGGATGGCATGGCCATGCTGGGTTTCGGGCCACGTACTATCGAAGCCGCGGGTGAGCTCAGACAGAAGATCGCCGAGTCGCAGTGAACGCCGTCTCGCCCACAACAGAGCGTGAGCCTCATGTTGCGAGGCGAGCCAACCGTCAGTTTTCGACGGTTCTGATCTTTGGTGTGGCACTGGTATTGGCGCTTATCGTTGCCAGTGCCATCGGTGCCGTGCGCATACCATTGTTCGCGGCGTTGTTTGGTGACGCCACGCTGACGCCCCTGCAATCCATGGTATTTACGGAAGTCCGCATCCCGCGGGTCTTGCTGGCAGCGTTTGTCGGTGCAGCACTCGCCGTCTCGGGCGCCGTGCTGCAGGGCCTGTTTCGCAATCCGCTTGCCGAGCCGCAGCTGATCGGTGTGTCGTCGGGTGCGGCATTGGGTGCCATAGGTTGTATCGTGCTTTCGGAAAACCTGGCCGTGCCCGAAGTACTTGGACCCTACCTGCTGCCACTCGCTGCGATTGCCGGTGCATTGGCTGTGACCACGGCCTTGTACCTGTTTGCTGTACGCAAGCGCGATCGCGGCGTCGCGACGATGCTACTCGTCGGTATCGCGATCAACGCACTCGCGGCTGTCGGCATCGGCTTTTTCACCTGGATCGCCAACGACGGACAGCTTCGGTCGCTGACCTATTGGACGCTGGGCAGCTTCGGCAGCGCGCGCTGGGATACGACGCTGCCGGCCATGGCACTCATGCTTGCTGCGATTCTCTCGCTGCTGCCGCTCGCACGTCGATTGGATTTGCTGCAGCTCGGTGCTGTCGAGGCACAACGACTGGGCGTCTCCGTGCCGAAGCTGCGCCGTCGCATTGTGTTTGGTGCCGCCACCGCCGTCGGTGCCGGTGTCGCGATGTCGGGCATCATTGGTTTTGTCGGTCTGGTCGTACCGCACGTCGTGCGCATGATCGGGGGTGTCCATCATCGTGTGTTGCTGCCAGCTTCCGCCTTGTGCGGCGCCGCGCTGACGGTGGTCGCCGACCTTGGCGCACGTGTCATCGTGCAGCCCGCTGAAATGCCAGTCGGCCTCCTGACCAGCGCAATCGGTGCGCCGTTCTTTCTGTGGCTCATCCTGCGAATTCGAACCACACGATGAGCTTGTCTGGACGTGGCATCGGCGTCAGCGTCGGCGAGCAATGGCTCATTGAGGACATCGATATCGATGTCGCGCCTGGCGAGCTGCTCGTGGTGCTCGGTCCCAACGGGGCCGGCAAAACGACGCTGCTCAGTGTGCTGGCCGGCGATCGCCCCGCCGATGCCGGGGAGGTGACGCTCAATGATGTCGCCATCGAGCATATCGGTATCGAGTCGCTGGCAGACCGACGCGCTGTTGTCGGGCCGCCAGCTACGTTGGCTTTCGACTTTACGGTGCGAGACATTGTGGAAATGGGCTGGCGTCGTCGTGGGCGCAGAGACCAGGCGCTGCACGATCTTGCCGTGGAGCGTGCGATCGCCGATTGCGACATCGGTGCGCTGGCCAATCGCGTCTACATGACCTTGTCGAGCGGCGAGCGCCAGCGCGTGCAACTGGCCCGCGGTCTGGTTCAGGTCTGGCAGCCAGAGGATGACACCGCGTCGCGCTGGTTGTTGCTCGATGAGCCCACGTCGAATCTGGACATTGCGAACGGAATCAGTGTGCTCGAGCGCTTGCGTGAGAAGAGCCGGCAGGGTTTAGGCGTGCTTGCCATCCTGCATGATCTGAACCTCGGCGCGCGGTACGCGGATCGCGTCTTGCTGCTGCAGGACGGCAAAGCGGCGGCCTGTGGTCGACCCGCTGACGTGATGACCGCTGATCGGCTCAGTGACGTGTACCGGACGCCCGTGCACGTAGAACATCACAACGAGCTCAACCGGCTCGTTGTTCTGACTTAAGAATTGGAGAATGGGAGTTTCACCATGTTTCTAGCGATGAATCGATTTCGAATCGCGAAGGGCTTTGAGGAAGGCTTTGAGAAAGTCTGGCGCGAGCGCGACTCGTACCTCTCGGAGGTACCGGGCTTTAAGACCTTTGCCTTGCTCAAGGGGCCTGAGCACGAAGACCACGTCTTGTATGCCTCGCATTCCATCTGGGAGTCTCGCCAGGCATTTGAAGACTGGACCCAGTCTGAGCACTTTCGCAAAGCCCACGCTCAGGCGAGCGCGCCAAAGGGCACCTACCTGGGACACCCCGATCTCGAGACATTTGATGCGGTGGTGATGTAATTCAGCGTTGATGCGAATAGTTCTCATTTGCATCAACTAGGGCTCGCGTGTACGCTCAACGCAAATGAGAATCATTTGCAAGAAGCTGGTTCGTACCGGCTGAATGCTTGGGATACCAACATGCGAGACGATCCTTCTGCCGTGCGGCGCAACGGCGATGACCCTGTAGATATCATTCTTTGGGCGCTGCGTTCACTCCTCATTGCCGCGGAGCGCGACGAAGACGTGCCGGCCTATCTGCCCGCGCGATTCGAAGGTGCAGGTCTCGTCCACCTGTATACGGCCATAGAACGACTCGTGCGCCAGCTGGTCACACGCAGTCACATCAGACTCGATGTGCATGACCCGCAATGTCCTTGTACCGCGCCTTATGAAGAATCCTTGCTTGCTGCGGTGCGTGCCTTGCAGCGCGGCAATACCAGCCTCTACAACGACGCGTTGGGTGAGGTCATGGACGGTATCGCGGTTCGTCTCGCGCTCTATGACATGTCGATCATCGCCAGCGCGCTCACTGGTATGCAGCAGATGTGGCCGGCATCACGCGAGACGATGTCAGTGCCTGACAACGTGGTGCGGCTTTCTGACTACACCGCCCGCCTGCACTAGATACACCGCATTACAGACTAACTGATCGTGCTGGGGTCTCTCGCCTCGGCCAGGCTTCGAATAAGGACAAGAAATGGCTGCGTTCAGAACCGAGCGAGTGCTTTCAATTCACCATTGGAACGACAAGCTGTTCAGTTTCCGGACCACGCGCGATCCCGGTTTTCGATTCAAGAACGGCCAGTTCATCATGATCGGGCTTGAGACAGAAGCGCGCCCGCTCAGTCGCGCTTACAGTGTCGCCAGCCCAAATCACGATGCGCACCTCGAGTTTTTCAGCATCAAGATTTCTGATGGCGCGTTGACGTCACGGCTGCAGCACGTCGAAGCTGGTGACGAGGTGCTGGTAAGTGCAAAGCCCGTCGGAACGCTGGTCATCGACGACCTGCGACCAGGTAAGCGCTTGTTCCTGTTGTCGACCGGAACGGGTCTCGCGCCATTCTTGAGCATTATTCAGGACCCGGACACCTACGACCGCTTCGACACCATTGTGGTGGTGCATGGCGTGCGACGTATCGAGGACCTCGCCTACCGCGAGTTCATCGAAGACGAGATGCCGGTGCACGAGTACTTCGGCGATCTCGCGACCCACCAGCTTAAGTACTACCCGAGCGTGACCCGCGAGGCGTTTCGGAATCAGGGCCGTATTCCGGAGCTGCTGACGTCGGGCAAGCTTTGCGATGACCTCGGACTGGCGCCGCTCGACAGCCGGCACGACCGCGCGATGATCTGCGGCAGCATGGCGATGCTCAAGGACACGCAGGCTGCGCTTGAGCAACTGGGCTTCGAAGCGTCTCCGTCGCAAGGTGTTCCGGGCGACTTTGTTTTCGAGCGCGCCTTCGTCGACGCACCCGCGCCGACCGGTTAGGGACTGGCTTCAGGTTCCAGCGTTTCGAGATAGTCTGCCACGGCCTCGTAGGCCGGCAAAGACGTCGGATCGATGTCCGCATTCTTCGCGGTCGGATAGGACGCGAAGCGAACCAGCACCATCTCCGCGGTCGGGTCCACGTAGACGGTCTGCCCGTAGACACCACGCGCAGCAAATGCGCCGTGGTCGTTGTGGAACAGCCACCACATGCTCTTGTAGCTGCCGCCGGCAAGCGTAGTGTAGCCGCTTTTTTCGAAAGCCTCTTTGCTGCCACCCGCGCGAATGTTCCTGACCACCTCGCCCGAGAACAAGCGTTCACCGTTGATCTCGCCTTCGCCGAGCATGAGCAGACCGATTCGACCGAGATCTCGCAACCCCGCGCTCATGCCGCCGCCCGCGAAGGGCGTGCCGAGACCGTCGACGGTCATGTAGGCATCCTGTTCCGCGCCCATGCGCTGCCAAACGCGTTCGGACAGGAGCTCCGTCACGGACTTGCCCGTCACGCGCGAGATGATCCAGCCCAGAGCGTCCGAGTTGACTGTTTTGTAGTGAAAGCCGTCGCCGTGCTCACCCTCGGGCTTCACGGTCTGCAGATACTCGAAGTAGCCGTTGGGGCCCGAGTAGCCCGCGGGCTTCGGCAACGGACTTGCGGCCGCTGAGTAGATCCAGATGTCGGCGTTGGGGTCTGCGTAGTCCTCGCTGTAGGCGAGCCCGGTCGTCATGTTCATGACCTGGCGAACCGTTGCGTTGCCAAACGCGCTTTCCGCAAGCTCGGGGATGATGTCGACCACGAGCGCCGTGTCGTCGAGCTGGCCTTCTACCACGAGGATCTCGGCGAGCAGACCCGTCATCGATTTGGTCATCGACATGGCACCGTGCTTGCCGGCTTCATCGAGGCAACCCGAGTAGCGTTCATAAACGATCTTGCCGCGGTGCAGGATCAGCATGCCGTCCGTGTAGTTGGCGGTCAGGGACTCGGCGAAGGTCATGCTGCGCCGGCTGTTCGTGGGGCGAAACCGGAGACCATCGATATGGGTTTCGTCGAGCGCGTACTCGAGCCGCACGGGCGCGCCCAAGCCTCGACTGACCTGCTCTGTGGGCAACAGCTCACGCAGGTGGCAGACCGTCCAGCGCAGCTTCGGGAAGCTGAAGTAATTCGAGTCAGGTTGTTCGATGCGTTTGTCGGGCGGTGGCGGAAAGCCTTCCATCCACCCCATGTTGCCCGGGTCGGACGCCTCGGCAGTCAACGGTGCGAGTTGGGCCGCCGCGAACTGCGGCGCGACTGCGGGAAAGATCAGCGAAAAAACAATCAGGAGCGGGCGAAGCAGGCGAGCGGTCGTCACATCATTCTCCGGGTTGTCGGTCGGGTTCAGACCATCTTCAGGATCAGGTCCCACTCTTTCTTGGCGACCGGCATGATCGAGAGCCGGTTGCCTTTTTGCACAAGGCGCATATCGGCAAGCTTCGGGTTGGCTTTGAGCTCGGCCAGCGTCACGACACGCGAAAACTTTGACTCAAACGCCACGTCGACAAGTTGCCAGCGTGGCTTGTCCTTGCCGCTCTTCGCATCGAAGTACTTCGACTTTTTGTCGAACTGGGTCGGATCGTCGTAGGGCGTGCTGGCGATGGTCATGGTTCCGACGATGCCCACGGTGTCGGCATTCGAGTGGTAGAAGAACGCCTTGTCGCCGACCTTCATCTCGTCGCGCATGAAATTGCGTGCCTGGTAGTTGCGGATACCGTCCCAGGGTTCGCGGCCATCGCGTTCGAGGTCGTCGATGCTGTAAACATCGGGCTCGGATTTCATTAACCAGTAGGCCATGGTTTGGGCGCTCTGCAAAAAGGGGAGCGCGCACACTAGCACAGCGCGCCGAGGCGGCGCAGCGCCGCCGGGTCATTGGGCCGCGACTAGATTGGCCTGCGTCAGAAATGGATCAGAAGTCGGGCCATGCTATTTGGCCTCAACCGTCAACACGTACTCGACGGCCTGGACGATGCCGTCATTGGGCCGACCATCGCGCGTGTCTTGCGCGCCGAACTGGAGGATGTGTTTGCCGGGCGGCAACGGTTCCAGCATCACCCACATGCCGCTGGTTGCGGCCGGGTATTGCGACGGCGCGTTTGTGGATTCCGGCATGCGCGCCGTCAGATCGAAGCAGTCGGGTGACGACAGCAACACGACCGAATCGCGCAGGTTGTGGCTATTGACGCGCAGCCAGACATTGATGATCGCGGTATTGCGAAACGTCACGGCTTGCTGCACCTGTTCACAGGTGACGCCCTCCTGATCGCCCGGTGCCTGGAGAAGATTGATGAGCGGGAAGAACAGGTAACGGTCTGCGGGCACCGTGCAGTATCGAATGACCTGATCAACGCCGAAGCCACCCGTCAGGAACCAGACGGGGCCCGACTGATTCAGGGTGCATTGCGCGCCCGTACGATCACGCACGGGGCTCTGGCGCTGGTCCATCGAAAACGCCCATTGCCACCATCGGACGGTCCAGCCCGGCATATCGACATCGCCGACCGTGTCATTGGCGGTCAGCGCCCTGGGTGCTTCGGCATGCGCCGTTGAGCCAACCGTCATCGCGACGGCCAGCAGTGTGGCCAGAATTCTCATACACGCATCGTAGCCGATCGAGTCGGCAGGCGCGTCCGCATTGCCCAAAGAAAAAGGGCCCCGGGTGGGGCCCTTTCTCGTTCGCGAGGTGTTGCTGGCTCAGGAACCGACGACACCGCCGCCCTTGTGACGGATGACGATCGTGCAGTCGCGCGGAATCGTCACACCGTCGAACGGCGCTGGGAAGTTCGTCGATGACGGCGAACCGTTACCCGGGTGCTGCGTGTTGGTGAACAGCGTCTTGTAATTGGGCGTCGGTGCGGCGCCCGTGATCTCGTCGCTGGCTACACCCATGAGCAGGCGCTTGTACTCACCCGTGGCCGTATCGATGACGACCATCTGGTCCTGCAGACCCGAAGGCTGACCGCCGTCCGTACCGATGAACAGGCGACCAAACGGATCGGCCCAGGCGGCATCCGGATCCGTGAACACGTTCTCGCCGCCATCAGCAGGAGCCGTGTACTCGGCGTAGGGCACGTCGCTGGCGTCGGCGCCCGGATCTTCGGGACGCGTGTTGCGCGAGATCAGGAACATGTTCCACTCGAACGTCGTCGCACTCGTGTCGGTCGTCTTGATGATGTAACCGTCGGAGTTTTCGAAGATCGGGTTGACGTCCGAAATTGCGCCCTGGCCATCGTCCTTGCGGTCGTTGTTGGTTAGCGTCCAGTAGACTTCGCCGTCCTTGCCGATGGTCGACCACTCGGGACGGTCCATCTTCGTGGCGCCGACTACGTCTGCCGCCATACGGGCGTACACGAGCACCTTGTCCTGCGTGTCGAGACCTGCGGCAGCGATGTCCGGGTTCGAAGCCGTCAGCTCTATCCACTCGCCCGTGCCTTCGCCTTCGGGGCCCGCGCCAAACTTGGCGACGTAGAGCTTCCCGTCGTCGAGCGGGCTCAGGCCGGCGGCGATGACGTCACGCCAGGGCTGGTTGGACTCGTACTTGTAGCAGTAGTCGCCACGCTGGTCGTCACCCATGAACACGGCGACGCGGCCGTCGGCGAGTTCCGTGAATGCGCAGGCTTCGTGCTTGAAGCGGCCCAGTGCGGAGCGCTTGACGGGCTTCTTCGTGGCATCGAACGGGTCGATCTCGACACACCAGCCAAAGCGGTTCGACTCGTTGGCGAACCCGGGATTGGCGATGTCAAAGCGCGCGTCGAACAGGTGCCAGCCGTAGCCGAAGCCGTTCTCGCTGAAGCCATAACGTGCATACGCGGCGGCCTGCAGCTCGTTGAAGCCCGTCGTGTCGCCCGTGGTTGAACCGAAGTAGCCGTTGAAGTTTTCTTCGCAGGTCAGGTAGGTGCCCCAGAGCGTGGCGCCTGAACCACAGTTGTTCACGGTACCGGCAGGTACGTTGCCTGCGCTGTTGCCCAGCAGCGGGCTGCCCGCGACAGGACCCGAGACGTCGACTTCTGTGTTGACCGTGATGCGGCGGCTGTTCGGGTTCGACACCACGTTCCATTCGCCGGGACCAAAGCGGCCCGACTCGGCAACGGCGACGACCGACACACCGTGCGCCGCCTGTGACAGGCGCACGTCTTCGAGCGTTTCGGGGAACGACTTGCCCAGCACGTGCGAGTTGCGACCGAACTCGTGGTTGATGCAGATCATGCCTTCGCGGCTATTGAGAATGCGGCTGCGCAGGCTGCCCGGCAGTTCCAGGCCCTTGCGCTGCTCGAGCATGAGGATGCTCGGCAGGTTCATCGGGTAGAACCACATGCCATCGTGGCCGATGCCGATCATCTGCTCCTGCTCGGCGGCGGTCGGGCGCGTGTTCGGGTCGCCCGTGTATTCGGCGATGTTCGAGTTGGGATCGATGGGCGTGCCCCAGGGGATCAGCGCCTGGTACTCGTAGTCGGGTGAGATCGTGACCGTGCGGCCCTGTTCGGCTGTGGCGGCTTCGATCGACAGCGGCGTGAAGCCGAGCAGTGCTTCGGGCTCGGCGGCCGGTGCGCGGCGGAAGGCGTCTCTGCCGCGCGCGTAGCCGGCTGCGGGCGCGAGGAACGTCGCGCCGGCCGCTGCGAGCGACCCTTTGACGACGCTGCGGCGTGACAGCTGTTTCTTGACGACGTCCTGGAAGGTGATGTTGCTGGTCGGGTTGGTCGACAGGTCCTCGGACGAGTCGTCCTGCAGGTCGACCGGGATGTTTCCGTCTGCCATGGATAGAGGCTCCCCTGATTCAAAACTCACTAGTGATTTCCCATTTCCCCAGGCCGAACGAGGCCGCGGGCGGCGAAGGCGATGTTTCGCTGCCCGTATACGGATCGGTCGATGGGGCGTTCCACGCGCTCTTGCGCGAGTGGTAAACGATAGGTGGCTTATGTGAACCCGGCGTGACCCAAAGGTGACGAGGGAGTTACTGCTTTGTGACAAAATCGAGGGCAGTGAATAGTCGCGTCCTCGTTCTCGGCGGAAACGGATTTATCGGGCGGCATGCCGTGGCGGCGCTCGTGGGTGCAGGCGTTGATGTCACCATCGGCACGCGACATCCGCGCGGGCGCGACGATGGTGTTTCGGAGCGCGCCGTGCAGCTCGATCGCATGACGGCGGCCGACGACTGGCAGTCGATGGCAGCCAGTTTCGACACCATCCTGAATTGCGTCGGCATCCTGCGCCAACGCGGGCATGAGACCTACGAACGTGTGCACCACGAAGCGCCCGCAGCCATAGCGCGCGCCTGCGCCGACGCGGGCACGCGGTTCGTGCACGTGTCGGCGCTCGGGCTTGCGCACCCGCATCGCAGCCGCTTCCTGACCAGCAAGCGCCGCGGCGAGCAGGCGCTTCAAGACGCGGGTGGTGACTGGATGCTGGTGCGGCCGTCGCTGCTGGATGGCGAAGGTGGTTTCGGTGCGGCCTGGCTGCGGGGCGTCGCGCGATTGCCCGTCTTTGCCGTGCCCGCCGATGCACAGGGCCTTATCGCGGCGTGCTGCGCGCGCGACGTCGGTGAGGCGCTCATGCGGCTATCAACGGCCGAGGCGGGCGCGCTGGATCTGTCGCAGTCGAGAATCTTCGAGCTTGGCGGTACGGAAGCGCACCGCTTCAAGGACTACATCCGCGGCCTGCGCGCGTTGCAGCGCACGGGGCGTGCGCTCGCGATCCCGATCCCGGGCATCCTGGCCCGCCTGGGTGCCCACCTCTGCGACCTGCTCCACTTCTCGCCGTTTTCCTTCGGGCATTGGGAGTTGCTGCGCAAGGACAACGTGCCGACCCCGAATCGATTGCCGGAGTTGCTCGCGCGCGCGCCGCGGCGTGTGATCTAGGTCAGCCCGGCTTTGGCCAGCCCGTCGCAGAGGCGTTGCCGCTGCGCAGACTCGATATAGGTGCTGCGCCGCTCGAAGAAGTCGAGCGTTTCCGAAGGGTCGATCTGAACGAGTTTCTCGGCTTGTCGGGCCGCTTCTTCGGTGTCGCCAAGCTGCCCGAGGCTCGCCACCAGGTAGCGTTGCGCGATCACGAACTCGGGGTTTTGTCCCAGTGCGCGTGTGGCCCAGGCCAGTGCCTCGCCGAAGCGCCCCTCCTGGTAGGCGATCATCGCGCGGCAGGTCTGGGCAAAAAAGGTGATCGGGTCCGTCGGGGCGCAGGCCTCCACACCATCGAGATAACGCGCCGCCGCCTCATCATCGCCTGCAAAGTGAGCGACGTAGGCCGCCGACAAGCCCGCCATGATCGAAAAGGGATTGATTGACAACGCGCGACGCGCGATGTGCATACCAGTCTCGAAGTCTCTTGAGTACTGCGCAATGACGATGGCGGCGATGCCCAGTGTGAACGCGTCGTCCTGGCTGGTCTCTGCAGCCTTTCGTGCGTAAGACAACGTGGCCTTGATCGCCTCGTCGTCGTCGTTGAGCCCGGGGATGAAGGTGCGTACCAGAGCCAGTGCTATAGACGCCTGCCCGAAGTAAGGGTTCTTAACGAGCGCCCGCTCGAGCAGCGCGCACGCGCTGGCCGGGTCGAAGCCGTCGGGCGTGAACATGCGCGGCAGGGCGAGCAAGTAGTCTTCAAGGGCGCTCGTTTCCTCGGGCATCGCTTGCTGGCAGCGCTGGATCATCGCGATCGGCAGGTCGATTTCGAACCGGGCGCTAAAGAAGCGCTCGATGGCCAGTGTAAGGCCGTCGCCCGTGGTGTCCGTAACGGGCAGGCGCCAGGAGAACAAGGCGTCGCCCGTACGCGTATCGACGAGCTGCACCGTGATCACAACCGTGCCGTCATCGGGATTTCTATACGCGGCCGAGTGCAGGGAGAGTTCCGCGCTGTCTGCCGGGTCGGGCAAGCCGGGCAGCGTTTCGATGTGGCGCACCGTTGCCGGGGCTACCACGGTCAACGTCTTGTTGACGCTCGCAGCGCGGTACAGGACTTCCGAAACCTGCCGACCGACAGCGAGCTCGTCGTTGTCGCACTGGCAGGGGTTCACGGCTACGCGCGGCTGGCTTGCCGGGACCACGAGCGTGGCTTGCGTGCCCACGCCGCTGCGCAGCGTGTCGGACAGCGCGGCCAGCTCGCCGCTGAAGGGCACGCCGTAGCGGTCGAGCTCGTCGATGGCCAGACGCAACACGCGCCGCGCTTCGCGCCGCTCGTTCACAGCAATCAATGCCTCAACATGCAGTGCCCACGCGGACTCCGATGCGGGATTGATGCGAACCAGCCGACGGGCGTGCTCCACGGCCACGATGTCACCGTGTTGCTGGCGAACAAGCCGCGTGAGCGCCTGCGTCAGCAAATGGTTGCAGCGCACGCGCTGCGTCGCGCGCCAGGATTCGAATTCGTTGAGCCGCGGCAGGCTTAGGTCCTCAAGAAACTCCGGCGTGGCGTAATTCGTGATGGCGGCGAGCTGTTCGGGGCGCGCTTGTGCTTCAACGGCTTCTTCGAGAGTGCGGATATCGCTGGCGGCCGGGAATGGGGCGAGCGCGAGCGCGTTGTCCGTGCTTTCAATAGCCTCTTTGCCGAGCGCTGAACGCAATCGGCTCAGGCTCCAGCGCAGGGCACCGCGCGGGTCGCTGACGTCTCTGAAGAACAGGTCGATGAGGCGGTCGCGTTCCTGGAGGCGAGAGGTGAAGGCGAGGAAGGCCAGTAGTGCGCGGGTCTTCCGGGACTTTGGCAGGGCCACAGGTTGCCCGTCCACCGACACCTGGAATGTCCCCAGTAACTGGTACTGCGGGTCGATACGGCGCATCAGCATCCCCCCACGTCTGCGGTTCAAAATACCACGGGTTTTACAACGCCAGCACACACGTGCCTTTCCTAGCTTCTGTGCCGTACCCGCAATTTATCGCAGCAGCAGGGGCTTAACGGTGAATCAGGGCGTCATCTTCGGCACGGTCAACCCGGTCAACGACACCATCGTTCGTCTGGACTGTGTCTGGTCCGGGCACATCGCCAATCGGCTGAACGTGGTCAACCCCAGCAACGGGCTCGTCAACAACCTGGGCCTCGCGCATGCGGACCCTGACGACCGCTTCCTGATCCCCTTCGAGTGGCACGCAGACGATGCGCGCGACTTTATGGCTGCGGAATTTCGCGTCACGGGTTTCGACACGGTCATCAATCGTTTCGATACCCGTTCCGGACGGCTGCGCGTGGGGTGCGACTGGCGCGCCCAGTTCCACAGCGCCGTCACCAGCATGATCGAAGCCGGTATCTGGGAGATCACGCAGATGTCGATGGCCCCGGTTATCCAGCACGCGCTGCGCCCTGCATCAGACAACAACGACGTCGTCGCCGTGGGCGCGGCGCATCTCGATATCTAGTTCCCAAAGAGAGGAGGGATCTCACATGAAGAAGACGATTTTGACGCTGGCCCTTGTGACAGCGGCTCCCGGTTGCACGGTCAATACCAACGCACCTGATGTCGTGGCCGACCGCGAATTGCTGACCCTCGTGCGGCCGGACCTGATCACGCGCGTTACGGCCGAGTCGATCAGCGTTTCGCCCAATGGTCGGGCGACCGCGACGGCCGAGTGCCCGGTCGGCTACGTCGCGATATCAGGCGGGCACGGATTCACCGTGCAGGGTTTGGACGGGGCGGTGACGTCGCTCGACTTCTCGCTTTGGCGCAGCATTCCCTTTCGCATCGGCAGCGGGACCTACAACCAGTGGCGTACAACCGGGCATCTCGATGGCCCCTTCAACACCTGGCGTCTTTGGGTCACGGCCACCTGTTATCGCTGGCAGCCAGACCCCCTCGAGGTCAACATCGGCGACATTGAGATTCCCGAGCTGGAGCTCTCCCAGTAGCGCGCGTCCTGCAAGACCGCTCCGTAGCGCGTCATCGCTTGATGGCAAACTCCGGCAGCGGGATGTCACGGGCATCGAGCTTTCAATGACTTGCGCGCGCAGGTGACAGCTCCGACTTCGCGGTCCACACTGATCTTGCCAAGGAGTGATGTGCGAAGGGGGACCGCATGACCTACCGCTTTGACCCGGAGGGCCGTCGCCTTCCCATCAAGCTCGACTCGACGAGCAACGCTGAGTACGCGCCAATCCCGCTCGAGCCGCGCAATGCGCATGCTAACGACCTGGCGCAGGAAGCTGCGACGGCGAACGCGAAACGAACGGGGCTACACCGTCGGGAGTTTCTGATCAGCGCGGCGGGTGCAGCTACGACGTTGCTCGCCATCAACGACGCGAACGCCGAGGCGGGCAAACGCGCGGGCTACTTCGAGCTGGCCCGCGAGAGCGGCCTCGACAATGCTGCCGCCGATGACGCATTGGGCAAGCAGGAGTTCATCTTCGACGTGCAGGGGCACTATGTGCCGCCGAGCGTCGCCGCGGCCCGCAAGGCCGAGTGCAGCACGCACGACTACGTGAGTCGCGACTACATGCGCTGTCTGGGTGCCGATGACTTCGTCAAAGACGTCTTCCTCGATGCCGACACAGACATGATGGTCTTGTCGTTCGTGCCGTCACGCCGGGACAACGAACCGCTGACGGCCGAAGAGGCACGCGCCACGCAACAGATTGTCGACGAGCTCGAGGGCACGCACCGTCTGCTCGTTCACGGCCGCGTGAACCCGAACCAGGAAGGTGACCTCGACGCGATGGACGAGCTCGCCGAGACGTACGGTGTCTCGGCCTGGAAGACCTACACGCAGTGGGGACCGGACGGCAAAGGCTTCTACCTGACAGACGACGTCGGGCTCGCCTTCATCGAGAAGGCGCGCAAGCTCGGCGTGAAGAATATCTGCATCCACAAGGGCATCCCGTTTGGGCGGCGAAGCTACGAGCATTCGCTTTGTACGGATATTGGTCCTGTCGCGAAAATGTACCCGGATGTGAATTTCCTCATCTACCACTCGGGCTGGGTCCCGAATCAGGCGGAGGGGCCTTACGACCCCAACCGTAATGAGGGCATCGACGGTCTGATCGCCAGCGTCGAAAAGGCCGGGCTCGGTCACAACGCCAACGTGTTTGCCGAGCTCGGCAGCACCTGGCGTGGGCTTACGCGCGATCTCGACAGTGCGGCGCACACCATGGGCAAACTCGTGAAGCACCTGGGCGAGAACAACGTGCTCTGGGGCACGGACTCGATCTGGTACGGCTCACCGCAAGATCAGATCCAGGCGTTTCGCAGTTTCCAGATCGACAAGGATGTGCGCGAGCAGAACGGTTACGCCGAGATGACACCCGGTCTGCGCAAGAAGATCTTCGGGCTGAATGCGCTCAAGCCTTACCCCGTGCCGCTCGAGGAAGTCACGGCGGCGATGGCCAACGATATGGTCGCCAGACGCCGCGACGACTACGCCGATCGTCGCGATCCGCATCACCTGACGTTTGGGCCGAAGACGCGGCGCGAGTTTTTGAGTCTCGAGGCGTAGCTACACCGCCAACCGATCCCGCAATAACTGCGCCTGCGTTTCGTTGCGGTGCTTCTTCAGGTATTTCATGAATGGCGTGCCGCCCGTGCCGATGTCGACGGCGTTGCCCTCGTGGTCGCGCTGCTGCTTGTTGATGTAGGTCGCCGCGTACTCGAGGTGGCGCGTGCGGAAGCGTGCGAGCTTCTCGACGTTGTCGTTGTAGCGCTCGACGACGGCCGCGTCGCTGAGTTTGCTGACGGCCGCACGAACGGTTGAGCGTGCACGCACGTCGTCGATGAAGCGCCGGTGTTGCGGTGGGCGGTAGATGTGCAGCTCGTCGAGGTAGCGGCGCAGCGGGTCGTCGGCGTGACCAAGGCCGAGCACGGCATCGACAGCAGGCACGATCGAAGACTGCGAGCCCGTTTGTCCGCGGAAGCTCTGCGGTTCGCCGTTCGTCTCCGCAACGCCGTCGTAGATGAGCCCCGCGCCCAAGGCCGGGTTGTCCTTCCAGCCGTGGATCCAGGGCCGGACGCGGTGGAAGTAGATGTAGGGGTCACAGCGCTCGGGCATGCGGTCAAAGATCGCGTTGATGTCGTCCCAGACCGTGCACATCGTCGAGAGTGCGGCATGCAGCGTCGAGGCATCGTCGTGTTCAGCCGCCTCAAGCAGCGTCGGAAACTCGGCAAGCAACGCGCCCGCGCGCGCCTCGATGGCGACGTGAATGAGCACGAACCAGGCTTCGTCCTGTCCGCCCAGGAATTGCTGCAGCATCGTCACGTTGTCGAGATCGAAGCCCGCCGTGTCGTCAATGCGGCCCCAGTTGTCGAGCACATAGCCCGAGTAGGGCAACAGCGGCTGCTGGCCGATGCGTTTGGCGATCTGCCAGATCGGCCGCGCCAGCGTCGCCGGCAGCGCACGCGGTGCTTCGGGCTCGCCCCAGACATAGCTCTGGACCAGAAAGCTGTAGTGCACCATCGCCAGTCGCGCCTCTGCGTCGGTGGCGTCGACCAGGAAGGCCTCGATATCCGGTTCGGGCAGTGCGTCGAGCAGTGCGCGGATACACCCGGACGGGAGCCAGTGCGGCAGGTTCAGGGCGGCGTCGCGAATCGGCTGCAACGCGTGCGGCAGCACGACGCGATCGGGCTCGAAATCAGACAGAAAGCCGCGTTCGGCCGAGATGTCGTAGTCGGCAAGTTTCATGGTGTCCCCTTCCGTTGAAACGCGCTTGGACCAGAAAATGTTCGGTCAAGTGTATAAGTGGCAGAATGGTATTCCCCAGATTGGAAGCCGGGAAAGCCGCAGATGGCAAAAACAGATGGGATTCGGAGCAAGCACGCGGACGGCGTCTCGCTCGACCGTATGGACCGAAAAATATTAGGCGCGCTCGTGGTTGACGCGACGCGCGGCTATGCCGATCTGGGCCGCGAGGTCGGGCTGTCCGCACCGGCCGTGCATGAGCGCGTGAAGAAGCTCAAGGCGGCCGGCGTGATCCGGCGCATTAGTGCGGCCATTGAGGGTGCTGCCGTCGGGCGCCCGTTGCTGGTCTTTATTCACGTGGCCACGAACAACTGGGGGCACAGCGAGGCCATTGATCGGCTCTCGGAGCTGCCCGAGCTCGAGGAGATGCACTCGGTCACGGGCGACGCCTCGATGATTCTCAAGGTGCGGCTGGCCAACACCGACGCGCTCGAAGCGCTACTGCGACGCATCAACGCGTTCGAAAGCGTGGTCGCGACGCACACCTTTGTCACGCTCTCGACCTATCTGGAGCGCCCCGTACAGGCCGAAGTCACGGCGGACTGGCCCGCGCCGCCGCTGCCGCGCGAGTAAACCGGGCTGCGCTACACTGGTCTGCGACAGGACTGCGGGAGGGGACCTATGACCTGGGATTCAGCCGACTACGGCGTCGCAGCAGGACTGCTGACCGCTGTCGCGGGCGGCATCACGCTAGCCTTTCGCCGCTCACCCAACGCGAGCTACCGGTTCGCGGCCGCCATCGCTGTTCTGGCGGCGTTTTTGCTCGCCTGGATCAACGGCGCCGTGGGCATCATCGGCAGCGAGAACAATGACGCGAATCTGATGTACGCGGGGGTAATTGCCTGCCTAGTCATTGGCGCCGCCGTGGTTCGCCTGCAGCCCGCGGGCATGTCGCGTGTCGTATTCGCGGCCGCCGCCGCGCAGATCGCCGTTGGCGTCATTGCGCTGGCGGGCAAGCTGGGCACTGAGGGCAATTCCTGGCCGCGCGATGTGATCGTGCTGACAGCATTTTTCGCGCTGCTTTGGCTGGTCTCCGGCTGGCTGTTTCGGCGCGCTGCCGCCGCCACACCCGGGGCCTGAAGCCCGCCCGGGCAGTGCCCGAAAGTGTGAGCCCGTTCAACACCTTAGTTGTCCGCGCGACATAACATGGCGTCATCCTGGTAACGCAATGAAGCATGGCCGGACTGAAGCGCCAGACCCGGCGGCGCGCACTGATCGCGTTGGCCGCCCTGTTCCCGGGCGCCGCATTGGCGGCGCCTGGCGATGTGCTGTTCACGGATAACTTCGAGCGCGCCACGCTCGCCCCCTGGACCACGAACAACGCGACCCGCGCCGGCCTCGCGACGGGCGGCGCCGTTTCGAACTCGGGCAATACCGGACTGTTCACGCGTCACGGGCCCGTCGAGGCGCAGAGCCCCGCATTCAACGCAGCTGTTCCTGCGGCGGAACTCGCGATCTGGGTGCGCCGCGGCAGCGATGCCTTCAGTGAAGACCCCGACGGCGGCGAAGACCTGCTGCTCGAGTTTCGCCGCACCGACGGCACCTGGGGCGCGTTGCGAACCTACTCGGGTGCCGGCACCCCAGGCCAGGTCTTCAATGACAGCCTGCTTCTGCCACCTGACGCATTGCACGGCTCCGTCGCGCTGCGGCTACGCCAGGTTGGTGGGTCGGGCGTCGATTTTGACTACTTTCACATTGACGATGTCCGCGTGGTGGAGCGCGCCGCCGGCAGCACACTGGCTGTTGGCACTTGTGACGACTTCTCGAGCGGCTTGTCCACCAACTGGACCATCAACTCAGGCGGTGGCAGCGCGGGCACGAGTGCGGCGACCTTCCAGTCTCCGTCTGCGAGCCTGTTTACGAACGGCGACCCCGTCGATGTGATCTCCAATCTCATCGACACGACGAACCCTGCGTTCTCGGCGCTCTCGCTCTGGATTCGTCGCGGCGCGGATGCGTTCAGCGAGAACCCCGACGGCGTTGAGGACTTTCTGGTGGAGTACCTCGACGACGGCGGCAGCTGGGTCCTGCTCGAGCAATTCGCGGGCAGCGGTACGCCCGGTGAGGTGTTCCTGCGCAGCTACCCGATGCCTGCCAATGCCCGCCACACGGGATTCCGGATTCGTCTGCGCCAGCTTGACGGCTCGGGTCCGACATTCGACTTCTGGCACGCCGACGATGTGTGTCTCGATACGCAGTCGCTGCCTGATCTGCGCGTCAGCAAGGTCGTCACGACGCTGACCGATCCCGTCAACGGCGCCACGGACCCCTACGATATTCCAGGCGCCGAAGTCGCCTATACAATCACCGTCGCGAATGAGGGCGCCGGCATCGTCGACGCCGGTTCGCTGATCATCACCGACGTGGTGCCCGACGATGTGGCATTGCGCATCACGCCCGCGCCCACCGTCGTGTTTGCCGATGGTGCCGTGGCCAGCGGTGTGAGTCTGAACCCGGCCAATGCCAGGTTCAGCAACCAGCCTGGTGGTGGCGCGCCTTTCGACTACACACCAACACCGGATGGCACCGGTGTTGATGCCAGCGTGACAGGCGTCCGGATCGAACTCACAGGCGCCATGAATGCCAACGGCGGCTCCGGTTCGCCCTCGTTCACGCTGACCTTCAACGCCGTCGTGCGGTGAGCCCGGCGCGCCGGCACGACTGTCGGCATCCTTGACACATTGCGCCCCTCGGTAAACTCGTATCGCGCTCAAGCCGCTGAAATGTCGACGGCTTGTCGAACCGGTACGCGGCTTGCATTACCTCTCGTGAACGACCGCCACGGCAGCGTGGCGACTACGCCGAAAAACTAAGAAAAACAGACGAGAAGTCGTCTCATACGCCGGGGAAGGGGAAGCCTGGCGTGACGTCGATAGTGTTGCTGTCGCCGTCGAAACGCATGGCATCCGCCGGCCCTCGGAATTGCGAGGTGTCAGAGATGCGTGCGAGTGATCGAGTCCGGTCCGGGATCCTTTTTGCTTCAGCGCTCTTCCTGAGTGTGTCCGCCGCAGGCGCGCCCGACGACCCCTGGGAGGGTGGCCAGTGGGGTGCGGTGATCGAGTGGCCGCACATTGCCGTTTCCGCAGCGAACCTGCCCGACGGTCGCATCCTGACCTGGTCCGGCTCGGAGCGTGAGACGTGGCCGACCACGGAACAGACTTACAGTGCAACCTGGGACCCCACGAACAACATCTTCGAGGAGATCTTCCACCCGACGCACAATATGTTTTGTGCGCATCTCGCGATGCTTGAAGACGGCCGCGTTTTCGTCAACGGCGGGCGCAACCAGACCAACAGCCCCTGGACCTCGATCTTCGACTTCCGTGACGACGCATGGGTTCAGATCGAGAACATGCCGTCGGGCGGCCGCTGGTACCCGACCACGATTGCAACGGCCGAGGGCGACATTTTCACGGCCATCGGTACGGCCTCGCTGCAGCGCTACCCCGAGGTCTGGAACGTCGATGACGGCTGGCAGATCAAGAACGGCATCGACTTCAACCCGATGGTGCTCGACGACTACTTCTCTTCGGGCACCCACGGCGAGAGCCGCTGGTGGCCCATCCTGCACGTGGCGCCCAACGGTCAGATCTTTCACTCGGGCCCCACGCCCAAGATGCATTACATCGACCCGACGGGTAACGGCAGCTTTGAGCAGGTGGGCGCCGAGTTCACGGCCTGGTACCACAAGCACGGCACCTCGATCATGTATGCCGAGGGCAAGATCCTGACGGCGGGCGGCTGGATCGCGGGCAACAACACGACGAGCACCAACCAGGCATTCACGATCGACCTGAACCAGCCGACGCCTGTCGTCGCGGCGACGCAGTCGATGACGCACGCGCGCAAGTTCCACAACGGCGTCGTGCTGCCCACGGGCGAAGTCCTTGTTATTGGTGGCAACACCTCGGGTCAGAAATTCAGCGACAACGGCGCCATCCTCGCGACCGAAATCTGGAACCCGGAGACCGGCGAGTGGCGTCTGGGTGCGTCAATGGCGACCGCGCGCAACTACCACTCCATTGCGCTGCTGCTCAAAGACGGCCGTGTACTGGCAGCCGGTGGCGGTTACTGCTCGGGAAACGCCTTTTGCAACGGCTCGAGCCACAAGGACGGTGAAGTCTACTCGCCGTCGTATCTGTTCGATGGCAGCGGCAGTCTGGCTGCGCGCCCGAACATCGATGCCGCACCACCGCGGGTGTCTTCGGGCGAGACCTTCCAGGTCACGGCCAGCACGGACGTCGACCGTTTCACGATGGTCAAAATGAGCTCGACCACGCACGGCATGAACACCGACGTGCGCTTCATCGAGGTCGACTTCGCCACGGCGTCGCCGGGAATCTACGACCTGACGGCGCACATCAACCCCAACGTACTCACGTCCGGCTACTGGATGTTGTTCGCACTCGATGCGAACGGTGTGCCGTCTGAAGCGCACATCGTGCAAGCCAATACGAGCGGTATGCCCTGGATGAATGCGCTGCCGCAGCAGTCCTCGCAGCAGGGCGAGCCTGTTTCGGTGCAGGTGGTCGCCGGTGATGCCGATGACGACCCGCTGAGCTACAGCGCCGTCAACCTGCCGGAGGGCATCTCAATCGACTCGGCGACCGGTCTCATTAGCGGTGCCGCCACGAACAATGGCACTTACAACGTCACGGTGACTGTGACCGACAACGACGAGGGCTCGCGCAGCAAGAGCTTCGAGTGGCTCGTCTTCGGCGAAGGTTTGGGCGGCATTCGCCGCGACTGGTGGACGGGTATCAACGGCACGGCGGTGGCCAACCTGACGGGCAACGCGAACTACCCCAACAGCCCCACAGGCACAGACATCATCGCGCAGTTCGAAACACCGACGAACATCCTGGATAACTACGGCACGCGCGTGCACGGCTACCTCGTGCCCAACACGAGCGGTGACTACACCTTCTGGATCGCCACCGATGACGGCGGCGAACTCTGGCTCAGTACCGACGAGAATCCTGCCAACAGGCAGCTCGTTGCGAGCGTGCCGGGCTGGGCCTCGCCGCGGCAGTGGAACAAGTTCCCCGAACAACAATCCGTGGTGATCCCGCTCGAGGCCGGGCAGAGTTACTACGTGGAAGCGCTCATGAAAGAGGGCGGCGGTGGTGACAACCTGGCTGTTGCCTGGCAGGGGCCGGGCATACCCGGCCCCGCCGTGATTCCGGGCGCTTATCTCTCGACCTCGCCGATCACGACCGCGATGGCGCCCGAGGACGCCCAACTCAACGGCGCCATCGTCGCGGGGGTCACGGAGACCTGGCAGACGGTCACCCTGCCGACGACGTACAGCGACGCTGTGATCATCGCGACACCGCGCCTCGCGCCCGGCGGCGTGCCTGTTGTCACGCGCGTGCGCAATGTAGGACCCGACAGCTTCGAGCTGCGCGTCCAGAACCCCGGTGATCTCGCCGCAACGGGCCCCGTCGACGTGCATTACGTGGCCCTGGAGGCCGGCACCTATTCGGGCAACGGCGTGCAGTTCGAGGCCGGTGTCCGCACAATCGCGACGGCCGACCATGACGCTTCCTGGACTCCCGAGCCTCACGGCTACGTGCAGACCTACACGAATCCCGTCGTGCTGGGTCAGGTCATGACAGCGAATGACGATCGCTTCAGCGTGTTCTGGGCATCGGATGGCAGCCAGCAGAACCCGCCGAACGCGAGCAGCGTTGCGGTCGGCTTGCATGTCGCCGAAGACCCGCAAAACACCCGCAGCGCTGAGCAAATCGGCTACCTCATCATGGAGGCTGGCAGTGGCGACATCGGGGGCCTCGAGTACGCGGCCGCGCTGGGCGCCGACATCGTCGAGGGCGTCGACAACGCGCCGCCTTACAACTACTCAACACCCATCGACGCTACGGTGGCTGTGCTGAGCGCGGCGGCCATGGATGGTGGCAACGGCGGCTGGCCTGTGCTCTACGGCGCGAACCCCGTTGCCTCGGGCACGATTGGCATCGTCTACGAAGAAGACCAGATCAATGACGCCGAGCGCGTGCACATCACTGAGCAGGTGGCCTACCTCGCGTTGGGCGTCGCCGGTCAGGTGCCGCTGACGGTTGATGCGATCAACCCGAGCCCCGTCGTTGTTAGCGGCGATGCCGTTTTCGAAGTGACGGCCAACGGCAACGGCCCCCTGTTCTACAACTGGAACTTTGGCGACGGCTCGCCCGAGACAGGCTTCGTAAGTCAGTCGCAGGTCCAGCACAACTACACGACGCCCGGCCGCTACGTCGTCACGGTGACCGTGCTAGACCCCGTGTCCAACGAAGAACTCACGCAGACCTTCGTGCAGCTCATCCACGCACCCCTGACGAGCACCATGGCGCAGGCCTCGGGCAGCATCGCGGTCATCGATTCACTTAACCAGGCCTGGGTCGTGAATCCTGACAACGACACTGTGGCCGTCATCGACACGGTGACCAACACGCTTACGGGCGAGGTCGCAGTGGGTGACCAGCCTGTCGCGCTTGCGGTCGCACCCGACAACTTCGTCTGGGTCGTGAACCGTCGGGATGCCAGCGTGAGTCGTATCGATCCGGCTGCGCAGAGCGTCACCGGCACCTACACGCTGCCGCACGCCTCGCAACCTTACGGCATCGTCATTCACGAGATGCTGGGCACCGCCTTCGTGGCGCTTGAAGGCACAAGCCAGATCGTACGACTTGACCTCGCGTCAGGCAGCGTGACCGACACGACTTTCGTCGGTGGGACGCCGCGGCACCTGTCCGTCGACCCCGCAAGCGATCAGCTACTTGTATCGATGTTCGTGACACCGCTGCTGCCCAACGAGGCGACGGCTGCGCCCGTCGTCGAGTCAGGCGGCGTGCAGTACGGTGGCCAGGTGCTCGCCCTGGACGCCGTGTCGATGCAGCAGACCAACGTGGCCGTGCTGCAGCACAGCGACCGCAACGTCTCCGAGCACTCGGGTCCCGGTGTGCCCAACTACCTCGGGCCCGCCGTGGTGTCGCCCGATGGCACGGGTGCCTGGGTGCCGTCCAAGCAGGACAACATCCTCGCGGGCGCGCTGCGTGGCGGCCAGGGCATGACCTTCGACCAGACCGTTCGCGCGGTGACCTCGAAGATCGATCTCGTGACGGGCGCAGAGGCGTTCTGGGCACGCATCGACCACGACAACGCGAGCGTGGCCAGCAGCGCCGCTTTCGGGCCTTACGGCATCTACCTGTTCACAACACTCGAGGGCAACCGCGAAGTGGTTGTCAGTGATGCCTACACGGCGACGGAGCTCCTGCGCTTTGACGCCGGTCGCGCACCGCAGGGCGTCGCGCTGTCGGCCGACGGCACGCGGCTTTACGTCGACAACTTCATGGACAGAAGTGTCAGTGTTTACGACATCGCGGCGCTCACGGGCGCCAACGAGCTTGAGATCACGCCACTGGGCGATGTCTCGACCGTGCAGTCGGAGACGTTGGCGCCGAACATCCTGAACGGCAAGCAGCTGTTCTACGACTCCCGTGACCCGCGTCTTGCGCTCGACTCCTACATGAGTTGTGCGTCGTGCCACAACGACGGCGGCCAGGACGGCCGCGTTTGGGACTTCACCGGTCTTGGCGAAGGCCTGCGTAACACGATCACGCTCGAGGGCCGCGCGGCGGTCGTGCACGGCTTCCTGCACTGGAGTGCCAACTTCGACGAGGTACAGGATTTCGAAGCGCAGATCCGCGACTTCGCGGGCGGCACGGGCCTCATGAGCGACGCTGACTACTTCACTGGTACGCGTTCACAGCCGCTGGGTGATCCCAAGGCGGGGCTCAGCGTCGATCTTGACGACATGGCCGCCTACCTGGCTTCGCTCGACAGTTTTGCAGACAGCCCCTACCGCAACGCCGATGGCTCACTCACGAGCGACGGCGAGGCCGGCATGGTGCTGTTCACGGACAAAGGCTGTGCGAGCTGCCATGCGCCGCCGACGTTCACGGATAGCAACAACGGCAACCTCAACGACGTTGGGACGCTCAAGCCTTCGAGCGGCCAGCGTCTTGGCGGGCCCTTGACGGGCATCGACACGCCGACGCTCATCAGTCTCTGGAATACGGCGCCTTACCTGCATGACGGTGCGGCCGTCGATGTCAGTGAGGCCATTGAGGCGCACCAGGGAATTTCGCTGACCGCCGGCGAGGTCTTCCAGCTCTCGAGCTATCTGCTCGAGCTCGACGGTGTCACGGCGCAGCTCACGCCCGATGACCCTGACGGTTGCACGGACTGCCTCGACTTTTCGGCGCTGACGATTGCGTCGTACTCGAACCAGGACATTGTCGGCACCTACGCCATTACCGAAGGCGGCAGCGCCATCGAGATGACCGACAACACCTGGAAGCGCACGCTTGAGACCTTCGATGTCACGCCAAGCACGGTGATCGAGTTCGAGTTCAAGAGCACGCAGCAAGGCGAGATCCACGGCATTGGCTTCGACGAGGACAACAACCTCTCGAGCAACCGTATCTTCCGCGTCCATGGCACGCAGAACTGGGGTATCGCCGGGTTCAACTCGTACTCGGGCAGCGACTACGTGAGCATGCAGATCCCCGTGGGTCAGTACTACACGGGTACGGGCATGACGCTGGTCGTGGTCAACGACAACGATGCGGGTAGCGGCAACACCTCAGCGTTCCGCAACGTGCGTATCGTCGAAGGCGGCAACCTCGCGCCCATGATCACCTCACCGGGTACGCAACTCAGCGATATCGGTGCGCCGCTGTCACTGCAGATCGCGGCCAGCGACCTCAACAATGATCCGCTGACTTTCGCAGCCACGGGGCTGCCGCCGGGCTTGTCGATCAGCACCACCGGTCTGGTGACGGGCACGCCGACGCAACTGGGTGACTTCAACGCCAGCGTCAGCGTGAGTGACGGCGCCGGAGGCAGCGACACGGCCAATTTCGTCTGGACGATCCGCGAGGCCGATGACTGTTCGGATTGCATCGATTTGTCAGCCATTGGTCTCGTGTCTTACTCCAACCAGGACATTGTTGGCACGCAGACCCTGCTCGACGGTGGCCTGGCTGTACGGCTCGAGAACAACACCTGGAAGCGCTCGACGACGACCTACACGATTACGCCGAACACGGTGATCGAGTTCGAGTTCTCGTCGACGAACCAGGGCGAGATCCACGCGATTGGGTTCGATGCCGACAACACGCACGCATCGGGCTCGCTCATGCGTGTGTACGGGACGCAGAACTATGGCAATGGCACCTACGACAACTACCCGGGCAGTGGCACGGTGGTCTACCAGATCCCCATCGGCCAGTACTACACCGGAAACAGCATGTACCTGGTGCTGATCAATGACCATGACTCAGGCTCAGGCAACAACTCCACCTTCGGTCGAATCCGGCTGTTCGAGCAATAGCGCGGTGCATCGTCGGGCGCGTCGTCTGGTTACGACGCTGGCGTTGCTCGCGTATGCGGCGGCGCCGGCGGCGGAGCCCCTGTCCGCCACGTCTGCGGACGGGTTCTATCGCGTGCAGCTCACGCCGCTCGAGGCGCCCGTGCCGATCAACGCATTTCACGACTGGGAGCTGCGCGTTGAGACGGCGGACGGCAAGCCGTTGGAGCCGCGCCAGCTTGCCGTGTTTGGGGGGATGCCCGGCCACGGCCACGGGCTGCCATCTTCGCCCGAGATCACAGAGCGTCTTGAGCCCGGCCGTTACCGTGTGTCCGGCATGCGCTTCAACATGGCCGGAAAGTGGGAGCTGTTTGTTGGCGTGACAGGGCCGGCTGGTCCCGACAAGGCGCGTTTTGAAATCGCGGTCGGCGCCGGCGCACCAACGGGCACCGATCGGCTTGGCTTCAGTGCCGATGAGATCGCCCGCATGCAGACGCTGGCGATCAAGCCGCGTCAGCCAAGAGATACGGGCAACCGGCTCATCGGTAACACCGATGCCATCATGCTGGGTCGCGCGCTGTTTTTCGATCCGCGCCTGAGCGCCACGGGTGAAATTGCCTGCGCCACCTGCCATGTCGCCGCCCTGGGCTTCACCGACGGTCGCAAGCTCAGCCATGGCTCGCAACCGCTCAAACGCAACTCACCGTCACTACTGGGTGCTGTGCATGCCGACTGGTTTTACTGGGATGGTCGGCGCGACAGCCTCTGGGCGCAGACGCTGACCCCCATCGAGACGCGTGGCGAGATGGACAATACACGCAGCGCTGTGGCGAAGCTCGTGCTGACCGACCCGGACTACCGGCAACGCTATGACCGCATCGCCGAGGACTCATTGCCCAATGCGGGGCGTTGGCCAGACCACGGCGGGCCTTTCGGTGACGGTGCCGCGCGTGCTGACTGGCAACGTCTGTCGCCCGTGCAACGACGCGACATCGACAACGTGTTCAGCGATGTCGGCAAGTCGCTGGCTGCATTCGTCGCCACACTTGAGCACCAGCCAACACGTTTTGACGCGTTCACAACGGCACTTGCAGCTGGACACGACGCGCATGCCGCCAGTTTGCTCGACGACGACGCACGCGCTGGTCTCAAGCTGTTTCTCGACGAGCCCCGCAGCAAGTGTCTGCGATGCCACAACGGCAGCACGCTCACAAGCTATGGCTTCCACAACATCGGCACGGCGACCGACACAGAGGGGCAGCTCGATTTTGGTCGCGCCATTGGCATCCGTGCCGCGCAGCACGATCCCTTCAATTGCCTGGGCGAGTATAGCGATGCAGATCGCGACGCCTGCAGTCACCACCGCTTCGCCGATTCGGGTCATCCGCCCGTCGGTGCGTTCAAGGTGCCGAGCCTCCGCGGGCTCGGGGTCACTGCGCCCTATATGCACGACGGGCGATTTGCGTCGCTGGAGGCAGTGGTTGCACATTACCGAGCCGCGGCACCGGCCGAAGACGGCAGCGACGACCTATTCCGGCTCGACATCACCGATGACGAAGCGGCGCAGCTCGTCGCATTCCTGAAAGCACTCACTGCAGAACCCGAAGCGCACACGCACGCCATGCATTAGCGCAACTGTGCCCGGCGCATCCTGCGTCGGCGGCTGTAGCCAGCGCTCCGAGACCTTTGAAACGCGCGCTGCGTCACAGCGCGATCGTAGGTCGACTGTGCGTCCCATCACAGTTTCTTTGAATCCCGCAAGAATTGGTGGTGCCTGTCCCCCGAGTCGCTGCGATGCAATTCGCGCCGCAGTTAATCTCGCATGGGAGCAGAACAATGAGGATTCAATTCGTAGTAGCCCTGGGCGTTGTCGCGCTCGCGGGCTGTGATAGCGGCAGCGGCAACCAACCGCCTGCATTCGCGTCGGCCATGGTGAGCGTGCCTGTCGACGAAAACACGACCGGCGACGTGTTCGTCGCCCGCGCGCAGGACCCGAACGGCGGCCCGTTGTCGTACCGGATTTCGGGCGGCGCTGACGCCGGCGCATTCACGCTGGCGGACTCGGGCAACCTGCAATTCGTCACGTCGCCCGACTTCGAGGTGCCCGCCGATGCCGGTCTCGATAACAGCTATGAGGTTGTCATCGAAGTCAGCGACGTGCCCGGCGCCACCGACACGCAGACGGTCATCGTCTCTGTCAGCGACGTCAACGAAGCGCCTTCGGTCACCTCGGCCACGCAGGCGAGTGTGGACGAAAACGCGACCGCGGTCGTGTATCAGGCGCAGGGCACGGACCCCGAGAACGATGCGCTGACGTTCGACATCGCAGGCGGTGCCGACGCGGCGTTTTTTGCGATCACACCCTCGGGCGCGTTGTCGTTCTCGAGTGCGCCCGACTTTGAGTCGCCGAACGATGCGGACGGTGACAACGTCTACGTCATCGATATCGTCGCCGACGACGGCAGCATCACGAGTGCGCCCGTTGCGGTCGCCGTAACGGTCGATGACATCGCGTTCGCGATCGACGGTCTGGCCGTCGGCCCGGGGGCCGATCCCGTGTCGGTCGTGATCAACTGGAATGCCGTCGAGGCGCCGTCGACGTTTGATAGCTTCGCGGTCACCTATGCTGACGATACGGGATCGCCCGCCGTCGACCTCGTGACCGGCGTCGCGAGCAATACTGCGGCTGCCCCGCTGTCGCTTGTGTCGGCAGACCTCAGCAACGGTGTGCTGCGCGTCGAAGGTCGCGATGGCAGCGACAATACGCTGGCCACATCAGCGCCCCTGCCGCTCGACGGCAACCTGGACCCTGCCGCGATCATCGGCTACTTCAAAGCCGGCAACACCGATGACTTTGATGCGTTCGGCTGGAGTATCGCCCTAAGTGCCGACGGCTCGACGATGGCTGTTGGTGCCATCGGGGAATCGTCGCAGCTTTCGAGCGATCCGCTCGACAACAGCCAGACCAGCGCGGGCGCGGTGTACATTTTCGAGCGCGTCGGTCTCGACTGGCAGCAACAGGCCTACCTGAAGCCCACGACAATCGATGGCGGTGACCGGTTCGGCAATGCCGTGGCACTCAGTACCGACGGCAACACACTGGTGGTAGGCGCTGATCTAGAGGACAGCGGCGCTACCGGCGTCAACGGCAACGCGCTCGACAACGGTATGACCGACTCCGGCGCGGCCTACGTCTTCGTACGATCCGGTGCGATCTGGACGCAACAGGCCTACCTCAAGTCGTCGGCCGGCAATCCCAATGATGTCTTCGGTAAGTCCGTAGCCATCTCGGGTGACGGCTCGCACGTCGTAATCGGTGCCTCATCGGCATCGCCGAGTTCCGGCAACGCCTATGTGTTCTCACAGCAGACGGGCAACTGGCTGCTCGAAGACACGCTGTCGCCGTCGAATGGCGATGCCGGGGATATTTTCGGATTCAGTGTTGCGATCACTGACGACGGCACGCGCATTGCCGTTGGGGCACCACAGGAAGACAGTGCGTCAAACGTCATCAATGGCGCGGACGGCAACGACAGCTTCAACGTGGGCGCCGTCTACCTGTTCGAAGACGCAGGTGCCGGCAGCTGGCAACAGCAAGCCTACGTGAAGGCACCCAACGCGGGGAACAATGACCTGTTTGGCTACGACGTGACCTTCTCCGAAGACGGCACACGTCTGGCCACAAGTGCTGTCTGGGAGGGCAGCAACCCGACCCTGGGTCCCGCCGATGACTCGATGTTCCGAACCGGCGCAGGCTATCTCTTCGAAAATCCGGGTTCGGGCTGGCAGTCGATTGCGATGTTCAAGGAGCCCCTGCAAAAGTCGAACGAGTACTACGGCTCCTCGATCGCGTTAAGCGCTGATGGCCAGGTGTTCGCCATGGGTGCGCCGCGCCGCCGGGCATCGGCGTCCTCGAAGCCAACCGTCATCGATGCCACGAAGGTCAACGAGGGCTCACTGGAGGCCACAGGTAACGTCGCTATCTTCAAAGGCGCGCTGGCGGTATTCCGAGAATCCGCGAGCGGTTGGGACTACGACCGCAACCTGTCGGCACCGACCGACGCGGCGCAGCCCGAGCAGCTCGGCAGCGCCATTGCCATGACGGACGACGGCACGATGATCGCGGCCGGCGTGCGCGGTGAGGCCGGCACGGCAACAGGTGTCAACGGCGCCCAGAACGAGGACGGCGAGGACGCCGGCGCGGTGTTCCTGTACTGAGCCTGGTGGTCAGTCGCCCGGCATCGATCCTCTCGGGTTGGTGTCGGGCGCTGTCTTGTCGGCCAGCCTGAGCGCCACGCGAACACCCCGCGTGTCTGCGTTACCGATGTCGAGTTCGGCGCCCAGTTCAGCGGCACGTGCTGACAGGTTCTCAAGGCCGCGCCCCGCCGGTCGGTCTTCCGACAAGCCGATGCCGTCGTCCTCAACGCTGAGCAGGATGCCATCGCTGGCGCGTTGGAGCGCGATGCGGACACGCTTCGCCCGGGCGTGCTGCAGCACGTTGCTGCAGGCTTCCTGCAGGATGCGGTACACGTTGAGTACCGCGCGAGGTGACAGGTCGGCGTCATCGATACGGTCGTCGACTTGCCAGTCGAGCGTCACGCCAGCCGCATCCAGTGAGGGCTGCAGTCTCGACCGGAATGCGCCCAGCGCCAGCGGCAAGCTCTCGCCTGCGGTGTCTAATGAATCAACGATGAGCCGGAGCTCGCGGAGGCCATCACTGAGGGCATCGTCGACGTCATCGAGTGACACGTCCTCGTTACGAACCCGGGCAATCAGACCAGCGAGTTGCCCGCCGACACCATCGTGCATATCACGCATGATGCGTTGCCGCTCCGCGAGGCGGGCGCGGGCTTTTTCATCGGCTTCCTTGGCCAGGTAAAAACCTTCAAGTTCTTTCGACTGCGCCGAGAGCGCCTGCTGGAGCTTTTCATTGGCCTCGGTCACCGTTCGACGTGCGCGCGAGCTCTGCGCTGCCAGGACGACAGCCGAGCCCAGCGCGAGCAGCAAGCCGCACGCCGGTGCCGCGTAGAAGGTCAGGGCGAGCTCTGGCAGCCCTGGCACGTGGATCGCGAACCGATCGTCGATAGCGTCGTAGAACACGGCGCTGATGCAGATCAGAAAGAGCACAGACTCGAATCGCGCGGGCAAGCTCAGCGACCCGAGGTTGAACCGCGCGAAGCGCCAGAAGGCATAGCCGCAGGCCGACAGCGTCAGAACCGTCTCGACGCCAAACAGGTCGCGACTGAGGCCATTGTCTGTGGTGACCTGAATGCCCACGAAGCTGACACCGGCGACAGCAACCAGCAACAGCAACACGCGCCGCACACTTTGAATGCCTGCGCCCGTCCAGAAGCCTGCAAACAACGCGAGCGCGAGCAGGAAACCAAAGGCGATGCCGTAATGAACCAGGATGGTCGCGAGCGGCGGCAGTCCGGCATCGAGGTTCAAGGCAGCGAGGTTGCGCAGGCTCCAGGCCAGCAGGAGCGTAACGATTCCGACCTTTTGCATGGCCACGCCACCGGGCCAGTACACGAGCGCCCAAAGCAGCGCGACGAACAGCATGACCGCGGTTGCCGCGATGACAAGCCCGGATGTCAGCAGTTGCCCCCAGCCGTGCGCCACGAGGGCCGCGTCGGCATCGCTCAAGTAGAACGCGGGCAGAATCTTGCTGCGGTTGCCGACGACAGTCAGCGTCAACAGGTTCTCGCCGGCGCGCAGGTCCTCGCGGGGCATGATGTAGAGCCCAAGATCGAAGCCACCCAGAAGACCCCATCGGTCCAGCGCCGTCTGTGGCTTCAGCAGATTGCCGTTGACGCGAATTTCGGTGATGGCGTGTTGCCAGTTGAGCAGCAGGCCCAGTTCGCGATCGGTACTGGCAAGATTGAACCGGTGCGCGAAAACCGCGGCCGGCATGCCCCCGTGGTCGTGTTCGAAGAAGTAGGCGGGTTCATCGACTTTCGGAACAGCAATCGCCGGGGTGTTGGCGATTTGTTGCCAGTCTTCGGTCAGGTGCAACGACACGCTGGCTGGCGCGTCGACGCCCGAGGGCTTCACGCGAGACTCGGCAGCACCCAGCATGAGCCAGAACACGAGCTGCGACAGGGCCAGAATGCCAACCGCAGACAGGGTGGCCGCGGCGTTTGGCTTGTCGCGCTCAGCCGTCAATCGAAATGATGCCCTGGCGTGCACCCGCAACGACCGCCTCGGTTCGAGAGTGGACCTCGAGCTTCCGGTACAGCGAGCGAACGTAGTCGACGACGGTGTGATAGGAAATTCCGCAGCGCTGCGCGACTTCTTTGTAGGTGTAGCCGCTGGCCAGTGCGCGCAGGACTTCGCGCTCACGCGGCGACAGCGTGTCGTTTCCGGCTGGGGTTGGTGCCTGTTGGTCGCGCAAGCTGCGCAGCAGGTGACGTGCCACGGAAGGACTAATGGGTGCACCGCCCGTATCCACCTGGTGGATCGCGTCCGCAAGCTGACTCAACGGTGCGTCCTTGGCCACGTAGCCGTGTGCGCCTGCGGCGATCGCCGTGACCACACTGCGTTCGTCGCCCAGGGCACTGAGGACCAATGCGCGGACGCCGGTGTCGCGGCAGTGGCCGATCAGCGGCGTCGCATCATCGTCGCCGAGCCTGAGGTCAATGAGCGCGACATCCAGCCCGCCCGCGGCGATCAGCGAGTCACCCTCGGTAAACGTCGAGGCCACCCCCACCACGTGCAGGTCCTCAGCTGCCGCCACCGCTTCGCGCACCGCGGCAAGCGTCGCCGCATCGTCCTCGATGACCGCCACTCGAATCGTCATTGGGTTTCTCCGTCGAGCTACTGTGACTTGGGGGTGTGCGGGGGGCAACCCCCCAGTTCTTGCGGAGCGCTGCGCAGGCCGATTTGACAGAACCCGGAAATCCGCCGGATTTGTGAGCCCTGCGTCACATTCGGCGCTGAGACCTGTCCGAACGAAGTCCCACACCCTTTTGCGTACTCTCGGACATGCTGAAAGGGGTGGATCGTGCTGACACCCGGCCCAGGGGTCGGGCAACAACAAAAACCGCAGGGAGTCGCGCATGAGAGCTCGAATCGAAACCGTGCTGGCCGCACCACCGGACGTGATCTGGGAGGTGACGCGACGGAGCAGCACGCTCGTCTACGTCAATCGCGGCATGCTGGGCTTTGACGGTTCAGAGCATTTCCCGGCGCGTTGGTCCGAGGGGCAGGCCGTCGACACGCGGTTGCGGTTCTTCGGTGTGCTGCCCGCCTGGAAGCACCACTTGCATGTGCACCGCTGTGACGATGAGGCGCGGGTGCTGCAGACCTTCGAGGGCGGCGGTTTCGTCGAGCGGTGGAATCACCGCATTGAAATCTCGGAGTCGCCCGAGGGTACCCACTACGTCGACGAGGTCGACATTGAAGCCGGGTCGCTGACCAAGGTCGTCTGGCTCTATACCAAGGCACTCTACCGTTACCGTCAGAAGCGACTTCAGCGCCTTGTGGCGCAAATGCGACGACCCAACTAGCCTGTCCACCGGCGGATCGCCGGCTCCGTTTGCAATTGTGCGGCCAGCTGCCAAAATCACGAGCTGCCATACCCCGTGTACGGAGCTCCCATGATCCAGCCGAACCGCCTGCTCACGACCCTTCTCATTGCAGCCTCGTGTGTCGCGCTCGCCGCCTGCGGAGACCGTGCGACAGATACCGAAGAGGATGCGATGGACAGCGCCACCGCCAGCACCCTGCCGAGCCGCAAGGCACCGTTTGCCGATTTTGACGCCAAGGCTCCCGTCGCCGAGAAGCGACCCGTTGAGCTCACGCAGCACGACAAGACCCGTGTCGACAACTTCGCCTGGATGCGCGACGACAACTGGCAGACGGTTCTGCGCGAACCCGAGACGCTGAAGCCCGAGATCCTGCAGCATCTCGAGGCGGAGAACGGCTACTACGAGGCCGCCACCGATGAGCTGGCCGGTCTGCGGGACCAGCTATTCGAGGAAATGCGCGCGCGCATCAAGGAAGACGACAGCTCAGTACCGCAGGTCGATGGCGAGTACGCGTACTACGTACGTTACCGCGAAGGTGGCAACTACCCCATTTTTGCGCGGACGCCGCGTGACGGTGGCGACGAGACCATCCTCTTCGACGGTGACAGCGAAGCCGGAGACAACGAGTTCTTCAGCATCGAAGAGGTTGCGCACAGCCCCGACCACACCCTCATAGCCTACGGCGTCGACACGTTGGGCTCCGAGTACTACGACATTCGCGTGCGCAACATCGATACGGGCGAGGAGTTCGCCGAGACCGTTGGTTCGACCGATGGCGAGGCCGTCTGGGCGCCCGACTCGAAGTCGTTCTTCTACACCCAGCGAGACGAAAACCAGCGGCCCAAGCGCGTGCGGCGTCACGTACTGGGTACTGACTCGGCCGATGACGAGCTGATTTACGAAGAGCAGGACGACACGTTTTTCCTCGGCGTCGGCTTGTCGCAGAGCGGCGAGTACGTCTTCATCTCGTCCGGAAAGAGCACATCGTCAGAGGTCCACTTCCTGAAGGCCGATGCGCCCGTGGGTACCGCGCCCACGATCATCGCGCCGCGCGCCGAAGACGAGCTCTACTACGCAGGCCACAACGGCGAGCACTTCTACATCCAGACCAATGCCGGTGGCGCAATCGACTTCAAGATCGTACGGGCGCCGATCAAGAGCCCCGGCCGCCACAACTGGGAAGATTGGCTGCCGCATGAGCTCGGCACCTATGTCCTCGGTTTCGTACCGCTTGAGGACTGGATGGTGCGCATCGAGCGCGCGAACGCGCTGCCGCGCATCGTTGTCACGGACTACAACGGTGACAACGGTTTCGAGATCGACTTCCCTGAGGCCGCCTACGACCTCGGTTTGCGCAGCGGTTACGAGTACGCCACAGATACGATTCGTTTTGTGTACGAGTCGCCCTCGACGCCCGAGCAAACCTTTGACTACGACCTGAAGACGCGTGAACGCACGCTGCGCAAGACGCAGGAAGTGCCCAGCGGTCATAATCCGTCGCTCTACGTCGTCGAGCGCTTCGACATCGAGGCCGATGACGGCGCGCAGGTGCCCGTCACCGTGCTGCGACTCAAAGACACGCCTGTCGATGGCACGTCGCCGCTGCTGCTTTACGGCTACGGCAGCTACGGCGCGACGATCGACGCGGGCTTCAGCACGAGCATTTTGTCGCTTGTGGATCGCGGCGTTGTTTATGCCACCGCACACATCCGCGGCGGGGCGGCCAAGGGTCGCCAGTGGTACCTCGACGGCAAGCTCGGCAAAAAGATGAACACCTTCACGGACTTCACGGCTGCGGCCGAAGCGCTGCAGGCGCGCGGCTATGGCCGCGAAGGCGAGACTGTCATCTACGGTGGTTCGGCGGGCGGTCTGCTCGTGGGTGCGGCCGTGAACCTGCGCCCGGACCTGTTCGGTGGTGTCATTGCTGCAGTGCCGTTTGTCGACGTGATCAACACGATCTCCGACGCCGAACTGCCGCTCACGCCGCCCGAGTGGGTGGAGTGGGGTGACCCAATCAACAGCGCCGAGGCTTACGACGACATTGCCGCTTACTCGCCTTACGACAACATCCGGAGCGACGTCGAGTACCCGCCCATCATGGCGACGGGTGGCCTGACCGACTACCGCGTCACCTACTGGGAGCCGGCCAAGTGGGTTGCGCGCTTGCGTGACGAAGCCCAGGGCGGCCCGTTCATCATGAAGATGAACATGGGTGCCGGTCATTCGGGTTCTGCGGCGCGTTTTGAGCGTCTCAAGGAGCGCGCCCACAACTACGCGTTCGCGCTCAAGATCTTCGGCATGGCCGAGAGCGCACAGGACGTCGCGTCCAGCGACTAACCGGCGCTCATGACACGCGTCTGTCTCGTCGTTGGCGCTGGCGCCGGTATTGGCGGCACGGTTGGCTCGCGTTTTTCGCGCGAGGGCTACCATGCGGTGCTTTGCCGGCGCAGCGACGAGGCCGGTCTTGCCAGGCTCGTCGCTGACATTGAGGCCGAGGGCGGCGCGGCTTCTGGCCGCCTGCTCGATGCGACGCAGGACGGTGCCATCGAAACGCTCATCGAAGACGTTGAACGTGACATCGGGCCCATCGCCGTCATCGTCTTCAACCTCGGGGCGCAGATCGGTAACCGGGCGCTTGTGGAGACGAGCTACAAGCAGTTCGAGCTCGGTTGGCGCATGGCGACGTTCGCTTTGTTTCGCGTCGCGTCTGCGGCGTTGCCGCTCATGGCCGCACGGGGCGAAGGCAGCTTGCTCGTTACTTCGGCAACGGCGGCTGTGCGTGGCAATGCGGGCCAGCATTCCCATGCCGCGGCGATGGGTGGGCGGCGCATGCTCTGCCAGACCCTGAACGCGGAGTTTGCACCGCAGGGCATTCATGTCGCGCACATCATTATCGACGGCCCCGTCGACGCGCCCGATACGCTCGGCAAGATGCTAGGCCCCGAACGCTATCAGCAGCTTCGAGAACACCGCGGTCTCGATAAGGATGGTCTGCTGTTGCCCGCAGAAGTCGCCGAGACGTATTACCAACTCGCGCACCAGCACCGCTCCGCGTGGACGCATGAGCTGGACCTGCGGCCCTGGTCAGACTCGCCCTGGTGGAATGACTGACGCAGGCGCGTCAGCGAACTGACGCCAGACCTTCTTCTTTGGCCCCTTCGAGCTGTGCGCGCAGTCGCGCATCAGCGGCCTCTTCAACGTCCGTCATGATGCTGGGTGCGGCAGCATCGAGCTCGCGCTGTCGCTCGGCAAACGCAGCTTCGATCTGCTCGGGTGTTGCGACCGGCGATACGTCCAGAATCTGATGCCAGGCCTTGCCCTCGAACACAGGTGCGTCGGGCTTTTGCTGGTTCATGACGAAGGACACAACCAGGTAGCCGACGACACCGCCCAAGCCGATGACGATGAGTTCTGCCGTGCTCATGAGCGTTGCTCCAGTCTTTGCTGCCAGGCCTCGAGGCCGGGCGCGTCCGTCGTGAGTCGATCACTCGCAGTCTTTAGGTACTGCGTCAGTGTGTCCTGTGCGGGCGCCGACAGCAGCGCGGCGCCGGCGGTGAGCGGGTCGCGTTCGCGCGCCTGCCAGGCCTTCTCGAACAGTTTGCGGTGCAGATTGGGCGCGTAGGGCAGGCAGACGAGAATCTCAAAAGCCAACAGTGCGGTGGTGCCCAGTTTGAGGCCCAGTGCGCGCCGCCGGACAAACAACCAGATCGCGAGCACGAGCACAGAGGCGTAAACGGTCAGGAACAGAACGGCCAGCGCGAGCCGGTCTTTGGGTACGTAGAAGGCGACGGGCAGCCCAACGAATAGTAGCAGGAACAGGACGCGGCACAGGCGGCGGGGCAACGCGAGGCGTGCCACGAGATCTTGCACGGCCGTGCGCGTTTGATCGTTGTCGCCGGCGGTCGCGGGCCAGGCCAGTCGCAACAACGCCGTGCCCGGGTCGAAGAGACCTGGAAACACGGCGTGGCGACGATTGAAAAGGAAGCCGCGGTCGGGCGTGATCGCGCGCCAGCCACCGCCGGCCGTGCCGGCCAGCAGTAGCTCGCGCGTTGAGATCAGGCGGCCACAGTCAACGACGTACAGCGTGACCGCCAGCCCGAGGACCAGCAGGTCCGTTCGGAGCAGCAGATAGTCAGGCACTCTCGGTGTTGCGTGAGAACAGCTTCTTGAAGATGCGACCGAAGAAAGCGAAGAACGCAAGGATGCCGAGGCCGATCGCCTTGAACAGACCCTTGCCGGCACCCTTGGCCACAGCAGCGGCGGCACCGCCCGTGACGAGTGCGGCCAAACCATAGGTCGCGAGCTTGTCGCCTTCCTTGTACTCGGCGTAGAGGTTGCCCGGCTTGTAGCGGAAGCCTTCCAGCATCGTCTCGAACTCTGCAATGGCCGTATCGAGATCATCGGGTGCGGCAACCAGTGTTGCCGACATCACGCCCGTGCGGCCCAGCAGGCGCGTGTTGTAGTTTACGATCTGCTGTCCAGCCGACTCACCAATGATGGCCCACGACAAGCGATTGGTCGCGTTGCTGTAGCTGGGCTGAGACTGCCAGCCGACAATCGTCATCTCGGGCCAGCCACGCTCGCGACGCTCGCGGGTGCTGTACTCGGTTCCTTCGCGGATGGAGCTGAGCAGATCACCGGCGTCGATCTCTTCGTCGTCCTTGATATGGCCCGTGTCGTCATAGCTGAACACCGAGAACCAGCGCTCGTCGGTCGGGGCGACGTAGAACTCCTTGGTCGACGTTGGGTTCTCGTAGAGCGCCATGAGCTTGGCCGTGTCTTCGGCACTAAGCCGGTCGTAGCCTTCGGGAAGATCGATCTCCGCACGCGACGTCACGTCGAACGTGCCGGGGCCTTCCGAAAATTCGAGGCTCGCGTAAATCTGCTGCGCTTCGGTGAGTTCTTCGCCTTCCTGCGCGAGAGCGCTGGGTGCGACGATCAGTGTGAACGCCACCAGTGACAATACCGATGCAAAGCGAAACATAGTCTCTCCCCAATATTCCTGTGCGGGTGCAAGCATGCCCCGCTCTATCAATCGTTTTGGTGTACCGGACAATCCCCATCGACCGGTAAGGAAAGAGACTAACAGGCTTGCGTCACCGCAACACGACGCAGGTCGCAACTTCGGCGGTCTGCGAGCCGGTGACCCCGACACCGCGTGAACGCGATGCCGGGGCCCGGCGGGGTCAGGCCAGGCTGCGCCTGCGCCGCATGAGTAATGCCGAGACCAGCGCGAGGCTCAGCCACCCGATCGCCCCGCCGCCGCTGCGCCAGGAGACTTTGACGTCTTCGGGCTCTGACTTGAGACGCTCCTCGAACGCGACGAGCTCGACGGCCAGGTTGGACTGCATGCGCTCACTGGCAAGCTTGAGCGCGCTGCCGCTATTGCGTCGCAGCGACGCGTCTTGACGAATCAGCGTGACGTCACCGCGACGTTCATCAAAGCCCGGCGCACGCAGCAACAGCTTGCTGGTCGCCACATCGATAACAGCGAGGTCGACGAAGGTGCGCGTGTCGTGGTCGGTACCTTCGATCACGTAGGCGCCCACGATGGTCCAGTACAGGATTGACTGCGCGTTCTCGCTCGTTGTCGTGACCTGGTCGTAAGAGATCAGTGCCATGGCGTCGACGTCGAACACCCGTGCGACCTGCTGCATGCCCGAGACGCCCTGAGCCCCACGCAGATACGTCTCGGGAATGACCGTGATCGCATCGACGTAGTCGAGACCCTCAAACTGCGCGCGCACGCCTTCGAGGATCTGCAGGCGGTCCGAAGCGCTCGGCCCGAGGTAGCTCTGATTGCGTGCGGGTACGAATGCCAGTCCGACTTTGAGCGGCAGCTGCAGGTGCGGCACGCTCTCGGTCACGTCAGGCGGAATTTCGCCCTCGGGGTAGAGGTAGCCCACGAGGCTCGTCGAGCTGCCCGCGCGGCGTTGGCCGTACAGGTTGTCGCCAAACCAGGTGCTGCATCCCGTGGTCGTAATGACCGCAATTGCAGCAAGGAACGTGGTGACACGATTCATGACGCTTTCCTCTTGTTCATCAACGCGGGACCGAAACGGTCCACGCATGAGGCGCCGACGATGGCCGTGCCACCGACAATGGCGAGTGTGATCCAGCCGCCGCTGACGAACAGGCCAACGATGGGTTCGATACCGGCGAGCAGCGAGCCCACAAGCGTGAGAACCCCCAGCGTGGTGGCCGTCGGACGCTTGGCGACGATGCCCCAGGCGACCATGGCGCCTGCGATGGCCATGCAGAGCAGGACCATGACGACACTCGTATCCATCAGGAGCGCGATCATCGCGCAGAGGCCCAGGATCGCTGTGGCGCCGAATGACAGCGCCGCAGCGAGGCGGGGGCTGTTGGTGCCTCGGTAGAGATCGAACGACAGGCCCGCGAAGACGACGGCGAATGCGATGGCAGGCAAACCGTCCGGCAACACGATGTCGACAAGGTTGCCGACAGCCAATGCGGCAGCGGCAGCCACGCCGATCATGCAGACCTCGAGCAGCAGCGCCACAGTCTCACCGCGCTCGGGAACACGGCGCGTCTGACGCAGTGCGACGAAGGCGGCGAAAGCCAGTACGGCCGACATAAGGCTGTCGATCTCGTAGAAGTAGCCGCTGCGCATGAGCAGGATGGCCGGCGCAATCGCGAAGCAGACCATGGCGAACGTGCCTTCGGTCGTGTGCAGCACGGTGTTCGCCTGGTACAGGCGACGCAGGTGCCAGACAGCCCAGCCCGCGGTTGCCAGTGCCAGAACGCCCGCCACAATCGAGTCACGCACGGGCAGCAGCAGCGCTGCGTTCATGGCCAGGAATGGCCAGGTCAGCTGGCGCCACTGGGCGCGTGCAAGCACGGCGAAGCTGAACGCGGTAACCGCAATCAGGGTCACGAAGGCAATAGGCGCCACAATCGAGAACGCGACAGGATCGACGACCTGCCAGGTGGCGAACCCCGGGTACTGCCCGAGTGCACCGTCCCACTGCACCTGCGAATAGATGAGTGCGGCGAGCACGGTCATGTTGACGGGTACCGACGCCAACGCGAGGCCAAACAACACGCGGGCGCCTCGCGCCTCGCGCAAGAGCTGCCCCACGAGCAGACCAGCGCCGGCAAGCAGCCCCGTTTGCGTCAGCAGTTTCAGGTAACGGTCGATGTCGTTGCCGTTGTGCCAGCCCTGCAGCAGGTAGACGGCCATCGACACGATGAGCGCCGCAGCGCCCGCAAGACGCAGGATCTCGCTGAGCGAGGCCAGGTCGCGGATCGAGCGCATGGCGTTTTCGAGCACACCCGGGCTTCGTGCCGGGGGCGCCTCGGTAGGCGGCCGTTGCGGGGCCGTATATACGTGTGTGGTCATGACTGGTCCTCCGTGTCGTCAGACAGGATCAGATCGAGCTCGGCGCGCAGCGCGGCGTCATCTTCCTCGGCGAGGAACTCGGACTCGAGCACGTCAACGGGTGTTGCGGCCTCGGACAGGATTTCAGTTTCGCCAAGCTGGATCTCCCAGCGGTCGAAGGTCTCCTCGAGGTCGACACGCGCGCCGTCGTCCATGTGCTCGACGGCGCGAATGGCCTCGACCACAGACTGGCGCGAACGCATTTCGTTGCGCTGGCGCATGACGTCTTCGATACGCCCATCGATCTGGCGGACCTGTTCGGCCATGCGCTTTTCGATTACGGCGTGGTTTTCAATGGCGGACGCGAGTGCCGTGCGTTGCTGTTCGCAGTCGCGCCGACGGCGCACACAGGCCAGGGCTTTCGCCTCGTCCTCGGCTGCGACAACCCGGGCGCGCTCGCCCCAGCGTTCTATGGCCACGCCCAGCGCATCATGGCGCTGCTGCAGGCGTTCGCCGTCGCGTTGCAGGCGGCGCAGGCGAACCCGCGCTCGGGATGCGGCCTGGCGCGTATCGCGCAGTGCGGCCTCAACAATGGCGTCGTGGTTTTCTACGCGGCTTACGGCGCGGTCCACGCTGGATGACACCGTAGCGGTGATTCGTCGGATCAAGTTCATGGTTTCGACTCCTCTCGGTTGGGTCGGGAACCACGCTAGGAATCGGTGGCGTTAGCTGCAACCATTTTCTGAAAAGTCAGTCAAAACCGACTATAAGTACAATATTTTTGTACTATTCTGTGAGCATGAGTGTTTCCACCCGTATCGTCGCCACGCTGAAGCGCGAGCTCAAAGCCCAGGGGCTGACCTACCGCGAGCTGGCGCTGCGGCTCTCGCTGTCGGAGTCCGCGGTCAAGCACATGTTCTCCACGGGCAACTTCTCGCTGAAGCGTCTCGATGCCGTGTGCAACGTGCTTGAGCTCGATCTGGGCGAGCTCTCAAGCCGCGCAGAGTCGCAGCGCCCGCGCCTGGAGCAGCTACCGCCCGAGCATGAGCAGGAGATCATCTCGGACACGCGCTTTTTGCTCGTAACCTACTGCCTGCTCAACTTCTGGAACTTCGAGGACATCCTCGTGCGTTACGACGTCAGCCGTGCCGACGGGCTTCGCTACCTGCGGCGACTGGACCGTATGAATCTGATCGAGCTGCTACCCGGTGACCGGGTACGCCTGCTGGTCGCCAACAACTTCCAGTGGCGGCCCGGTGGCGACATGGAGCGCTACTTCACCGAGCACGTGCAGACGGACTTCTTCGCGCACGACTTCAATGAGGAAGGTGCGATTCGCGTTGCCAAAAACGGCATGCTTTCTGCAAAGGGGCAAGCTTTGTTGCGCGAAAAGCTCGAGTCGGTCGGCGAGCTGTTTGACGACGCGACCTGGGAAGAACGCCGCCTGCCCGCCGGCGAACGGCGCGGCACGACGCTGGTGCTCGCGATGCGGCGCTGGGTGTTCGACGCGTTTCGCGAGCTCGAGCGGGAGCCTTCAGACGGCTAGGGGCCGCAGCGCACCGGCCGACCGTTGAAGTAGGTGCGCTTGAGGTAAGCCACCGTGTCCTGGTTGCGCGCGTCCTGCCAGTCCTCGGCGAGACGGGCTCGGTCAGCGCGCGACAGCTCCCAGGACAATGGCGGGTCGGCGCGGTTGGCCTCGTAAGGCGGTCGAAACTCCACGGCCTCGAAGCAGGGTCCGCGAATGGCTTCCAGCATCGAAAGCTCGAGGTCGCTGCGCGCGAGCTGTGACGAGGTTCGCACGCTGAGCATGCCCTGCAGTGGCCCAAGCAGCGCGGCCTGCCAGCCCTGACCCTCCTCGGGCACGCTGCGTGCGGGATTGGCCGGGAACGGGTTGATCTGGATAAACAGGATTGGGCGCTGCGCGTTGCCGCCACGGCGCGATTCGATCTCGCGCACCGCTTCAATCCAGCGGAACACGGCGACCGAGCCCGGGTTGTCGAAATAGCCGCCGTCACCGACGTGCCAGGGCGGCGTGTCAACGCGCGGGCCGTTGTCGGGGTCCGCCATGCCGCCTTCGTAGTCGCTGTCATCGCGACGAATGCGTGCGCGCGCCACGGGCGTCACGTAGGGGAAGGTGGCCGATAGCCGTGCTGCGGTCACCGCGCGCATGTCGACGAACCGCATCGGGCTGGCGCAGGGATCAGGTGCACTCATATCGGTACCCGCTTTGGCGCGGCGGTTCGTGGTCCGCAATGCGACTCGCTCGGCATCAACGGGCGGTGGGTAGTGCTCGCAGAGCGCCGGGTCGAATTCACCCAGCGTCCAGCGCTCGGGCGCGGCGAAGCTGGCGCGGTTCTCGCGCGACAGGTCGAGCGCGCGCAGGTCCAGGCTGCTCGCCAGAAACTGCTCGCCATTCTCGATCACGGTGCCGTTGAGGATCACGCCGGGCAGCACGCCCTCGGCGGCGAGCTGCCACCAGTCGGACAGGCGCGCTGGCGGCGGGCTTTCGGACAGGGCGCGACGACAGTCGGGGTTTTGCTCCATGTCGTCGAAGTAGACGGTGGTGTCCGTCACCATGCAGCTGCGCCACCGGTGCCAGGCCTGCTCGATGGCCCAGGCGCGGTCCTGCGCGCTGCTTCGCGGGTTGTCGCTGGCGAGGAACGGCGTGGCGAGCCGTCGCAGGTCCGGGAACACGAGCCCCCAGGCCGTCGCCTCGAGACTTGACGCCATGGCGGCTTTGGGCACCTGGTCCAGGTATTGGATGCCACGATCAACGCGCGCCTGGCTGAGCTGGCTTTGGGTGATGCTGAAGCCCACGTACTTGTCGCGCTGCGTGCTGACGGGGGCGGGCCGGTCTGAGTCTTCGCGCGCGAGTGCATCGGCACGAAGTGCCTCGATGAAAAAGTAGGCGCCAACGCTGCCGCCTGATGTCGCGCTGACGAGGTAGATCGAGTCCGTAAACGTACTCGTCAGTTCCTTGTGCAGACCTTCGAGTACGACGGCCGACCAACCTGCGGCCTGGATGCCGCCGCCTGCCGCCGCCACGACCACGATGGGGCCGTTGCCCGCGTGCGTGGTGCGCTGGTCGAAGGCACGCGCGATGCTCGGTGGCGCTGCGTCGCCCTCTGGTACGAAGGTGACATCGAAGTAGTGCTGCGTGTCGTACCAGGTGCCAGGCAAGTTGCCCCAGAACACGAGCCAGGCCGCGAACGCGAGCACGACGGGCACGCGGATGCGGTCGAGCAGGAACGTCAGGTTCGAAAACAGCATGCAGATGAACGCGATCAGCAGCATGACGTAGGCGATGGGCGGCACGTCGAGCAACGACGGCAGCGCGCGGATCGGGTTTAGCACGTTGCCGCCGATGGCGTAACCAACCGCGAGCGCCAGAGCCACGGCGGCGGCGAGTGCGTGGCCGCGGAAGAGCCGGCCTGTTGGGTTGCCGTTCTCGTCGCAGATATCAAAGCCGGGCCCGACGATACGATGCAGCGTTCGGCTTACAGGTGCTTCGAGCTGTGTTGCGGCGGTCTCGCGCAACTGCTTGAAGGCCGTATCGGTGTAGCGTGACGTCAGGCGTCCCAGCAGTACATTGCGCAGGACGTAGACGATCAACAGCGTCGCGATCGCACCAAAGATGCCCGAGACGGCGCCCAGCAATATCGAGCCCTCACCGTCGATGCCAAGCTGCAGCAACAAGGGTAGGGCGAGTACAAATGCGGACAGCCCGAACAGCAGCCGTGTCTCCAGGGTGTCGGGTGCCTGCGGGTCGAGACCCATGGGCTCGATGCCGATGCGCTTTTGCGCCAGGCGCCAAAGGTGTGTCCCCGAAAAGATGATAACGGCGCAGGCGATGAACGCGCAGAAGACTGCGAAGCCATACTGGATCGTGTTGTCGACCGAGAGCAGGTTTTGCACCGTGGCAAGGCCCGTGGGTTTCGCCGAGGGCGCCTCGCACTGCTGGCTCTGGCCCAGCACCGACAGCGCGACCACAAGCAGGCCCAGCAGAAACGGGATGCGAATGAAGAACAGGTGCTGCAGAAGCCTGCGCGAACGGCTCGTGTGCACGATGAGGTAGCCGAGCACGAGCAACGCGAGCGAGAGGACTAGCGCGATCCACTTGATGCCTGTGAAGACGCCCGCTGCTGCGCCAATCGCGCTGCCGTAGTCACCCTGCCAGGCGATCCAGGCCGTGGTGACGTTCTCGAGCAGGTCCGCGACACCGGCCGCAATCGGCACCACGTGCGCGACCATGCGCCAACGGTGTCCCGCCGGGAATATCCATCGCAACGCGAGAACGAGTGCGAGCACATAGAACACTGGGAATACCAGGTCGAGCGTGACCTGGGTAAACGCGTAATACGAGCGTCCGGACTGCGCGATGGGTTCGAACAACGTGCGCAGTTGCTCTGCGCCGTAGAACCCTGTCGACGCGTCGGGCGGCACGAAGAAATTCGCAAGATCGGGTGTGCTGAGCGTGACAGAGCAGTTACGTCCGTCGAACAGTCGCACGAAGAAGGCGAACAGCGCGCCAAACAGTCCCACCCGAATCCAGGGTCGTTTCCAGAGACTGCGTATTGTTTGCAGGACAGGCATCCCCACTCTCCCCCTGCACACGCGCTCTCAGTGTGTCACATATGAGCGAATGGGATCAATTTTGTACCGCGAGGCAGAGCTGGTCGCCTTCGCGCGCGATGCTGAAACCGCGGTCGAGAACGTGTTGCGTCGCGGCCGAGGCGGGATCGCGGATCGGGTTGCTGTGGTTGTAGTGAATGAAGTGGACGCGTGAACGAGCCGCGTCAGGCAGGTGTTGCAGACGTTGCATCGTGGCGGCCACGCGCGGGTGAGGGATCTTGCTCATGTCGCGACCCGGCAGTTCGTTGTCGTCAAAGAAGGTCGCATCCAGGAACGCATAGTCGACGCTTGCGATGACGTCTTCGAGCGCCGTGTCGTAGTCCTCCTCCCACGTGTCCCAGCTGTCGATGTCGGGGACAAACAGGAATGACTGACCGTTCGTTCGGACGACGAAGGCCACCGTTTCTGAGAACTCGTCGCGGTGCGGCACGAGCTGCGGCGTTACCGTGATGCCGCCCGCAAGTGTCTTCGTTGTGCCCTGGGCCAACTCGGTAATCTGGATGTTCTCGAGCGCGACGAGCTGCGACCAGGGGCCATTGCGGCGCAGGTAGTTGGCGAGGCGTGGCATCACCCAAACGGGAACCTCTCGAGCGCCGGCCGCTTCGCGGCCCAGGAACATGAGCCCCGCGTAGTGGCCGATATGGGCGTGGGTGATGAAAATGCCGTCGATGCCCAGCCCGGGCGCTGCCGACGGTGCCATGCTGTCGAGTCGCTGCAGCTGCGCGGTAAGGTGCGGTGTTGCCTCGAACAGGTAGCGCTTGTCGTTTTCGTGGTCGACCAGCGCCAGCGCCGTGGCGGTGAGCCGCAGCTCCGGGTCTTGCCAACCAGGGTCGGCAGGATTGCCGATTTGCGGTGCGCCGGCGTCCTGCCCCGCCCCGAGCACGACGAGCGACACCTCGCATTCGTTTGCTGTCGCCCCATCGACGAGCAAGAAGCACCAGAGCGCGAATAGGCAGCGCAGGATCATGGCCGCATGGTGAGACGCGTCGATGCGCGTGTCAAAGCGCTGGCCGATCGTCTGCCAAGCGCGTCGCGAAAATATTTCATATAATATGAAACATTAGTTATGAATCGTAGGTAACGAAATGGCAATTTGGACGTAGGGAGTACCCACGATGCCAACCGTAACATCACGTATCGGCGACACACTGTTCCCCATTGGCATTGCGACGGGGGCGGCGTTTTGCAATCGACATACGGAGCGCACGGAACTGGCGCAAAACATCCTCGCCGGCTCGCACACCTGGATCATGGGCATCAGGCGGTTCGGTAAGACGAGCCTCGTGAGCCAGGTTGCGCTTGAGCTTGGGCGCAAGCGAAACGTCAAAGTGCATACGGAGAGCGTCGATTTGTTCGTGGTGCACAACATCACGACGCTCGACAAGGCGATTCGCGATGCTGTGGGCCGGCTCACGGCGCAGTTCGTGCCGAAGCGGCGCAAGGCCATGGAAGCGCTGCTCGAGATCTTCGATGCCTTCAAGCCCAAAGTGACGCTGGGCAGCAAGGGCATCTCTATCGAGCTGTTCACGGCCGAGCCTTCCGCCGCCAGCATCAACGAAGTGCTACTTGCATTGGATCGCGCCGCTGAAGCCTACGGTCGCCGTGCTGTGCTCATCCTCGATGAGTTTCAGCAGATTGCACTCATCGACCGGCAGCACGCGATCGAGGGCGCCATTCGTAATGTGGCGCAGCGCACTAAGGCCACGAGCTTCGTGTTCCTGGGCAGCGAGCGCACGCTGTTGCAGCAGATGTTCGAGAACCGGAAGCGACCGCTCTACAAGCTCTGCAGGCGGCTCAATGTGGGGCGTATTGCTGCCGAGCACTACCACGCCTATTTCGCGGACGCGGCCAAGGCGCGCTGGCAGAAGCAGCTGCGTGACGATGCCGCAGAACGCATTCTCGAGGTCACCGATCGGCATCCCTTCTACGTCAATTTGCTTTGCCTGGAGCTTTGGCGGCATCGCAATCCGCCGAAGCCTGCCGACGTCACCGCGCTCTGGGACAGCCTGCTCGAAAAAGAACGCCACGAGATCCACCTGGCGTTGAGCACGCTGTCGACGAATCAGCGTGCGGTGCTCGCCGCGCTGGCCCGGCGCCCGACCTCAAGGCCGACATCGAAGGAGTTTCTGGCCGCTGCGGGTATGGCCGCATCGTCGATGAACCAGGCTGTCGATGTGCTGCTGGCCAAGGATTTCCTGAGGCGCGACGAGGCGGATGTGTATGAAGTTATTGATCCGCTTGTGAAGTCTTATCTGTCCCGATAGAGGCTACCTAATAGGGTGACAGTCTCTACTTGAAATAAAGAACGATCGTTCTTAATATGTTCCTGAACGGAGAGAATGGCATGCCGCGTACACGAGAGTTCGATGAGGAAGAAGCCCTGGGCCGCGCACTGACTTTGTTTTGGGAAAAGGGGTTCGCCGACACGTCCATGCGTGACCTCGCCAAGCACACGGGCGTTGCGAATGCCGGCCTTTACCAGGCGTTTGGCGACAAGGCGCAGCTGTACGAAGCCGCTTTGCGCCAGTACGCCCGAACCCAGAACCACGCTTTTTTCGGACCCTTGGAGTCCAGGCACGCCGGGCGCGCCGAACTTGAGGCTTTCTTTAAGTCGATCCTGGGTGCTGCCCGGGACGGCAGCTTTTGCAACGGGTGCTTCATCGCAAACACGGCCGTCGAATTCGGTGAGGATGGTGGGGTGATCACGGAAATGGTCGGCCAGAACATGCGTCGCCACGGCAAGGCATTTCGGAACGCGCTGCGGAATGCGCAGTCACACGGGGAGATCGCCGAGGATGTTGATCCAAAGACGCTGGGTGCGTCATTGGCGGCGAGTTTCTATGGGCTGTCTGCCATGGTCCGATCGCGTGCGCCGGTCGCGATGATCGCTGATGTCGTCGACGCCACATTGAAGCAACTTGGGTAGAGAAAAAATTTTGGCTCATAAAAAAACGAACGTTCTTTTATTCGCTCAGGTGGGCGAACCGGCGGTGTGCACGACCTCGCGTATGCGCGCATGGCAGACCGCTTTCTGAGGGGCAACTGGTGCAATATTTCTCCACCATCTACGTCCTGTTTGCGCTTCAAGCTGCATTTCTCTGGCGAATCTTCGCTGCTGCTCATCGCCGAGGTAGTGCCGTGGTCTTCACGCTCTCACTGTCCGCGATCGGCGGCGCCAGCACGTGGCTCGCACTCACCGGGGCTTACGAACATCCTGGGTTCCTCGCGAGCCTGCCGGGCCTCTGGTTGCCGGCCGTGGTCTTTGTCGTCGTGGCCGTCTTATTGCTCCTATCCGCGTTGCGGTCTGCCGTCATCGATGTTGCGGCAGCGACACCCGATCACTGGTTAGTTGCCATACAGGCGCTGCGTGTCACTGCCGCAGGCACGCTGATCCGGACGCTGCAGGGCCAGTTCCCCCACCACATGGAGTATGCCGTCGGGCTGACAGACCTCGTTTTCGGCCTGAGCGCGCTGATCCTCTTTGGTCCGGCGAAGCGGGGCACGATCTCATCAGACGCTCTGGTGATCTGGCACCTCACGGGGCTCCTGATCATCCTTGTTCCAGGTGGCATCGCGATCCAGTCGGGTCTGCCGGGTCCTCTCGCCGTTTACGACTACCTCGGCCCGCATTCTTCGGCACCCATCCTGCGCTTTCCCATGGTGCTTGCCCCATCGCTGGTCGTGCCGATCTTCCTGCTGTTCAACGTGCTCGGCGCGTGGTCTGCCTACAAGAGGCGACGCGCAGCATTCCCACCCGATTCGAAGGAGACACCAACATGAATCCCCGACTTACCATGCTCGTCGTTGCCATCACCGTGCTACTTGCTGTGCGTCCTTCGGGCGCTGTTGCCGCAGAGACAGACGCTTCTGCTGAACCGTTTAGAGTTCCCGCGCCCACACGCGCCTACTTCGTCGAAGGCGGTGATAACGCCAGAATCGCCGTCCAGGAGTGGGGGAATACGGAAGAACGCGCCATCATCTTTGTGCACGCCTTCTCTCAAAGTCACCTCGCCTGGATCCCACAAGTCACCGGACAACTCGCGCAGGACTTCCGGCTCATCACATTCGACAATCGCGGGCACGGCAACTCAGACAAGCCAGCTGGTCTCGCGCCCTATAGCGACGGCACACTCTTTGCCGCCGACCTGGATGCTGTCATCGGGGGCAGCAATGCCAAAAATCCCATCGTCGTAGCCTGGTCGATCGGTGGTGTCCTGACTGGGGACTATCTGCAATACCATGGCGACGATGCCCTTGGCGGCATCCTGTTCCTGAGTGCTGCGCACAAGCTCTCGCCGGACGGCCAGTACTTCGGCCGCGCGTTTGCAGAGTTTGGCCCGGGCATGATGTCCGACGATCTCGCGACCAACGTCCAGGCTACGCTTGCTGCAGGTCGTGCCATTACCGCACAGCCCGTTGAGCCAACACTGTTTGCGTTCATTGTGGCGACCAACATGGTGGTGCCGAGCCATGTTCGCGCGGGCTTCGTCAGCCGGACTGTCGATCACTTTCGCGACACACTCCCGTCCTTGTCGGTCCCGGTTCGGATCATCCACGGCGACAAGGATGTGCTGCTCCAGGTCGAGTCTTCGCGAGAAGCGGCGCGTCGGGTGCCCAATGCGTCGCTAACAATATTGAGTGATGTCGGCCATGCCCCGCACGCGGAACGGCCCGCCGCGGTAGAGGCTGCCATCCGCCAGTTGATTGCGGACAGTCAGTGAGCCGTATTTCCTCCGCGAGCATGTTGATAGCCGTGGCGTTTGGCGCTGTGCTCTCAAGCTGCGCCGGCGACCGTTCCCGTGAGGACGTTCAGGGCCGCGACACGATTCAAACGCCGTGTGACGCGCCGGACATCCGGTCCAAGGTCCGCACACGTAGGAGCCTCAGCAATCCGCTCTCGCGATACCGGCGCACAAAGTGGGCGTTGGGCGCAGAGCCCTTTGGGCCTGTCAGCGCGCCCGCAATATCGAGCGCTGCGGCAGGCGCTGTCGACTTACTGCAACTCGACGGACTCGAGAGCCTGTCGCCGTTGCCGAGCGGCTGGTCCCACAAGGTTTTTGGTGGTGCAACGCGCTACTCGCTCATTGACCCAGGCGGCGTGCGAGCGATCCAAGGGGTCGCCGATGGCTCCAGTTCCATCCTGTTCCGGCACACGCTGATCGATGCCACCACGCATCCCTTCCTGCGATGGACCTGGCGCGTAGACCAAGCGGTCGAAAATGTGGTTTGCGACCATCTTCCCGGCGGCGATGACAAGTCAGCTCGTTTGTTCGTTACCACGCGCGATCTGCGCGGGCGCACAGAGTGGTTCGAGCTCGTCTGGGCCAACCATCTCGCGCCGGGTGAATTGTCGTTCGTCCATGGGTTCCCGCACTTTGTCGTTGCGGGCCCTGAGACGCCGCTTGGAACTTGGGTCACATACCAGGTGGATCTACGGTCGGTGTTTGCTCAATTCTGGCCGAATAGAACGCTTGCCGAAATCACGGGTGTGGGATTCATGGTCAACACCGATCAATCGGGCGGCAATGCAGTAGCCACGCTGTCGAGGTTGACGCTCGGGCCGGTGGGTGACTTGCCTTAGTGGAACTGCCTCAGGTCGCCCGCTAATTAAACCGCCGCCCCACCATCGCGCTCGCGAGGTTGGTTTGCTGGATGTCGATAGCACCGCCGGCGATGCCCCAGCCGAGGCGTCGCGTACTTGGAGAGTCTGTCTGCCACGATGGGTCGTACGGAACCCGCCCGATCGGTTCGCGTCTACATTGAAGCAGGAGGCCAGCACAGATGAAAGCCAGACGAGAAATCAGGGGTGAAAACACGCTCGACTGGCTGGTCAGCCTGCTGTGGGGCCCCGCCATCGTAATTTGTGTCCTTACGTTTGGCAGTGGTTGGCTGTTTGGGTCTTCCCTCGCTGTTTGTGTCGCCATCTTTTTTGGGTATCTGGTTGTTCGCCGACAGCGGCAACCCAGGTCAGTCGATGACAGCGAGGCCGCATAGCCAGATATGGTGGACGCACTCGAGCAACAGCAGGCGTGCAACGCGCCGCGCTAGTCATCTTGGGCATTGCTGCCAAGGCGCACGCCTTGAGCTGCCCAATGCCGCTGGATGCGCTCGAAGACGCCTTCACCTATTCGGATCGCGTCATGGTCGCGATCGTGGACCACTGTGAGTGGGTTGAAGACCCGCAATCCTGGAGCGGTGCGTTCAGGCGGTGTCGGTTTGCCATGCTCGAGTTGCTCAAGGACGAATCGAGTTCGCTCGACTACAGTGGTCCGATATCGAGCGGGGATTGCGGCATAACGCTGCTTGAGGGCGAAAAACACTTGCTGTTTCTGGACAGCGAGAACCGCCCTCATCCGCTGAGTACGCCCCTGCCGCGCCGATCGAGATTCAACGAGCGGATCGAAGCGTGGCTGTCATTACTTCGGCGCTATCGCGACGGCGGTGCTACGGACCTTGCGGAGCCCTGGGTGTTCAGCCGCTCGGTGACGCAGGTATGCACGCTCGTGCAGCAACCCAAACACGGTAACCGTCTCGAGTTTACGCGCCGACCACCGCACGCGGTCCGACTTGCAGAGCTTGACTGGGATCGCCTTGAGAAAGACCTGGCAGGATCGTTGTCGCCAGAGCAGATCGCAGACTTTCGTAGGCGACTCACAGCAATGCCGGAACCGCCAACGGATCGCGACCACACGCTACGCGTCAGCTTCCGCGCCCGACAAACGGGCGTCGCTCGCGACATGACGCTACGAGTCGGAGACCAGAGCTGGGCGTTAGATCGAGAAGCCGTTTACCGAGGCCCCCATTCAAAGACGATCTCGGAGTTCACGTACTCGTTATCTGGCGATGCAGTGCTCGAGGTGCTTGATGCGCTTGAAGCGCGAACTGACGTGGTTGTGTCGGGTTTGCTGACTGCGAATCCCGATCCCCGGTGGGCCGTGAGTTTCGAGACCAAGACGACCAACATGGGCGACGCACTGAGCGATTATCGCGCGTGCAATACGCCCGAAGCTGGCGCTACTTCGCCCGCTGATTAAACCGCCTCCCCACCATCGCGCTCGCGATGTTGGTCTTCTGGATATCGATGGCACCGCCTGCGATGCCCCAGCCCCAGGCGTCGCGCATGCGGCGTTCGATGCGGTACTCCTTGGAGTAGCCATAGCCGCCCATGAGCTGGACGGCGTTGCCTGTGACTGTGCGTGAAATCTCGTTGGCGAAGCACTTGGCGATCGAGCTTTCCTGGATGCTGGGCATGCCCGCCTCGGCATTGGAGATCGCACGGTGGATGAGCAGGCGCGCGGCGTCGACCTGCATCTGCATCTCGGCGAGCCGCAGCTGCACAGCCTGGAAGTCGATGATGGGTTTGCCGAACTGTTTGCGCTCCTGCACGTAGCCGATGACTTCATCGAGCGCGCCCGCAGCCTGCGCCATGGACATGGTCGCGTTGCCGCAGCGTTCGAGGTCGAAGGCCTGCATGAGCTTCTTGAAGCCGCCCGCGCCAACGACGACGTTGTCGATTGGTATTTCGACGTCATCGAGGAAGATGTCCGAGGAGGGCACGCCGCGGAAGCCCATAAGGTGCTCCTGCTCCCCGAAGCTCACGCCTTTGGTGTCCTTTTCGATAAACACGGCGCCGATGCCCTTGGCGCCCGGGTCGTCGCTCATCCGGCAGTAGACGAGATAGCCGTCGGCGTGGCCGCCGCCCGAGCACCAGCGCTTCATGCCATTGATGCGGACGCTGTCTCTGCCAACCTCGGCGCGCGTGGTCAGGTCGGTGAGGGCGCTGCCTGCGTTGGGTTCGCTCATGGCGATGGCCACGACCATCTCGCCGGCGCACACGGCGGGCACGACGCGTTGCTTCAGCGCTTCGGTGCCGAAGTGCTCGATGGCTTTGACGGGGCCCGTGCAGCTTTCGAAGACGGGAAAGGCGATGGCCGATGAGATCTTGCCGAACTCCTCGAGCACGATCAGCGCGTCGAGGCTCGTTTGACCCAGGCCGCCCAGTGCTTCGGGAATATTGATCCCCAGGAAGCCCATCTCAGCGTATTCCTTAATGAGCTCGTGTGTCGGCGGCTCGGCCGTGCGCTCGATGTGGTCGGCAAGCTCGGGCAGCTTGTCCTGTGCGTACGCCCGCGCGGCGCTTTGCATTTCCTGCTGCGCCTCGGTCAGTCGAAAGTCCATCGGCCTGGTTACCCGCCCGCTCTGAGAACGCCTGCGAGCATACCGCAGCAACCTCAAGAAAAAAACAGTCAGGATTGTTTCTTTTAGAGATCCGCTTACCTATACTGGAATTCGGGAAGTTACGCACTTGGGGGAGCCGGCGTGGACCAGGCCGTTCTGCAGCGCATCGAAAAGGGCATGGCCTATGAGGCTGCGCGCAAAGAGCCGCCGCCCGGTTTTCCGCAGCTGCCCAAGATCCCCGGTGGCCGTTACGTCGCCTCAGAATTCCAGGCCCTTGAACGCGAGCACCTCTGGCGCAAGGCCTGGGTGTACGCGGGCCACATGGACGAGTTTCCTGTCGCCGGCAGCTTCAAGATGTTCACGCGTACGGGTTCGCCAATCTTTCTCGTTCGCGGTCGCGACGACACGGTGCGTGCCTTCTACAACACGTGTCAGCACCGCGGCGGACCGCTCGTCAAAGAGGACTGCGGCAAGGTGCGCAGCCTCGTCTGTGGCTACCACGGCTGGGCCTATAATTTCGAAGGCCAACTTATCGGCTTGCGAGACGAACGCGACTTCCCCCATTTCGATAAGAGCACGCACAAGCTCAAGCAGGTGCGTTGCGAACGCTTTGGCAATTGGCTGTTCGTCAGTGAAGACGCCAACGCCGAGTCGCTGCACGACTATCTTGGTCCTGTCGCCAAACACTTCGCGGACTACGAAATAGACGATCTCCGGCTGGTGGAAAGTGAGTCGTTCGACGTCGCGTGCAACGTCAAAGTGATCCAGGACGCGTTCCTGGAGGTCTACCACCTGCGTTCGATCCACCAGAAAACCGTAGACCGATTTCTCGATCACACGGGCACGACGATCACACTTTGGCCGCGCGGCCATTCACTGATGGTGACGCCCAACCGCCGCCCTGACTGGGTCGACCCAGGCACCGTCGGCATGGCAGAAATCGCCTCCATGCCCGACCTCGTGGCGGACAACAACTTCAGCTACAACATCTACCCGAACATCGTCACGCCCACGGCCAAAACGGGTATGCCATTCATCATCTTCTGGCCGGATGGGGACAACCACACGAAGCTTGACGTGCATTGGTTCGCGCCTGACTGGGGTGAGGGTGAGCGCGACCCACTGTGGCAGCAGCGCATCGAGAACTTCGACCGCATCCTCGAAGAGGACACCCAGTTCGCGCCGCAGATCCAGGCGTCCGTCGAGTCACCCGGGTTTGAGGGCATCCCACTCAACTACCAGGAGCGGCGCATCTACCATTGGCACGAAGAGCTCGATCGCCGCATTGGCATTGCGAACTTGCCGAACGGGCTCGCGGTCGAGCCCAAGCTCGCCGAATACGTCATCGACGAATGAGTATCGGCATCGCCGACATTGCTGTGTATCTGCCGCGCGCGCGCCTCGAGCGCAGCACCATTGCGGCCGCGCACGCCTGGGCCGTGCCCGGACTAAAGGGTCGCGGCAAAGGTCAGATCGCTGCAGCCAATTGGGACGAGGACAGCGTGACGCTCGCGCACGCCGCCGCGCGCCGACTTTCCGGTGACATCACCGGTCTGCAGTTTTGTTCGACGAGCATGCCATTTGCCGACCGTTCACATGCGAGCTTGCTCGTTGAAGCGCTGCAGCTTGACCCGACCACGGCCACGCAAGACTCGGGCGCCAGCGCGCGTGCGGGCACTTCGGCGTTGCTCTGCGCATTGCGTTCGGGGCAGCAGAACGCGGTCGTGGTAGCCGCGGAGAAGCGACTCGCTAAACCCGCCAGTGAGCAGGAGATCGGGCAGGGCGACGCCGGCGTTGCCGTGCACTGCGGTGAACCCGCGCTTGCCGAGTTCATCGACGGCGACACACTCGCGACAGACTTCGTGGACCACTACCGCGCTGCAGACAGCGACTTCGACTACGCGTTCGAAGCGCGATGGGTACGCGACGAAGGTTATCTCGCCGACCTCCCGGCGATGATTCCGCAGCTGCTCTCGCGCAACGACCTGGAAGCCGGCGACGTCGCACAGTTCGTGATCAATGCGCCGGCACGTGTGCGGGCGCGCATCGCGAAACAAGCGGGCCTCAGTAATGCGGCCACCGATTCGGCCGTCGACGGCCAGGTCGGCGACGCGGGCTGCGCGGCGCCGCTACTGATGCTGGCAGAAGCGCTGGGTCGTGCTGCCGACGGTGACCTGTTGATCGTTGGCGGTTTCGGACAAGGCGTCGATCTCATGCTGCTGCGTGCTACGGCCCGTCGCCCGACCGCTTTTGCAGACGCATTGGCCGCCGGCGCTTCCGACGACAACTACCTGCGCTATCTGAGTCACCGCGGATTGCTTCAAATGGACTGGGGCAAGCGCGCCGAGCGTGACGTGCGCACCGCGCAAAGCGCCTACTATCGCGCCCGCGACCAGGTCTCGGGCTTCGTCGGTGGACGCTGCACCGCCTGCGGGACTGTGCAGTACCCACGCACCCGCGCTTGTGTGAACCCCGACTGCCGAACATTTGATACGCAGGTGCCACACCCGTTTGCCGACCTGACGGGCACCGTGAAGTCATTCACTGAAGACTGGCAGGCCTACTCACCGGCGCCGCCATTGCTCTACGGCAACATCACGTTTGAGGGTGGCGCCAACATCTTCATGCAGTTCACGGACACGGCGTCCGGCGAGCTTGGCGTTGGCGACAGCGTGAGCATGCAATTCCGTATTAAGGACATCGACCGCAACCGCGGCTTCCAGCGCTATTTCTGGAAAGCCGTGCCGGTCCGGGAGCACTGACATGGCCGAAGGCATTCGCGACAAGGTCGCCGTCATTGGCATGGGTTGTTCGTCGTTCGGCGAGCGCTGGAACATGAGTGCGGCCGACCTCATGGTGGAGTCGTTCACCGAGGCGCTCGGCGACGCCGGCATCGACCGCGACGACATCGAGGCGGCCTGGCTCGGCGTGTTCTTTGACGAACAGAACATCGGCAAGTCCGCGATCCCCATGTCGAATGCACTGCGGCTTAACAACGTGCCCGTGACGCGCGTCGAAAACCTCTGCGCGACGGGCACTGAGGCCTTTCGTGGCGCGGTTTACGCTGTCGCTTCGGGTGCGGCCGACATCGCGCTCGCGCTGGGTGTCGAGAAGCTCAAGGACACGGGCTTCTCAGGCTTACCCGAGCGCACCCACGGCACGTTTGAAGACCTCTGGTTGCCCAACTCGACGGCGCCCGGTGCCTTCGCACAACTCGCGAGTGCCTACAGCCACAAGCACGGCATCGACATGGCCGATCTCAAGCGCGCCATGGCACACGTGTCCGTGAAGAGTCACGACAACGGCTTAAAAAACCCCAAGGCGCACCTGCAGCGCGCGATCACCGAGGACGACGTACTCAACGCACCGCCCGTGGCTTACCCGCTGGGCGTGCTGGACTGTTGCGGCGTGAGTGACGGCAGCGCCTGCGCGATTGTCGCGCGCCCCGAAATCGCGGCGCAGCTCGGCAAGGACCAGATCGTCGGCGTGAAGAGCGTGCAGCTCTCGATCAGCAACGGCGTCGAAGCGAGCCACACCTCCTGGGACGGCGCGCACACCATGACCACCCGGCGCGCGTCGGCCAAGGCCTACGTCGAAGCCGGCATCACGGACCCCAAAGCGGACCTCGGCATGATCGAAGTGCACGACTGCTTTTCGATCACGGAGCTCGTCGTCATGGAAGACCTGGGGCTTTCCGAGCCCGGCAAGGCGCCCGCCGATATTCTGGAAGGCCGCTACGACGCGAGCGGCGATATCCCCTGCCAGATCGATGGGGGCCTCAAGTGTTTCGGCCACCCCATCGGCGCCAGTGGTCTGCGCATGCTCTACGAGGTCTACCAGCAACTGCTGGGCCGCGCAGGCGACCGCCAGCTCGACCGTGTCGACTTTGGCCTCACCCACAACCTCGGCGGCATCCCCAACCGGAATGTAGCGAGCATCTCCATTCTCGGGGGCATGAACTAATGGCATCGGATCCCAAACCCAACCTCCCGGGGCAGCGCTACGGCTTCAGCGACGCCCAGCTCGCGGAGCACCCGCTCGTGTTCGCGCCTGATCTGCTTGCCGACAAGGTGTTTGTCGTTTCCGGCGGCGGCAGCGGTATCGGTAAGGCGACGGCCTTCACGCTCGCACGTCTGGGCGCCAAGGTCATGATCTGCGGCCGTCGTGAAGAAAAACTGCAAACGACCGCGGAGAGCATCAAGCAGCTCGTCGGTGCTGACGTGGCCTGGCACGCGATGTCGATTCGTCGGCCTGAGCAGGTCGAGTCGCTCATGGAGGCCACCTGGGATCAGCTCGGCGGGCTCGACGTGCTCGTCAACAATGGCGGCGGGCAGTTCGCCCAGGACGCCATCGATTTTTCGGTCAAGGGCTGGAACGCCGTGATCGACACGAATCTCAACGGCACCTGGTACATGATGCAGTCGGCCGCACAGCGGTGGCGCGATACGGGCAAGCCCGGTCACATCATCAATGTGGTGGCTGTGGTGCACCGCGGCATGCCGCAGGTGGCGCACACCTGTGCGGCACGCGCCGGTGTGATCTACCTGTCCAAGACGGTGTCTACGGAGTGGGCGCCACTCAACATTCAGGTCAACTGCGTCGCACCCGGTTCAATCGCCACGACGGGGCTCAATGTCTACGAGCCCGAGGCGGCCGCTATGTTCAAGTACGCGAACCCCATGCACGAGTTCGGGGATTCGCTCGACATCGCCCAAGCCATCATTTATCTCGCCGCACCGTCGGGCAAATTCATCACAGGTGAAGTGTTGTCGGTCGACGGTGGCGCGCAGCAACACGGCGAGAATTGGTCAGCAGGTATTCCTGATTACTTCAAAGTGCACGGACGCTAGGGAGGACACGCAATGACGGCAACAACACTCGAACGCATTCCCCGCGAGGAACTGCCCGAACAGTTCGCGCCCGCCTGGGACATGCTCAACAAGCTTACAGGCGAACCCGCCTTTGTTGAGGCCTTCGCCACGGCGCCGCACGTGCTCAACTTCGTCATGGGCGACTTCTACCAGCGCCTGTTCTTCGAGGGCCAGGTCGATCAGCGCTACAAGCAAATCGCTCGTCTTCGCCTGTCCGTGCTGCACGGATGCCGGACCTGCAACAAGCAGAACACCGTGGGCGCAGCCGAAGCCGGACTCAGCGCGGATGCCATCTCCGCCATCATGGGCGAGTACGACATCTCGGATGCGCTGACGGCCGCCGACAAGGCTGTGGTTGCCTACGCGGACAAGGTGGCGCTTACGAATCCTGAAGGTCGTCTCACGGCAGAGCTCACGGACCAGCTACGCGAGCACTTCTCAAGCGCCGAAATCTGCGAACTGGGCACGGTCATGGCCGTGATTGCCGGCATGGCCAAGCTCAGCTTCGTGCTCGACCTGGTTGAGAAAGAAGCCTACTGCGAGTTCGCGACGGATTGAGGCTGCAGGCATCGTCGCTAGGCGCGCACGCAAGCACCGTCATCGCGCGCCGCGAAGCGGCGCGGCGATCTCGCGCCGACTGTCGAAACGTCCGGCGGCACGATCACGTCACGAGATTGCCGCGGGGCCTTCGGCCCCTCGCAATGACGTAGCACGCCTTCGGCCCCTCGCAATGACGGAGCACGCCTTCGGCCCCTCGCAATGACGGAGCACGCCTTCGGCCCCTCGCAATGA
>CALBPI010000085.1 GCA_937899415.1 uncultured Gammaproteobacteria bacterium | reverse complement strand
TACTGCCGTTCCCCGTCAGGCAGCTCCATGCGGTCGTATTCGTGATTGCCCGCCAGCGGTACGGCCGGAATCATGCCGTGGATAAAACCCGTCGCATCGAACCACTCGGCCCACTCGAGATCCCGCGAGGGGATGTTGACGAGGTCGCCCGCGTGCAAAATGAAGTCGGCTTTGGGCGCTTCCTGGAAACCCGCCCGAACGACACGCGACCAGTGTGACCGGAGCGCGTTCTGCGCGTCGCCGAAGTACAGGAACGAGACCGGGCCTTCCTTAGCCGCCGTGCGTGTCTGCAGCCAGGGCGACCACTGGTCCTCGGCGCCTTTGACGCGGTAGGCGTAGATCGTGTCGGGCTTCAGGTTCTCGAAGATGACTGAGTGAAAGTGGGCGGGCGGGATACCCGTATTGGGCGTGTAGTCCATGACCTGACCGGACGCCTCAATTTGCTGCACGTCGAGTCGCTCGGTTGTCGCCGGCACGCGCTCAGCATCCAGGTCGAACCGGGCGTCGCTCGTAGCCTCGACGATCTCGGCGACGGTCTCCGCAACGGCTGCATCTGTTCGCCAGGTGACGGCGAAACTCGTCTGTGGAGTCCCGGGCAGCGTGATGACGATGCGATCCGGCCAGCCCGTTGCCGCCTGCCAGGGCGGCTGCGTGTGGGCTTGCTCCGACTCGTGTGCATGGGCCGCGCTGGCCAGCACGGTGAGCGCGGTGATGACCGATGAACTCGTAATGAACATGCGCATCGACATGTGTCTCTTGGTTGAAAATGGGGCCGCAGGCCCCAATACTGGTGATTAAGAGGCGAAATGGGTTGCGGCCACCGCGATCCGCCATCTCGTCATGATATCGCCTCTGAAGAGCGCCCGTCAGGGAACGCACCCTGCGGGCATAGCCGTTTCCGCGAAGGCTAAGCATCGATAGCGCTGCGTGTTGCACCTCCGGACCTCAGGGCCCGGCGGGTTGCTGCGCGCTGCAGGACAGCACATCCAACGAAGGAACGAGATATGAGTAGCACCGCCGCGATCGCCACAATGCCGGACATTGCCGCCGGCGAGCACCTGCACCCGCAGGGCACCCTGGATTGGGTCGGCATGAGCAATGTGCACGTACCGCTGAGCGTGTCTGATGGTGGCGTCAGCCGTAACGTGGCCGCCAAGGCGCAAATCTACGTCAATCTTGAGGACCCCCAGGCCAAGGGCATCCACATGTCCCGCCTCTACCTCATGCTCGACGAAAGCGCGGGCACTCACGCACTCACGCCCGCTGTGCTTACGGATCTGCTCGGTGATGTCCTGGATTCGCACTCTGACCTGAGTTCTACGGCGTTCATCCAGTTCGATTTCGAATACCTGCTGCGCCGCCCGGCCCTGCTTTCCGACAACTCGGGCTGGAATAGTTACCCCGTACAAATCAAAGGCACCTTCGTCGACGGCAAACTGCATCTCGAGCTGGGCGTCACGGTGACCTACTCATCGACGTGCCCATGCTCGGCCGCGTTGTCGCGCCAGATCATCCAGAAGCAGTTCGACAAAGACTTCGGTGATCACGCCACGGTGTCCGCGGCAGACGTCCGTGCCTGGCTGGGCACAGAGGAAGGCATCTCCGCGACGCCGCACTCGCAGCGCAGTGAAGTGCACATCCTCGCGCGTCTTGAGACGGGCATCGACGAGTTCCCGATTTCCGAGCTCATCGACCAGATCGAGGACACGCTGCAGACCGCTGTGCAGACGGCCGTGAAGCGCGAAGATGAGCAGGAGTTTGCGCGGCGTAACGCGGCGAACCTCATGTTCTGCGAAGACGCGGGCCGCCGGGTGCAAAAAGCGCTCAACAGCGATGATCGCTTCGCGGACTTCTGGGTCCGGGTCGAGCACATGGAGAGCCTGCATCCCCACGACGCCGTGAGCATCGTCACGAAAGGCGTCGCCGACGGCTACCTGCCGATTCCCTGATGCGCTAGCGCGCTGCCGGGGCGGTTGATCCGCTCCCGGTGGCCGCGGCGCAAACCCGTTCTTGCGAACGCGTCGCACCCGTCCGGGGTGCGCGTTAGGATAGCGACCTCACTTCAAGGGGAGCTTCCGCATGTCCTTCGTTCGCGCCACTCTGATTGCACTTCTGCTGTCGCTTGCCGGCGCTGCCGCCGCCAACGATACGCGGCTGCTGCGATTCCCCGACATCCACAACGATCGCGTGGTTTTTGTCTACGCCGGCGACCTGTATATCGCGTCAACGGCCGGTGGCACGGCGATGCGCCTCACCTCGCACAACGGCGCCGAGCTCTACCCCAAGTTTTCGCCCGATGGCTCCCAAATCGCCTACTCCGCCGAGTACAACGGCACCCGACAGGTTTATGTGATCTCTGCAGCCGGCGGCACGCCGCGCCAACTGACCTGGTACAACGACGTGGGCGCTATGCCGCCACGTGGCGGTACCGACTACCGCGTGCTCGACTGGAGCCGTGACGGCAGCAACGTGCTGGTCCGCGCTAACCGCTTGCCTTGGGGCGTGCGGATGGGGCGCTACTTCCGCGTGCCCGCGAGCGGCGGCGACGAAACGCCGTTGGAGATCCCCGAAGGCGGCGGCGGGATGTACTCGCCCGACGGCAGCAAAATCGTCTACACACCGATCGACCGGGAGTTTCGGACCTGGAAGCGCTACCGCGGTGGTCGCGCCCAAGACGTCTGGGTCTACGACCTCGAGAACAGCAGCTCGACGCAACTGACGGATGACCCCGCCACCGATCAGCAGCCGGTTTGGGTGGGTGACGACATCTACTTCACATCTGATCGCGATTACACGCTAAATCTCTACCGCTACTCGGCCGAGGGCTCGGAAGCCGTTACGGCACATGATGACTTCGATGTGCTCTGGGCCAGCGCGGGCCCGCAGGCCATTGTTTATGAGAACGGTGGCTGGCTGTACCGCTTTGACCCGGCCAGTGGCGCATCGCAGAAGCTCACGATCACGATCGCGGGCGACCGCCCTGCGAGCCTGCCCAAGATCGTTGAAGCCGCGGGCTTCATTGAGTCGGCCGACTTGTCGCCGGCCGGCAATCGCGTGCTCATCACGGCCCGCGGCGAAGTGTTCAGCGCGCCGGCCAAGAAAGGTCCGATCCGCAATCTAACGCGCACGCCGACCACGCGCGAGGTGGCCGCGAGCTGGTCGCCCGATGGCTCTCAGCTCGCTTACCTGTCCGATGCGACCGGCGAATACGAAATCTGGGTGCGCCCTGTCGCTGGTGGCGAGGCGCGGCAGGTGACCGATGGTGGCTCGATCTGGCGGTTTCCGCCCGTGTGGTCGCCTGACTCAAGCAAGCTCCTGTTTGGCGACAAGAACCAGCGCCTCAATGTCGTCGATGTCGGCAATGGCCGCGTCACGGTGCTCGATGCGTCCGACCGCAACGACATCACCGACTACAGCTGGTCGCCCGACAGCCGATTCGTGAGCTACATCAAGAACAACGAGCTCGGCATCGGCAATATCTGGATCTACGCCTTCGGCGACCGTCAGTCGCGCCAGGTGACGACCGAGCTCACGAACGAGCAGTCACCCGTGTTCGACCCGCAGGGGCGCTACCTCTACTTCCTCTCATCGCGCGACCAGAACCTGCAGTTCAGCTCGATCGAGTTCAACTACATGGTCACCAACTCGGTTCGCGTATATGCCGCCCAGTTGACCGCTGACCAGCCGGCGCTGTTCCGGCCCAAGAGTGATGAGGTGGTGCAGGCCGGGGACGCTGACGAGGGCGAAAACGGTGACGGTGACGGTGACGAGGGCGATATCGAGGTCAGCATCGACTACGCAGGCCTGGAAGCCCGGGTGGTTGCCTTGCAGGAGCAGGGTGGCAACTACGGCAACCTCGTTGCGACGGCCAAGGGCCCCGCATACGTGGCAACCCCGAACGGCGACAGCAACATTGTGATGTTCGACCTCAAGGAAGAGAAAGAGAAGACCGTGCTCGAGGGCGTCGGCAACTTCTCTGTTTCCGGCGATGGCAAGAAGGTGTTGTTCTCGGCCAATGGCGGCCTGGGCATCGCAGACCTCGCGCCCAAGCAGGACGCGAGCAAGGGCCACCTCGATCTCGGCAATATGGAGCTGCGCGTCGACCCGCGCGTTGAGTGGCAGCAGATGTACGTCGACGGCTGGCGCATCCTGCGCGACTGGTTCTACGACCCGAACATGCACGGGCAGGACTGGGACGCCATTCGAGCGAAGTACGCGCCGCTCGTCGACCACGTCGCGCACCGCGCCGATCTCGACTACATCTTCGGTGAGATCGCGGGCGAAATGAACGCGGGCCACATTTACGTCCAGTCGGGCGATCAGCCCAGCGTGCAGCGTCGCGGCGGCGGCCTTCTGGGCGCCGAGGTCGAGCGTGCCGACGATGCCTACCGCGTCGTCAAAATCTTCAAGGGCGAAGCCTGGCAAACGGCCTTCTATTCGCCGCTCGCAGCGCCCGGTGTCGACGTCGCCGAGGGCGACTACATCCTGGCCGTCAACGGCGTGGCGGCGGCCGATGTGCAGAACTTCTACGCGCTGCTTGAGAACACCGCGGGCGATGTCGTCACGCTGACCGTGAATGACCGGCCCACAACGCGCGGCGGTCGTGACGTGATGGTTCAGACGGTCGCGTCGGAAACCCAGCTGCGCTACCTCGACTGGGTCGAGGACCGCGCACGTCGCGTCGACGAACTCTCGGGCGGTCGCATTGGCTACGTTCACCTACCGAACACGGCGGGCGCCGGCAACCGTGAGCTTTACAAACGCTTCCTGCCGCAGATGAACAAGGACGCCCTGATTATCGATGCGCGCTACAACGGCGGTGGCTTCATCCCGGACCGCATGATCGAGATCGTGTCGCGCCGGCCGTTGAACTACTGGAAGCGCCGCGGGCTCGAGCCGCAGGCGACACCCGCGTTCTCGCATACGGGTCCAAAGGCGACGCTCATCAACGGCTACTCGTCGTCGGGCGGTGATGCATTCCCCTACTACTTCAAGAAGCTTGGCCTGGGCCCGCTGATCGGAACGCGCACCTGGGGTGGGCTCATCGGCATCTCGGGCAACCCGTCGCTGGCCGATGGCGGCAGCATCCTCGCGTCGACCTTCCGCTTTATGGATACCGACAACGAGTGGGCCGTCGAGAACGAGGGCGTGGCGCCCGACATCGAGGTCGTGGACCGGCCCGAGCTCGTCGCCGCGGGTCAGGACCCGACGCTTGAAGCAGCGGTCACCTATCTGCTGGCCGAGCTTGAGAAGAACCCACCCGCCGAGGTCAAGGCGCCGCCGGCACCGACGGACTTCTAGTCGCCGGGCGTGATGATGATCCCGAGGTCAGGCGCGGGCGTGCCGGCAAGCACCTCCCGGTAGCTCGATTCGAGCGCCGGGATGCCGGCACGGTGTTCGTAGCGCAGCCAGTCCGCGCTCTTGACCGAGGCGTCGCGCCAGAACGCGAACGCGCGCTGTTCGAAGACGCCGGGGCCCCAGTCCTTGGCGCGTTTGAGCATGTGGCCCGGCGCGAAGAACATCTGGCTGCGCTCGGCGATGAAGCCCTCGGTCATCTGGTTGTCGTCGTAGTGGGTCAGACCGACGTTCGATGTGAAGCGCATGTTGTCGCCCAGGTGCGTGTGCAGCGCGGCCAACACGGTGCCGTTGCCCGACATGTCGACGATGACGGTCGGCTCGTTGGCATCAATGCTGTCGATGGCGTCATAGCGGACCGTCTGCGTGTAGAGGCCGAGGTCCTTGACGCGTTCGACGTTGCCCGGCGAGGTCAGGCCGATCACCTCGCGCCCGCCGCTGTCGGCCGCCAGCGCGTAGGCCAGGCCAATGGCCGTCTTCGATGAGGCGCTCGGGATGATGACCTGGCTCGCGCCGAAGTACTCGTTGTCGACGAGGTAGTCGTAGAGGCAGTACGAGGTCGCGTACAACGGGAACAGCAACATGCGCGCATCGTCGAGCTGGGGCTCGTAGTGCGGCTCGTGGCTACAGCGGGCGTAGCCGTTGTAAACGGGCGGAAGTGCTGCGCGGTGCTCGATGCCGTCCGTGAGGCGCTGTTCGGCCACTTTGCCGGGCTCCATGACCAGGTGCGTGCCCATCGGCCAGTAGCCGTAGAAGCGCTCGCCCACGGCGATTTCCGGGTGCTTGCTCTCGACGACGTTGGCAAAGCCCCAGGTCGGAATCACGCCCCAGCCGTCTTCGGCCGGGAAGAATTGCCAGTAGCCGATCTTCTCGCCGACCACACCATAGGTGATGTTGTTGGCGCTCAAGCCAAAACAGTCGACGGCGCAAAGCACCTGACCGTCGGCCAGTGGCGCGAGCTCCTTTTCGGTCACTCGGGTTGTGGTGAGGTCGTCCCTGCGGACTTCGAGCGTCTTGGCGGTGGTCATGATCAGGCTCCGGGATTCTGCAGAAAGCGTGTGCCGGCTGCGGGTGGTGGTGTCGGTGGGCCGGCGAAGCACTGCGCGATGCGCATCCAGTGCTCTGCCGTGTCGCCCGTGACGGCGAGGTCGGTGTCGGCGATGTTTCGAGTCTGCGTGACGACCTGGCAGAACTCGGTCGCGCTGCCCGTGACGCTCGCATCGGATTCCGGGTTACCCAGATCCCACTGCGCGCCCGAGGGGGCGGCCAGTGTCACGCGGGGTACGACGTCGGGGACATCCAGCCCGTTGACTCTGTGGTTGAACGCAAACGTGTTCACGCCCAGCACGGCGATGGAGTAAATGCGGTCGGTGTCCGTGCGCGCGACGCCGAAGCTGTCGAATACGGCTTGCCCGTGTGCCCAGGTTTCCATGAGCCGCGCACTGATACAGGAGCGTGCGCTCATGTCGGGGCCGCCCCAGCGCACGCGTGTTTTGGGGTCCGCGTTGGCGTACACGTTCGCGGTTGCTGCAACGCTCTGTTGCCAGGCGTCGAGAATCGAGGTGGCCGACTTTTCGGCCAGAAGGCCGCGCTCGAAGGCGCGCAGGCCACCGGGCTCGTGCATCGCAGCCACCACGTTGGAGAAGAATGCGGTGAAGGCGTCGCCATTGGTCAGTGTGAGCGCGGCCGCATCGTTCCATATGTAGAGGTGACCTAGCAGGTCAGCGACGGTCCAGTCCTTGAACTGCGTTCGCGTGAGCAGCGTGGCTTCGTCGAGGTCGGCGACGAGCGCGTTGAGCGCGTCACTCTCCTCCCGAAACGCAGTGACGACATCGTCGCTCATTCAGCCTCCGGTTCGAGTTCGATCAGCAGGGCGTCGGCATCCACCTGGTCGCCCTCCGCGCAGTGTACCGCGCTCACGCGGCCGTCCCGGGGCGCGGTCACAGCATGCTGCATTTTCATGGCCTCAACGACGGCCACGCGCTGGTCGGCGCGAACGGTGTCGCCAACGCCCACGTCAATGGACATGACCTTGCCGTGCATCGGTGCGGCGACGGTATCACCGCTCTGGTCGGCATCGGCAGCGCCGGATTGCGCGAGTTCAATCGGTCCCGAGAACTCGGCGAAGGAGAGGTGCAGCGCATTGTCATCGAGCAGTGCGTCCAGGTCGATGAGCGCGCCGCCCGACTCGACGGTGAGTCGGCCCGCCGCCTCGCCCACTACGGTCAGCGTGTCCACGTCGCCGTCGACATCGATGGCGTAGCTGCCGCCACCCAGCGCCGTCACCTGGACACTCGACCCGGATACGAACGGGCAGCTCTGAGCCAGCGGTGTCGCACTCGACCAGTCTTCGAGTTCGTCGTTGATGTCGGGTGCTTGTGCCAGCGCCTGCGACATGCGCGCACGGTACCAGGCGACCGCGGCGAGTCGAAGGACGGCTGCGTCATCCGCCGTGCTTGCCTGCGGCGCATGGTCATCGATGAAGTGCGTCGTGGCATCGCCAGCAGCGAATGCCTCGTGCTCAAGTGCTGCGCGCAGGAAATCCCGATTGTGCGTGACGCCGAGCAGCACCGTGTCTTCGAGCGCCGTGACGAGCCGTCGGCGCGCCGTGGCGCGGTCCCGACCGTGCGCGATGATCTTGGCCAGCAGCGGGTCGTAGTGGGGCGAAATGACGTCGCCCGTCTCGATGCCGGCGTCGGTGCGTACGCCCGCTGCAGGGCGCCAGAGCGCGATGTCACCCGTTTGCGGCAGGAAGTCGCGCTCTGGGTCCTCAGCGTACAGTCGCACCTCGATCGAATGACCCGCCAGTCGCACATCATCCTGCCCGAATGGCAAAGGGCGGCCTTCGGCGGCATCAAGCTGCAGCGCCACAAGATCGAGACCCGTGATCGACTCCGTCACGGGGTGCTCAACCTGCAAACGTGTGTTCATCTCGAGGAAGTAGAAGCTGCCATCGGCGTCGAGCAGAAACTCGACGGTGCCGGCGCCGCGGTAGTCGATGTCGGCCGCCGCCGCGACGGCCGCGGCGCCCATGCGCGCGCGCAGCTCGGCGTCGACGGCCGGGCTTGGTGCTTCCTCGATGACTTTCTGATGGCGGCGTTGCACAGAGCAGTCGCGTTCACCGAGGTGCACTGTGGTGCCGTGCGCGTCGGCCAGTACCTGCACCTCGACGTGCCGTGGCGCGACTACGGCGCGCTCGAGAATGAGCTGGTCCGAGCCGAACGCCGACAGGGCCTCGGCGCGCGCCAGTGACAAGGCGTCGGCCAGTGCGTTTTCGCGTTCGACGATGCGCATGCCGCGGCCACCGCCACCCGCGGCGGCTTTCACCATGACGGGATAACCGATCTTCGCGGCAGCCTGCGTCAACGCCGTGTCGTCCTGTGCGTCGCCGTCATAGCCGGGCACGCAGGGCACACCTGCCGCCTGCATGCGCTGGCGCGCTGCGGCCTTGTTGCCCATGAGTGCAATGGCCTCGGCGCCCGGGCCGATGAAAACGAGGCCTGCCGCCTCGCAAGCCGCGGCGAACTCGGCGTTCTCGGACAGAAAGCCGTAACCTGGATGGACGGCGTCGGCATCGGCGGCCACGGCCGCCGCGACGATGCGTTCGATGTCGAGATAGGACTCGCCGACGGGCGGCGGCCCGATCGGGAGCGCAACGTCGGCTGCCGCGACATGCGGCGCACCCGCGTCTGCGTCGGAGTAAATCGCGATGGTCGTCCGGCCCGTCGCGCGCAACGTGCGTGCGATGCGACACGCGATCTCGCCACGGTTGGCGATGAGCACGCGCGAAATGGGTCTGAACGAAGTGCTCATGGTTGCCACCCCGGTTCGCGTTTGCCGACGAAGGCGGCCATGCCCTCACGCCCTTCGTCACTCTGCAGGCATTCTCGGAACACGGTTGCCGCGTGATTCACGAAGGTCTCTGCGTCGACGGGTGCGAGTGTTTGCAGCAAGCGCTTGGTGGCCGCGTTGGCGCCCGGTGCACAGGCCAGCACGTCAGCGCGCAGTCTGGCCTCGGTGGCGTCGAGGGCTGCTGTGTCCGCGACGACCTCATCGGCGATGCGGAGTTCGAACGCCGCCTTGCCATCGAATTGTGCGCCCGTGAGCATGAGTCGCCGCGCGGCGGGCAGACCTGCGCGCGCGACTACGAACGGTGCGATCTGAGCGGGCACGATGCCGAGCCGGGTCTCAGTCAGGGCAAAGCGGCAATCGGCCGTCACGATGTTGAGGTCGCCGGCGCAGGCGAGCCCCATACCGCCGGCCATAGCGGCGCCGTGCACCGCCATGATGGTGGTTTGCGGCATCGTGGCGACGCGGTGGAACAGGGTGCCCGCAGCGCGGCTCGAAGCCTCTATGGCCGCGGCAGCCTCGGGGTCGTCGAGGCTGCGGCCGAAGCCCTTGAGGTCGCCGCCCGCACAAAACACGCGGCCCTGCCCGCGCAGCGTGATGCCGCGGATCGAGGCGTCTTCGGCCGTGGTATCGAGTAGCGCCAGCAGCTCGGCCACCATCTCACTCGAGAGCGCGTTGCGCGCGTCGGGGCGCGCCAGGGCGATGGTCAGCCAGTCACCGTCTCGCTTGGCTTCTATAGTCGTAGTCACGTCAGATTCTCGCCACGCCGAAACTGTTGGGGGTTGTCGTTCGACGGCGCGCCTCGCGCACCGTCTCAAGCAGAAAACCTGTCGCCCGACGCGTGTCGCGCGGGTCGATCATGCCGTCATCGAGCAGGTGCCCCGAGGTGTAGAACGCGTCCGACTGGCCGTCGAACAGACCGGCAAGCTGCTTCTCCTGTTGCGCGATCGTGGCCTCGTCGAGTTCCTTTCCCTTGGCCTTTGCGGCGCCACGCATGACGATCGACATGGTTTGCGCGGCCTGCTCGCCGCCCATGACGCCCGTGCTCGCGTTGGGCCAGGTAATGAGAAAGTCGGGATCCATGCCGCGCCCGCACATGCCGTAGTTGCCGGCGCCGTAGCTCGCACCGATGTTCACGGTGATGCGTGGCACGGAGATGTTGGTGACGGCCTGAATCATCTTGGCGCCGTGCTTGATCATGCCGCCCTGTTCGTAGCGTTTGCCCACAAGGTAGCCCGTCGTGTTCTGCAGGAAAACGACAGGCAGGTCAGACTGGTCGCAGAGCTGCAGAAACTGCGTGACCTTCGCGGCGCCGTCGGGATCGATGGGGGCGTTGTTCGAAACGATGCCGCAGCCGATACCGAAGATCTCGGCCTGTGCGCACACCGTGCTGACACCGAAGCCCGGTTTGAAGTCGAGAAAATCGGAAGCGTCCACGGTGCGCGCGATGACCTCGCGAACCTCGTAGGGCACGCGGTAGTCGATGGGCACGATGCCCGCGATCTCGTCCGGGTCCAGTGCGGGTGGTGACGCTTCGCGAGGACGCGTGGGTTCGAGTCGGTCGTTCCAGTGCAGTCTGGCGACGATCTCTCGGCCGATGCGTGTGGCGTCCGCGTCATCATCGGCCAGGTATTCGACGAGCCCCGAAACTTCGGCGTGCATGCGCGCGCCGCCGAGCTCTTCATCCGTTGCGATTTCACCCGTGGCGGCTTTGAGCAGTGGCGGCCCGGCCAGAAACGCTTTTGCGCGGTCACGCACTGCCACGACGTAGTCACTCATGCCGGGCATGTAGGCGCCGCCCGCTGTGGATGAACCGTGCAGGATGTTGACGACGGGAACACCCGCCGCGCTCAGTCGTGCCAGGTTTGCGAAAAAGGTCCCGCCTTTGACAAAGCCGCCCACGGTGTACTGCATGAGGTTGGCGCCCGCACTCTCGACGAGGTGCACGAAGGGCAGTTTCTGTCGCAGCGCGATCTCCTGCGCCCTGAAGATGCGGTAGGCCGTCGCCTCGGTCAGCGAGCCGGCCTGGATGCCGCTGTCGCTGACGCTGAGCATGCAGCGCGTGCCCGCGATAAAGCCGATGCCGACGATGACATTGCCACCCGGCAGTGAGCGCTCCTCGGGCTGGCCGTCCTGCAGGTAACCCGCGAGGTTACCGATATCGAAAAACGGCATGCCCGGATCGAGAATACTCGAGAGTCGCTCGCGCGGCAGCAGCTGGCCGCGCGATTCGAAACGATCGCGCCGCTTCTCGGACAATGCGGCACCGCGCGCGTTGAGTGTGTGCAGCCGATCCACGAGCGCGAGCATGTCACGTCGGTTTTCGGCAAAGGCGCTGGATTGGGTGTTGACGCGGCTTGAGTAGATTGCCATCAGTGTGCGGGCCTCATGCGCTCGGGGACGCGGACGGGAATATCGAGTAACAGCTGGGCGTAGCCCTTGCCTTGCGGGTCATTGCGCAGGCTGGCGATGCCACCGCCGCCCAGCACGTCGTGCAGGACAAAATTGATCGCGTGCATACCAGGCAGGTAGTACCGGTCCACGGGCTGGTTCGTGAAGTGTTCGAAGCGCTCGCCGACGACGGCTTCCGACAACGTCGCCCAGATGTAGGGCAGGTATTGTGCTTTGCGCGCGATGATGCCGATGTTGGCCTTGTCGCCCTTGTCCCCGCTGCGGCCCCAGGCGAGCTCGACCAGCGGCACGAGCAACATCGGGCCGCCATCGTTGTGCACCTCGGGCGGCGCTGGCCGCACGATGACGGCATCGTCAAACGCGCTGTCGTTGCCAGCGGGTGTGTAGTGATGTTGGGCGTCGCCCGAATCAATGGTCACGGGCACCGACTTCTTGTCGAGCAGGAACGAGAACAGACGCACGACGGGCGAGGGTCTTGGTCGCGTCCCCGCGAATCCTGTGAGGCCTGGCGGACCCGCGAGTGCCGCGCCGATAGTTTCACGAAGCAGGATGCCGATACCGGCCTTTGTCGGGTGGCGTGCGGCGACCTTGAGCGACACCTCACGTGAACCCGCGAGTTCTCGACGCGCGCCGTAGTGACTCTCGTCGCCCACGAGTTCAATGAGCGTATCGGTGAAACCGGGCAGCCCGGCGGCGTCGAGCTGCGCCTGTGCGCGCTTGAGTGCGGCGCCTGCGAAAGCGCGTGCCTTGCGGTCCGCGTCGCGGCCGTAGAACACGAGCGTCTGGCCGCCCCGCCACCCATCGGCGTAGGTGGCGCTGACCTTGTAGGTGTCGGTAGGTACGTGGCCGCGTGCGCCTGAAACATGAACGCGGTTTTCGCCCATTTGCTCAAGCTGCAGTGCGCCAAAGTCGCAGACGACATCTGGCAGCACGTAAGCCTGCGCGTCGCCGACTTCGTACAGCAACTGTTCGGCGACGGTACCGACGCTGACCATGCCGCCTGTGTCGGCGGGTTTGCGGATGACCATGTCGCCGTCGGCGTCGATGTCGGCGATGGGGTAGCCAATGTTGTGCAGCGAGTCGGCAACCTGCTCCCAGTCCGTGAAGTTGCCGCCGGTCGCCTGTGGCCCGCATTCGAGAATGTGGCCTGCCACGCTGCCCGCGGCCAGCCGGTCGTAGTCATCGGCCGACCAGCCGAAGGCGTGAATGCAGGCAGCCAACGTGACGGCGCTGTCGACAACGCGACCCGTGATGACGATGTCAGCGCCGTCGGCGAGTGCTGCGGCGATGGGGAAGGCGCCCAGATAGGCGTTGATGCTCGCGAGTCGATCAACCTCGGGGAAGGCCGCGCCCGAGAACATCTCGGTGACACCCGCGTCCGCAAACTCCGCAGCGCGTGCGGTCAGGTCGTCACCGGTGACCACGGCGACCTTGAGGTCGAGCCCGCGCTCGGCGATGAGTGCACGAACCGCTTTGGCGCAGGCCTCGGGATTGACGCCGCCCGCGTTGGAGAGCACGCGCACACCTTTCGCCGCGATGGCCTCAATGTTGGGTGCGAGAACGGCGCTGACGAAGTCGGTTGCGTAACCCAATGCCGGATCGCTGGCGCGAGCGCGCGCCAGAATCGACATCGTAATCTCGGCAAGGTAGTCGTAGACGAGATAGTCGAGCTCGGCGTCGCCGAGCAGCTGCGCCGTCGACATGGCGGACTCACCCCAGAAGCCGCTCGCACCGCCAACGCTGATTGTCGTTTTCGACATGCGCCCCCCTGCGCACGAATCGTCACGCGATCATACCGCCCGGACAACCCGAGCCAAAAAAAACGGGGCCCGGATTATCCGGGCCCCGCTTCTGATCTCAGACTGCGCTGTGAATCAGCCGAAACGACGGTCCGGACGCGGCGCGCGCGGACGGGCTTCGTTAACGGTGATCTGACGCTGGCCAAGACTCTGGCCATTCATTTCGTCAATCGCTTTCTGCGCTTCGTCGTCGTTCGCGAACTCAACGAAACCGAAGCCTTTGCTGCGGCCGGTGTCGCGGTCGTTGATGACGATGGCCGACTCGACAGTGCCGAACGGTGCAAACGCTTGCTCAAGCTGAGCTTGGTCTACGGAATACGGCAGATTGCCGACGTACAGTTTTTTACCCACGGTGAAACCTCCTGAGGGGATTTTTGATCGCTCTAGAGGGTTCGGGCGACATGCCGTTGACTCGATCGAAGCGACTTCCAGTTCTCGTGTCGCGTACAGCATTCACCGGGGGTTCGGAGCGCGGATTTCACCGCGCGGCGGAAACATCAAGGCGAGCGCTGTAAACAACGCGTGGTGTCAGTATAGACCCCTACACGGAGAGGTGTACACGTCGTCACCATATTCTTCACAAAATCGTCACGGTCGCGCCAGTTTGGTGCGTCGCCGCAATCGATTAAACCTCCGCGAATTGTTCGCGTAATTCGAATTTCAAAACCTTGCCAGCCGGGTTCCGGGGCAAGGCTTCCACAATGTGTAAGCGTAACGGCAACTTGTAACGAGCAAGTTTCCCGTCACAGAAGTCGCGAAGGGCCACGAGTGACAAGTCTGCATCGTCGTTGAGCGCCGCGACGGCCGTGACGGCTTCACCCCATTTCTCGTCGGGCAAGCCGATGACGGCGACCTCGCGGATGGCGTCGTGCTCGAACAGGACGCCTTCGACTTCAGCCGGATAAACGTTTTCGCCACCCGAGATGACCATGTCTTTCACGCGGTCGCTGATGAACAGGAACCCGTCGTCGTCGATGTACCCCGCATCGCCTGTGTGGAACCAGCCTTCGCTGTCGATGGCCTCGGCTGTCGCTTCCGGGCGGTTCCAGTAGCCCTTCATAACGTTGGGGCCGCGGTAGAGGATCTCGCCTACCTCACCGGGCCCAAGCGTGTGTCCGTGGCCGTCCGCAATGCGGACTTCGCCGAGCACGTTGGCCTTGCCCGCGCTGCCCATCTTCGCTTCGAGGTGCTCGCTCGTGAGGAAGCTCACGAAGGGTGCGGTTTCCGTCAGGCCGTAGCCCTGGTTGAGCGCCACGCCGCGTTTGCCGTAGATGTCGAGCAGTGACTTCGGCACGGGAGCTGCACCAACCACGAGATTACTCAGCGCCGAGATATCGGCATCGGCGAAGCCTGGCTGCTGCGCCATGAACAGGAACATGGCGGGTGCGCCGAACATCGAGGTGCAGCGGTAACGCGCGAGGTCTTCGATGGCTTTGGCGGGATCGAAGCCGCGGTGCAGAATCACCTGCGCGCCGTACTGCAGCGCCGCAATCATCGTGACGTTGAGCCCGCCGATGTGGAACAGCGGTGCCGCGACAAGCGTGATGTCGTCGTAGCTCACACTGATGTTGTGGCTGGCGCCGATGTTGTTCCAGGTCATGTTGCCGTGCGTGAGCATCGCGCCTTTGGGGCGACCCGTCGTACCCGACGTGTACATGATGACAGCGGTGTCGTGCTGCCCGGCGATCGTATGTTCAGCGACGGGTGCGCCGTTGGCGATCAACGTGTCGATGTGATGCCAGCCCGATTCGTCGGACTCCGACGCCACGAAGTTGCGGCACACGAGTGCGTCGCGCGCGGGCCCGACGACAGGCCGCAGCGCGTCATCGACGACGAGCGTGTGAACGCCCGCGTCATTAATAATGAATTCGAGTTCGGGTGCCGTGAGCCGGAAGTTGAGCGGCACGAAGACGGCGCCCAGCGTCCAGGCCGAAAGCATAGTCTCAATAAAGCGGGGGTGGTTGACGCCCAGGTAGCCGACGCGGTCACCGGCGCAGACACCGAGCTCACGCAGCCCACCGGCCAACTGCCGAACGTTGGCCTCGAGCTCGGCGTAGCTCAGGTCTTTTTCTTCGAACGTCATCGCCGTGCGGTTACCGCTCAGTGAGCCGCGACGCAGGATGAGTGCCGCCATGTTGTAGTCGACTGATGGTTTGTGCATGCGTCTGCTCCCCCGATTGCAGATGCCAAAGCCGGACAGCGATGGTACTGCAAGGCAAGCCCGAGGTGGGGGCGTGTTTCATCTGGTTTCGCCGAATGACCGCATCGGGCAAACCGGCCTGACGGCGTCACAAATCGTGGAGAAAAACACGCTTTCTGCGGTCCCAGAATGTATAATTTCAATAATTACTGAAAAGACTGAAAGACATGAAAACGACCGCCTACCAACAGGCGTTCATCCTGCACTTCGGCGAGATGGGAAGCCGCTGGGGCATCAATCGCACCATCGGCCAGATCTACGCGTTGCTTTACATAAGCCCGCGCCCGCTTAACGCCGAACAGATCACCGAGGCGCTCGGTATTTCGCGCTCGAACACGAGCATGGCGATGAAAGAGCTCTCCGCGTGGCAGCTGGTGCGCGTCCAGCACCTGCCCGATGACCGTCGCGACTATTTCACGGCACCCGATGATGTTTGGGAGATCTTTCGCACGCTCGTGGCCGAGCGCCGCCGGCGAGAGATCGAGCCCACCGCGTCCATGTTGCGCGGCGCCCTCGTGGCCCCGCCCGAACAGGGCGATGACGCCCACGCCGCCAGGAAGCTGGCCGAGATGCTCGAGCTCATTGAGCTCGTCACGGGCTGGCTCGACGACGTCAGTGACATGGACCAGCGCACGGCCACCCAGCTCATGAAGCTCGGCGGCGGTGTGCAGAAACTGTTGGGCGCCGGTCGGCGCAAGAAGGAGACCCCCCGTGCTTAGTGCAGACCCGCTGCTGCTGTCCCGTATTCAGTTTGCCGCGAACATCAGCTTCCACATCCTGTTCCCGATGATCACCATCGGTCTCGGCTGGATGCTGTTGTTCTTCAAACTTCGCTTCAACGCGACGCGGGATACAAAGTGGATGGGCGCCTACCGGCTCTGGGTGAAGGTGTTCGCGCTCTCGTTCGCACTCGGTGTGGTTAGTGGCGTGACCATGAGTTTCCAGTTCGGCACCAACTGGCCGGGCTACATGGAGACGGTCGGCAACATCGCGGGTCCGCTGTTGAGCTACGAAGTGCTGACGGCGTTTTTCCTCGAGGCGACCTTCCTCGGCATCATGCTGTTCGGCTTCAATCGTGTGAGTAACCGCGTGCACACGATCGCCACGGTGCTCGTCGCTGTGGGCACGACGCTGTCCGCGTTCTGGATCCTGGCGCTTGTGTCCTGGATGCACACGCCCGCCGGTTTCGAGATGCGTGACGGCGTGGCCTACGCGACGGACTGGTGGGCGATCATCTTCAATCCCTCATTCCCCTACCGGCTTGTGCACACGATGCTGGCGTCGTTCCTGACGGTGGCTTTCCTGTTCACGGGCCTGTCCGCCTACCGCTGGTTGCGCGGCGACAAGACCGAAGCTGTGAAGTCGACGCTGCGAACGGGTGTGGTCATGGCGGCGTTGCTCGCACCGTTGCAGGTGTTCACGGGAGACTTGCACGGACTCAATACGCTCGAACACCAGCCCGCGAAGATCGCGGCTATGGAAGGCGTCTGGGAGACGCAGACGGGTGCGCCGCTCGTGCTGTTTGCGCTGCCCGATGAGGACACCAAGCAGAACCGCTTCGCGATCGAGATCCCCAAGCTCGCCTCGCTGATTCTCACCCATGACCTCGACGGCGAGGTGAAAGGTCTTAACGAGTTCGAAGGCGCGCACCCGCCCGTGGCGGCCGTGTTCTGGTCATTCCGCGTCATGGTGGGTGTGGGCATGCTCATGCTCGTGCTGGGCCTGGCGGGTGCGGTGTCGCTGTTCCGACGCGGTATGACAGGCGCGCTGCTCAACCGCGCCTATGTCGCCATGACCTTCTCGGGGTGGGTCGCCGTGCTGGCCGGTTGGTACACCACAGAGATTGGCCGCCAGCCGTTCCTCGTTGCGGGCGTGCTGCGTACCGCCGATGCCGTGGGGCCCGTCTCCGGAGCTGCCGTGGCGACGACGCTGACGGGCTACCTCGTGGTCTACACCGCACTCATCGCGGCCTACATCTCGGTCGTGTTCTACCTGGCGCGCCAGGCGGGTCGCCCCGAGGTCAAGGACAGTGAGCCGACGGCCTACGGGCCACGCCCGGCTGGTCTGAGCGAGGTGGCCGGCAATGCCTGAGATTCCTGACCTCGCGCAGCCCGAGGGCTGGCTGCCGCTCGCATTCATGCTCGTGATGGCGCTGTCGATGCTCGCCTACGTAATCCTCGACGGCTTCGATCTCGGTGTGGGCATCCTTTTGCCACGCGGCGACGATACCGAGAAGGACCTCATGATCGCGTCCATCGGTCCGTTCTGGGACGCCAACGAAACCTGGCTCGTGCTCGGTATCGGCATTTTGCTCGTGGCGTTCCCCGTGGCGCACGGCGTGATTCTCACGGCGCTGTATTTGCCCATCTCGGTGATGCTGCTGGGGCTCATCCTGCGCGGCGTCGCCTTCGACTTCCGGGTCAAGGCCCATGCGCAGCACAAGGAGAGCTGGAACCTCGCGTTCTTCGCGGGCTCTTTGCTGGCGGCGACCTCGCAGGGCTACATGCTGGGCCGTGTCGTCACGGGCTTTGAGGTCACCCTGGCCACCACACTGTTCTCGCTGTTCATTGGCCTCTGCCTGGCCGCGGGTTATGCGCTGCTCGGTGCGACCTGGCTCATCATCAAGACCGAGGGCGCGCTGCAGCTCAAGGCCGTCGCCCAGGCGCGCGTGGCGCTCGTGCTCACCGCACTGGGTATCGGTGCCGTGTCATTCATGACGCCCGCACTCAACGACCGCATTTTCGACAAGTGGTTCCAGCTTGAGAACCTGCTCATGGTCTGGCCGATCCCCGTGGTGACGCTGGCCGTGCTGTTTATCTGCTGGCGTTCACTGGGGCGTCTGCCCGTGCGACTTACCGACGGCAACGACTACGGTGACTGGGTGCCCTTTGCCTGCGCGGCAGGTCTCTACTTGCTGGCATTCCAGGGGCTGGCCTACGCGTTGTTTCCCTGGCTCGTGCTCGACGAGATCACGATCTGGGACGCGGCCAGCGCGCCCGAGTCGCTGCTGATCATCTTTGTGGGTGCCATCGTCGTGCTGCCCGTGATCATCGGCTACTCGGTATTCGCCTACCGCGTCTTCGGCGGCAAGGCAGCCAAGCTCGAGTACTACTGAGTCGTCGAACGAATCGCTTCGGCAATCGCGTTTGTGACGCGCTCTGCGTCCGTGTTGGGGTTGGCCGCGACATGGCGGATCCAGTGCAGGCCGTCGAGCGTCGTCGTCGAAGCCATGCCGTCGGGCAGCGCGTCGAACACGCGACGCGTGCGCGCATCGTCACCCAGGCGCCAGGCGATCACGCCCGATTCGGGCTCGGCGTAAATCACGGCCTCGGTCTGTCGCGCCAGGAAGGTATGCACGCGTTCGGCCGTGCGCATGCAGCGGTCGATGCGTTCGGCCATGCCCTGGCGACCCCAGGCCATGAGCGTTGCGAGCAAGGGCACCGCGGTCGCGCCGTGTGAACCCAGCACGCCGATGTTGGGCGTAGCGAGATAACCACCTTCGAACGCGAGGGCGGTTTCGGCGCGTGCCGTATCTCGGAACAGGACGAGCGCCGATTCTTTTGGCTGGAACAACCACTTGTGTGCCGAGATGGCGACGGAGTCGGCCTGCGCGAGGCCCTCAAGCCGCGAGGTGTAGGCGTCGCTCAGTGCGAGTCCGCCACCCCAGGCCGCGTCGACATGAGTCCAGGCTGCGCCTGTGGTGGGCGTCACCGCATCGATGGCGCCCGTCGACGTCGTGCCGGCCGTCAGCACGAGGCAGGTGTCGCGGAGCTCCGAGGGCAGGGCGTGCCGGTCGAGTCGGCCGCGCCCGTCGACCGCGATGCCCTCGTAGCGCAGCCCGAGCAGGTGCGCGGATTTCTTAACGGACACGTGCGCGTGCTCGCTGGCCATTACGCGGCGCGCGCCCGCCACGTCGCGCGCAGCCCAGAGCGCGGTCAGGTTTGCGATGGTGGCACCCGGCGTCATGTGACCACCGTCCATACTGAAGTGCGGTTTGAGCCAGTCGATGACGCGCCGCTCGATGTCTTTGGCTGCGGGACTCGTGGCCGGGTGCAAGAGGTTCTGGTTGAGTGCAGCGTTCCAGAGTGTCGTGGCCCAGGTCACCCAGGGCGTGGGCGGGTCCATGTGCGCGAACGCAGTCTCCTCACCCAGGGCGGCGGCAGCGCCCACAATGTTGGGCGCAAGCATCCGCAACGTGTCCGTTTCGCCGATGCCGGTCTCGGGCAGATGATCGGGTAGGGACGCGACGGGCAGGCTGGCGCCCTCGAGCAACAGCGACACGGCCTGTGCCAGACCGTCAGGGGCGGGCTTGAAGGCGTTGTCTTGCATGCGATTGTGCTCCTGCGGCCAGCGCCGATCATTCCCCAAAAACGGGGTCGACGTCACGTGTTCGGCCCTTAGGCGCGGGTTAGCATGAAGCCATGCACTGGAGCCGCCCTGTCCTGATTGTCAGCGCCGCAGCGTTTGCGGTGGCGTTTTCGAACCGCAACGATCTGCCCGGGTCGATTACGTTCGATGCGGGGATCGACCGTGAGCCGCTGCAACGCGCCACGGAGCGTTATCCCTTCCAGGCCAACTGGGACGGCATCGACTACCAGGTCGAGCCTGAGTACGACTACGAGCTGACAGGGCTCGTCGTCTCGTTTCGCCAGCACGACGGCGAGTCACGCATGCACCGTCTGAGCGAGGACCATCTCAATGTGGCCGACCTGTGCGTGGTCTGGGGTGACACGGCGCGCAGCCCGTTGCTCTCTAGCATCAAATTCTGGAACGGAATCTTCACCTGCAACTTCTCGACCCGCGACCGGGCCGCCTGGAACGCGTTCGACCAGACCGAGGTGTCGAACAATCACATCATCGCCGACGACGCGCAGATTCGGGACCGGGTCGACGACGTGCGCATCGGCGACCAGATTCGTGTGCGCGGCACGTTGGCTGCCTACATCAGCCCCAACGGCAGCAAGCGTGGGACGAGCACGACGCGCACCGACACGGGCGATGGCGCCTGCGAGACGATCTACGTCGACGAGTTCGAGATCGTGGCACGAGGGCGCAATGTCTGGCGCCCCGCGATGTGGGCCTCACTGGCCGTGATGGGTTTCGGTTTGTTCGGCTTTTTCTCGGCGCCGCACCGGCGCCACACGAACTGAGGATGTCAGATAAACTTGACATGACTGCCAGGTGAGCCGTATCTTCGAATGTAAGGTTTATTTTACATTTGGAGAACGCCATGACAGAGAGCTTCCTGCCGCTGGGCCCGTTCATCCTCGCGTTCTTTGTCGCGAGCCTTCTCGTTGCCGTAAAGGTTTACCGCGCGCCTGTTGATGCGCCCGATGCCGAACGCGGGCTTTTTGCCAGCGCTTGCGTGCTGGTGGGGCTCGCGCCCGTGGTCTGGTTTCTCGTGGGCTGGATGGCCAATGAAACGTCGATCTTCACGGGCGGTATCCAGCTTGTCGTGGCGGCGGCGCTGGCCGGCGCGGCGGCCCTGGGTCGATCACGTCGGCGGCGGCCTGATGTGGTCGTCTCCCGATGGCACTTCAACGAGAAAAGTGCCGTCATCATCATCCTGTCACTGCTGGTCGTCTGCGCGGTTTTCGCCCGACGCGCATGGGGTAGCGAGGACGCGGTCGTGCTGGCAAGTTTCGGGCGCGCCATCGTCGAGCTGGTCGTCTTCGTCGTCATTGGCCACATCATCGCGGCTTTGACACATGCCCCCATTGATGCGGCCGGCGCTGAACCCGATGAACGTGACCGGGCTGTCAATTTGCTCAGTGCCCGGAACGCCTACTACCTGTTGTTTGCGGGCTTCGTGTCGCTGCCCTTTTACGCCGTGTTCCAGCCGTCGGTGGCCGGTTTCGTGGTGACCTGGACGGGTGTGCTCGTCTTGTCGGAACTCGTGTACTACGCGTCCGTGCTGACCTACTACCGCCTGGGCACGGAGTAATGCCGCCACGCCGCAGGAGCAACGTCCGCAATCATGTGCGGGCGCTGCGCGAAGGTCACGAAGGCATGACGCAACAGCACCTGGCTGATGCCCTGGGTGTATCGCGCCAGACGGTCATCGCCATCGAGCAGGGCAAGTTCTGCCCGTCGCTGGAATCCGCGCTCAGGATCGCGCGTTTGTTTGAGGAGCCCGTCGAGCAGGTCTTCGAGCTCGAGGCCGATTGATCAGGCGTCGGGTTCGGCGTCGGGGAAGCGGGCGTCGAAGCGCTTTGAGATGACGACGCCGAAGAGGGGCATCGCGATGCCCAGCAAGCCGTAGCACCAGCCCGCGACCGGGATGAGGTTCGGCGGCACCGTCAAGGCAAGCACGATCGACACGAGGCCAACGCTGCCGACCATGCTCCAGGCAACGACGTCGCCCCAGGTGATGAAGCGCTCTTCGGCAGTCAGGTGGATCTGAGCCGCTTGCCGTGTCGCATGCCAGTACAGGAGCACCACGCAGAGGTTTGAAGCCACGTAGCCGACGCCATAAATGACAAAAAGCCCTCGTGCCTGCTGCGCGGTTTGGACGGAGAACTCCGATGGCACCCAACCGTTTGTCATGCCTTTGACGGCCATAGTCGCCATGGCCCGCAGCGGATAGACGTATACGAGAAGAATAAACACGAGCGCCAAGCTCACGAGTATCGAAAACGTCGTATCGAGACCGTAACGGATCGACCAGTTACGGTGTGCTATCCAGAACATCCCGAGTATCAGGAAGCCAAACAGAAACGCGGGCACGGCCTTTAACGCCGTAATCAGTTCGTCGTAATTGGTGGGCACCGCGTCGAAAGAAATGACGAGCAGCGTCAACGCAAAGGCGAATGCCGCATCGATAAACCCCTCGAGCCGGGTGGTGTCCCGGCCCCGGTTATAGAAGAACTTCGACTTCCCGAGATGCGCCAGCGGATGCTGCTTCGTCATCGGGCTACCATGCCACAGCCCAGTGTCTACCCGCACCCCGTTGCTATATTGTTATAGATATATAACAATTTAGCGACGTGCAAAACCAGCGCAGGAAAAAGGCGGCGTCTCGACTGCTTTGCGCTGGCACTTCGGGGGAACGAGGGGAACAACATGACCAAGCGATTGGGAACAGGCCTGCTACGCGCCGGCCTCGTGGCAGGCATTGCCGCCGCAACGGCGTTGGCGCCGGTGGTGCAAGCTCAGGAAATCGAGGAAATTGTGGTGTCGGCGCGGAAGCGTACTGAAACGCTGCAGACGGTGCCGGTATCCGTGTCTGCGGTGACCAGCGACACCATCGTCAATCTGAACCTGCAGGACTTCTCGGACATCGCGAAGCTGTCCGCAGGCATCGTGTTCGACAACGACTTCGGTCGCACCTCGAACCGCCCCGTCATTCGCGGGCAGGCCAACATTCTTGGCGAGTCGGGCGTTTCTTACTTCATCGACGGCGTCTACATCGAAGGCTCGCTGGCCGACTTCGACCTCAACGATGTTGAGCGCTTCGAGATCATCAAGGGCCCGCAAAGCGCGCTGTACGGCCGCAACACCTACTCGGGTGCCATCAACATCATTACCAAGTCGCCGGGCGATACGTTGACGGGCAACGTTGCCGTGACACTGACCGACGACAACGAACGTGAGGTTTCTGCGGCCATTCGCGGGCCGATTACCGAGACGCTGTTCGGCGGGATCTCCCTGCGCCGATTCCAGCTCGATGGTCCCTGGACCAACACCTTCGATGGATCGGACATCGGCGAGCAGCAGTCGAACTCCTTTTCGGGGGTGCTGCAATGGGAGCCCACTGACAACCTGAGCGCCCGGTTCCGCGCCTACTACAACGATCTTGAGGACGGCCAGCCGCCGCTGTTCGCCCAGGGCTCGGAGTTCAACAACTGCTTCGAAGACAACGGCAGTTTCTACCAGGGGCTGGGCCGTTACTTCTGCGGCACGCTCGATCCGCGGGCGATCAACACCAACTACCTCGAGCAGGCGCCCGATGCCCGCGAAGAGCAGCAGAACCTGCAGACGAGCCTGGTCATCGACTGGCAGATCAGTGACACGATCTCCCTGACGAGCATTACGGGCTACAACGACATCGACACGATTCAGGTCACCGACGGCGACTACAGCCCGGGTCATTTTGAGGTCGCAAACTTCACGCCCAACGGCTTCCCGTTCGCAGGTTTTGCCGACGGACCCCCGTTCGACTACGCCTATGCGGGCAGCATCGTCGACTTCACGTTCTCGGGCTGGGACCAGGAAGAGGACTTCTCGCAGGAACTGCGTCTGGCATTCGAGGGTGAGCGCATCAGCGGCCTGCTGGGCGTCTATTACTACAGCCAGGAAAATGACAACCGCGACGTGCGCGAGCTGCCGTCTGATGCTTTCGCTGTGGCCGGTGCCAACTTCGGCGCTGAGTTCGCGCGAATGCTCGGTGTCTGCGCCGCTAACTTCCTCTGCGAGTCGATCGTGCCGTTCTTCGGTCCGACCATCGATGTGGGCCGAAACCGCGAACAGCTCGATCTCACGAACACGGCCATCTTCGGTCTCGTCGAGTTTCCACTATCGCAGAACCTGACGCTGACGCTCGAAGGTCGTTACCAGGAAGAAGAGATCGATCAGATTGCTACGCTTCAGAATGACGGCGGGCCAGTCGATGACATCGTCAACTCCAGCGCCACGTTTGACGCGTTCCTGCAGCGCTACACGATCGACTACCAGGCGACGGACGACGCACTGCTATACGCCGTGGTTGCCACGGGCACGAAGCCTGGCGGCTTCAATGATCCGCTGGCCATTCGCGCGGGTTTGCCGACCTTCGACGAGGAAGAGGTGACCTCGGTTGAGCTCGGTGCTAAGACGACGTGGCTTGACGGCGCGCTGACGGCCAACGTGGCGATTTTCTCGAACGAGATCGATGGCTACCAGCTCACGCAGAACGCGCGTTCGGGTGCAAACACGACCTCGGCCACAGTCAACGCCGGGGACGCCCGCATCAACGGCTTCGAGCTCGAGTCCACGTTCCGTGCCGGCGACATGCTGACGCTGACGATGAACTACGCCTACACTGACGCCGAATTCACAGACGGGTTCGATGAGAACCAGGGCGTGCTCAACGACGTCGCGGACGACGGCCTCGTCAACTGCTCGCAGGGCGAACAGTTCGGCAACACCGATTGCGACGTGTCGGCGTTTGGTTCGATCGATGGCAACAAGATTCCGCGTACAGCCGAGAACATGCTGTTCCTCGACGCAGAGCTGCGCGACAACTTCAATGCCGACTGGGAGTGGTTCGCGGGCTTCAACTACAGCTTCGAGTCGAGCAAGTTCGCGCAGGTGCACAATCTGGCTGAGACGGGCGATACGGGCCTCGTCGGTGCCCGGTTTGGCGTCGAGAGCGATCGCTACTCCGTGATCCTGTTTGGCCGCAACATCCTGGGTGAAGACAGCTCGCCGCTCGTGCTGCGCTACGCCGACGGCAACGCCTCGTTCCGTCGTTCGTTCGTGGGCACGGCCCGCCGCGGCGCGCACTGGGGCCTCAACTTCAACGCCCGCTTCGGCGACTGATTGCGGGTGCGCGGGGCCGAAAGCCCCGCGCGCGTTTGCGACACGCGCGGCGGACGGGAGCTAGCTCATGACCGTTCGCCGCCAGTATGTCGATGGCCCCTTCGGCCAGATCCACATACGCCACGCCGGTGCGCCAGACGCGGCGCGGCCGGCGGTTTTATGTCTGCACCAGAGCCCCAAGTCGGGGCGCCAGTTCGTCGACCTGCTCGCGGCACTCGGTGGCGAGCGTTTCGCGGTCGCACCAGACTACCCGGGCATGGGGGAAAGCGATCCGCCACCCGCGGATCCGCCCGTGACGGTCGCCGATTACGCGGACAGTGTGATCGCCGTACTCGACGCGTTCAGCATTGCGACGTGTCACGTTGTGGGGCATCACACAGGGGCGCTCGTCGCCGCGGAGCTTGCGACGCGGCATGCCGGGCGCGTGTTGAGCATTGTCAGTATCGCCGCGCCCGTCATCGAGGACAGCGAACTCGCCACGTTCGAGAACACCTTCGAACCCATTCCGATTGACGAGGCTGGCACGCGTTACACGACGCTTTGGCAGCGCGTGCTCGAACACCGGGGTCCGGGCATGACGCTCGAGATGTGTGCCGAGTCGATGGCGGAGAATCTGCGGGGCGGTGAGGGCTACGAATGGGGTCACCGCGCGGCGTTCGCCTATGTGCCGACCTACCGCGAGCGGTTGGCAGCGCTTGAGCATCCGATGTTCGTTATGAATGTGCGTGACGACCTCTGGGAGATCACGCCGCGCGCGGACGGCTTGCTGCGCAATGGTCTGCGGCGCGACTACCCCGACTGGGGCAACGGCTTTCTTACGCTGCGGACGGCTGAGGCCGCGATTGACATTGGCGCGTTCATCGCGCGCCACGACCCGGCATAATCCCATCATGCGCACGCTGCCTGTCCGCAATCCCCGCACGGGTCACAACGACTACGAGATGACCGTGCACGACGGTGACGCCATTGCCGTGGTGGCCGAGCGCTTGCGCGATGCGCAGGCCGACTGGCGCGACGCTGGAGTCATGGCACGCGTGGCGGTACTGCAGCGCTTTGCAAAGGTGCTCGAGGCACACCGCACTGACATCGTTGCCGCATTGTCAGCGGACACGGGTCGCGTCGCGCTTGCGCACACCGAAGTCGACGGCGTAATTGGCGGCATCCACCGCTGGTGCGGTTTGGCGCCGGGTCTGATCACCGAGGATCGTGCGGCACTCGAACGAATACCCGGAATCGACATTGCCCGCGCCGTCGATCCCTACCCGTTGCTGGGTGCGATAAGCCCCTGGAACTTCCCGTTGCTGCTGTCGTTCATCGATGCCACGCCCGCGCTGCTTGCGGGCTGCGCGGTCATGATCAAACCGAGCGAAGTGACGCCGCGGTTCACAGCACCCGTTGCGGCTGCGATTGCCGCGGTGCCTGAGCTTGAGCGCGTGCTGGCTTTCGTCACGGGCGACGGCTCGACGGGTGCGGCACTGATTCCCGAAGTCGATGTCGTCGCGTTCACGGGCAGCGTGGCCACAGGCCGCAAGGTGGGTGTTGCAGCCGCCGACGCGTTCATCCCGGCGTTTCTCGAGCTCGGCGGCAAGGACGCGGCCATTGTGCTCGAAGGCAGTGACGTCGAGCGCGCCGCCACAGCGGTGCTGCGCGCCTCCGTCGGCGCCACGGGGCAGGCCTGTCAGTCGATTGAACGGGTGTACGTGCACGCAAGCCTGCACGACGCCTTCGTAGCACGGCTGGCTGAGACGGCCGACGCGGTGCCGCTCAGTTATCCCGATGCGGGACAAGGGGTCCTGGGCCCGATCATTTTCGAACACCAGGCGTCGCTCATACGCGGTCATCTCGATGACGCGGTCGCGAAGGGCGCAACGGTGCACAGCGGCGGCAGCATTGAGACACTCGGTGGCGGAATGTGGTTGCGGCCTACGGTCTTGTCCGGAGTCAACCACGACATGGCGATTATGCGCGATGAGACCTTCGGCCCGGTCATGCCCGTCATGGCGTTCGAGACCGAGGCCGAAGCCATCGTCCTTGCCAATGACTCATTGTTTGGGCTCTCAGCGGCCGTGTTTGGCCCCGACGAAGCTACGGCACTGCGGGTCGGCGCGGCGCTCGAGGCGGGCGGCATCAGCATCAACGACGCGGGCCTTACGACGATGATCTCGGACGCTGAGAAAAGCGCTTACCGCTGCTCGGGCATCGGTCCGTCGCGAATGGGTGCCGACGGGCTCACCCGGTTCTTCCGCCGCCGCGCCTACTACATCAACGCGGGCCCCGTGCTGCCTATTGCAGCCTACGCCGAGGGCCAGAAGCAGGGAGATTGACTATGCCCACCGTTCTCATCACGGGCGCCGGTCGCGGCATCGGGCTCGAATTCGCACGCCAGTACTTGAGTGCCGGCTGGCAGGTGATCGCGCTGCAACGCGCAGAGAGCGCGACCTTGACTGCGCTTGCCGATACGGGCTCGCTGGACGTGCTCATCGGTTCGCTGACCGACGAAGCCGAACTGGACCGCGCGCTGGTGCCGCTCGAGGGACGCACGATCGACGTGCTCATTCACAACGCGGGTGCCATGAACGACAAGGGCTTCGGCTATTTCGAGCGCGAAAACTGGCACAGCATTTTCGACATCAACGTATTCACGCCGCTTGCGATTTCGGAACGGCTCGTCGACAACGTGGCGCGTGCCGATCACGGTCGCATCGTCACGGTTTCGAGCATCCTCAGTTCGATGGAGAAGAACACGAGCGGCGGGCTCTACGCCTACCGTGCCAGCAAGGCGGCCGTGAATGCCGTGATGCGGTCGATGGCGCTGGACCTGGCCGGTCGTGGCGTCACCTGTGCGGCCTTGCACCCGGGCTGGGTACAAACCGATATGGGTGGGCAGGACGCGACGCTGACCCCCGCCGATTCCGTGGCCGGGCTCATACAGGTTATCAATACGCTCGATGCCGACAGCGCCGGCACGCTCATCGACTGGCGCGGGCGCACGCTGCCCTGGTAGCCGTTAGTCGGTCGCAAGCAGCCGTTCGAATACGGCTAGCGTGCCCGTCACCGTGCGCTCGACACTGAACGATTCTGCGATGCGCGCGCGGCCCGCATCCCCGTAGCGACGCGCCAGTCCAGGGGCGTTACGCAGCGTGCGAACGGCCCGAGCGATCGCCGCGGCATCGGCAACCGGCACGACGATACCGGTCTTGCCATCCAAGACGAGCTCGGCGTTGCCGCCCGTGTCAGTCACGATGCAGGGGATCGCGTAAGCCATGGCTTCGATGACCGTCTTGGGCAAGCCTTCGCGTTTTGTTGAGGGCAACACCGACACATCGGCCGCCTGAATGACGGCCGTGGCATCGCTGCGCGGGCCAAGCAACACGGCCTGATCCTCGAGGTCGGCTTCGACCAGCGCCTCGCCCAGCGTCTCGCGGTCCATGCCGTGGCCGACGAGCAGCAGCTTGAGGTTGTCGATGTCGGCGAGCTCGCCGCAGGCGCGTACCAGGTAATCGACGCCCTTGCGCGGCCGGTTGTTGGCCACGCAAGCGACGACAAAATCGTCCTCGTCGAGCCCGAGCTCGTCGCGCGGCAGCGCCGCATCCGTGTACCAGCCGAGGTCGTGACCCTTGTATACCGTGGTTACGCTGACGCCGGGTCGCACGACGGGCTCCAGAAAGTCTGTCACAGCATTGGCGACGCCGATAATCGCGTTGACGTGCGGGTGCAGGTGGGTGAGGTAGGCCGCGGGATCCCAGCGCGACAGGTTGCCCGTCTGACCGCGGTAAGTGACGAGCCTGGCACGGCGTCCGCGACAGGCGAACGCGGCGTTGCAGATCGCCTTGTTATTGAACGCGTAGACGATGTCGACGTCGTGCGCGTCGATATCCTTGCGAATGCGTTGGATCGATTCTCGCGCCCACTTTTTCTTCGGGTGGTAATCGATGACGTTGATGCCCGCATCGCGCATGTCCTGCGCGCAGGGCGAGTCGCCCTGGGTCATCACGTGCATCTCGACGCCCGCGCGCGCGAGGCCGATGAACGAGGCGGCCTCAGGTCGCACGCTGACGAGCGTGTCGGCGTGCGAACTGATTGCGAGCACGCGCATCAGCGCGTCCAGATGAGGTCGGTGTGTTTGTCGTCGGTGGCCAGTGTGTCAATGTCAGCCGCTACGGCCTGGCCGTTTTCGAGACGTTGCGCCGCGAAGCCGAGCCCACGCATGAAGTGCAGCAGTGCGGCGGGCTCGATACCGCCTGCGCGCATGTAGCGTGGCGAGTATTCGAACACCACGAGCGGGCAGCGCGCGAGCATCTCGGGTGCGCCGCGCAGGGCGACGAGCTCGAAGCCTTCGATGTCCATCTTCACGGCGCGCGGCCTGCGGTTTGCGAATTCGGGCTGCGCCAGCAGGTCGTCGAGGCGCGCGGTGGCCACGGACACGCTGCCGCCTTCGTTGATGGGCAGCAACGAGTGGCGTCCGAGGTTGTTGCTGCCGAACTGGTGCAGGGCCGCGCCTTCGTCGTTGTCGGACAGCGCGAGCTGGAACGGCTGAACGGCGTCGGCATTGTTGCGCCCGATGTTCTCGGTCAGCAGGCCGAAGTTGCGGGGGTCGGGCTCGAAGGCCAGCACGCGCGCATCGGTGCCTTTGCACAGCTGTGCGAAATGCATGGCGTACCAGCCGATGTTGGCACCGATGTCGATGATGAGGTCGCCGTCCTGTGGTGCGACCGCCTGCATCAGCCAGGCCGTCATTTCGGGTTCGTGGCGACCGTACTTGTAGAGATGGCGGCCCACGACGTCTTCAGTCTTGACCCGAAATTCGAGCCCGTCGGCGCGCGCGGTCAAGTACTCGCGGCGCAACACGAAACGATTCAGAACGTAGCTCACGGAACGCGGGGCAGACATGTCGGCTCAGGTGGTGGTTCAGGCGCTCGCTAGGGTACTGCAAGCACCCGTGGGGTGACAGCAGGCTATACTCGCGCCAGTTCCCAACACGCACCGAGCTGCATGTCGACAGTCCCCGTATCCGCCGTGATCATCGCCGCCAACGCGGCCGAAACAATCGACGCCTGCCTTGATAGCCTGTCGCGTCTCGATGAGGTCGTTGTCTACCTCAACGGTAGCAACGATGACACGGCGGCGCGCTGCGCGCAGTACACCCGGGTGCGCGTGCACGAGGGGCCGTTCCTGGGCTTTGGGCCCACGAAGCAGGCCGCCGTCGATCTCGCGCGAAACGACTGGGTGTTCTCGATTGATTCCGATGAGCAGGCGACTCCCGAGCTCGTCGACGCCATCGCGGCGCTGGCGGCTGGCCCTGCAACGACCACGGGCGACGTTGTTCGCTACAATCGATTTTGCGGCAAACATGTCACGCGCGGTGGATGGGGCAACGACCGGCTGCTGCGCGTGTTCCACCGCGGCCACGCGCGCTTCAACGACAAGCCCGTGCACGAGAAGGTCGAGCCTGATACGGGCGTCGACACCGTGCTGCTCGACGGTGTGCTCTGGCACGACGCCGTGCTGCGTCTCGACCAGTTCCTGAAGAAAGCCTCGACCTACTCGGAGATCGCCGCCGAGGCTAAGCGTGACAGGAAGGCGCCGCATCCATTCGTTGCATTCCTGCGAAGCCAGTTTGCGTTCTTCCGCAGTTACGTTCTGCAGCTCGGCTTTCTTGCCGGCTGGCGCGGTCTGGTGATCGCCTTTGGACGAATGACGGGTACGTTTTTCCGCTACGCGAAACGCTATACCAAATCGCGCGGCCTGGAACCCTAGAGGTGGCGACATGGTGCTGACGACACATCTGCGACGTGCGCTGGTCTTTGCAGGTCTGGCTGTTGTGGCCGCTTGTGGTGCTGGCGCAGCCGATCCCGAAGCCGCGACTGAAGATGCGCGCTACACCTACGAACGCGCCACACGAGACGGCATCGGCAAGTACTACATGGGCCGGGAAGTGTCCCAGGTTATGGGGCACCTGGCCGCGGGCTGGCTCGAGCGCCGGGGTCGTCTGGCCGAAGAGCGAACGGACCTGGTCATCCAGAACCTGCCGCTTGAGGCCGACAGCGTCGTTGCCGACATCGGGGCGGGCAGTGGTTACTTCACCTTTCCCGTCGCCGCGCGCGTGCCCGAAGGTCGCGTCATCGCCGTCGACATCCAGCCCGAGATGCTGGCGATTGTCGAAGCGCGCCGCGCGCAAATGGGCACAAGCAATGTCGACACTGTGCTTGGAACGGCTGAGAACCCGAATCTCGAGCCCGACAGCATCGATCTTGCGTTCATCGTCGACGCCTACCATGAGTTCTCGCACCCCTATGAGATGGGGACGGCCATTGCGGCAGCTTTGAAGCCCGGCGGGCGGTTGGTACTTATCGAGTACCGCGCTGAGGATCGTTCCGTGCCCATCAAGCCGCTGCACAAGATGACCGTCGAACAAGTGCGCAAGGAAATGGATGCCCTGGGTCTCGAGTTCGAAGCCAACCGCGACTTCCTCCCGCAGCAGCACTTTCTGGTGTTCCGGCGCCCCGCGCGCTGACTCAGGCCGGCGCCAGCACCTCGACCACCAGTCCAGCTGGCGAGCGGAACCGCAGCAGTGCGCCGCGGCCGTCGATGAGGTCGAGGTCGGCGTGGCGTTCAAACTCGGTGTCTGACAAGCGCGTCTCGATGAGACGCAGCGCCTCGGCGTGGTAGCGCACCTGCAGGATGCCCGTCGCAGGCGCCTGCGCGCGTGGGTACAGGTTCACGCCAGCGGTGCCGCCGTATTCAATGATCTCGAGCTGACCGAACGGCGCGTTGGCGTCGCCCCAGATGCTGACGTCGAGTGTCGCACCGGGCGGCAGGCCGATCATGGCTTCGATCTCGGGGCCACTCAGGACGTGATCGCTGAGTTTCCCGAGCCCGAGCACGTCGCGCGCGAACGCTTGCTCGGCGCGCGCATCGGGCACCGTGAGGATCAGCGGTCCGATGGCGCCAAAACCCGCTGGCGTGACCGGTCGCGGCGACCCCACCACTTCGAGTAAGACGACGTTGATGGCGTCGTGCGCGGGCATATGCAGTTCGCGGAAGCGCGTGCCGTCGGGTGCGACGACTTCGCTATGTTGTTCCGTGCGGAAGTGGTGGCCTGCGGCACGCAGTGCGACTTCCTTGGCCGGCAGGTCGTCGACGTAGATATCGAGGTTCTTGGGTGCCAGGTCGAAGGTGTTGGCGCCCTCGCGCACAGGCGGTGCGGGATCCAGAAATTCGACGAGGTGCAGTCTGCCCTCGGTCTGTCCCGGCGTTTCGAGCAGTCGCTGGCGCCCGATGGCTGACGTGGGCAGCTTCCAGAGTGCTGCCAGAGCTGCGTCGCCCGGTTCGCGCTCGGCAATAGGGGTCATGCCAAAGGTGTCGCACCAGAGTGCGTCTGCCTCGGTGAGGTCTGCCACGCCGACGGTGACTATGGACCAGGAGTGCATCGGGGGACTATTGCATTGATGCGGGTGCGTTGCATCAGGAGATTGCCGCGGCCGCTCCGCGGCCTCGCAATGACGGGTGTGGCCGCTCCGCGGCCTCGCAATGACGGGTGTGGCCGCTCCGCGGCCTCGCAATGACGGGTACGGCGACTGCGCGGCCCCGCGATGATGAAACGAAACGTCATTGCGCGCCGGCGAAGCCGGCGCGGCAATCTCCCACCGCCCGCACCACCGTATAATCCGCGCATGACCGAAACCCCAACAACGCTCTGGCTGCCCAACCCCAAAGTGCGCGCCAATATCGCCAGCTTCAATAACGCACTGGGCCGCGACTACGACGGCACGTCACGCGACTACGCGGCGCTCTGGCAATGGTCCGTCGACGACCCGGGCCGGTTCTGGCGCGCCGTGGCGCGCTACTACGACGTGCTACCTGAGGATCAGTGCGACCCGGCACTCGCCGACGCCACGATGCCGGGCGCGCAGTGGTTTCCCAACGCGACGCTCAACTACGTCGACGTGGTCTGGCGCCACGCGGGGCGCGAGGGGCCGGCCGTGCTCTGCCAGCCCGAGTCGGGCGAGCTCATCTCTCTGAGCTGGGCGGAGCTGCAGCGACAGGCCATGGCGCTGGCCAACACCTTGCGCGGGCTCGGCGTTGAGCGCGGCGACCGCGTCGTGGCGTATCTCAACAACGTGCCCGAGTGCATCGTTGCGTTTCACGCCGTCGCCGCTCTGGGTGCCACCTGGTCCGTGTGTTCGCCGGACCTGGGCGCGCAAGGCGTGCTCGACCGCTTCCAGCAAATCGAGCCCAAGGTGCTTATCGCCTGCGACGGATACCACTACGGCGGCCGCGACTTCGCGCGCGCCGACGTCGTGGCCGAACTCGTGGACGGCTTGCCCACGCTTGCGGGCCTCGTCTCGCTCGAACGCATTGGTGGCACCGCGATCGCGGGCGTCGCGCCCGCCGACGCGCGGCTGTTCGAGTGCGTGGACTGGCAGGCGGCCATCGCGGGCGATGCCGTGTTCGAAGCCGAGCCCGTAGCCTTCGACCACCCGCTCTGGATTGTCTACTCATCAGGCACGACGGGTAAGCCCAAGGCCATCGTGCACGGTCACGGCGGCATCGTGCTCGAGCACCTGAAGCAGGTCGGCCTGCAGCTCAACCTCAATCCCGGTGACCGCTTCATGTGGTTCTCGAGCACGGCCTGGATGATGTGGAACTACAACATTGCGGGCCTGCTCATGGGCGTCACGGTGTGCCTTTACGATGGCAACCCCGGCAAGCCCGACCTTAATCGGCTGTGGCAGGTCGTCGAGGCGCTGGAGATCAACTTTTTTGGTGCCGGTGCTGCGTATTTTGAGGCCTGCAAGAACGCGGGGCTGGCGCCAGGAAAGACGCTCGATCTCAAATGGCTATTCGGTATGGGCTCCACGGGCTCGCCGCTCGCGCCCGACGTGTTTGACTGGATCTACGAGACCGTGGGTAGCGATGTCTTTCTGTCATCGATCTCGGGCGGCACGGACTTCGCGACGGCCTGCGTGGGTGGGGCGCCCACGGTGCCCGTGTGGCGCGGCGAGATTTCATGTCGGTCGCTGGGCTGCGCCGTCGAGGCCTGGGACGAGGCGGGCAATGCAGTCACCGATACCGTGGGCGAGCTCGTGATTACCGCGCCCATGCCCTCGATGCCGCTCATGTTCTGGAACGATGGCGACGGCTCCCGTTACCGCGACGCCTATTTCGACACCTACCCGGGTGTCTGGCGACACGGCGATTGGATTCGCATTACCGACCGCGGCAGTGCCGTGATCTACGGTCGGTCCGACTCGACAATCAACCGCCAGGGTATCCGCATGGGCACCGCCGAGCTCTACCAGGTCGTGGAGGCCCTGCCTGAAGTCCTCGACAGCCTCGTCGTCGACCTGGAATACCTGGGGCGTGATTCCTACCTGCCGCTATTCGTTGTGCTGGCCGAGGGTGCCGCGCTTGATGACGCACTCATCACAGCGATTCGCACTGCGGTTCGAACGGGTCTGTCGCCACGCCACGTGCCCGACGACGTCTTTGCGATCGCCGACGTGCCGCGAACCTTCTCGGGCAAGAAAATGGAAATCCCCGTACGCCGTTTGCTGCTGGGCAAGGCGGCGGCCGAGGCCATCAACCGCGACACGATGGCCAACCCCGAGAGCATCGACTGGTTTGTCGACTTCGCGTTGCAATTGGCCGCCGACCGCAATTAGCGCTTCGAAAATGTCGCAAATCGTAAAACCTGGCAGGAGCGCTACGGATTCTGCGACGCGCCTATCAACCACTGGCGCTAAGGTCGCGGTATCCCCTCAGAGTCGGAGTACGCCGCCATCGAACTGACCTGGCCCAGCGCGCTGTTGGCGATGACGCTTGCCAGCACCCTGACGTGCGTTGCCGTACTCTGGTTTGCGAGTCCGGAGCGGCGCTCCGTCGCCTGGTTCGCAGCCTTCGTGCTCGCGATCCACGCGGGCAACACATCGATGATCATCGGCTTTGCTGGCGCTTACGATGTCTGGCCGGGGCTGACCTTTCTGCCCGTTGACCTCACGCCGTTGCTGGGCCCGTTGCTCTGGCTGCACGCGCGCACGCTCATGCTCGAGTCCGGCGCGCGCGGCCACCTCTGGTGGCTCGCACCCGGCGTTGCGTACTGGCTCTACCAGCTCTGGGCATTCACAGCACTCGGCGACTACCGCAACAAATGGGCGTTTAATGACGCCTGGCACGAGCCCTACATCCTGCCCGTCGTGTTTGCGGTCAGCCTCGCGCTGGGCGTCGGTGCGCTCGTGGCCTGCTGGCGCCTGCACCGGCGCTACGCCGAGTGGCTCGCGGCGCGGCGCAGCGACGATCATGACTTCCGCCCCATCTGGCTCGTGCACCTCATCGTGGCCGCGGCGGGTTACGGCGTGTTGTCGGCCATCGAATACGGTCTCGACGCGCTGCTCGACTACAGCTACTACGACCGTTTCTGGGTCGACTTTGCGGCGATGTGCGTGGTCTTCGTGATCGCCGTCGAGGCGCTTGTGCACATGCAGCGGCGCTATCCCAAGATGCCCGCGATCGTGTCTCTGGCCGAGCCCGAGCCCGTCGCCAGCGCTGAGCCGCGCGACTGGGACGCGGAGGGCGCGCGGCTGCGCGAGACCGTCGAGCGCGAGCGCTGGTACCTCGAACCGGGTTTGTCGCTGCGGCTCGTGGCACGGCGTATCGGCAGCAACCAGAGCTACGTGTCGCGCGCACTGAATAAAGGCCTGCAGCAGAACTTCAGCCAGTTCGTGAACGGCATGCGCGTGGCGCACGCCCAGCGGCTCATCGCCGAGCGCGACGCGAGCCTCGTTGATGTGGCGCTCGCGGCGGGCTTCGGCTCCAAGGCCAGTTTCAACCGTGCCTTTCGCCAGCACACGGGCATGACGCCCAGCACCTGGCGCAACCGACGCGCCTCCTGAAACGTCTCAATTCTTGTAAGCCGCTGAACAATATCGGTTTTGCGTCGATCGAGTCGTGGCCGCAAGGCAATCTGCCGGCTGACCTCAACCGGAGACGCCAACAATGCCGCGCTTGCTGCCCCCCCTTGTCCTGCTTGTATTGACGCTGTTCGCCTCGGCTGCAGATGCCCGCCAGGGCCCCATGCTCACGCCCGAACAAGTGGCCCGCGACGTGGCGCTGGCGCAGGAGGCCTACGACCGGATCCATCCGGGCTACACGCGCTACGCGGATGCCGCGACACTCGATGCGGCCTGGCAGCAGGTGATCGATGACGCCGAAGCCGCAGGCGGATTGTCGACAGGCGACTTCTATCTTGCCGTGCAGCGGGTACTCACGCTGATTCGATGCGACCACACCAAGGCCGAGCTGCCGAAGTCGCTCGCTACGCGTCGCCGCGAGCAGCCGACCTACCTGCCGTTTCAGTGGGTGCTCGTGGAAGGGCGCGGGTTTGTGAGCGTCGCTGCCGAGGCGACGGGCCTTGAACGCGGCGACGAGATCCTCAGCATCGACGGTCGGCCGCTGTCCGAGCTTGTGGCCGAGGTCGCGCCTTACATTCCCGTCGACGGCTACACGGACTGGGCGCGCCGGGGCGGCATCTCGACCTCGCGAGAGTTTATGGGCGGCGCCGTCGATCACTTCGGCGACCTGCTCTGGGACAACGCGCCGACCGTGATGCTGACCGTGGCCAACCAGGATGGCGCGACGCGCGCGATCACGGCCGACCGGCTGAGCTTCGGCGACTGGCGCGCGCTTGATGCGGGCACGGGCCGCGCGGCCAACTTCGTGGATGCCGTGACCTTCGAGCCCGTCGGTGACAACGCCGGTTACCTGCGCATCGATACGTTTGTAAATTATCGCCGGCCCGTCGACCCCGATGAGCTCTACGGCCCGATCTTCAAGCGCATGGCCGATGAGCGGCGCGACACGCTGATACTCGACCTCAGAAACAACGGCGGCGGCTCCAATGACGCCTCAAGCCGGCTTGTCGCGCACCTGCTCGACAAGCCCGCGCAAATGAAAACCGATGTACGCGTGAAGACCCTGAACCTCGATGGCTTGCGCGAACACCTGTCGACCTGGGACAAGCGCGCGCTCAACCCCTGGCGCATCATGTTTCGCAAGAATCGCGATGGCAGCTACTCGTTTCGCGGCTGGGCAACCAGCGAGACGAATCGCATCAAACCGGCGCGCCACGCATTCTCAGGCAAGCTGCTGATCCTCACGAGCGACGAGAATTCGTCGGGTAGCACGAACGTCATTGCCGTCCTGGCGGGGCTGGGTCGTGCCACGCTCATCGGTGAGCCGACAGGCGGCAGCGCCGAAGGCACGACGGCGGGCATCCTGTTCACGCTCACGATGCCCGAGAGCGGCATCCGCACGCGAATCCCCGCGCTCCGCGATTACAACAACGTGCCCAGTTTCGAACGGGGCCTCGGCGTCACACCGGATATCAAGGCAACCATGACGACCGCGGACTGGCTCGCCGGCAACGACGTCGCGCTGATTGCTGCGAAGGCCTATATCGCGCGTTAGTCGGCGCCGAGCCTGGCCAGGGTCTCGCGCAACGCCGCGTTGAACCGCTCGGGTGCCTCGAGCTGCAGGAAGTGGCCGACGCCGTCGAGAATGGTGGCATCGAAGTCAGCATACTGCCGGTTGGCCTCGATGCGCGTCGGCGGTGTCATGCCGCCGGCCGCAGCGTTTATGGCGCGAACAGGGACACCGGCTTCGCGAAACCAGACGGTCGCGTCGATCTCGGTGTAGTTGGCGAACAGGCCGATGCCGACCTCGGGTCGCGACGCCGCGCCCTCGGCCGCGATCCAGGCTGCCAGTTCGGCGTCGATCTGCGGCCCTGCCATGCCCCTGAACATGCCCGTCATGCTGCCGGCGTAGTCGGCGTTGAACGCGGCGATGGCGGGCGCGGCCTGAGCTTCGGTGTAGCGGACTTCTGCATCGTGCAATGAGTCGGCGGCGATGACCGCCACCGCGCGGTCGTCGAGTTCGGCAGCAGCACGTAGCGCGACGAGTCCGCCCATGGAATGCCCGATGAGTACAACCCGATCCAGGTTGAGCGCATCGACCACCGCTGCCACGTCGTCCCCGTAGTCGCCCACGCGCCAGGGTTCGCGGTCACCGCTCGATTGTCCGTGGCCGGGCAGATCGAGCGTCACCACCGTGTAGTCGGCCGCAAAAGCGTCGACCTGTTCGCGCCAGAACGCGCTGCTGCAGGACCAGCCGTGGATGAATACGAGTGCGGTGTCGCCGGTACCCGCGCGCGACCAGGCGATCGCGGCACCATCGCTGGCGCGCGCCGCGCCGCTTGGGGGCGCGGGTGTCGATGCGCACGCGGTGAGGCACGTGATGACTCCGAGCGCAGAAAGTATTTGAACGGCCTGACGCATGACGACTCCCCCGATGTAACCCGTGACGCTATTAAGCCGCCTGTGGCCGGCGCCCACAACCCGTGATCGTTTCGTGAATGTTTGCTGCAAGACTGGATCGACAGATCAGCCTCGAGACGTGTCATGACGCACTCCCCCGGGCCCGATGCCCGTCATAAATCCGTCGACCCCAAGGTCTCCTACATCGATTTCGGTGGCTCGGAGGCGACACGCGTCGTGACACGAAAGCGAATCTTGCTCATTGAGGACGCGACGGACATTGCCGAGCTGGTCGCGTTGCACCTGCGTGACCAGGGCTTTTCGGTGACGCACACGGCTGATGGCGCCAACGGTCTCGAGCGCGCCGCCGCGGGCGGCTGGGACCTCGTCATTCTTGATCTGATGCTGCCGAACGTCGACGGCCTCGAGATCTGCAAACAACTGCGCGCCAATGGCGACGCGACGCCACTTATGATCGTCAGCGCCCGGTCGACGGAGCTCGACCGCGTGCTCGGTCTTGAGTTGGGCGCCGACGACTACGTCGTGAAACCCTTCGGTGTCATGGAGCTTGTGGCCCGCGTTAAGGCGCTGTTTCGGCGCGTCGGTGCGGCACTCGCGAATGACGATCGCGGCGACACGTTGCGGGCGGGCGCACTGACCGTCGATACATCGCGCCGAGGGGTCCGCCTGGGCGAGCGCGACATCGAGCTCACGCCCCGCGAATTCGACCTGCTTGAGGCCTTCATGCGCGCGCCCGGGCGCGTGTTCCGTCGCGCCGAGCTGCTCGACCGCGTCTGGGGCCACGGCTTTGACGGTTACGAGCACACCGTCAACACCCACATCAATCGGCTGCGCGCCAAGATCGAGCCGGACCCGGCCAATCCCGCCTACATCGTCACGGTCTGGGGCGTGGGCTACAAACTCGGTGCCGCGGCATGAACGCGCCGCTACACCTCAAGTTCGCCTTTGGCTTCACGGCCTTGCTCGTGGCCGTCGGTGCGCTGTTCTACTGGGCCGAAAGTGCCAGCAGCGAGCGCTACCACCTCGAGCTCACGCAGCGGCTTAATGCCCCCATCGCCATGTACGTCGCCGACAGCGCGCCGCTGATTCGCGACGGTGCGCCCGATGAGGCGGCGCTGCGCGTGCTCGCCGAGCGCGCCATGATCGTAAACCCGAGCGCCGAGATTTATCTGCTCGATACGGCCGGTCAGGTGCTGTTCCCGGCGCCCGCGCAGGACGCACTTGACCGCGTCGACGTCGCGCCCGTCACGTCACTCGTTGCGGGTGATGCGCGTCTGCCGGTGCTCGGCGACGACCCGCGCGGCACCGGCACGCAGCGCGTGTTCTCGGCGCACCCGGTTACCGACGCTGGCGCGCTGGCCGGCTACGTCTACGTGATTCTTGGTGGCACGGCTTACGAGACAACCGCCGCCGCTGTGGCGGGTGGGTACCAGCAGCGCATTGTGATCGCGGCTATCGCGCTGACACTCGCAGGTGCGCTGGTCACGGGCTGGGCCTTGTTCCGTCGCGTGACACGGCGGCTCGGTCGCCTCACGGCCAAGGTCGACGCATTTCGCGCGGACGGCAACGCGGGCCCGAATCGTGTCGATCACGGCGATGAGCTCACGCGACTCGACCGCGCGTTCGACACCATGTCAGAGCGCATCGTGGGCCAGGTTCGCCAGCTCCGCGACGCCGATCGACTGCGCCGTGAACTCATCGGCAATGTATCGCACGACCTGCGCACGCCGCTCGCGTCGATGCGGGGCTACATCGACACGCTCGTGATCAAGGACGCCACGCTCGACGCGAACCAGCGCCGTGAGCTGCTGGCAACGGCGCAGCGCAACGCCGATCGCCTGAGCACCCTGGTCAGTGACCTCTTCGATCTGAGCCGCCTCGATGCCGGCAGCATCACGCCGCAGCCCGAGCCGTTCTGTCTCGCGGAGTTGGCCAACGACGTGGCGCAGGAGTTCGCCTTGCGCGCCCGCGATGCGGGCATCGCGCTGCGTGTGGCGCCGCCCGAGGCGCCCGTCACCGTGCTGGCCGACATCGGCCTGATCCAGCGCGTGCTCGAGAACCTTATCGATAATGCGCTCAAGCACACGCCCGACGGCGGCCGCGTCGACATCGTCGTCGAGCCGCACGTGAAGCGCTGCGCCATCGCCGTGGCTGACACTGGCAGTGGGATCGACAGTGCTCACCTGCCGCACGTGTTCGACCGCCACTACGCCGTGCCGGGCAGGGCGGGCAAGGCGTCGGCGACAGGACTTGGGCTTGCCATCGTCAAGAAGATCCTCGACCTGCATGAGGCCCCGGTCACCGTCGACAGTGCGCCCGAGCGTGGTACCGAGGTGCGATTCGACCTGCCCGCAGCAGCCTGAAAACGCTGCATTCGCAGTCCAAACAGCGCAGGCGCGAGCGCCTGCTATACTGGCAGACCGCCCGCTTGGGCACCTCGGCTCCGCAACCGAATTACTGTCATGCACCAGCTCACCGGTCTCGACGCGTCGTTCCTTTACCTCGAAACGACCAACACGCCGATGCACATCGGCAGCCTTTGTATCTACGATCAGTCGACGGCCCCCGGCGGGCACGTGCGCTTCAAGGACATCCTGTCCTTCTATGAGCAGCGACTGCACCGCGCGCGTGTGTTCCGGCAACGCCTCGCCCGCGTGCCACTGTCGCTCGACCATCCGTACTGGATCGAAGACCCGGATTTCGACCTCGAATTCCACATTCGGCACATCGCGCTGCCGCAGCCCGGTGACTGGCGCCAACTCTGCATCCAGGCCGCGCGCCTGCATGCTCGTGCACTCGATATGAATCGCCCGCTTTGGGAAGTGACGGTCATTGAGGGCCTCGATGCCGTCGATGGCATTCCGCCGGGCAGCTTCGCCGTCGTGAGCAAAATCCACCACGCCGCCATTGACGGCGTGTCGGGCGCCGAGATTGCGGCGGCCCTGCACGACCCGACGCCCGACGCCGAGGTCAACGACGATTCGGGTCGCTGGGTGCCTGAGCGCCAGCCCACAGGCCTGGAGCTGCTCGCCCGCACGGCGCAGCGCACAGCGACAGGTCCCGTTCGTTTGGCCCGCACGGCGGCGCGCGCGCTGCCCTCGCTGGGCAGGCTGGCCGGCGGCATGGCCACCAAGCAGATCAAACCGACGCCGCCGGTGCCGCGTACGCGCTTCAACGACAACGTGTCACCAAACCGCGTGTTCGATGCGCTGGCGTTCAAGCTTGATGACATCAAGGCCATCAAGAATTCGCGCGAAGGCATCAAGCTCAATGACGTCGTCGTCGCCATCTGCGGCGGCGCACTACGCAAGTACCTGCAGGCCAAGCATGAGCTGCCCGAAGAATCACTGGTGGCGATGGCGCCCATGTCGATTCGCCCACAGGACAAGATACGCGCCGAGGGCAACCTGGTCGCAGCCATGAGCCTGCCCGTGCGCAGCGACATCGAGGATCCTGTCGAGCGCCTGCTCGCGGTACACGAAGGCAGCGACAACGCCAAAAAGATGACCTTCACGCTCGGGCCCGATCTTATGGCGAGCGCTGCAGACTTCCTGCCCTCGACGGTGGCCGGTCTCGCGGTGCGTGCCTACGGCCGCATGCGCATGGCCGAGTCAGTGAAACCGGTCTTCAACACCGTGATCAGTAACGTGCCCGGCGTCAACGTGCCGCTGTACTCGATGGGTTCGAAGATGGTGGCTAATTTCGGCATGGGCCCCGTGGTCCACGGTGTCGGCCTGTTCCACCCCGTCGTCAGCTACAACGGCATGATCGCGATCAGCATCGTGGCCTGCCGCGAGATGATGCCGGACCCGGCCTTCTACATGTCCTGCCTGCAGGAATCGTTCGACGAAATGTACGCGGCTACGGTCGGTGCCGCGGCGAAGAAGCCTGTTGAGAAGCCTGTCGAGAAGCCCACGGTCAAGCCCGCCAGCAAAACGGCTGCGAAGCGCAAGACAAAGAAGAAAGCGGCAAAGCCCAAGGCAGCCAAGGCCGAAGCCAAGCCCGCCGAGCCCAGTGCGCCCAAGTCCGCATCAGTGACACCGCTCAACGGCGACACGCGGCCGGCTGCAGACTGAATTCGACGGGGTGGAGGGTGACCCGCTGCCCGAACCGCGAGCACGTCCACTCGCGGCCGGGCCTGCCTGGGGGGTTTGGTTTGCCGACGCGAGACGTACGTTCAGATGACGGGGGGCGTACCTTTAGGTGGCGTCCCGCGCCGGCAAGTCGATGCGGCATTGCAGCCGCCTGTCTTTACTAGAGCAAGCGACGTGCCAACTCATTGAGGCGCGCCCGGTATTCCGAATTTATCTTTTGAGTCAGCGGCTTACCCGCTAGGGCGCATCGTGGCGCGAGCACGCGAACCGGTGTGATCTGGCGCGCCATGGTGCAGTGGGTTTTGGGGGCGCACCGCAGTGGTGCAGGGCGCCGGGTCGGGCTTAGAAACCGCCCGAGCTGCTGAAGCCGCCGCCGCCGAAACCGCCGCCGCCGCCGAAGCTGCCGCCACCGAAACTGCCTCCCCCCCCGCCGCTGCGTGGGAAGCGGATTTTGACGCCCCGGGGCAGGCCGCCCGAGGTCGTCTTGGGCGGGCGCTTGAAGCGCTGTGCATGGCGGATGGCGCGCCACAAGCCGTCGCTGGTCACGAGTCCCGCCAGGAAGCCCGCCAGCATGTCCTCGATTTCGCGACGGTCGCGAATGCGGCTGTGGGGTGAATCGAAGCGCTTCGACTTGTAGCGCCTACGAATGGCGGAGAGCGAGTCCACGCGTCGTGCGCGCTTGGCGTGCAGGTCACGGTGGTCTTCGAGATAGCCGCCCAGTTCTTCCTGCTGCTCGAGCAGTGCCTCCAGTGAATCCACGAGGTCGTCGTCCTCAATGGCGGGTGTCATCAGCGCCTCACGACGTAACTCGCCGATGGGTTCTGCGCGCATGGCCTTGTCGAGCAGCGCCATGGCTTCGGCCCAGTGCGGGTCGCGGGCCTCGGCAAACGCATCGCGTTCGGCGTAGAGCGTGTTGAGCGCGGATTCGTTAGCCTCGATCGTGGCATCGATGCCGTCGCAGCGCGCCTGCGCGGCCTCAAGCGCGTCTTCAACCGGCTCAGCACCCGCGGCGAGGTCGGCGTCACGTTCGAAGTCGGACAGGGACTCTGCCGCAGTTTCGGCCGCCGCTTCCATGCGCGCGGTGTGCGCGCGCAGCCGCCGCGGGATTTCCGTGAGGGCGTAGTACTTGCGGCGCGCGGGCTCATAGCGCACATGACGGGCGACGAGCCGGTCAAAGAAACGCGCGATGAGGTTGGCGCGGTAGTCGGGTGTGCCGTAGCGGCGCGCCCAGAGGTAGACGAACAGCGGGTCGGCATCAAACGGCTGGCGCTTGTCGTCACGGCGCGCCTCGACCTCGGCCGTCTTGGCCGCCGCGTTGGCTGCCGTCTCGATGGCTTGCTGCACGTCGGCGACGCGCTGCTGGTAATCCGGGTTGGCACTGAGCTTCGTGTCGACGTCATCGAGCAGTGCGTCCAGCGCGAGGGCCGCCTCGTCGCGCGTCGTGGCCGCGCCTTCTCGTTCGGTCTCGTGCCCGGCCAGTTCGGCTTCGGCAGCATCGATACGCGTGTTGAGCTCGGCCGCACTCGCGTCGCGGCGATCGAGAATAGCCGCGGCCTGGCGCTCGGCGCGCGACATCGATTCGCCGAATTCGCCGTCGGCCACATCGGCCAGCCGTAATGCTGCGAGCTGACGGTACAGCGAGGCCTCACGCCCGCGTGTGCGGCCCAGCGCCGCGCTGCGGCGTTGCATCTCCAGATCAAGCGCACGGAACGCCGTGCGGCTCTCGCCGAGCGCGCCCTCGATGGCTTGTAACAACTCGCGCCCGGAACTCACCGCGGGTTCTCCCAGGTGTGAATGAAGCCGCCCGAGCGCGGCAGCGACCAGTCAATCTCCAGGTGGCCGCGCGGCTTGGCGCCCGCGGCATCGTTCTGAATGATCCCGTCGTCCTGTTTGTCTCGTCGCACACCGTTGAAGGTCGACTCGGAAACGCGCGCGGCCCAGAGCGCCACGGTACGCGTCGTGCCGTCTTCCTCAGATTCGATGGCGAGCCGTGCGGGGCTGCCCGCGCCGTCGACGGCTTCAACGACGAGGTAGTAGTTGTTGATGCGCCGGTTGTCGTTGGGCGTGCGAATGACGCCCGAGAGCACGCCCGGGCGCGACACGATGCGCACCTCAAGCTCCTGCTGCAGCATCTCGATCATGCTGCGCAGGCTCGACACGCCCGTTTGCGCCAGGCTGGCCTCGCCGCGGCTGAGCGCCGAGAGCGCATCGGACGCCGTGTTGCCAATGCGCGTGCGCGCGTCTCCGGTGGCCGCCGCGGCAAGCGCCTCGTCGCGCAGGGTCGTGATGGTCTCGGGCAAGGTCCGCAGCGCGTCGAGGCCACCCAGCGCGCGCTCGGCATTGCCGAGTTCGTTGCCGGCCGTGGTCAACAGCACGCGTTGCCGCGTGAGCTGGTCGCTGCGCGACTGCGCCATTGCCTTGTTTTCGGGCTCGCGGTTACGGGCCACCTGGGCGAAGGTTGCCGCTTGTGTCAGTGCCGAGGCGGCGTTCGCCAGGTCTTGGGTGGCGTTGTCGAGCTCGGTCGTCACTGCGGCCTGCGCGGGCTGCGGCGTGCGCGCATTCCGCTCGGTCTCGATGCGCGCGGCCAGTGTCTTGCGCCGCTCCTCGAGCAACGTGAGCTGGCGCGTGGCGTCGGCGATGCCCGCGTCCGTGGACGAGACGAGTGTGGCCAGGCGCTTCTGCGCCGGACGTTCCACGAAGCCCCACCAGCCGCTACCGATAACACCCACGAGCAGCGCGACGGCGGCCAGCCCTGTGCCAATTCGGCCGCGGTTGATCCAGGCTTTGGCGAGTCCTGTGCCAAGGCCCGGTGGGGGTGGCGTGTAGTCGAACTGCTGTTCCTTGAGCTTGGCGACGCCTTCTGCAATCAGCGCGTCGCTGACCTCGATGCCCTGCGCCCGGTAGGCGCGGCGCACGCGGTTTACGAGCGCCTGTTCGCGGGCTTCCTCACCCAACGCCTCCGAGACGACACGCTGCTCGTGGCGCAGCGTGTCGACCACGTCCATGGCCAGCAGGACGTTGCCGAGGCCGACGTTCTCGTCGACCGGCACAGGGGCGGGGGTGTTCACGGGTCGGTCAGTCCGCCTGCAGCGTCAGGCCCTGGCCGCGGTTGGCCAGCTCCGTCATGCGCCGCTTGCCGTCCTCGACCGCGAGCCGCACTTCTTCGGCGTTGCGTGTCGAGGCCTGCCGCGCCTCTTCGATGAGCTGCGCGGAGCGTTCCTGGAAGTTCACGACCGAGTCGACGAGCGCCTTCACAGCGTCTGCGCGAATGGTTGGGCCGTAGCCCGCTTTCACGGCTTCCTCCTGGACCTTGCCGCCCACTTCGGCGAGCACCTCGAGGCTCTCGGAGATGCCTTCCTTCATGGCGTTGAGCGTCTCCGTCGCCTCGTGCAGACCGTGTAAACCCGTGAACGATGCAGCCAGTGCGGTGAACACCGTTTCGTTGGTGCCGAAGAAGGTCACGGCCTGCGAGTAGACGCGCTCTTTGGCGTGTGTGGTTTGCAGCAGCCGCGCCATGACTGTCTCGCTTGTGTTGTAGGAGATGGTCAGATTGTCGGCCAGGTCTTTGGCGATCTGGTAGCGCTCGTCGACGAGCTGCAGGCGGCGCAATTCGGCGTCGCGCTTGAGCTCGAGTTTGGCCTGCGCCTCGCGGTCCTCGGTGTTCGATTCATCGATCGCCTTGGCCGCCGACGCCAGGGCTTCTTTTTGCGTGTCGAGCTTCTCCGTGGCCGTCTTCAGAACCTGCAGCGAAAGCACTTCGGATTCCTTGAGTGCGCCGCGGAAGTCGCGGTAGGCGTCGAGGATGATGCGCTCGCGTTCGATCTGGTCGCGCGAGTCGGCGGCCACCTCGAGGTAGGTCTCCTTGATCTTGTTGAAGCGGGACGGGATGTCGCCGCGCGACACCTTCATCCATACGTTCTGGGCGCGCTCCCAGAGGTCGATTTTGCCGTCATCGAGCTGCTCCACCATGCTGCGCGCGTCGTCACGGATGCTGTTGAATGCGCCTGTGATGTCCTCGTAGCGCTCGCCGATACGCATGGCTTCGATCTGCTCGCGGACCACGGTGTTGAACAGCGAGGCCTGGTTGAGCGTGCGCGCGATGGCCAGCGTCCGGTCCGGGTCGAGGTCGCTGATGCGCTCAATGAGCGCGATGACGGGCGCCTCTTCGGTTTTCTCAGGCATGAGCCCGAGGTCGCGTAGCTTACCCAGTGCCCTATCCAGGTACTGCATTGGAGACTGCGCCATGGTGATTCCCCTGTTGGTTTGTGTGTTACTCAGCGAGGGCCGCGCTTACCAGCGTGACCTCGAATTGTTGTGCGCTCGTGAATGGGCCCAGGCCCGTTGAGAGTGTTGTGCCTGTGCCCGCGGAAAGCGTGCCGTTGAGCGTGCGCTGGATGTCGCGCACCTGGTTCGCGCTGTCGAGATAGCGGATCCGGAACACGAGGCCGCGTACGGCTAGCGGGTTCGGGTTCTCGACGCGCACGAGCAGCTGGCCCGAGTCGTCCGTGCCTGTGCGGACATTGATGTATTGCCCCGGGTTGTTGGCGAGGTCGAGGCGCATGAGCTCGCCGCGCGCGGCCAGGCCCACGTCGCCAGGCGACTGCGCAGCGGCGGCGAAGCGCTGCCTGGCCTCGCCCGTGTTGCGCTGTGCCAGCGCGATCTTGCCCAGCGTGTATTGCGCGGGCGCGGTCTCGAAGAGCCGCAGGCTGTTTTCGAGGTCGACCTTGGCGCCGTCGAGCGCGCCGCGGCGCTCGCGCGCGATGCCGCGTTGCAGGTGGTAGTAGAAGAAGGTGGCGTCGCGATCAAGCGCGCGCGTGTAGTGCGTGATCGCGTCCGACGTGTCGTTGCGCATCAGTTCGATGTCACCGGCCAGGCCATGGAAGCTGGCTTCGGCCGGCACGGCGAAGATGGCCGCACGGGCGTGCTGCATCGCCGTGTCGTATTTTTTCTCGGATAGCGCCTTGCGCCCGGCGTCGTAGCGCTCGAAAGCCGGCGCTGTTTCCGTGAGTGTGCGCATCGCCGCCGCGTAACTGTCGCGCCCGACGATGCCGCCCGCGGGCAGTTGCTGCGCCTTGGCCGTATTCGCAGCCAAACGTTCGGCTGACGGCGGGTGGCTTGCGAACAGGCTGGGGCCTGAACTCGGGCGATTCGCCGATAAGGCGAGGAATGTGCGCTGCAGGTCGACTGCGCCCTGCGGGTCGTAGCCGGCGCGGTCCATGTAATCCATGCCGTAGAGGTCGGCATCGCGCTCGGCGTCGCGACTGTAGGCCGAGGTCAACAGGCTGGCGCCCACATTAGCCGCGCCCGCCGCAAGTTGGCCGTAGTCGGAGTCGCTCGTGACGACCGCCGTGCCGACGACAAGCGCCTGCAGCAACATGCCGCGCTGCATCTGGCGCACGCTGTGCTTCGCCGCGGCGTGCACGACCTCGTGGCCCAGCACGGCGGCGAGTTCGGCCTCACTGTCCATCTCGAGCAACAAACCGCGGTTGATGGCGATCTTGCCGCCCGGCAGCGCCCAGGCATTGGGCACGCCGTTATTTAGGACGACGAATTCGTAGGGCAGGTCGCGGTCGCTGACATCGGCCATCTTCTGGCCCACGCGCGCGACGTATTCGCCGACAGCCGGGTCGAGGCGAAACTGCCCGCCCTGCGACTGTTGCATGGGCGCGTAGGCATTGGCACCCATGGCCACTTCCTGCTGGGCCGAAATAATGGTGAGCTCGGAGCGGCCGGTCACGGGATTGGTCACACAGCCCGGCAGCGCCAGTGCGGCTGCGGCGATGCTCAGTCCCGTGCGGATGCGCGCGCGTGTTGTCATGCTGTTCTCCCCCGTACTGCAAGTGTAGCCGAGGGCGGCAGCGGCCCGCAGCTACCAGCTGCCCGTGTTCTCCATCGAGGCCCAGGGCTCGGCCTGAGCCAGAGACGCGCCCTTCTGCAGCAACTCAATGGAAATGCCGTCAGGGGAGCGAACGAAGGCCATTCGCCCGTCGCGTGGTGGCCGGTTGATCGTGATACCGGCATCTGCGAGGCGCTGGCAGAGGCCGTAAATGTCGTCGACCCGAAATGCCAGGTGCCCGAAGTTGCGGCCACCCGAGTAGTCCTCGGTATCCCAGTTGTAGGTCAGCTCGATGAGCGGTGCCTTGCGCTCAAGCGCGAGCTCGACGTCCTCGGGTGCGGCCAGAAAGGCCAGCGTGAAGCGGCCGCCCTCATTCTCATAGCGATTGACCTCGACCAGCCCGAGCTTGTCGCAATAGAAATCCAGTGAAGCGTCGAGGTCGCTGACGCGGATCATCGTGTGCAGGTACTGCATGGGCAGCGTCTCCGGGCAGGGCGAGAGGCCGCAGGCTAGCAGGGCGCGGCAGGCTTGACGAATCTTGACGAAGCCCGACACAACTTGCGGAGCGGCGGGTGCAGACTAAATCTGCCTCGAACGCAGGCACCCTCGTTTTTAAGGAGCAGACCATGACCAACGACAAGAAACTCACCGCCGTAGCAGCCGTGGCCTCGCTGGCCCTGATACTGCTCTCCGGCGCGGCCTTTGGTGGCCACGGCAAGCACAAGGACCCGCTGGGCGCCGACCCGGCCAAGCACGCCGCGAAACTGGCCCAGAAACTGAGCCTCAGCGATGCACAGGCCGCAGACGTCGAGCAGATCCTCGCGGAAGCGCGTGCCGAAAAGCAGAGCATCGGCGACACCTACACGCTGAACCAGAAAGACCAGGCCAAGACGGCCATGAAGGAGCTGCACAACCGGACCAGTGAGCGGATCTACGCGCTGCTCGACGCCGATCAGCAGGCGACCTTTGATGAGATGCAGGCCAAGCGCAAGATGCGCGCCCAGCACAAGAAGGAACAGATGAAGCTAAAGCAAGAGCAGCGCGCAGAGCTGCGCGGCGAGGGCTAAGCACCGCCTCCCCAAGGGTTCCGAAGGACCCGAAGCGGCCGCTCTGGCGACGGGGCGGCCGCTTTTTGTTGGCGTCCGCGCTTGTGCTCGGTGACAATGCGCGGCGCATGGATTCGGTCACGATCATCGGCATCGCCGGCGGCAGTTGTTCGGGCAAGACCCGGCTGCTGCGCCGTCTTCGCGACGCACTGGGCGGCGACACCTGTTCCGTGGTGCTCCAGGACGACTACTACCACAGCCGCCCAGAGGCCCAGGTCGACAACCTGGCGTTCAACTTCGACCACCCCGACGCGCTGGACTTCGACTACCTCGCCCGTGACCTCGCGCGTCTGAAACAGGGCAACGACATCGAGTCGCCGCGTTACGACTTCGCGCGCCATGAGCGACTCACTGACGAAGTGCGTGCCGTGCCCGCGCGACCCGTGGTGCTTGTCGACGGCATCCTGATTCTCGCGAGCGCCGTCGCGCGCCGCGTCATCGACTACGGCGTGTTCATTGAATGTGACGCGGACACACGGCTCGAACGCCGTATCGCTCGGGACGTCGCAGAGCGCGGCCGCGAGCGCGACAACGTCATCGCGCAGTTCGAGCAACAGGTCGAGCCCATGCACCAGCGTTTCGTCGAGCCCTCGGCGCGCTTCGCCAACACAGTGTTCGACCAGGACGCGCTGAACGGCGACGACGCGCTCGAGCAGATGGTTCGCTTCTGCTGCGACCTGCCCGGTGTCCGCTAACTCCCTGACGCAGGGCGTCCTGCGATTCGCCCCGGGCACGCTGCTGGCGGTGGGCGTCGCCGCTTTTTCCTATGCCTTGTCGGGCGCGGTCGGTGGCCCCGTCATGGTCTATGCGCTGATTATCGGTATGGCGTGCCATGGGGTCATGGATCACCCGCGCATCAAACCCGGGATCGAGTTCAGCGGCCGTCGCATACTGCGTATCGGCGTGGCGTTGTTGGGATTGCGGATCACGCTGGGCGAGGTGCAGGCACTGGGTTGGGGAACTGCCCTTATTGCCGTGGGCAGCGTCGCGGTGACGCTCGTGGGCGGTTACTGGTTTGCGCGCTGGGTCGGTTTGTCGCGCACATTCTCGATCCTGACAGCCGGTGCCGTTGCCATCTGCGGCGCGTCTGCTGCGCTCGCGATTGCGGCCGTGTTGCCGCGCAGCGACAGCACGGACAAGCAGGCCATTCTCGCGGTCGTGGGCGTCAACGCGCTCTCTACCGTGGCCATGGTCGCCTACCCGGTATTTACGCAATCGCTGGGCTGGGGCGATGTCGCGGCTGGGATCTTTTTGGGCGCATCTATTCACGATGTTGCCCAGGTCGTGGGCGCCGGCTACATCATCTCGCCGCTCGCGGGTGAGACGGCGACACTCGTCAAGCTGATTCGTGTGGCCTGCCTGGTGCCGGCTGTGGCTGTCATCGCCTGGATGTTCCACCGTCGCAACGACCAGGCGGGCGGCAAGCCGCCGCCGCTGCCGCTCTTCCTCATCGCATTCGTGGTGCTTGTGGCGCTCAACAGCACGGGGCTGTTGCCCGATCTGATCGTCGATCCATTGCGGCGCGCGTCGGGGATTTTGTTGGTCGTGGCTGTGGCCGCGCTGGGCGTGAAGACCTCACTCAGGGGGCTCGTCACCGTCGGTGTGGCGCCCATCGGCGCGATGGTCGCGCAGACCCTGATTATCGCGGTCTACGCGTTCGCGGCGCTCGTACTCGTGTCCTGATCGCCCGTGAGCGGCAGGCGGATCTCGACCTCGAGCCCGCCTTCGCTGCGGTTGCGCGCGCGCATGGTGCCGCCGTGCAGGTCTACGACCTGCTTGCTGACGGCCAGTCCCACACCCGCCGTACCGGCTTTGGATTGACCCTGGAAGAAGGGCTCGAAGATGTGCGCGATGAGGGTTTCGGGGATGCCCGGGCCACTGTCTCGCACCGCGATCAAAGCGTGGCCATTCTCGCGCACGAGATCGACGTCGACCTGGCTGCCCTCGGGTGTGAAGCGCAGCGCATTGCGCACGACGTTCTCGATGGCACTCGCGAGTAGCTCAGGATGGCCGCGCAACACGAGCGCGTCGCCGTGTGTGTCGAGTTGCACATCGCGGTCTCTGGGCGCGCCCTCAAAGCAGGCGTCGTCGACAATCTGCTGCAGGAGCTCTGCGAGATCGACGTCGGTCTCCTCGCTGGCCGCGTCGGATTGCGCCCGCGCCAGATTGAGCATCTGCGCGGTGAGCGCTTCCATCTGCTCGGCCTCACGCTCGATGCGCTCAAGCTGCTCGGTGATGGCGTCGGGCTGGCGGCGCGCGAGCTCGAGCGCGACCTGGATGCGTGCCAACGGCGAGCGGAGTTCGTGCGAGGCGTTTCGGAGCAGGTCCTGGCGCGTCTGCATCTGACGTTGCAGCGCGTCGGCCATGTCGTCGAACTGGGCGGCGAGCCGACCCAGCTCGTCATGACGGTAGGCTTCGGCGCCAGCGCGAGCGGAGAGTTTGCCGTCCGCCAGCGCCTCGGCGGCGCGAGTCACACGCGTGAGCGGTGCGACGAGGTAACGCGTCAACAGGAAGCAGACCGTGGCCGTGACCAGCAATGCCAGTACAAGCACGACGCGGTTGACGCCCGGCGTCGCGAATACACCCATGGCCGGTGGTCGGCCCGGCCCCAACAGAAACAGATAGACGTTGCCATCGGCGTCGACGACCTTCGGCACGCGTTTGCTCGACTTGAGCCGGCCGCTTTTCTTGAGGCGGCCAAAAGCCATCTTGGTTTCAGCAGGCAGTTTGCGGTCGAGGATCTCGTCGCCGGTCTCGTCGATGAGAAAAATCGTCTTCGTCAGGGGCAGACCGGCATCACGCCGCAGCCATCTCGCGAAGCCTTCGCGCCCGCCGTCGACCAGTGCGGCCTCGGCGTCGCGCTGAACGTCGATGCGTTTGAGCTCGTTGATCGATGCCGCGCGCTGCCCGGCCAGGTAGAAGCTCACATGCACCGTGATCGCGCCGACCGCCGCGAGCATGACGATGAACGACAGGAAGATTTTCCAGAAAACGCTGTTCACGCCGCGGGCTCCCGCGGCAGCAGCGCATAGCCCGCGCCACGCACGTTGCGGATTTCAACGGGTGCCGTTTCGCCGCCGAGCTTCTGGCGCAGGTTCGAGATGTGTGTGTCGAGTGCCCGGTCGTAGGCGGTACGTTTGCGGCCCAGTGCAAACTGCGTGAGCGCATCCCGTGAAGCGACGTGGCCGGCTTCGCGCAGCAGACCCTCGAGCACGCGCAGTTCCGCGCCCGTGAGTGCGACTGATTCGCCTCCGATGCTGGCGCGCATGTTGCCCGGGTCGAGCGCCACCCCGTGGAACTCGAGCACCTCGTCGTCGCTTGCTGTCCCGCGACGCAGGATCGCGCCAATGCGCAGCAGCAGCTCGCGGGGACTGAACGGCTTGGCGAGGTAGTCGTCGGCGCCGGCTTCGAGACCACTGATGCGGTCATCGACCTCCCCGCGTGCGGTCAGCATGAGAACCGGTATGCGACTGCGGTTGCGGATGGCGGCCAGCGTTTCGAACCCGTCCATACCCGGCATCATGACGTCGAGCACGATGAGGTCGGGGGCTGTGGCGTCGAGCGCCGCGATGCCCGCGCGTCCGTCGGGTGCGGTTTCGACGGCGTAGTCCTCAAGACGCAGCAGCTCGGCGAGCATCGTCACGAGCTGTTCGTCGTCGTCAATGAGTAGCAGGCGGTGGTTCATCGGGGTGAGCAGACGGAGCGGTCAGAAACGAGTATGCCGCGCGGGTGTGCACGACGTCCCATAAGAAGTGTGAAGCGGGACCTGAGGACGGTTTGGCTGGCGGCGCCGTTGGACCCCGATAAATCGAGAAAGTTTGTCTAACTTACGGAGCAATACGCGCTTGTCGTTGTCACAGGTAAATCGTATGTTAGCGGATTGACGCAGGACACCCGGTCCCGGGTGGCAGGGCACAGGTTAATCGGATGAGCGAGCGCGGATTCATTGGCGAGCTGATGTATCGCCGGGTACCCCAGTACCTGGGCCTTTATATCGCCGGTGTCTGGTTGGGTATCGAGATGGGCGACTGGCTCTCGGAGCAGTTCGTCATGCCCGAGCGTCTGACCACCTACATCTTCGTGTTCATGGCCGTTATGTTGCCTACCGTCGCGCTGTTTGCCTGGACGCATGGCGCCCCGGGCAAGGACCAGGCCTCCAAAGCGCAGATGATCTTCGTGCCGTTCAATATTGTGCTGGCGGCGTTCGGCGTGTTCCTCGTGCCCGCCACACCGCCATCGACTGGCGCCGCAACGCTGGCCGACGCGGAGTTCGTTGAAGCGTCGACCACGCGTCCGAGCTCGCAGCGCATCATGTCTTACTACCTGGTCAACAACACGGCCGAGGCGCCCGACTGGTACGCCTACATTTTGCCGATCCTCCTGTCCGAGGACCTGCTGCGTGAGAGCCCGGCATTCACGGCGCTGACACCGTTCGACGCCGACTCGCTGTTGCAGGACATCGTGCAGTCTGGGTTCGCCAACGCCATGCGCGTACCGCAATCGTTGCAGCTGCAACTCGCGCGCGACCGTCGCTACAACTACTTCGTTCGGGGTGAACTGGTTGACGCCGAGGCGGGTGGCTTGACCCTGCGTTACGCCATGCATGATGTCGTGACCGGCGAGCCGCGCGTCACGGGTGAGGTGACCTTCACGGACGAAACCATGTTTGAGTCTGTCGACGAGATCTCGGCTGCTGTTCAGGAAGAGCTTGAGCAGAACATCAGCGATTCGGTACAGATGACCGATCTGCCGATCTCGGAGTCGATGAGCCCGAACTTTGAAGCGCTGCGGCTTTTCACCGAGGCCCGCATTGCCGCAAATCTCGATAAGGATGCGCCGCGTGGTGGCGCGCTCATGCAGCAGGCGGTGGAAGTCGACCCACAGTTTGCCGAGGCGCATCACCGCATCGGTATGTTCCACTACTTCAACGCGCGAAATGACCTTGCGGAGCAGTCGTTTGACGCAGCGCTGCGCTACGACTTCCGCCTTTCGGACGCGAGCGAGTACCAGATCCGGATCAACAAGGCGGCCATTAACGGCGACTTCGAAGGCGCACGTGATATCGCGCGAGCCTGGACCCGTGTCGAGCCGGGTAACGAGACGGCGTTCATGCGCCTTGCGCGTATCAACATCGTGACGGCGCTGGACCTTGAGGAGGCCAAGGCGGCCTTCGTCACCGTTCGCGAACTCAATCCGATGGCGATCAGCACGCTTAAGGAGTCGGCGCAGATTGAGCAACAGCTCGGCAACATCGACGCCGCCGAAGCGCTGCTGCTTAAGTACACCGAAAAGGCGCCTGACGATGTGAGCGGCCTGAGTGCGCTTGCGCAACTGCAGGCCGCCAAGGGCGACGGCGATGCGGCGCTGGACACCTACCGCCAGGCTGCGCTGCTCGATGACCGCAACGTGGAGCCCAAGCTTGGCGCCATCTCGGTGCTCATGCGCCGTGGTGACTTTGCGCAGGCCGAGGACCGCCTGACGCGGCTCCTTCAAAGTGACCTGTCCGACGAGCAGAAGATTAACGTCTACACGCTGGCCAGCAGCATGTACACGCAACGGGGCAAGTACTCCGATTCGATCCGGATCATGACGGAGGCCGAGCCCATCATGATGCGGCTTGCGGGCCCGCTTATGACAACGCTCCAGGCCACGGCACCGAAGATCGTGCAGCAGGGCTTCCTTGACGAAGACCCCGAAGCTGTACTCGGTGAACTCGACGCGCTGGGTGCCACGATGCAGGCGCCCTGGACGGACTTCATCGCGCTCTACAAGGCTGGCTTGCTGGCGGCACACGATCAGGGAGATGCGTTCGTCGCCAACCTGGGCAACGTGGAGCGGTTCGCCACCACGCAGCCCGGCAACGCGAACCTGCAGTTTATGGCCGATTCCTACCGCGCCAAGGCGGCTGTTTACGAAAACCGCCCCGACGACGCGATAGAGCTCATCAACCTCGCTATCGAACGCTCCGAGTCATCATGGCTTGCGGTGTTCCTGAGCGGTGAGATCCTGAGCATGCAGGCGGAGATGTACGATACGTTGCGCCGTGCTGGAGAGATCCGGGAGGCGGTAAGCGGGCTCGAAGGCATCGTGACGCGCTACCCGGGTTTGGCGCTCGCGCACTTGCGCCTGGCGCAGGCCTACTTCGACCTAGGCCGCGAAAGCCAGGCGCGCGAGGCGCTCGATGCCGTGAAGGCGCTTTGGCAGGAAGCGGACGAAACTCTCGTCTACCTGCAGGAAGTGGCCAGCCTCGAAGCCGCGCTCGACGAGCGCGCCTGAGTCAGTCCCCGGCCAGCCCCGTCTGCACGCGCCAGAGATTGGCGTAGATACCGCCACGCGCGACGAGCGCGTCGTGCGTTCCGGATTCCACGATGCGCCCCTGATCCAGCACGTGGATCTGGTCGGCGTTCACGATGGTCGATAGTCGGTGCGCGATGACGATGGTCGTACGATTCTCGGAGATGTGCGCCATCGAACGCTGGATCGCCGCCTCGGTCTCGTTGTCCACGGCCGAGGTGGCCTCGTCGAGGATCAAGATGGCGGGGTCTTTGAGCACGGCACGCGCAATCGACAGGCGTTGGCGCTGGCCACCCGAGAGCTTCTGCCCCTGTTCACCCACGATGGTGTCGAGGCCTTCGGGCAGCTTATCGATAAACTCCGTGGCCTCGGCGGCCTGGGCCGCGGCACAGATCTCTGCCTCGCTGGCGTCGGGGCGCCCGTAGGCGATGTTTTCGCGCACGCTGCCGTGGAACAGGAAGACGTCCTGGCTCACGAGACCGATGTGGCCGCGCAGGCTGGCCAGCACGAGGCTGTCGATGGGCTGGCCGTCGAGGGTGATGCGTCCCGCGCGCGGGGTGTAGAAGCGCAGCAACAGCTTCACGATGGTGCTCTTGCCGGAGCCCGTTTGCCCCACGAGTGCGATGGTCTCGCCAGGCTTCACGTCGAGCTCAATGCCGTGCAGTACGGGGACGTCGTCGCGGTAGGCGAAGTCGACCTGCTCGAACCGGATGGCCCCTTTCGGTGACTCCAGAGGCACGGCGTCCTGGTCGTCGCGAATCTTCACAGGCACCTCGATGAGGTCGAGGATGCGGCGCGTTGAGGCCATGGCGCGTTCATAGAGGTCGACGGTGTTGGCGAGGTCCGTGAGCGGCCAGAGCAGGCGCTGGGTCAGGAACACGAGCACGCCGTAGGCACCCACATTGAGCGTGCCGTTGAGCACCTTGTAGCCGCCGATGAGGAACGTCGCCACGAAGCCCGCGAGGATCGCCATGCGAATGATCGGGATGAATGCCGAACTCACGCGAATGGCGCGGCGGTTGGCCTGCACGTAGTTGCGACTTTGCTCGCTGACGCGCTCGACCTCTTCGGCTTCGGTGGCGAAGCTCTTGATAGTCATGATGGCGCTCAGGTTTGCCGACAGCCGGCTGCCGAGTGCACCGACTCGCTCACGCACGTCGGCATAGAGCGGCTGCGCGCGGCGCTGGAAGTAGAACGCACCGATGACGATCACGGGAATCGGCGTGAACGCGATAAACGCAATCGACGGCGACACGGCAAAAAACACGCCGCCCACGGCGAGCAACGTGGTGGCCACCTGGATCAGGCTGTTGGCCCCGTTGTCGAGGAAGCGCTCGAGCTGATTCACATCGTCGTTGATGATGGCAACCACGTTGCCCGCGCGCTGGTTCTCAAACCAGGCGAGATCCAGCTGTTGGACGTGCGAGTACGCATCGATGCGCATCTTGTGTTGCAGGTCCTGCGCAAGGTTGCGCCAAAGCACTAGCAGCAGGAACTCGAACACAGACTCGCCAATCCAGATCACAAGCGTGAGCACGGCCAGCAACACGATCTGATGCTTGGGGTCGGTGATGCCGGCGGCCGCCACGAATGAGTCCTGCTGGCGCACCACAACGTCGATGGCGATGCCGATGAGAATCTCGGGCATCACATCGAAGAGCTTGTTCATCACCGAACAGAAGCTCGCGGCCAGGTAACGCGGCCGGAAGCCGCGCGCGTAACGCAGCAGGCGCGTCAGCGCGCCGAAGGAATTGGAGGAGGCGGAAGTCACGGTCGGAGTATACCGGCTGACCCGTCATTGCGAGGGGCCGCAGGCCCCGCGGCAATCTGGCGGCGGCACAAAGTGCCCCGTCATCGCGAGGCGCGCAGCGCCGCGGCGATCTCGTAACGAGATCGTGCTGTTCATCGGCACGACCCGCTTAACGCCCGCCTGCCCGCACCACCGATGGGTGTTGTCGGGAACGCTCGAGTCCATCCCTGGATCGCTTGGCGAGCGA
>CALBPI010000084.1 GCA_937899415.1 uncultured Gammaproteobacteria bacterium | reverse complement strand
TCTGCAGCATCATGCCCGCGGCATCGATGCTCTTGACCCATTTTGCGTTCGCACCGCGTTTGTCGATTTTGGGTGCCGTCACAAGCAGCAGCGTGTCTTCTGGCGGTGTCTCGGCAAGGCTCGCGATCATGCGCCCGCCCTTCTCGCCGGGCTTTCCGGTAGGCAGCCGCACGTCGAGAATGCGGCGCTCGCTGAACAGCGACAGCGAGTGGCCCGCCTCGGCCAGGCGGTCCCAGTCAAAACCGCGCTCGGCGACATACAGGTCACGAGTCTCGTAGCCTTGCGCCCGCGCCGTCTTGCGAATGGCATCCGTGGCCTCGTTCACGAGCAACGGCTCATCGCCACTGACCAGCCACACGGGCGTGAGCTCGCGCTCCAAATGGCGTTGCAGGTCTGGGAGTCGAATCTTCACAGGATCAGTGTCAGGCCCTGACCTGGCCAGGGTATTCCCTTACCAGGACGTCGGTGTTCAGCGGCCGTCCTCGACCACGATGGCAGCGTCGGCCATGAGAACGACAAGGCCGTCGCGAACCGGGTAGACCCGCTGCCCATCGCGGGTCACGAGCGCCTGCGTCAGGGGCGTGCGCTGCGGCTCGCCCGCAGCGTTTTTGAGTGAACCATCCGCGACCTGCGCATTGAGCGACTCGAGCAGGGGTCGGTCCGCCTTGCGCAGCGGTTGGTGCGTGACAGGGCAACAGGTGATGTCGAGGAGCCGTTCATTCATCCCCGAATTGTCGCGAACATCGGAGAAAGGCGCCAGTGGCTTGGCCACACAAGACCAGGTTCCTTGCCGCGAATAATGCAATGTTATATCGTTTTGACCTGTTTTTTCCCGCTCGGGGCCCCGACCGTGGCCATCTCCCAATCTCAAGCGCATACCCGCGCAGACGCGCTGGGCCTGCTGCTGTCTGCCATCTGCATGCTGCACTGCCTGCTGCTGCCCGTGCTGATCGCCTTTGGCGTCGGTGGCGCAGTTACGGGCCTCGACAGCGAATGGACGCACGTTGTGCTGCTCGCGATCGTCGTGCCCATTAGCGCGATTGCATTTGTGGGCGGCTGGATTCGGCACCGCCGGATGCAGGTCCTCGCGCTGGGCACTCTGGGTGTCGCACTGCTGGCTCTGGCCGCGTTCGTATTGCACCCGTACTTCGGCAAGACCGCCGATGCACTCGTCACGACGGCAGGCGGCGCGTTGCTGGCTGTCGCCCACTGGCGCAACCGCGATTGCAGCTGCTCTCACGGCGACTCACCCCGCACCGCGGCTGCGGGCCAGGCCTGAGTCAGCGCCAGCGCGCCGCGCGTTCCGCAAAGGGATGCCCCTCCAGCAACTCGCGCAGGCTTGCGCGGTTTTCGGGTCGCGGCGAGAAGTCTGCATCGCGCTGCATACACTCCACGAGCAATGACAATGCAGCCCCGCGGTCTCCGGCCTCGAGCAGGCGGGGAAATTGATTCTGCGCCACGAGCACGAAGGGTCTTGGTGACTCCCAGCCCCGCATCCGGTCGAGAAACCAGGCCCAGGCGTCGTAATCGTCATGCGCGCTAAGGTAGCCGCGCAGCCGCTGCAAGCCGCCCACCTCATTGCCGCGGCTGAAGTAGCCATAGGCTTCGTCGAGCGCCGACTGGCGTTCGCGATTCAGTGCCGCATCGTCACGCTGTTGCTGGCGCTCGTCCGCGGGCAGACGTTCCACGGGAATCCCAAGCGGCAGGTAGTGGTGGTAGAGCACGACGCCTGTCGATGAGAACAGCCAGAGGATCTGCAGGCAGAACAGGAGCACTGACAGGTATCCCGAGATGGGCAGAACGACGTCCAGAGAGAGGATCACAAACCAGCTGCCGAGGATCTTCAGGTAGTCGAGACCAAGGATGCGAATGAAGCGTGTCAGTTCGCCGACGCGAAACAGTGTGAGCAGGCTCGCATTCACAGAGATCACAGCGATGATCGCAGGCAATACAGGCAGCACGAGCAGCAAGTAGACGGCGAGCGCGACCGCCCCCAGCCCCATATTGATCACCCAGCCCAGGCCACCCAGGGCGCAGAGCGCCAGCCAGGGCGTAAAGGCCCAGAGGTTGCGAAAGTAGTCGAAAACGGCGTTGTCGGCGGCGGGTACGTCGTAGCCGAGTGCGACGGCCCGTGTGATCAGCGTGGCGTATTTGGTCAAAGCCGAAGTGGTATAGACGAGTACCAGCACCCCGGGGACAAACGTGATCGGGCTCTGCAGCGCGTTGATCCCGAAGTACATGAGGAAACCAATGAGCGCTGCAAAGATGAGCAGTGCCGTGTCGAGTGCCACGTGCACCGTGCGTTGCAGAAACGCCCCGATGGGCATCGCATCGATGCGTTCGGTCACGGTGTGCGTGTCTCGTGCTCGTCAGGGTTACCGGGAACCGGGTCGTAACCGCTGCCACCCCAGGGGTGGCAACGCCCGATTCGCCGGGCTGCCAGCCAGCAGCCACGCCACACGCCGTGCCGCTCGATCGCTTCGATACAGTATTGAGAACAGGTGGGCTGGAATCGGCAGTTGTTGCCCAGCAGCGGCGACAGCAGCACCTGATAGGCACGCACGACGCGAATCATGACGCGTCGTGCCAGCGTCATGCCGCAGTGGCCGCGGCAGCCTCGGCACGAATCCGTTCCAGCATCGCGTAGCGCCCGTTGGCCCGGTTCTGGCTCAGGTGCTTGTCGAGCCCGAGCGCAGATACGAAGGCCGGCTCGTAGTCGATGACCGCCTGTGGTGGCGCATCGTCGTAAAGCCGCATGAGCACGGCGATGAGTCCCGACACGATGGCGGCATCGCTGATCGCACGAAACCGAAGATGGCCCACCGCATCACGGCGCGACTGCAGCCAGACCTGCGACTGGCAGCCCGCGACCTTGTCGATGTCAGCGCGTTCTGCCTCGGGGTAGTCGGGGAGTCCGCGCCCCAGCTCGATGAGATACTGGTAGCGGTCCATCCAGTTGTCGAACATCGAGAACTCGTCGACGAGCTCTGCTTCACGTTCCGGGATCGTGTTGGTCATCCGTTTGCCTCGGCGGCCTGCACGCGGCGCCAGGTGGTACCTTCGGCGCCGTCGCTGAGTTGGATGCCTTTTGCGAGCAGGTCGTCCCGTATCCTGTCGGCCTCGGCAAAGTCGCGAGCGGCCTTGGCCGCCGCGCGCGCTGCGATAGCCGCATCGATGGCAGCGGCTTCAGCGGCATCGCCACGCGCAAACCAGTCTTCCGCCGGACGCTCCAGCAATCCGATGAGGATGCCAGATGCCTGCAGGCGGGCCGCAAGACGCGCACGCTCATCGGCGTCGTCACTGCGGTTGATTTCGCGAGCCAGCCCAAACAACGCCGCAATGGCCTGCGGCGTGTTGAGGTCGTCGTGCAGTGCCGCGAGCACATCGGGGTCAATGTCGGCGCCGACCCCGTCCACGAGATTGCCGCGCAACGCACCATACAGACGGTCGAGCTTGCGCGTGGCCTCCACAAGCGTCTCGTCGGTCCAGTCGAGTGGCTGGCGGTAATGCGCGGAAATGAGCGCCAGCCGAATGGCCTCGCCGTCGGCCTGGTCGCGGAGCTGACGCACCAGCAGCACGTTGCCCAGCGACTTGGACATCTTGGTCGCGTCGACGTTTAGAAAACCGTTGTGCATCCAGAAATTGACGAACGGTCGGCCGTCGTGAGCACAGGTGCTCTGCGCAATCTCATTCTCATGGTGGGGGAAGACCAGGTCCTGCCCGCCGCCGTGGATGTCGATCGTATCGCCCAGGTGCTTCTCGATCATGGCCGAGCACTCAAGGTGCCAGCCGGGCCGACCGCGGCCCCAGGGGCTATCCCAGCCCGGCAGTTCGGGCGTCGAAGGTTTCCAGAGCACGAAATCTGCCGGGTTGCGCTTGTAGGGCGCCACCTCAACGCGTGCACCCGCGATCATGTCCTCGAGTGAGCGGTTCGAGAGTGCGCCGTACGCGTCATAGCTCGCAACATCGAACAGCACGTGACCCTCGGCCGCGTAGGCGTGCCCGGCCTCGATGAGCCGCTCGATCATCGTGCACATCTCTTCGATGTGGTCTGTGGCGCGCGGCGCCACGTCTGGCGGCAACACCCCAAGGGCGCCCATGTCCTCGAGATAGGCAGCTGTGTATTCGGCCGTGATGTCACCGATGCTGCGGCCTGTCTCGAGCGCGGCCTGGTTGATCTTGTCGTCGACATCCGTGATGTTGCGCGCGTAGACGAGTCCGTACTCACGGCGCAGCACGCGCGCCAGCACATCGAACACAACCGCGGGGCGCGCGTTGCCGATATGCGCAAAGTTGTACACCGTGGGCCCACAGACGTAGAGCGTCACACGCTCCGGATCTATCGGCTCAAAGGGCCGTTTCCGGCCTATTTGGGTGTCGTAGAGATTGAGTACCATTTCGCTATACTAGCGGGCCCGGTCACGCCCGCAAGAGGCCTCCCACCATGGATTCGCCACGCTTCGCAGCCCGACAAACCGTTGAGCAGGTCGAGGAAGGCCACGAGCTCGCACCCAAGTTCGACGAGAACGGGCTCATCCCTGTCGTCACCACCGACTTCGAATCGGGCGAGGTGCTCATGCAGGGCTACATGAATGCCGATGCCCTGCAACGCACGATCGTGACGGGCGAGGCCCACTATTTCAGCCGCAGCCGCCAGGTCATGTGGCACAAGGGCGCCACGAGTGGTCTCGTGCAGACGGTGCGGGAGTTACTGATCGACGATGACCAGGACTGTGTCTGGTTACGCGTCGATGTGGCCGGCGGCGGCGCCAGCTGCCACGTAGGCTACCGCTCATGCTTCTACCGCAGCGTGCCTGTCGGTAAAGACTACGCACGTGAACAGCGCGAGGGTCACGTCGAGCTGGCCTTCACCGAGGCCGAGAAGGTCTTTGACCCCGTCGAAGTCTACGGCGACGCACCGAACCCGACGCAGCTGTAAGCAACCCGCCGTCCCCGAATGCCGGCACACTGCCGCAAGGCCCGGTTTCGTGCGATAATCGCGCGGCTGGGACCGTGGGGCCGGTAACAGGTTTTTGTTTTTGTTGGATTTTTTGAGGATCACAAACCATGTTGACCAAGAATATACCTGCGTTTCTGGTATTGGCGGCGAGCATGACTTTGGTGGCCTGCGGTTCGGGCGACGACGCGACGCCCAGCTCGGCAGCTGCTGAAGCTGCAACCGAGGCGGCTAACGACGCTGCAGATACCGTCGCCGAAGACGCACAGGACGTCGTCGAAGACGCCGCCGATGCTGCCACGGACGCAATCGATGACGCGGCTGACGCTGTGGCAGACGCGGCCGACGACGCCGCTGACGCGATGGCGGACGCTGCCGATGATATGAAAGACACCATGGCTGACGCCGAAGAGACCGTGTCTGACATGGTCGACGACGCTGCGGCCACGGTTGCAGGTGACAGCGATGCGCCAGCCGCCTCCGGCGACTGCGCGCTGACTATCGAAGCAGGCGACCGACTCGGTTACAACACGGACAGCCTCACGGCCGCTGCGTCTTGCAGTGAAGTCACTGTTACGCTCGTGCACACGGGCAAGCTGCCCAAGAACGCCATGGGCCACAATTGGGTCCTGGTCAAGAAGAGTGATCTCGATGCTGTTGGCGCCGCGGGCATGACCGCCGGTATCGACAACAGCTACGTCCCCGTTGGCGACGACCGCATCATCGCGGCCACGCAGCTCATCGGCGGCGGGGAAACCTCGTCCACGACGGTCGACATGAGCGTGCTTGACGCCGACACGGAATACGCATTCATCTGCACGTTCCCGGGCCACTGGTCGATCATGCGCGGCAGCTTCACGATCGGCTAGGCCGCCGGTCTGTTGCTCGCGACAAAGCTGCGCCGCCAGCAGGTGGTGCAGCTTTTTTTTGCCCAAAAAAAAGACCGGGCAGCGATGCCCGGTCTTTTGGTCCTTGTCGTACGTTGACCCTTCCCTGGTTCGTCTAGTCCCGTATCTGTTGCTGGATCACTGCAGCACGTTCGACTCCCTCTGACACACCGTCGTCAGCAAGGCTTTTTGGCGTCGCCATGCAGGCCGCCGATGCCACGACCAACGTCATGAGTGCCATCAGCTTTCTGCGAAAGTCGTCCACAGCGTATCAGCGTCTGCACGCACGCGCCGTCAATACGCCGGCGCGATGTTGTGCTCGACACCCCACAGGTACCAGTTGTCCACCACGGTCCCTGTCAGGAGGATACCTATGCCACCTGTGAGCGTGGTCAATACCGCAAACCACCAGGCCCAACGGTGAATCGACTCCATGCTTGCGTTGAAGCCCATGGTCCAGCGCCAGAACAAGGCGCCGCGCTCGGACGCCGTGCCGCGATCAACAATCTGCTCGATCTCGCGGTGCGCACCATAGCGGTCCGTGGCAAGGATCGTACCGCCGTGCATGGCGAACAGCAGTGCCGAACCGTACAGGAACGCAATCGAGAGCATGTGGAACGGGTTGTAGAACAGGTTGCCGTAGCGCAACGAGAAGTTCTGCGTCCAGTCGAGGTGCGAGAAGATGCCGAAGGGCACCGCCTCAGACCACGTGCCCATCGCCAGCGGGCGGAAAAAGCCCAGTACGAGGAACAACCAGATCGCCGAGAGAAACGCCCAGGCGACGTGGGTACCCATGCCCAATGCGCGGGCGCGACGGTACATGCGCAGCCACCAGAGCATCACGGAAAGCGTGAGGAAGAACCCGGCGAGAAGCCACCAGCCACCCTCATTGAGTGGCGGAATACTCAATCCATATTCCGCTTTTGGCGGCTCGAGCGACAACCAGGGCAATTCCCTCAGGAATACCAGGGGATCCCAGTTCACCTGTGCCAGGTAGTTGAAGCCGATGATCTCGAAAGCGATGAAGCCACAGATCAAAGACGCCAGACCCAGTCCGCCGAGATAGAACGGGCCGATCTGGGCATCACCGATCTTCTGCAGCCAGTAGCTCATGCGCGGCTTGCCGCGCTTGAACATGGACTCATCGATCGGTCCACCAGCATCCGGTGGCGCCGTCACGTGTACGCGGGAAAAGAGGTTTTGGTACTCAGCCATGACTTAACTCCAGATCGGGATCTGACGCCAGAATTCCCAGAATTCCGGCCAGCTCTTATCCCAGAGCGGGCCGCTGATCACGATGCAGATCGCGCTCCAGAACCCCGCATTGATCGCAAGGAACAGGCCGAGGCGGTGAATGCCCAGTGAGCCGATCGAGTAACCGATCGAATCACGGAAGAACGAGTTTTCGTGCTCGGCCGTCCGGACGGTGTTGCCTTTCTTCGGATTTGAGCCGGACAGAATCGCACCGCCGTGCAGTGCGAGCGCCAGTGTCGTCGTGAAGAAGAACGTCACCGCGATCATGTGCGCCGGGTTGTAGTGGAAATTCACATACTGGTAACCCACGCTCGCGACCCAATCGAGGTGCGACATGATGCCGTAGGGGAACGCATAGCCCCACGCGCCCATCAGGATCGGCCGGATGATGACGAGTGTGACGTAAGCGAAGATCGCCGTGCCGAAGGCCACAGGGACGTGATAGCCGATCCCAAGCTTTCTGCAGATCTCCACTTCGCGCAGTGCCCAGCACACAAAGGCCCCCGTGGCACAGACGGTGATCAGCTGCCAGAGCCCCCCGTCCTGCAAGGGCGCCAATGACAACCCGTAACTGATGTCCGGTGGCGGAATGTGAATCGCCCAGATGCCCCAAGTAGGGCCCTGCGAGATTGCAAAGAAAATCATTGCTACCCCGAGCAGCGTGAAAAATGCGCCCGCGACACCAAAGAAGCCCACGTAGAAGGGGCCAGCCCAGAAATCAAACAGGTCGCCGCCGATCAGCGTACCTCCCTTGATCCTGTACTTTTTTTCAAAACTTAGCATTGACATGTTGTTGTCCTCAGCAGCGCCCCGTCGCGGCGTTGCATGGCACCGTTACCTGCGAGTTGATGCCGGCCTGTCTTACCCACCGTCAAAGAAATAGTCCGACTGCCTCCTGGCAACTGCCCCGGCGGGTAACGCCAGGAGACAGCCGGGCTATGGACCACTGCCTTAGACGAGCGCGTCCAGAGCTGTCGGCGCCCTTTGGGCGACCGCTTGCTCTGTATCGAGCTCGATCACGGATGCGCTGGGTCCTTCGATCCAATTGAATCTGTCTGTTGACAGAACAATGAAATGGATCGAGAACGCCAGAACAGCGAGGAAGACAACGAGTGCGACAATCGACCGTCGCGGGTCGAACATTAACCAAATTCGCCACATAGTCGTCTCCTCCTATCCAAGCAGCATGGTTGCTACCGAGACCACCGAATCCATGGCACCGGAAAGTGAGGCGTAGCCGCCTTCTCCAGGGAACCAAGGACGCCACTGCCAAACGAGGAAGTGGGCGATGATCGCGATAACGGTGTAGCCAAGGATTCCCATCATGAACATACGATGGAATTCTTTGGCTCCGTTTTGGGTCAGGCCTGACATAGAACCTCCCAGGTTGTCAGCCACAGCGGGTCAGGACTCAAAAAGACTAACCGTGTGGCTTCGTTACCGTGCCAATCCCGCACGGCAGGGTGTTTCGCATTGCTGGCGCGCCAGCAATGCGGAACCTCTCTAGACGGAAACAGCAATCGCTGCCGCTGTTTTCGCCGCGTTTTTTGCTTCCCACCAGGCTGAGCGGTAGCCATTGCGACCCGGCGGCCATGGCTGCCAACGCCAGCGGGACAGGCTGGCCACAAGGGCGACGGGCAACATGCCGACAAAGCACACGCCGGCCAGGATCTTGAAGTGCGCGGCAGACTCGTGGCTGCTGCGAGCGTGGTGTGTTGTGGTCACTCTCATGCTTCTCTCCTAAAGGCGATTCACGCTGCAGCGTGTCGCTCTCGTTTTGATACGCGCTCGACGTCTTGCTCATCGACGTTCTGTGCACCGCGCGATCGTGCATCCGCATCGACCGCGTCGCGCAGGCGTTTGGCGGCGGAAATGCGGACCAGGATCGGTTGTTCCTCGATCTTGCGATCGAAGGCAGCCTTGGCGGCCTCACTCCAGTGTGTTTGCCCATCGATCCGCGCGGGCGTCTGATCCGCATTATCGAGACTCGTACCCAGCGGCAGGATGTGGAACAACGCGTCGAACAGCGCATTGCAGACTTCCTGCACAACATAGGTCGCGCCCGAATACCCCATGAACGGCGTGCCCGTGTGGCGTCGAATCACGGCGCCCGGAAACGACGCCGGGATGTACATGGCTTTTGATCCGGCCTCAGCCAGATACATTCGCTCGTTGTAGCTGCCAAACATCACGAGCGGTGTCTTGTTGTGCACGAGATCCCGAATGTCCGCGTTGTCGGTCTTGGCGCCCGGGCATCGCGCAACGGCAAACGAACAGGGCAAACCCATGTCGTTCTCGAGGAAGTTTCTCAAGCCCCGCGTGTAGGTCTCATTGGCGACAACAGCGAAACTCGCGGTGCCAAAGAAATCCTGGGTGACGGACCGCCACAAGTCCCAGAGCGGCTTGATCGTCGTGTGTTTCTCGCGCTCGATGAAGGGCTCAGGATCGATGTCGAGCAGGCGGCCCAGCTCACGCAGGAAGGCCGTGGTCGAGTGCAGACCGATCGGCGCCTGTAGATACGGGCGCTCCAATGACTCACACAGCAGACGACCAAACTCGCGGTACATGCAGACATTGACATCCGCATTGCTGAGTTTGGCAATCTCGCTGATATGCGAACCCAGCGGGAACACCATGTTGATCTCGGCACCCATGCCTTCGACAAGGCGGGTGATCTCGGCCAGATCTGACGGCATGTTGAAGTGGCCGTAAGCGGGACCGATGATATTGACACGCGGTTTGGCGTCATCAGCACGTTTGCGCGGCGCACGGACTTTCTTGGGACCAAACTCTTTCCACAACCAGGCCAGGGCACGGTCGGCGCTCTGCCACTGGTCTTCGTCGATGGTACGCGGCAGGAAGCGTTTGATGCCGGTGCCCTCGGGCGTCACACCGCCACCGATCATCTCGGCGATCGAGCCGGTCACCACCACCGCGGGCTGATCCGGGTCGAGCGTCTCATGCGCGCGTTTCATCGCGGCTTCAGTACCCACCTTGCCGAGCTCGTCTTCACCGAGTCCGGTCACAACGATGGGCAATTCATGCGGCGGCAGCCCGTCGGTGTAATGCAGCACCGACGTCACAGGCAAGTTTTCGCAACCCACGGGACCGTCGATGATCACCTGCAGTCCCTTGACTGCCGTGAACACATACACAGAACCCCAGTAGCCACCCGCACGATCGTGATCGAGCACCAACATCAGACAATCGACTCCGCGACATCTTTCTTTGGCGGCGGCCGCTTGCGCCGTGGCTTGGGCGGCGGTTTCGGTTTGTCCTGCCAGACACCTGCCGTATGGCCCTTGCCAACACCCTCGAAGAATTCGGTCATCTCATCGAAGCGCGACTTCTGCGCGATGGCGGCATTGATCACGGCAGATAACGCGCCCGGCCCGGGAATACCCATAAGCGGACGTGCCGATATGAGGTTAGTGAAATACATCGCCGGCCGCGACTGCTCTTTGGCCTTCTGCACCACCGGTGTCGTTCCGATCGCGAGATCGGGATCGAATTCCTCAATTGCCGCAAGATCCTGCTCGAGCGACGCGCGGTATTGAACGTGCACGCCCTTCGACTCCAGCCACTCACGATCTGCTTCGGACCACTTGGTCTTGGGACAGGCTGAACCGACGTAACGCAGGTCTGCGCCGCACTCGACCAGCAAACGGGCAACGAGCAGCTCCGAGCCTTCGTAACCAGACATCGTGATCCGACCCTTGATCGGAGACTGTGCAATCGCGCCGCTCAGGATCGGCAGCACTTTATTTTTGGCACGCGCAATGGCCTCTTCCCGAACATCGAGGGTCTTGCCCACCTGCTCGAGCCAGGCGGCTGTGCCTTCCTGACCGATCGGCGCCGAACCAAACACAGGGCGGCCGGCAGCCTCAAATTCTCTTACGCACGCGGTGTAGAACGGATGGATGGCCGCAACCGCAGCGCAGTCCAGTGCCGCATAGAGCTCCCGCCATTCGCGTGTCGGTACGACGGGGCCGGCAGCGACACCCATCGGCTCCAGCAATTGATCGATGCTCACCGGGTCTGCAGGGAACATTTCACCGAGCAGCGCGATTTGCGGCCGGCCGTCATCGTGCCGGTCCTGCATGGGCGCTACAGGGCCGAGTTCGGCCTCAGTGCGCGCGTATTTCAACATCGCACCGGCCAGAACATCCTTAGCCTCGGCATGCGTCGGAATGCCGAAGCCAGGCACATCGATGCCGATGATCCGCACGCCGTTGATCTCTTTGGGCAGCATCTGCAGCGGAACACCGGATGCCGTGGGGACGCACAGGTTGGTCACAATCACGGCGTCGTAATCCGCCGGATCGGCGACCTCCTCCACCGCGTCACGAATATCTTCGTAGAGCTTGCCTGTGACGAGCGTTTCGGAGTTGAACGGGACGTACCCGACCGTGCGCCGCGCGCCGTAAAAATGAGACGTAAAGGTCAGGCCGTATACGCAGCACGCCGACCCGGAGAGGATCGTCGCGGTGCGACGCATGCGCAGGCCCACGCGCAGCGACCCGAATGCGGGACACATACTTTGCGGCTGGTCGTGCGGGCCCATGGGGTAGTCAGCCGCATAACGCTCGAGCACCTCGGCCTTGCCCGCCTTGGCGGCTGCCTCACGCATCTCGTCCTTCGCGTGACAGCCCTTGCCATCAACCGCCGCGTCAGCAGGTTTTTTGCCACCGTCTGCCATTGGAAATCCGTCGACGCCGTCAGACGGCGTCGTAGATCACCTCGAGCGACTCGCGCGGTGCGTAGTCAGCGCCCCGCATGTCGGAAGCGGACGCTGGCTGCAGGACCACATCGCGCCCTGTTTCATCGCTGGAGAACAGGCCAAGCAGCCCGTCCTGGTCGAGCGGGTTCGGCTGCTGCGGCGGCGCATCGGCCACTTGCTCTGCAAGGCCTTCGAACAGACCGCCCCACTGTCCGCCGGGAATGCCGACGATCTCGTAATTGGCGCTCTTGCGACGAATGTCCTCGTCGGCGGGAATAGCTGCCAGGACCGGGATACCGACGGCATCGGCGAATGCTGCCGCCTCGCCCGTACCATCGTCCTTGTTGATGCACATGCCCGCGACGCCGACGTTGCCGCCAAGCTTGCGGAAGTACTCAACCGCTGAACACACGTTGTTGGCCACATACAGCGACTGCAGGTCGTTGGAGCCCACAACGATGACCTTCTGACACATGTCACGGGCGATCGGCAGTCCGAATCCGCCGCAGACGACATCGCCAAGAAAGTCGAGCAATACGTAGTCGAAATCCCACTCGTGAAAGCCGAGCTTCTCGAGCAGCTCGAAGCCGTGAATGATCCCGCGACCGCCGCAACCGCGGCCTACCTCAGGGCCACCCAGCTCCATCGCATACACGCCATCACGCTTGAAGCACACGTCACCGATCTCGACTTCTTCGCCAGCCGCCTTCTTGCGCGATGACGTTTCGATGATGGTCGGACAGCTCTTCCCGCCGAACAGCAGCGACGTGGTGTCGCTCTTCGGGTCACAACCGATGAGCAGAACCTTCTTGCCCTGCTGCGCCATCATGTAGGACAGATTCGACAGCGTGAAACTCTTGCCGATGCCGCCCTTGCCGTAGATGGCAATGATCTGGGTTTCCTTTGTGACCTCTCCGGCCGGAACAGGCGCGGGCTCACTCTTGGCTTCCACCCGCAACGCGTCGCGCATACGGATCTGTGGGTCGACACGGATCTCCGTGACTTTGTCTTTATTGCTCAAGGGAGATCTCTCCAGTCGAGAATCATCTTCAGGCATTCCGGGTCTCCGAATGCCGTGTTGTAGGCGCTGTGGGCGTCGTCTGCGGCGACGCTGTGGCTAATGAGCTGACCCAGGTCGAGCTTCATGCTGGCGCACAGCGCAATCACTTCGGACAAGTCTTCCGGCTGCCATTCGGCAGCGATGACGAAGCGCGCCTCGCGCATGAAGGCCGGCGCGAAACTGAAATTCAGCGCCTGCGAGTAGAACCCGGCCAGCGTGACCTCACCGCCCGGCGCAAGCCGCTCCACGAGCGAATCGAGAACACCGGCGTCACCGCTCACATCACAAATCTGCCGGTAGTCGTGCGAGGGGTCTTCGTCAGGGTGCAACACCTCGTATCCGGCGGCGCCTGCGCGCCGGGTTTCGTTAACCTCCCACACCACAGGGGCGGGATAACCCGCGGCGATGGTGACGCGGGCAAGCAGTCTGCCAAGCACACCGTGCCCGACCACAAGCTCTGGCGCGTCTGCGCCGACGCACAGCGCGTGGTGCGCCGTCGCTGCCAGCGCCATAAGCGTTCCGTCCGGCCCCAGGCGCTCGGGAATGACGTGCGCTTTGGCGCTCTTGCAGACGATATGGGAAGCCGCACCACCAAACAGGCCGCGAATGTCGCCGTAACAGTGCGCACCGGAGACGAACACGAATTCACCGAGGCGAGACTCCAGGCCAGGGGCGGCCTGAATCACACGACCGACGGTCTCGTATCCTGGAACCAGGGGATAACCCATACCGGGGAAGGACGGCATGGTGCCGTCCCAAAGCAGGCGCTCGGTACCGGTGCTGATACCGCTCCAATCCACCCGCACGATGAGTTCACCCTTATCGAGCTCGGGCAGCCCGAGACGACTGAGCGCAACGGCACCGGGCTCGCGCATGACTACCGCAACTGTATCCATGTGATCCAGTCTCCCCCGGATGCACTGGCGTCGCGGTTCGCCGGAGCATCAAATTGATGACTTTGAGTGTACGCGTGACTAGACAACTGTCAAGAAGAATAGACAGTTTTTTCTGTCAACTAGATTGGGCAGGTGGAGATTACGCTGCATATCATGGGAATGGGCGTTGCGTGCCATCGCGAGGGCCCGAAACCGCACTGTTTCAGAAGCCCGTCGATCTCGTCACGTGTGCGCGCCCGACCACTCCCCATCGCCAACAGATAGAAGCCAAAGTAGGCGTCCCCAATGGGTTCCGCACCAGCGATACCGGCCATGGGCTCGGCAATGACCAGCGTCCCATGGTCGGGGAGCGCCTCGCGGACGCGGCGCAGTAGCCCAAGCACCACGTCGTCATCGTGGTCGTGCACGATGCGAACCAAAGAAATGAGATCAGCGCCTCGGGGCAGCGGGTCGGACCGGAAACTGCCGGGCGCCACATTGGGCGCAGCGTCCGATGTCGCATCGATACCCGCCACGACACCCGGCAAATCAAAAACGGTGTACTCGAGATCGGGATAGCGCGCACGCACCGCACCGACAAAGGCACCGGTACCGCCCCCGACATCCAGCAGGTGACGGTGCTTGGAAAAGTCGTAGGCGGCGAGTACCTGCTCGGCAATCATCGGCTGTGAGGCCGCCATCAGCCGGCTATAGGCCGCGACTCGTGCTGCCGCCAGTTGGTCTGGCGCGTCACTTGTGGCGTAGCCCCAGAATTCGCCCAGCGCCGTGTGGTCACGCTCACCCCGCAGCAACGCGAGTGGCTTCGCCATATCGGCGTACAACATCTCGTGGTGCCTCGCCATCGCTGTAATGCCCGGATCACCCACAAGTGCTGCACCCAGTGAACCCAGCGCGACGCCCGCATCGGCACGCAGTTCCAGTAATTCAAGCGACGCTGCCGCACGCGCCAGCCGACGCGCCGCGGCCACCTCGAGGTCGGCGTCCTGTGCCAGCGACGCCAGAGATCTGGGGCCCGCTGCGAGCTTGTCGAACCAGCCAACCTCAATACAGCTCATGAGGACCTGGCTGTATACGAAGCCTGCGGAAATATCGAACAATTGCCGCGCGCGACGTCGCGCCAGCAGGCGAAAAGGCCAGATTCTGCCCGCAGAAGCGCGAAAACGGGGATTGGCCAGCAGTCGGTTGCGCCAGTCCGCTATCCGGGCACGCACGCCCGAAACAAGGCCCGACCGGGTGCTCAGGCTGCGGCTCTGAGCCTGCGCAGTCGGGACTCGAGCTGATCGGCCTCAGCGCGCACCAGCCTTGCAAGCGGCTCCCTGCCAACACAGTCGGGAATAGACTCGCAGGCATTGTCGATAAGCGTTGCGAGACGTGACATCGCGCCATCGAATCCCAGCGCCTGTACAGCGCTAGGACGATCATGCAGGCGATCCTGGCCCGTCGGCTTGCCGATATCGCCAACATGACCACAGACGTCGAGCAGATCGTCAGCGACCTGATAAGCCTCACCGAGTCGCGAGCCCAGCTGCCGCCACGCAGACGCCGGCTCACCGGCCGCAGCAGCGCCGGCCTCCGTTGCTGCGGCGAACAGCGCGCCGGTCTTGGCCTGTTGGTAGGCACGCAGATCGACGCCGGGTTCGCACTCATAGGCCTGCCCGGCAATGATGCCATTCGGTGCACCGACCGATCGACCAACCACGCGCATCAGTGCCTGCAGCCGCTCGGGACTCGACCCGGCGCCCGCCGCCAGCACTTCGAAGGCCATGACGATCAGCTCGTCACCACAGAGCAGCGCGAGACGTTCATCGAAAGCGATGTGGACGGTGGGCTTGCCGCGACGCAGGTCCGCGTTGTCGAAACACGGCAGGTCATCGTGGACCAGCGAGGCACAATGCAGAAGCTCGATCGATACGGCTGCCGCATCGACAATATGCGGGTTGTCTGCGGCACAGGCCGCGGCCACGGCACAACACAAACGCGGACGAATGCGTGCGCCACCCGGAGACACCGCGTAACGCACCGCCGCCGCGAGCCGCGGTGGACAGTCTTCGGAGAGGTGTGCTGTGAGCGCACCCTCGATTGCCAGCTCTATTCTTGCCGCCGTCGCCATCCCGCGTCCTCCAACTACTCAACAGTTGTCAGATTTTTATGACATTATTAGTGTCATTGAGAATAGACAGTCGTCTGGAGCGCGTCAACCGGCCGGACGTTCCGACGACCGGGAGTACGGGTTGCAGACGCCACCTGCAGAATCGGCATCCGAGCACGCCCCTGGGCGGTCAAGGGACCGGTATTTCAATACCCGCGTCGTACCCGGCGGCTACCGCTGGTGGTATCTCGATGTCGTGAGTGACTGCGGCCAATACAGCATGGTCGTCATCGGGTTTATTGGCAGTGTGTTCTCGCCCTACTACGCCCGGGCGCGGCGTCGCGGATCGGGCGACCCCTATGCACACTGTTCGATCAACGCCATTTTGTATGGGCCCCGCAGCAAGCGCTGGGCGATGACCGAACGCACCGGCGATCAACTGTCGGGCGATGCCCAGGGCATCGCCGTGGGCCCCAGCGCGTTGACCTGGTCGGGCGACACACTCGAAGCGCACATTGATGAAGTCTGTACGCCCTGGCCGCGACGCCTTCGCGGTCGGATCCGAATCGAGCCCGATCAGCTGCAACACGATGCCTACACGCTGCACAGCAACGCCCGGCATCATTGGTGGCCGATCGCACCGCGAGCACGCGCCGAGGTTCACCTGGAACAACCCGATGTGTCGTTTTCGGGCAGCGGCTACATCGATACCAACTTTGGTGAAGAAAGCCTCGAGCAGGGATTCATCTACTGGGACTGGACACGTGCCGAGTCACCTGAGCCCGGCGACGCCACGCCTGCGCTCACCTACCACGTGGTGCAACGCGACGGCCATGAGCACACACTGGCACTGGCGCTGGCCCCGGACGGGCTACTCACCCAAACGCGTCCTCCGATCGCGCAGCGGCTGCCGCGATCCGGCTGGCGCGTGAGTCGTCATGCGCGCAACGACGAACCCATTACCGATGTGCGCACGCTCGAGGACACGCCGTTCTACGCGCGCTCCCTGATACGCACGGGTGGCGATCCCTCATCGACACTCATGCATGAAAGCCTGTCGCTAACGCGGTTTGAGAGTCGTTGGGTCCAGTTTCTGCTGCCGTTCCGGATGCCACGCAGGAACACAGCATCACGCTAGTCGTCAGTCTCCGTCCTTGCGCCGCACAGACCAGATCTGCCAAATCAGAAAAGCCAGTATGGGCAGGTATAGCCAGAAGTAGCCAGGGCCCGACATGCGCTCAGGCGAACCAGCGTTCTGCGACCGTCTTGGGTCTCTTGGCCTGTTTGACGGCGTCGACGAGAAACGCGTTGGCTGCCAACGGCGGCGCCGTGTCCAGCGGCTGCGGTCGCAGTGTCGACAGCATGGCGTAGCCCAGCAAAAACGACTTACGGCCACGCCGCACGTACGCCCGATCGTCTACCGAATTATGCTTGTTGTGTCGCACCACAACGCCAATCTCACGGTAGATTCGCATCGCCGCGTAGATGCCCGGACGGCAGCCCACAGGCAGCTTCGGAATGCCTGTACGAGCACGCAAATAGAGCTGATCCGCTTCCTTGAGCAAACGCGCAACGACGCCCGCCAATGCGTCGCTGTGCTGCGGCGACTGCAGCCAGGCTGCGGGATCGATGCCCGCCTCACGCAGCCATTCCAGCGGCAGGTAGATACGGCCATTGCGCGCGTCCTCACCGACATCCCTTGCGATGTTCGTGAGTTGCATGGCAGTCCCCAGATCACAGGCACGCGCCAGCGTACTGGGATCGCGTACACCCATGATCACGGCCATCATGGCCCCGACACTGCCGGCGACCCGGGCGCAGTAGCCCAACAAGTCGTCGATGGTCTCGTAGGTCCGGCCTTCGATATCCCAGCGAAATCCATCAAGCAAAGCTTCTGGCAGCGCTTTGGGCAAACCGTAAACATCAGCAATCTGAACCATGGCGCGATCGGCCGGATGATCGAAAGGCGTTCCCGCATAGATGTAGTCGAGTCGTGCCGCGAGCCGCGCAAGTGCCGCTTCGTCACCCTCGCCATCATCAATCGCATCATCAGACAGTCGGCAAAACGCATAAAGGGCGCACGCGGGCTCCCGAAACTCCCAGGGCAGCAGCAATGAAGCCGCATAGAACGAGTGCGACCCCTCTCGCAGCATTTGTCGGCAGATCGCAAGGTCGGACTCACCCGCCTCGAGCCACGAGTAATCGTATTGCGTTGTCATAGTTGTGCTCTCTGATCGATCGCGTCTCGCACGGCACGCGCCACCTGCGCCGGTGCGGTTTCATGTACAAGATGCCCGTAATCGGGCAGCCGTGAGAGTGTCGCCCGGCTCAGCCGCCGCAATACCGACAGCGTGCGTCCCGGCGCGATGGCGCGATCCCGGTCGCCTACAACGACATGCAGTTCAGGATCGCGGGCGCACACTGCGTCGACGAGGCCCTCGAGTTGCCAGCCCGCCATCATCGACAGCACAGCGCGCACGTGGGCGTCGCGTTGAAACAGCGCCTGATAGCAGTCCAGCATCGGCTCAGGAACCTGAGAACCCGTGCTCTCGATGAGCCGTTCCACCTGGCGTCTGCCGCGAGCCTGTCGCGCCATGAAGGACGCGAGACTCGCGCTACCAGCCGCCAGCCGCGCCAATGCCGGAAACGCGAAGCGTGCCGCGCCGCCAAAGGGTTCGAGCGCCGGGTTGATCGCAACGAGCAAGGGCTGGGGGGCCGCAGCGGCTGCGTCCTGATCGAGCAGCCAACGCAGGGCAATCGCAGCACCCGCAGAATGCCCGATGATGAGTGCCGGCGTGATCTCCAGTGCGTCAAACAGTGCATCGAGTGCTCGAGCGGTTCGCCGCAGTGTGTAATCACCCTGCGGATACGAGCTTGTGAAGCCATGCCCGGGCAGGTCAATGCCGATGCAGCAATACGCCCCGTTGAGCTCTTGCGCAAGCGGCAACATGCTGTGCGACGATGCACCGGCACCGTGCAGCAACACTGCCACGGGACCGGTACCCTGAACCTGCACGTGCCACTGCACGCCTGCCGCCACCGCACTACGACTGTTCGACGCACCCGGCCAGTCTGACGGTACCGAGGCCGCCACTGCGCATCGATCTGCGGCGATGTGCTCGCGCGCGACACTCATGCCGCCGCGCCCCGCACTGCAGCACACACCGTGTGCGCATCGGCGAACGGTAAGGGCAGGTAACGCGCCTGCAGCGCGTCTGCCAGTTGTTGCGCGCGCTGCCCGGGCCGACGGCCGGTATCAATCGACAGGACGGTATGCCCACGCGTCGCAATATCGCGCGCAATGGCCAGGGCCTGTTCGAACGCATCGGGACCACCACGAACACCATCGAGATCGACATTGGCCCGCGCGTCGGTCATGACCACGATGAGCGGCTGCTCTCCGCGTTCGCTGCAGGCGTCAGAAACGTCGCGCGCCATCGCCAGACCATGGGCCAGTGGCGTTGCGCCGCCGCCCGGCAACGAAGACAGGGCACGCTTGGCGCGAACCAGGGAACGCGTCGGCGGCAACAGCAATTCGGCGTGCTCGTTGCGAAACGCAATCAGCGCGACCTGATCTCGACGCACATAGCATTCTGCAAGCAGCAGCTCGACGGCACCTTTGGTTTCGGCGAGACGTTGGATCGCCGCAGAGCCCGACGCGTCGACAACGAACAGCGTCGTGGTGCTGCGTTTCTGCTGGAACACACGAACGCGCAAATCGTCGGCGCGCACAGCGACCGGAGCTGTCGCGCGCCGTTGGCGAAGCCGCTGCAATGGTGCCGCTGCCTTGAGCGTCGCGGGCACATCGAGTCGATTACCATCGACCGGCAGGCCGGCGCGATTGCCAATGGGACGGCCGCGGTGGCGCGCTCGTGCCCGGGCGCCCGCGCGGCCGGCCGGAACGCGCTGGCGCTGACTTGCGGCGAGCTGCGCCAGTGAGGCCAGCAGACCGGAAGGCAGGCTGGCCGTATCGGCGTCATCCACGGTGTCAGGCCGCTGCCCGTCGGCAACGCTGTCGTTTTGCTGAGCATCTGGCGCGGACTCGGGTGAGCCCGACGGCGGCTCCGGTGCCGCGTCCTCCGGCATGTCGGGCGCGTCTTCCGCGGGCGGCTCCGCCCCCAGCATCTCCAGCGCACCTGGGATACGCAGCACGAGTACGAGCAAGGTCGCAGTGGCGAGCGCCGTATCATCGACATGGCCCGCACCACCCAGCGCCGCCAACGCTCGCGCCGCCGCAATCGTCTGCAGCGCCGCGCGGGGCGACGAGATTCCGAGCGCATCGCTGGTGCTGCACACGCGATCGTAGTCGGCATCGGCAACAGCGACTTGGGCCATGCGCGCTCGTGCGACACGACAGTCCTCGGCATCGAATCCTGACAGCAGCGGGCCATCACCGAGCTGCGCAGTCTCAATCGTCAGTCCCAGGCGGTCGCGCAGCGCGAGATCCAGCGGTGCATCGTCTTCGACTGCCTCATCGAGCGCCGCGACGGTGAACCGCGCTGGCTCGACGCGCGTGAGTCCGTCTCGTTCGACACGCACGCAGCCTTCGTCGAGGACGGCAGCAACTGCGGCACAAGTGGCCGGTGACTGGCGTTCTGCCATGCGCAGTTCGAGAAGACCGCCATCGGCCTGCGCCAGCAATCCGCTACTGAAGACCGGTTTGCCGGAACTTAAGGTGGCACCCAGATCGAGACCGCCCAGTAAGCGCTCGTCGGTCACTGAGATCGGTACGCGTATCCAGGGGCGCGCGGGATCAAGGTGCTGTAACAAACCCTGTAGCCAGGCGTCACGACCCGGGCCAGACGGGCCCGATAAAACGACGCCGCCAATGCTTGGCCCGGCAACAGCGAGCACCGCGGCAGCGAGCCCAGGTAACATCTCGGCCGAAGTGGCCGACTCGGTCATGCCTCCAGAACCTCGGTGACGGCTCGCTGCACGCGAACACCCGCGTCGGTATCGTCAAGCGGATTACGTCTCAGCCGATGACGCAGGCAGATCGGTGCGATATCGGCGAGATGCGACATCGACACCACGTCACGCCCCTGCAGTGCGGCATGCGCCCGTGCGGCACGAACCAGCGTCAACTCACCACGCAGACCATCCGTACCGAGATGCATGCACAAGCGCGCAGCAGCTTCGAGCACGTCGTCGGGCACGCTCACATCGCCGAGTTGCTCACGCGCCTTGGCAATCTGCCGTCGAACGGCGCCGTCCTTGCGGGACCAGCGTCGGTTGAATGCCACCGCATCCTGCTCGTAGGCATCGCGACGCTTGACCACTTCGACCCGCATGCTGAGCTCGGTGGGGGTGCGCACATCGACGGATAGGCCGAAGCGATCCAGCAGCTGCGGGCGCAGCTCCCCCTCTTCGGGGTTGCCGCTGCCAACGAGCACGAAGCGTGCGGGATGTCGCACGCTGAGCCCCTCCCGTTCCACGAGATTCTCGCCAGAGGCCGCCACGTCGAGCAACAGATCAACGAGATGATCCTCGAGCAAATTGACTTCGTCGATGTAAAGAAAGCCGCGGTTGGCGCGTGCCAGCAAACCCGGCTCAAAGGCCTTCTCGCCGTGCCCGAGGGCGCGCTCCAGGTCCAGTGCGCCTACAACGCGATCTTCGGTCGCGCCCAGCGGCAAGTCGATAACCGGTACGGGCACTTGCCGTACGGTTCTCGGCTTACGCCGGTGGCTCCGGCACACCGCGCACTGACAGCGCGTATCGTCCGGGCTCCCGTTGTAAGGGCAGTCCTCGACCACCGCCATCTTGGGCAACAGAGACGCGAGTGCGCGTACCGCTGTTGATTTACCCGTACCGCGATCCCCAAAAACCAGCACGCCGCCCACACTCAGGTCGACGGCCGCAATGAGAATGGCACGCTTCATATCGTCCTGGCCGACGATGGCTGTAAATGGGAACGGTTTTCGGGCCGCCAAAACGCGTCTCTCCGCTGGTCCAGAAGTTATTGTGTTGTTCTGTGTTCTGGCGTGGTGTCGAGGTGTTTAGCACCCGCCGTCGCCGGTGCGCCCAGTCCCCATCGCCAGAGGACCTCGTCCGAGATGGGCAGCATCAGGAACAGGTGCTCGAGGCAGGCCAGTCCCAACAGCGTCAAGACCAACAGCGCACCCGCCGCTGTGAAGTCACCAATGAAGCCACCCAGCAGCGGCTGACCGATCCAAAATGCCAGCGCTACAACAAGCACCGCCGAAATCAGGAAAAAGGCGCTGCCGCTGCGCTCGCGCATGTAACTCGTGAGATAGCGCAAGCGGTCGGGCCAGAAATTCTCATGCAGATTGCTGACACCGAAGAATAGATTGAGCTTCGTGCTCCAGCGCATCAGCCACATGACCGTGAATGCCTGTGCTGCGATTTTGTTGGCTGCATCAGCGCTCAGCCACAACAACGCCACAGCGGTCGCGATGATCGCAAGCTCGTGATAGAGACTCGCGCGTACGCCATAGACGAAACGTTGCCACTGCGAAACGCCTGCAGGGCAAGGTCGCGGCCTCGGACCTGTCACGTATCCGAGGTAGTAACTGGTTTCATGCCAAGCCCAAAGCCCGACCGCGCTACTGAAAGCGATGTAGGCCCCGATCACTGTGTCGCGCTCGAGACTGAACCAGAAACCGGTCATGGCGACGACGGCCGTCAGCGTGGCGATGGACATGGTGACGGCAAAGGAACCGGAAGCCATGCGCATACGCCACAGCAACAGGATCGTCGAAAGCCACCACAGCCCGACGGCAAACGTAAGCGGCAGCAGGAGGTCCATGACAGTCAGCTCGGTCGCTACACCTACCAGCTTGGCGCCAGGCGCGTTTGCTCAGGCGCTGGATGCCGCCTTACGGGCAGTGTGTAGAGCCTGACGAAGACGGCGGCGGCAGCGATCCCACAGCCCGCTTTGCGCAACGCGCCCAGCACGCCGCCGCGCTTTGATGCCGCTTCAGCGCGGTGGGAAATTTCGCAGAGGCGATCGAGGCCACGCCAGAACCTAGGGTCATCCAGGTTGAGGGTGAACGGAAACACCTGCTTGGTAATCTCCGAGGTGATGTGTAGAACATCTCGATCGTATTCCGTCGGCGACACTCCGAAGGCAGCGTGCATTTCGGGTCGGTCGTGATCGCGCACGTACATCGTGGCAAACACGGCCAGCAGGAAAAAGCGAATCCACAACTTGTTGCCGCCGCGCAGCAATTTTGGGTCTGCCTTCATCATCAGCGCGAACACTTCGCCGTGCCGGAACTCGTCATTGCACCAACGCTCAAACCAGCGAAAGATCGGGTGAAAGCGTCGCTCGGGGTGTTTCTCAAGCTGTCTAAAAATTCGGATGTAACGCGCATAACCGATTTTCTCGGACAAGTACGTCGCGTAGAGAATGTATTTGGGCTTAAAGAAGGTGTACTTCTTTTGCCGACGCAGAAAATTGAGGTCGACGGGGCGACCAAAGTCCTCAAGTGACCGGTTGATAAAGCTCGCGTGCCTGGCCTCGTCACGGGCCATGTAGGCCATGACCTTCTTCATGTCCGGATTGTCGACGGCTTTTTTGATGTCCGCGTACAAGGCGCAGCCTGAATACTCAGAGGTGGCCGACGACGCGAGGAAGCCCATGAACTCATCGAAGAGCGCCGGCGACAACTCGCGAATCTCATCACGAAACGTCTCGTCTCTCTTGAAGTGATTCTTGTTCGTGTCGTTCTCGAACTCCGCCATGAGTGCGTCCCACTCCTCGCGAACGGGCGACATATCCATGGCATTCATGGCGTCGAAGTCCGTCGTGTAGAATCGCGGCGTGAGCACGGTTTCCTCCATGGCACCGCGCGTGGCGTCATTAACCTGACCGACATCTGATGCTGCAGCTGCCATCCCCCTACTCCTCCATCTGGGCCGTTGGCACGCCGCTTGTCGCGGTGGACTCCGGCAAGTACTTGGTGAACGCATCGGCATTCACCTGCCCGAAGGCACGCAAATACACCGTGGTACCGGTGGCGAGGTCCGTCAGGATCGGCGCACCATCGGCCAGCCGCTGAACTGAAAAACCAGGCACCATGGAAGCCCCTTTCAGACGCCGGTCGCGCACCAGACCGCGCAGCGTGCTGCGCACAAAGCTGCCTTCGCCAGGACCGATCACGTCGATCCGCTCACCCGATGGCAGCTCGATCACTTCCACCACGCCGTTGGGCGCGTCCAGAAACTGCAAGTGCTGCTCGGCAACGACCACAACCGCAGGCGCCGATTCGGCCCCCGGATTGACGACCAGTTGCTGCCAGGCAACGCCCAGCGCTGTAACCAGGACCAGACCGGCCGCAAGCAACAACGGTACTCGCGGTGCCAGGTTCTCGTGGCTGTGACCATGGCCATGGTAAGGGTCGCCGTCACCATGATGATGGTGATGGTGACCATGGGCATGATGTGTCCCCATCTGCCTGCTCCTTAGCTGGCCGCCAATGCCTCGCCATTGGCAGCATCATGAGCCGCGCTGTGTTCCGCGGCTTGATTGTCCTGCTGCAGTGCCTCGCCGAGCACTTTCGCAACAGGATCGACATCCGCCAGCGCGCGTAACAACGGCACCGGTCGCAAAATCCGAAGCGGTCTAGCGCTCGGCCATAACACGGCGTAACCTGCGCGCGCGTCCCTGGCCAGCGTCAGCGCAATATCGCCGCCGCCATCCTCGCGACGTTTCACATCGACGCGCTCGATTTTGCTGAACGGCAGATTCACCGCGATAGACAGCGCCACGCCACTGCGAATGACCACGCGGCGATTGGTAATGGTGTAGAGCGTCTGGCGCGCGGCCGAGCGTCCGTACAACATCAGGATCCCAATCGCCAATGCCGCAAGCAGCAGTGTCGTCATGGCAGACGTCAACGCAGCGTCAAAGCCAAGGCCGCTCTGCCAGATCCCAACCTGCCGCCAGACCAGCAACAGCGCGAAGTACACCGCAACCTTGCGCGTGTGCATGGCATAGCGGGTCAAGGCCGTAGCGTCGGGCCCGCCGCACCACAACACCCGCTCCCCGCGCGGCAGCTCACCGGGCATTGCCTGTGCGAGCGTCAGCCCCGCGCGGCTCATATCAGCGGTTCCGAACGCGACGGTTCTGCGAGCAGCTTGCCGCCACCGAAGTAGGCCATGACCTTGTCTTCCTCGAGCAGCGTGATCGTGTCGCTGTCCCTGGTACGCGGCACGCGACCGTACTGCTCAGACAGCAATGCATTGGCGTGCAGCTCACCCGCGTCGCGATCGATCTTGTCGACAAATGCAAAGGGCATGAGCACGTTACCGCTGCCAACGCTGGGATCGAGTGCAATCTCGATGTAGACAATCATCGGTTCCGGGATATCGACCCAGTTGTCGATGACCTTGCCCACCGACTTACCGTCCGCCGCAACCACGTCCATACCGCGTGGGTCTGCGTCGCGCTCATCGATGCCGTATTCGTCATGGTTTCGCATCGGCACGATACGTGGCTCGCCATGCAGGGTCAGATCCGGCGTATCCGCGCGATCAGACCAGGCTGCCGGCCCGATGCCATCAACCAGCGGGTCGCCAGTGGGTACCAGAGGCGCACCGGGAAAGTCGCCCACAGGCTCGGCTGCAAGTTCGCGGTCGGGATCCTGGCGTGGTACCGAGACTTTGCCGTGATGCGGCGTCAGGTAGGTCTTCTGGCGTGGCTCCGAAGGAAAGCCGCGCACGACGACATCACCGCCGCGATGCGGTGAATCAAGCGGGTAGCCTTCGCGCTTGCTTTCACGATGCAGGTACAAGACCAGCACGCCGAAAAACAACCAGAACAGCGTGAAGACGATCTCCACGAAGTCAATGCTGCCGACGATGTTGTTAGGCATGATAGAACTCCAATTTGAGGCTAGCGCGGAAACTCACTCAGGCCGATGCGGCCGTCGTGATCGCCTGCCTCGCGGGCGAACTTCGCCAGCGGACCGATGACGGCCAACGTGACGAAGAGTAGAAACACTTCCAATTGATAAACGAGGGTGTAGCTGTCGCTCATGGCGTCGAACGCCGGTCCGAGCCAGCCACGATCAATCCAGTAACTGATGGTGTCGCGCAGCGCGCCGCCGATGCCGATACCAATACCTGTCGCGGTGGCCTGGACGGCACCCCAGGCACCCAGTGCCAGCCCACTGCCAGCGACGCGAGCCAGATCCATGGCGGCGACGAGCGTGCCAACGCTGAACAAACCGGCGCCAAAGCCAATGAACAGAACACCGGCGCCGAACAAGACCTGCGACTTAATTGCCGCGATGATGCTGACAATCACAAACGCGACCGCCCCGATCAGCGCTCCGAAGCCTGCCAGACGATGGGGATCGGTACCGCGATTGAGCCAGCGCGCCGACAAGCCGAACGCAATGAGAGTGCCAAAGGCGAGCAAGGCGGTGAGACGCGTCGTTGCCGCAACGTCCATCCCCAGGACCTGGGCCCCGAACGGCTCCAGCAAAATGTCCTGCATGGTGAAGCCCGCGGTTCCGATACCCAGTGCCAGTAATAGACGCCCAGTGCGCGGGTCCTGGCGCAGACGCGCCCAGGCAGGGCCGAACCGAGCACGCGTCTCGGGCTCGGCTGTTTTTTCGGGGTCAACGGTTTCCTGCTTCCACAGCGCCACCACGTTAAGCACCAGCGCGACCAGCGCCGTACCCTGCAGCACTTCGATGAGTCTGATCTGACTGAAGTCCTCGAGCAGCCAGCCAAAGACGAGTGAACTCACCAGCATGCCGATGAGCAGCATGACAAACAAAAGCGCGACGACGCGCGGCCGCGTTTCCTCAGGCGCGATATCGGTGGCAAGTGCAAGCCCGGCGGTTTGCACCGTGTGCATGCCGGCGCCTATCAGCAGGAATGACAGTCCAGCGAACAACTGACCCGTCAGCACAGGACCCTGCGTATCGCCCGACATGACCAGCAGGGCGAAGGGCATAAACGAGAAGCCGCCGAACATGAGCAGCGTGCCGACCCAAACAAAGGGGACGCGGCGCCAGCCGATGGCGGAGACAAAGTGATCCGATCGAAAACCGATCAGGGCACGCAGCGGTGCAAACACCAGCGGCAATGCAATCATGACGGCCACGAGTGCCGCGGGCACGCCTAGCTCTACGATCATCACCCGATTCAGCGTGCCGTTCAGCAACACCACGGCCATCCCGACCGTGACCTGGAACAGGGACAGACGCATGAGCCGGGCTAGCGACAGACTGTCGCTTGCGGCATCGGCGAACGGCAATAGAGCCGGCGCAACGTCCCGCCACCGCTGCGCGATGCGCTCTGCAAACGGGTTCACGGCAGTCGCCTCATCGTCGCACGAGCTCCATGGCCTGCGATTTGTAAAAGCCACTGCTGATTCGCCGACCGCGCCCGATGGTGAACTGATCGAGCAGCGCCTCATCGCCGAGATGGCTTGCCAGACGATGCTCACCAACCGGGACAATTGCGGGGGCACGATGTTGCAGATTCGGGATCAGTCGACCGACGACGTGCATCATGGCCAGCGCCGGTGTACGCGGCGCGAACGTGAACGCAATCGCCTGTCGCGTGCGCTCCGAGAGCACCGCGAGTGTGCGCGCTATATCATCACCGCGATAGTGGATCAGCGAGTCCATGGCCACGACGTAGTCGAACTCACCCAGCGATGCGTCGAGCATATCGCCAACGCGAAAATCGATGCTGCCGCCACCGCCATCCTGCGCGAGCTGCTCAGCGGCCCGCTCGTCCGCCAACTCGACGAGCGTGGCTGAGACGTCGACGGCAACCACATCGGCACCACGCTGCGCCGCGATCAGCGCCAGTGCGCCGGTACCGCAGCCCGCGTCAAGAATGCGCTTGCCCGAGAGGTCTTGCGGCATCCAGCTCAACAGCGTATCGCGCATGAGATCGCGACCGGCGCGCACGGTCGCGCGAACGCGCCCCACGGGCGCGTCCGAGGTCAGCCTGGCCCAGTTCTCTGCCGCGGTCTGGTCAAAGTACGTCGTCAGTTTCCTGCGCGTATCGCTGTAGGTGGTGTCCGCCATTAATCGAAACCAAGGAAGTCGAAAATCTCCCGATCCTTCATGGGCGTCGCATCGAATGGCTCAACACCATCCCAAAGCCGCTGCGCGAGACGCAGGTACTCTTCCTTCACCGCCTGCAGCTCGGGCGAGTCATCGTCCATTTCAAACAGCACGGATTTCTTGAGCCGGCTGCGACGAATAACGTCGAGGTCCGGGAAATGCGCTACACGCTCAAGCCCGATGCGCTCGTTGAAGCCATCAACCTGGTCGGTCTTGGCCGAGCGGTTGGCGATAACACCGCCAAGGCGCACGTTGTAGTTCTTGGACTTCGCCTTGATCGCAGCCACGATGCGGTTCATCGCGAAAATCGAGTCGAAGTCGTTAGCCGTGACGATCAATGCGCGATCGGCGTGTTGCAACGGCGCGGCGAAGCCACCGCAGACGACGTCACCGAGCACGTCAAAAATCACGACATCGGTGTCCTCGAGCAGGTGGTGCTGCTTGAGCAGGCGCACGGTCTGGCCCACGACGTAGCCGCCGCAGCCTGTGCCTGCGGGCGGGCCACCTGCCTCCACGCACATGACACCGTTGTAGCCTTCGTAGACAAAGTCCTCGGTGCGCAATTCCTCGCTGTGGAATTCGACAGACTCGAGCACATCAATGACCGTCGGCACGAGACACTTGGTCAGCGTGAACGTCGAGTCGTGCTTGGGATCGCAGCCGATCTGCAGCACGCGCTTGCCGAGCTTCGAGAACGCAGCGGAAAGGTTCGACGACGTCGTGCTTTTGCCGATACCGCCTTTGCCATACACGGCAAAGACCTTGGCGCCGTCGATTTGTGTGCTGGGGTCCAGGTGGACCTGCAGGCTGCCCTCGCCATCCGGCGGCGCCGGCTTTACGGTTACGGGTGTTGCGACATTGGCCTGAGTCATCGTTGCTCCTATGCGCTCAACGCCCGAAATGGGCCTTGGCTTCGTACAGCGTGTCGACGTTGATGTTCTCAACGCCACGCTCGCGTGCAAAACGCTCGGTGTTCCGGCGCGCCTTGCCACGCACAAAGAACGGGATCTTGCCGAGTTCCTTCTCGGCGTCCGCGAGCCAGACAGGCTCGCCGGGCGCAGCCGCGGGCGCCTCGGGCTGCGGCGCACTGGCACCGTTGTGTCCGAGGTGTGACGGCGTTGCCGCATCATTGAATTCAAAGTCTTCGCGGAACATCGCGAGCAGGTGCTCCTCGAGTCCCATCATGAGCGGGTGCACCCAGCTGTCGAACAGCACGTTGGCGCCCGCGTAGCCCATTTGCGGCGCGTGCGCCGCCGGGAAGTCCTGTACATGCATGGGCGCCGAAATCACGGCGCAACCAATGCCCAGACGCTTGGCGATGTGGCGCTCCATCTGCGTTCCCAGGATCATTTCCGGCTGCGCCTCTGCCACCGCTGCCTCGACCTCGAGGTAGTCATCGCTAATCAGGGGCTCGACGTTGTAGCGCTCGCGCGCCGCCGTGCGCACGTCACGAGCGAACTCGCGGCTGTAGGTACCCAGGCCAACGACTTCAAAGCCCAGCTCGTCCTTCGCGACGCGCGCCGCGGCCAGGGCATGTGTTGCATCGCCAAACACAAACACGCGTTTGCCCGTGAGGTAGGTCGAGTCCACGGAACGCGAGTACCAGGGCAGGCGCGACCGGCCGTCGCGCAACGCAGGCTCGGGGTCGACGCCCGCAAGATCGGCAACTTCGCGAATAAATTCGGTGGTGGCGCCAACACCAATCGGCACCACGCTCGTCATGGGCTGATCAAAGGCGCGCTTGAGCCAGCGCGCTGCCGTCTCGCCCGTTTCGGGATACATGACGACATTGAAATCGGCGTCACCGACTCGAGTGATGTCCGCCGGCGACGCATCGAGCGGCGCCACAAGATTCACGTCAATACCCAGCCGGCGCATGACTTCGGTGAGCTCGCGAACATCGTCGCGGTGGCGGAAACCCAGCGCCGTGGCACCCAGCAAGTTGCAGGACGGGCGTTGGCCCTCAGCACGCGGCGGCCGCTTTGAGCCGGGCGGCAACGCGCGCGAGCCCGCGAGGCCGCGCACGAGGTGGTAGAAGGTCTCGGCAGCCGCCCAGTTTTCCTTGCGCTGGTAGGACGGTAGCTCAAGCGGAATGGTCGGCACGGGCAACTGCATGCCCGCGGCGAGACCGCCCGGGTCGTCCTGGATGAGTTCGGCCGTGCACGATGCCCCAACGAGCATCGCGCTGGGCTTGAAGCGCTCGTAGGCGGCGCGACAGGCGTCCTGAAACAGCGTTGCGGTGTCGCCGCCAAGATCCCGGGCCTGGAAGGTCGTGTAGGTCACGGGCGGGCGCGTGTCATTGCGCTCGATCATCGTGAACAGCAAGTCGGCGTAGGTGTCGCCCTGCGGCGCGTGCAGCACGTAGTGCAGGTCGCGCATCGCCGTGGCCACACGCATGGCACCCACATGGGTTGGCCCTTCGTATGTCCACAAGGTCAGTTTCATCAGATCGTCAGCATCTGTTTGCGCCGCAATGGGCGCGAAAACAGCTCCGCACAATCGCCGGCCTGCTCGTAGCCATGTACGGGTGAAAACAAAAGCTCGATCGACCACTTGGTCGTCACGCCCTGCGCTTCGAGCGGATTGGCAAGCCCGAGTCCGCACACGACGAGATCAGGAAGGTCTTCGTGACAGCGATCGAGCTGGCGCTCGACGTCCTGCCCTTCACTCAAGCGCACATCGTCAGGCAGCAACTCGAGCTCAACCGACAGGTGGTCCCGATGCAGGTAAGGCGTACCCACTTCGATCAGCTGCATAGCGAGCTCATCCGCCAGGAACCGCGCCAGCGGCACCTCGAGCTGCGAGTCGGGGAAAAAGAAAATGCGTTTACCTTCAAGGTGCTCGCGCTGCTGCGCGACAGCGCGGCGCGCGCGGTCTCTTGCGGACGCCGTCACTGCCTCAAATCGGGACTGCTCGACGCCAAAGTCCTGGGCGGCAGCGGCCAGCCAGGCGGTGGTGCCCTTCTCGCCAAAGGGAAACGGCGCGACGATGCGCGTCGCACCGCGGCGCTCCAGCGCCTCACCCGTCTCGCCGAGAAACGGCTGCGCCAGCAAGTAGCGTGTATTCGGGCCGATGCTGGGCATGTCGTTGGCGCTGCGCATGGGCAGGAAGGACACGGGCCCGACACCCATGGACTCCAACAATCCGCGGAATTGATCCTCAACCACATCGGGCAGCGCGCCGACAACCATAAGCTGTTTGTCGTCCGACGCCGGGAGCTCAGGCACGAGCGAGGCCAGACAGGTGTCTTCGCCTTGCGTGAACGTGGTCTCGATACCACTGCCCGAGTAATTGAGCACCCGGACATTGGGCATGAACTCCTGTGACAGCCGTTCGGCGGCACGCGACAAGTCGAGCTTGATGACTTCAGATGGGCATGAGCCAACGAGGAAGAGGAGCTTGATGTCGGGACGACGCGCCAGCAGGCGTGCCACCTCTCGATCAAGCTCCTCATTCGCATCGGCTAGCCCAGCCAGGTCGCGGTCGTCGATGATTGCCGTGGCGAACCTCGGCTCCGCGAAGATCATGACGCCCGCGGCTGACTGGATCAGATGTGCGCAGGTCCGGGATCCCACCACAAGAAAGAATGCGTCCTGAATCTTGCGGTGTAACCAGACGATGCCAGTCAGACCACAGAACACCTCGCGTTGACCGCGCTCTCGGATGACCCCGTCGGGTGCCCGTTTGAGCTCGGATAGCGGTTGCAGGACATTGGCGGTCATCGCGCAGCTCCCGGGAGCGATGCCGCCACGCCGGCTGCTGGGACAGCGGGCGTTTCGAGCCGCGCGAGTCTGAACTTCCAGACGAATTGCGCAGCATTAATGACGTACGCGGCATAAGCCGCCATGGCGAGCCAAAGCTGCCCGGTGATCCCGAGCCAGCCGAAGGCCACGCACGCCAGGTAGGCCGTATGCAGCAGCATCACGAGCATGCTGACCACGTCCTCCCAGAAAAACGCGGGCACGAACAGGTAGTGGCCGAACACGGCCTTCTCCCAAAGCGCACCCGTAATCATGATCGTGTAGAGGACGGCGGTCTTGATGACCACCGACAGCGTCGCCGCGAACGCGCCCTCTCCCGTGGCGAGATATCGCACCACGAGTACGACGCTGACGAGGAACACGAGGAATTGGAGCGGTGCAAGAATGCCCTGCACCAGCGTCCAGCGCGTGCTGTCGCGGCGTGATCGCTGCTCAGCCGTGTAAAGCGGCTTGAGCGGCGTCGAATGAGGCTGGCCGAGTGCCATAGCGGATCGAGGACTCCCACAGTCTGGCGAAGGCGCGGGCCGGCTGAATGGCCCGACAGCGCTGACGCTCAAACCAAATGTACGAGCCACCCCAGAAAGTGTCAACTTTACGCTACGTCAAGGTCGATTGACATATCGGTCTAGGTTGTGTCTACTATGAGGCGGACGGGTCCGACAGTGCTAAAATCCCGGTATTCGCGCGCGCAGACGCGCGGCGCTCTGGGGACATCAAGCAATGACGTCGGATCACGCCGAGGCGGGGATCACTGGGATCTTCTTTCGTCTGATGGAAAGCAGCAGACGGCTGTTGGGTCATTCGAAAACCGCTACCGAGGCGGAGATTTCGCATCTCTCGCTGGTTATCGACCAAGAGATCATTCCACGGCTGCAAATGACCTTCCCGAGCCCCACCCCCGACGTCGACGAGGTCGCCACCACCGCGCGGCCCGAGTACGACGTTGAACGGTTTTTGACCGTATTGCGCTCCGGCGATGTCGAGGCAGCGTTCTCGTTCATTGAGGACCTCCGCGACACCGACCACGATCTGATTCAGATTTATCGCCACCTTCTGGGCCCTGCCGCGCAGCGGCTTGGGGAGATGTGGGAACGGGACGAGTGCAATTTCGCTGACGTCACCATCGCCGTGACCAAAATGCGCCACATGGCCATCGCGACGGCGCCGCTGTTCCCGATCCATAGTTTTGAGGAAGAAGGGCGCGAGGCGCCAAGCATTCTCATCACGACCGTACCGGGCGAACAGCACACGATGGGGCTGCACCTGGCCGTCGAGTCCTTCCGCTCCGAAGGCTGGACAGTGTGGTCCGGCATGCCGCGCTCGACGAGCGAGCTCATCGATCTCGTCGCCCAGGAACACTATGACGTCATCGGGCTGTCGATCAGCGCCAACCGCAATTTGTCAGTCCTCGCGGAAGCCATTGTCGATGCGCGCCGCGCGTCAATTAATGACGGCGTCAAGATCGTCATCGGGGGCGGCATTGCCGCGCATACCACTGACAAACTCGAGGCGCTCAATGTCGACCTCATCGCGGGCGAGCTGAATCACACATTGCGTCAGGTGGCGGAACTGGTTCCGCACCGACGGCTTCGATCCGACTGACATGGCCACGCTCATCGCCATCCGGAAGCGGCGGATCAGAGCGAGGCGCGCGACATGATTCCCTTCAAGTCCACGCAGGACGCACTTCGCGAGCTGAGCCACGATTCGATAGCGCAGCTCATTGGCGCCTCCCACGACATCACACTGCTCGTCAACGACGAGGGCATCATCGTGGATATCGCCTTCGGCGCAGACCGGCCGCTGGACCGCGTCGCGGACGGCTGGATTGGCAAGGCCTGGGTGGAAACCGTCACCGACGAAAGCCGCGGCAAAATCGAGCGCCTGCTTGAAGATGCGGCTACCGACACAGGCGTGCGGCGTTGGCGCCAGGTCAACCACCCGGTAGATGATCGGGCCGATCTGCCGATCCTTTACCTCGCCGTACGCGCGGGTGACAGCGACCTGACACTGGCCATCGGCAAAGACCTGCGGGCAATCTCGGAGATGCAGCAGCAGCTGCTCGAGATGCAGCAGTCGATTGAGAGCGAATACGCTCGCCTGCAGCAGGCCGAGTCGCGCTATCGGCTGTTGTTCCAGACCACGGCCGAAGCCATCGTCATCGCGGAACCTGGAACGGGCCGCATTGTTGAGGTGAACCCGGCCGCGGCGCTCGTGCTTGGCGACAAGCAGACACGGCTCATCGGGCGTAACTTGCACAAGCTGCTTGCCGACGGGTCGCGTGACGCGCTCAACGACATGCTGACCAAGGTCTCCGCAACCGGCAAACAACATCGCGCCACAGCGACGCTTGCCGGACGCGAAGCTGACGTGAAGATTGCGGCCGTGCCGCTGTTGCGCGAGTCGACACGACTACTCATGTTGCGGCTCACCGATGAAGGCGTGGCCAGCGAAGGCAATCGCGACGTACATGAACGTCTGTTGCTCGCGCTGGCGGAAGACACGCCCGACGCGCTCGTGATTACGGACGCTGCGGGTCAAATCCAGTCAGCGAACAGCGCCTTTACCGATCTGTGTCAGGTGGCGTCTGAAGCGCAGTTGCGCGAGCAGCCGCTCGACCAGTGGATCGGCCGCCCCGGCGTCGATATCAATGTCATTCGCAAGAACCTGCAACAGCACGGCTCGTTGCGACAGTTCTCGACGGTCGTGAATGTCGAGTACGGACAGCCCGTCGATGTAGACCTGTCGGCCGTTGCCTTCGAGGCACAAGGCGAGGCGCGCTATGGCTTTGTGCTGCGCCAGTCTTTGCGGCCCGTCGAGGCTGCCAAACGCATCGAGGCCGAAAGCTCTCTACCGCGTTCCGTGGAACAGATGACCGAGCTCGTGGGTCGCGTTCCCCTGAAAGAGCTCATCCGTGAAACCACCGACATCCTCGAGCGACTCTGCATCGAGGCGGCGTTGCGCACCACAGGCGGCAACCGTGCGTCGGCGGCAGAAATGCTGGGGCTCAGCCGCCAGAGCCTCTACGTCAAATTGCGTCGTTACGGGCTCGCCGGCGACGATTCTGACAAGAAATCCTGACACTTCGACTGTCCGATTCCTGCATTCCCTGTCAGTTGGCACCACGGTGTCAATCATAACTGACGAAATGCTGTCAATTTAGATTGACGCCTGCCGGGTCGCGGGCTACCTTTGAGGTATGCCTGAGATTCGCGTCGCCCGCCTGGGACAGCCGCCCTTTTGGCTGTCCGTCATCGAGCTGCTGAAACCCGTCACCTGGTTTCCGCCGATGTGGGCTTTTGCCTGCGGTGTGATCGCGTCGGGTGTCGTCGTCACGAGTCGTCTGCAGTTCCTCATCGGCGGCGTACTCCTGGCAGGCCCGTTCCTCTGCGGTACCAGCCAGATCGTGAACGACTGGTTCGACCGCCACGTCGACGCACTCAATCAACCTGAAAGACCGATTCCGTCGGGACGTATCCCGGGAAGAATGGGGCTGCACATGGCCGTGGGATGGTCGGTGCTGTCGATGCTGTTGGCTGCCATGCTTGGCACCTGGGTATTCGTCGCTAGCGCTCTCGGTCTTGCCCTGGCCTGGGCGTACAGCGCACCACCCTTCCGCCTCAAGCGTAACGGCTGGTGGGGCAATGCGGCGGTCGGCCTGTGCTACGAGTCTTTACCGTGGTTCACAGCCGCGGCCGCCATGACCGGCAGCCTGCCTGAGCCCGGCCTGATCGCGATCGCCCTGCTGTACGGTCTGGGTGCGCACGGCATCATGACACTCAACGACTTCAAGTCGATTGCCGGCGACCGTGCCATGGGACTTCGGTCTCTGCCCGCAGCCATGGGCCCGGATCGCGCTGCACGGCTGGCCTGTATCGTGATGGCGGTGCCGCAGATGGTCGTCGTCAGTCTGCTGTTGCAATGGCAACAGCCGACCCATGCCTTAGCCGTGTTCGGTGTCCTGATGGGCCAGATCGTGCTCATGCCGCGGCTGCTCAGTGACCCCGAACGATTTGCACCCTGGTACAACGGCACGGGGATCGTCCTGTACGTCAGCGGCATGATGATCACCGCATTCGCACTGAGGGGGCTCGTGTGAATACGGCCGGTACGGGGCTGGGGTGGCTCGGTATCGTCCGGCTTGGCTTCGTGCAAACTGCCCTGGGCGCCATCGTCGTGCTGACGACATCAACGCTCAATCGCGTCATGGTCGTCGAGCTCGGCCTGCTCGCGGCCCTGCCCGGCGCTCTGGTGGCACTGCACTACATGATCCAGATCATGCGCCCACGCTTCGGTCATGGTTCCGACGTCGGTGGTCGGCGCACACCCTGGATTATCGGCGGAATCGCGGTGCTCGGCGCGGGCGGCGTTCTCGCCAGTCTGGCCACACTAATCATGGCGGACCACACCGTGGCGGGTATCGCGCTCGCCGTGGTGGCGTTTTCGCTCATCGGTGCTGGTGTCGGTGCCGCCGGGACCTCATTACTGGTGCTGCTGGCAGCACTCACAACGCCGAACCGCCGCGCACCCGCAGCGACAATCACCTGGCTCATGATGATCACGGGCTTCGCCGTCACCGCTGGGGTCGCCGGCGCACTGCTCGATCCGTTTTCCATGCAGCGCCTGCTCGCAGTCACCGCAGCGGTCGCTGCGATCGCACTGACCGTGACAATCGTCGCCGTATGGGGCATCGAACCCCGTTCGGGCGTCGCCGCACCTGCATCCGATGCATCACAGAAACCGGGTGCGTTCATGGCAGCCGTACGCGAGGTCCTCGCCGAGCGACACACGCGACGCTTCGGCTTGTTCGTGTTCATTTCGATGCTGGCCTACAGCGCGCAAGACCTTGTGCTCGAACCCTTCGCCGGTGCGGTATTTGGTTTCACGCCCGGCGACTCGACACAGCTGGGCGGCCTGCAACACGGCGGTGTGCTCATCGGCATGATCGCCGTGGCTATCATCGGGGCACGCGCGCCCGGCGCCCTGCGCCAGTGCATGATCGGCGGCTGCCTGATGTCAGCCGTGCTGCTCGCCAGCCTGGCGTTATCGGGGCAGGTCGGACCTGGCTGGCCGCTGGCCGCTAACGTGTTTGCATTGGGGGCGGCGAACGGTGTATTCGCGGTGGCCGCCATCGGCAGCATGATGCATCTCGTTAGTGAAGGCAGCCGCGGTCGTGATGGCGTCCGTATGGGTGTGTGGGGCGCAGCCCAGGCGATCGCGTTCGGACTCGGCGGTATCCTCGGAACTGTCGCGATCGACATCATCCGGTTTGCGACCGGTGAGGTCAGCATCGCCTATTCACTCGTCTTTGCAGCACAGGCCGCGCTCTTCGTCTCGGCCGCCATTCTGGCCGCGCACATCAGTCGGCGCCGGCCGAATCAGAACACTACGAGTGCAGCTGCGGCGGCGCTCATCGATCCGCGGGGAGATGCGGCACATGAACCACTATGACGTCATCGTCGTCGGCGGCGGCCCCACAGGCGCCACTGCGGCACACGATTTAGCCACAGCAGGCCGAACCGTTCTGTTGCTGGACCGTCGGGGCCGCATCAAGCCTTGCGGCGGCGCGGTGCCGCCGGTGCTCGTGCGCGAATTCAACATTCCTGACTCTCAGCTCGAAGCGAAGGTCACCGACGCGAGAATGATTTCACCCGCCAATGAAAAGGTCGACATGAGCGTCGGCGGGTGGGTTGGCATGGTGGACCGCGAAGTCTTCGACGAGTGGCTGCGCCAGCGTGCCGCCGATGCGGGTGCGACCCGTATCGATGCCATGTTCCAGAAGGTCACCTCGACCGATGAAGGCGCGATCGTGCGCTATCGGGACAACGCCACCGGCGACACCTGCGAGGTACGTGCGAACTACGTGATCGGCGCCGACGGAGCGCGTTCCCGGGTCGCACGCCAGTGCATTCCCGGTGCCGACAAGATTCCGCACGTGTTCGCCTACCACGAAATTGTAAAATCGCCGGAGCGCGGTACGGGTGATTTCGAACCGACGCGGTGCGACGTGTACTACCAGGGCGATGTCTCGCCAGACTTCTACGGCTGGGTGTTTCCGCACGGTGAACGAACGAGTATCGGCATGGGTACGGCGAACCAGGGTTATTCACTGCGTGCAGCCACCTCGATGCTTCGCGACCGGGCGGGACTCTCCGGCGCGGAAACGGTTCGCACCGAAGGGGCACCGATCCCGTTGCGGCCGCTCAAACGCTGGGACAACGGCCGCGACGTCGTGGTTGCAGGCGACGCTGCCGGCGTCGTCGCGCCGGCGTCAGGCGAAGGTATCTACTACGCGATGTGCACGGGTCGCTTCGCTGCAGAGGCTGTATCCGAGGCGCTCGACACAGGCGACGCTCGCGCACTGCGACTGGCTCGCAAGCGATTCCGTAAAGCGCACGGCCGCGTGTTTTTCATTCTCGGCATCCTGCAGAAATTTTGGTACTCGAGTGACAAGCGGCGCGAAAAATTCGTGAAGATCTGCCGCGACCCCGACGTCCAGCACCTGACGTGGGAGGCCTACATGAACAAGAAGCTCGTGCGCGCCAAACCGGTCGCGCACGTGCGGATCTTCTTTAAGGATCTGGCCCACCTCGTAGGTTTGGCGCCAAGGTGACCTTCGCCCAATCGCTGCGCGCGCCCTCGCTGTGGGTGGCGCTCGCAGTTGCCTTTTCCACGGGCGCGTTGGGTGGCCGGCTCACGCCGTTGGGCCCCTGGTACCGCGCGCTCGAGAAGCCCGAATTTCAGCCGCCCGACTGGCTGTTTGGCCCGGCCTGGACCACGATCTTCCTGCTATCCGCCTACGCCGCCCATCGACTTTGGCGGGCAGCCGCGCCGGGCAAGGCGCGCACGCTCGTCGTGACGCTGTTTGCCATCAATATCGGGTTCAACCTGGGCTGGAGCTATTTGTTCTTTTTTATCCAGCGACCCGACCTGGCGGTGTTCGATGCCGTCGCGCTCTGGCTTTCCGTGTTGTCGATCATGCTCGCAGTTGGCGCACTTGCACCAATCTCACGCTGGCTGTTGGCGCCCTATTTGGGTTGGGTGACCTTCGCAACCGTGCTCAATATCGCCATCGTCAGTCTCAACGGTCCGTTCGGGGCGTGAGACAACGCCGCCGGATTCCCGGCGGCAGCGTTACAACGCGATCAGGGTGACGACGCAACGAGTGCGGCTACCTTCTCTGCCGCCGCGTTCACATCCGCCACGGGGGATGCGAGCTCGGGCGGCAGAGGCGCCTCGGGCCACAATCCGCGTAACGCCTCGAGCGCCTCTAGCACCGGCCCCTGCTGCGCATCAGGCAAACCCGGTACCCGTTGAATTGCCACGACCGTGAACCCAAACGCGTCCTGGTACTCACCCGCATTCACGACCACACCGTCTGCGACGCCTTCGCCATACTCATCAATGACGGTGTCCATGAGAAACGCGATGATCTCTGCGGCATCGCCGCCCGCGCGATCTGCAATTTCGGCGAGGTGCGCCTCTGCAGCCGCCAATTGTGCTGCAACGTCGTCGGCCGTGCGACCGGCTTCGAGTGCCGTCGATACGGTCTCAAACAGGGCCGGATCGAAGCCCAGAGCATCGAGGCCCGCTCGTTCCTCAGCGTAGCTTTCCGAGACCGGGTGCAGCAGGTGCTTGGCCGCCATTTCAGGCGCGCCCGCTTTGTACAACGCAAGCCCGGCTTCAACGTGTCCGGACATGAAAGCCAGACGCAACGGCAGCGGCTGCGAGCCGATATCGCCGTGCGCCTCGGTTTCGGCAGTCGGTTCCGGGGGCGCCAGCGCGGCGGTGTCGGCAGGCTCCGTCGCCGCAGGCTCTTTCTGGCCGCAACCTGCAAGCCCTGCCACGAGCGCGGCTACGACCATACTTACTATTTTACGATTCATGTCTGGTATCCCCATGCCGAACCGGCTTGCCAGCAGAAATGATAATAATTCTCATTTAGTGAATCCACCCGGGCCGCGTGACTTGTCGCGCCGCCGTCGGCGCTCACTGCGCCGCCGGTCCGACCCGTCGCGCGACACGCGGTGCTGCGTCTTGCAACTGAGCGTGAATTCGATCTGTCCGACGAGCCAGAGCCAGTAACCCGCAAGCTCTGTGAGCTCTTCGGTTGCGACCTTGGCGACGCGCACATAGTCGTCGCCCATGAGCGATTGCCACAGGCCTTCGTTGCCGAGCGCGTTGGCGAACACCGTCACGATGCTGATGCCGAGGACAATGAGACCAAGGCCGGGTTCGCCGAGCGCACGCGTCCAACCCGCAACCAGCGCGCGCCGATGTCGGACAGCCGAAACAATGGCAGCAACGCCGACGATTGCGACGAGCAGTTGCCAGGCGTGATCGAAGAGAAAGCGATCGAGAAACAGGTCGAACTCACGGATGATCGCGGCGCACGCGACGGCGAATCCCAGCGTCGCCAGGGTACGCTGGATACGTGACAGCTGCGCCGCCCACCAGGACAAGCCCGCAACTACAACCAACAGCACGATTTGCAGCCACTCAACAACCGAGTACTCGCTGGTCCCGAGCGTTGCGGCCAAAGGACTTGCCACAAGCATTCGGAGCCCCGTTTCGGTGAAGCGCTCGATGGCGACCAGCGCGAATGTCATCAGCGCGAGTCCGGCGACATACGCAAGCAAGCGACGCGTTGTCATGCGCAACCTGCCGGGGTGAGACCGCGTCGCACGAGCCATGAACGCGCGTCCACGACATCCCGTCGAAACCATGCGGTCGTGCTGCCGACAACGAAGCGATAGCCCCACGCATCCATATCACGCGCGAGCCGCCGCCAACCCAGACCAGGCAGCGCTTCTGCAACCAGCAACTGCAGCGCGCAAACGGCCGTCTCCTCGGCGTCGTCTCCGCCGGCATTGCGATCAAAGTTACCGCGGCCCGCGGCCCGCGAACAGACTACGTGGCAAGCCTCATGCAGCAGCGAGTGCAGCGGTGTGTCGTCACGCACATGAAGCGTCGCGCCCCGAACACCGGCCTCTGGCGCACCCCAGTAGCTGCCGGGCAGCGCATCATCCGGGTGATGATGGACAAGCGCCAGGCCATGACGCGTGAGCCAGTCGTCGAGCGCGTGCCGAAGCGCCTGCCGGTCGGCCAGCGCGCCGATCGTGAGCATCAGGCCACCGACGCGATCTGGCGCAGGATGATGTCGACGAGGTCGTCGACAATGAGTGCGCGCAGCCGTCGTTCTTCGCGGAGCTTGCCGAGCACCTGGGTCTCATCCCAGATGTAGTCGCGCGTGAGCGTTACGGCAGGGCGCTCGAGCAACAGCTCGCGGTCACGCCGGAAGCTGTAACTGATCGTGTAGAACACCTCGAATTCACGCGGAATGTTGCGCGCCGAGACGGACAACACGCGCTGACCCGTCTCAGTGTCGCTGATCGCAAGCCGGTTGGGTGAGTCGCGGTCAATGCGCACACCCTGCGCCGCCAGCGCACGCTCGAGTGCCAGGTAGACATCGCTGCGGGTGTCCTCGATGTCGACCGCGATCGTCTCGAATCCCGAAGGCAACGACTGCTGGCCCGCAAGCTGGAAGCCGCAACCCGCCAGTGCGAGCAGCAGCGCCAGCAACGCGCCACGCTGAAGTGCGCTAGACCACGACATTGACGAGCTTGCCGGGTACGACGATGACGCGCCGAACTGCCTTGTCACCGATGAAAGACTGCACGTGGGTATCGGCGAGCGCGGCGGCCTCAAGCGCCCCCTTGTCGGCATCGGCCGGCACTTCGAGCCGCGCGCGCAGCTTGCCGTTGACCTGCACGACAAGCTCGATCGCGTCCTTCACGAGCGCGCCCTCGTCGACGCTCGGCCAGCGCTCATCGACGACAGCTGTTTCGTGCCCCAACGCCTGCCAGAGTGCGTGCGTGATGTGCGGCACGATGGGCGACAACAGCAACACACCCGTCTCAAGCGCTTCCTGTCGTACGGCGTGGCCGCGGTCGTCGGTCACATCCGTGGCGGTCACGGCGTTGACGAGCTCCATGACACCCGCAATGGCGGTGTTGAACGTGTAGCGCCGACCGACATCGTCGGACACCTTCGCGATGACCTCATGCGTCTTGCGGCGCAGGTCCTTGAGGCCGGACGGCAGGCCCTCGAAATCGCCCACGGCGTCATGACCGGCATCGAGATGCTCGTGCACGACGCGCCAGAGGCGACGCAGGAATCGGAATGCACCGGCCACGCCGTCATCAGACCACTCGAGCGCCTGCTCGGGCGGCGCCGTGAACATCATGAACAGGCGCACCGTGTCGGCACCGTACTCGTCCACCATGCCCTGCGGGTCAACGGTGTTGCCCTTGGACTTGGACATCTTGCTGCCGTCCTTGTTGACCATGCCCTGCGTGAGCAGGTTGGTGAACGGCTCGTCACCGGGCACGAGGTCCAGGTCGCGCATGACCTTGTGGAAGAAGCGCGCGTACAAGAGGTGCAGGATCGCGTGCTCAACGCCACCGATGTACTGGTTGACGGGCAGCCAATAGTTGACGCGGTCATCGAGCATGGCCGAATCAGCGTCGAAGGAGGCGTAGCGCGCGTAGTACCAGGACGACTCCACGAACGTATCGAACGTGTCGGTCTCGCGCTTCGCAGGCTTGCCGCACTTCGGACACACGACGTCCACGAACTCCGGCATGTCCTTGAGCGGCGACCCGGTCCCGCTGACCACGACGTCCTCGGGCAGCACGACCGGCAGATCCGCCTCAGGGACGGGCACCGCACCGCAATCGTCGCAATAGATGATCGGGATGGGCGCGCCCCAGTAGCGCTGACGGGAAACGCCCCAGTCACGCAAGCGATAGTTGATCGTACGTGTGCCATTACCATCGGCCACAAGCCGATCCGCGATGGCATCGAAGGCGGCCTGGAACTCGAGCCCGTCGAACTCGCCCGAGTTCACGGTCGTGCCTTTGCCGAGATAGGCCTCTTTCGAGAGATCGACGGTATCGCCGGGCAACGCACCGATGACCTGCTTGATGGTCAGGCCGCACTGTGTCGCGAACTCCCAGTCGCGCTGGTCGTGGCCGGGCACGCCCATGACGGCGCCCGTGCCGTACGACATGAGCACAAAGTTGGCAGCCCAGACAGGCACACGCTCGCCCGTGAGCGGATGGATCGCATCGATGCCGAGCGCCATCCCCTTCTTTTCCATGGTCTCGACCTCAGCCTCGGCAGCACCGCCCTGGCGGCACTCCTCGATGAACGCAGCGAGATCCGGGTTCGACGCAGCGGCGCGCGTGGCCAGCGGGTGCTCTGCCGCAACGGCCATATAGGTCACACCGTAGAGCGTATCGGGCCGCGTCGTGAACACGCGCAGCTTACCGTCGGTGTCGGCGAGCGTGTCCGCGTAGCCGTCTTCGATGTCAAACGCGATTTCGACGCCTTCCGACCGGCCGATCCAGTTGCGCTGCATCGTCTTTACGGACTCGGGCCAGCCATCGAGCTTGTCGAGGCTCTCGAGCAGCTCATCGGCGTAGTCCGTGATTTTCATGAACCACTGCGGAATCTCGCGCCGCTCCACGAGCGCGCCCGAGCGCCAGCCACGCCCGTCGATGACCTGCTCGTTGGCCAGCACCGTGTTGTCCACGGGGTCCCAGTTGACGACCGAACTCTTGCGGTAGACGAGCCCCTTCTCGAAGAGCTTCGTGAACAGCCACTGCTCCCAGCGGTAGTACTCGGGCCGACAGGTCGTGACTTCGCGGCGCCAGTCGTAACCCAGGCCCAGCGAGTCCATCTGGCCACGCATGTAACCGATGTTGTCGTAGGTCCATTGCGCCGGCGGCACCTGGTTCTGGATGGCCGCGTTCTCCGCGGGCATCCCAAACGCATCCCATCCCATGGGCTGTAGCACGTGCTTGCCCTGCATGCGGTGGTAACGCGCCACCACATCCGAGATCGTGAACACACGCACGTGACCCATGTGCAGCTTGCCGCTGGGGTACGGGAACATAGTCAGGCAGTAGTACGGGTCAACGCCCTCGGTCTCATCGACCTCGAAGGTGCCCCGCTCGCGCCAGTGGCGCTGAACCTGCGGCTCGATGTCCTTGGGATGGTATTGCTTGCTCATGGCCTGCGGCCGGTCTTTAGTCGCTAAACCGGCAAGGATACAGCCTTGCTGCGGCGTTGGAAGCCCGCTCAGCCCCGGCGACCGAGCGCCGCGCCCAGCGCAATGAGCACCAGGCTCAGAGTCAAGGCCGGCAGGTTGCCGAGCTGCGTGTACGGCGTGTGCCCCGAGACGGTCTCAATCGTGCCGCGAAGCACAGCAGGCTCGAAAGCGGGCGCCTGATCCACGATCCGCCCACGACCGTCGATGATGGCCGTGACGCCCGTGTTCGTGGCGCGCAATTGCCAGCGTTGCGACTCCGCAGAACGCGTCCGCGCGATTTGCAGGTGCTGCCAGGGCGCGATGGAGTCGCCGAACCAGCCGTCGTTGCTCACGTTGACGATGAATGCCGCATCCGGGAAGAACCCGAGTTGCTCAGCAGGATAGGCGTCCTCGTAACAGATGCTCGTGGCGATCGGCAGGCCCGCGGCCATGAGCGGCTCCGGGTTGGCTTGCCCTTGCGCAATGTCTGAGTACGGCAGGTCGCGCAGCCGCATCCACTCTCGCACGAATGCCGGGACGGGAAAGAATTCGCCAAACGGCACGAGGTGGCGTTTGTCGTACCAGCTGCGCCCGCGGCCCTCGAAGGCGCCCAGCGCGTTGTACACACCCGCCTCGTCCCGTCGCAGGATGCCGAGCAGCAGCGTGCCGCCCGAGGCACCCGCAGTGGACCCCAGTTGGTCGAGATACACCGTGACGCGATCTGCGACGCTCGGGATCGCCGCCTCGGGCATCACAAGCACGTCCGCGCCGCGCTCCTCCGTCACGAAATTTGCGTACCAGTTGAGCGTCTCGTTGAACACTTCCTGCGTCCACTTGAGGCGCTGGTCGAGTCCGAGTTGGCCAATGCTTGCAGACACCGTACGGTCGCCAGGCGTCACCCAATCCACGCGCGCCGTGGCGAGACCGATCAACACAATGGCCGCCGCACTCGCCACCGACAGCGCTCGTTCAAGCGGCTTCCGGAATCTCACGGCACCCAGCAACGCGGCACCCACGCCCGCGAGCGCCAGCGTTCCGCCGTACACACCCACAAGCGGCAGGTAACCGGCCATGGCCGACTCCGGCAATGCGTAACCCAGCGACAGCCAGGGAAAACCTGACAGCACCCAGCCACGCCCCCACTCGAAGAACACCCAGGCGCCCGGCAACACCAGTACGGCCGGCAACACCCGACCGCGCGCAAAGTGCGTCACGACCCCGGCCACACCGCCGTAGTAGAGCGCCATGATCGCGACGAGCCCCAGCATGAGAACGAGTGCTAAGGGCAGCGGCACTTTGCCAATGATGACAATGGAGTGGTAGAGCCAGTAGGTGCCCGCAAGAAACGCACCGGAACCAAAGCCAAAACCCACGCGATAGGCGCGCCGCGGCGCGAGATCAATCCAGGTCAGCGCCTGCGCGGCGACCACGATCGGCAGCAGCCACCAAAACTCGAATGGCGCGAAACCCAGCGGCAGCAACGCGCCCAACACGAGCGCGATGCCCAGGCGCGCATCACGCCAGGGTCGCGGCGAAGCGCTGCGGGATTCAGGCTGCGTCGTCGGCGACATTGCCGGCGCGCATCACTTGCAACAGGTCAATGCGGCGCCGGTCGGCGCGGACCACGACGAAGCGGAAGCCGCCGTGCTCGATGACTTCGCCGCGCCGCGGCATTCGGCCGAGCTCGCACATAACCAGGCCACCTACGGTGTCGTACTGCTCGTCGGTGAGCTCAGACGAGAAGTACTCGTTGAACTCGTCGATGCGGGTTAGCGCGCGCACGGCGTATAAGGGCTCACCGTCGCGTTCTCCGTCAGGCCGGATCCAGGCATCTTCCTCGGGGTCGTGCTCGTCGTCGATCTCGCCGACGATTTCCTCGAGCACGTCCTCGATCGTGAGCAGCCCCGACACACCACCGTACTCGTCGACGACGACGGCCATGTGATTGTGGCTGGCCCGGAATTCCTTGAGCAGCGTATTGAGTCGCTTGGTCTCGGGGATGAATACGACAGGCCGCAGCCAGCGCGACACATCGAGCGGCTGGTCCATGGGTGCGCCCAGGCAATTGAGCAGGTCCTTGGCGAGCAGAATGCCGATGATCTCGTCGCGCTCGCCGCCATGCAGCGGGAAGCGGGAGTGGCCCGAGTCAATGATGGTCTTGAGAATCTCACCAAACGGTACGCCGTCCTCGAGTACCACCATCTGCGAGCGGGGCACCATGACGTCGCGAACCTGGGTCTCGGAGACTTCCAGAACGCCCGTAAGCATGGACCGCTCGTCCTCGTCGAACAGCAGCTGTTCGCCGGCTTCCTCGATCATCTCGAGGACTTCTTCGCGTGTGCGGGGCTCGCTACGAAACACTGCCAGCAAACGCTGCCAGACGCCCGCTGTCGAGCCCGGCCTACTCGGAGGTTTGTCTTCGCTCATTCCGGTGTGGGAGTCCGTTCTGGAACTCGATAATAGCAACAAAAACCATCAGGTATCGTGAACCGCGTAGGGATCCTCGAATCCCAGCGCGGCCAGCGCCCGACGCTCCGCGGCCTCCATGACCGCGGCATCTTCTTCCTCAATATGGTCGTAACCCATGAGATGCAAGGTCCCATGCACGACCATGTGCGCCCAATGTGCCGCAGGCGCCTTGCCCTGGTCCCGGGCCTCGCGGCTTACAATCTCCGCACAAATCACGATATCGCCCGCGGGAACCGGTGCGCCAGGCGGGCCGGGCATGTCCGGGGCCGGAAAGGCGAGCACGTTGGGCGGCGTGTCCTTGTCCCGCCACTGCGCGTTGAGCGCCTGACTTTCGTCAACGGCCACGATGCTGATGGCGACCTCGCGCGGACCCGAAAAGCCGGCCTGATCGGCCTCTGCCGCCGCCGCGGCGGTCACCGCGGCGCGATGCAGAAAGGCGTCGTCGGGGACGCCATCGTTGGTGTCTGTCTTGAGGACGTTGACGCCCAGTGTCGCCGCCATCAGTCCTCGTGGGCGTCCCGCTCGAACGTGTCGTAGGCGTCGACAATCTTCTGCACGAGCGGGTGGCGGACCACATCCTTCGCACCAAACTGAGACATGCCCACGCCGGGCACTTCGGATAACACCCGCAACACGTGCTTGAGCCCCGAAAGCTGGCCCGCGGGCAAGTCGATCTGGGTCACGTCACCCGTGACCACGGCCGTTGAACCGAAGCCAATGCGCGTCAGGAACATCTTCATCTGCGCCACGGTTGTGTTCTGCGCTTCATCGAGAATGATGAACGACTCATTGAGCGACCGGCCACGCATGAAGGCGAGCGGCGCCACCTCGATGATATTGCGTTCGAGCAGCTTGCCGACGGTTTCGTAGCCCATCATTTCGTAGAGCGCGTCGTACATCGGGCGCAAGTACGGGTCGACCTTTTGTGTCAGGTCGCCCGGCAGGAAGCCCAGACGTTCGCCGGCCTCGACGGCGGGACGTACGAGCACGATGCGACGCACGCGATCGGTTTCGAGCGCCTCAACCGCAGCCGCGACGGCCAGGTAGGTCTTGCCCGTGCCCGCGGGGCCGATACCAAACGACAAGTCGTTGGCACGGATGTGCGCCAGGTAGCCATGCTGGTTGCCGCCTCGGGGCCGAATCAGTTTGCGACGGGTTCGAATAACGAGTTCGTCTGGCGCGTCTGCGACGGCAAGATTCGGTTTGTCACCGGGGGCTGGCTGCATACCTGACTCCTGTAGGCAAATGTGGATGTGTTCGGGATCGAGGCGCTCGCGATTGGTCAGCTCAAACAGCTGACGCAACACGTGCTCGCCTTTGCGAGCGGCGCTTTCTGCGCCGACGACTCTGAAGTGATTACCGCGGTTAGCGATTTCGATATCGAGCCTGCGCTCGATCTGGCGGAGATGTTCGTCGAATTGGCCGCTTAAGTTGGCGAGCCGGGCATTGTCCTCGGGCTCGAGTACCAGATCGCGGCTGACTGTGACGTCGGTCAAAGTGTCTCGCGCACCTTGAGTTTCCTGCCAGGGAAGCCTGAGCCTACGCCACGAATCGCGCCTCGCCAAGCCCCAAAATGGGTCACCGCACCGAAATCCAGCACACTCAAGGCATCCACGCGTCTGGTCACACGGCCTCAGCTGTATCCGTCACAAGCCGGCCGCGCAGCGAGTTGGGCAACGCTTCGGTAATGACCACATCGGCGAAATCGCCGATGAGTGAGGCCGGCCCGTCAAAATTGACCCAGCGCATATTCTCGGTGCGACCCGAGAGCTGGTTGGGATCCTTGCGCGAGGGCTTTTCGACCAGCACGCGTTCGACGCGACCCACCATGCCGCGACTGATTGCCGCGGCCTGTTGAATGATGCGTTGCTGCAACAGCTTGAGGCGTTCTTTCTTGACGGCCATGGGCACTTCGTCGGGCAGCGCCGCCGCGGGTGTACCGGGGCGCGCCGAATAGATGAAGCTGAAGGACTGATCGAAGCCGATGTCCGCAATCAGGTTCATCGTTGCTTCAAAGTCGCGATCGGTTTCACCAGGAAAGCCCACGATGAAATCCGACGACAAGCTGATATCCGGGCGCGCTTCGCGCAGCTTGCGGATCTTCTGCTTGTACTCGAGCGCCGTGTGCCCACGCTTCATGCGCGCCAGCGTGCGGTCGGACCCGGATTGCACGGGCAGGTGCAGGTAGTTCGCAAGCTTGGGCACGTTGGCGTAGGCCTCGATGAGGCTGTCCGTGAACTCGACGGGGTGTGAGGTCGTAAAGCGGATACGTTCGATCCCGTCGATCTGTGCCACGTAGTGAATCAGCGTCGCGAGATCCGACAGCTCGCCACCGTACATGGGGCCGCGGTAGGCATTGACGTTTTGCCCAAGCAGGTTGATTTCGCGGACGCCCTTCTCGGCCAGTTGTGCGCATTCGACGATCACGTCGTCAAATGGCCGGCTGATTTCTTCGCCGCGCGTGTAAGGCACCACGCAGAACGAGCAGTACTTGCTGCAGCCTTCCATGACCGACACGAAGGCCGTCGGCCCTTCGGCGCGCGGCTCTGGCAGCCGATCAAACTTCTCGATCTCCGGGAACGAGATGTCGACGACGCTCTTCTTATCGGCACGCGCCGATTCCACGAGCTCCGGCAGACGGTGCAGCGTCTGCGGGCCAAACACGATGTCCACGAACGGCGCGCGCTTGGTGATGGCCTCGCCTTCCTGGCTCGCGACACAACCACCCACGCCAATGAGCGTGCCGGGCTTGGCGAGCTTGTAGGGCTTCCAGCGGCCGAGCTCCGAGAACACCTTCTCGGCAGCCTTCTCACGAATCGAGCAGGTGTTCACGAGCAGCACATCGGCCTCTTCGGGCGTTTGCGTAAGCGTCATGCCGTGCGACTCGGCGAGCACGTCCGCCATCTTGGACGAGTCGTACTCGTTCATCTGGCAGCCGTAGGTACTGATGTAGAGCTTTCCGGACATCACGCCAGTTTAACGCAGCGGGGGCCTCGCAAGAAACCGGCCCCGGGCAAAGCAGCACCCCGGGGCCGGTGCAGGTCAGCTTGACACGTAGCGCGCGATGTCACCCAGCGTCAGGTTGTGATCCGACGAGACAATGTCGTTGTCAGGCGACCAGGACAGATCACTGAGGAATGTGCCCTTACAGAAGGTCAGCATGCCGCCGAAGACCTCCATGAGGATCGCGCTGCCCGTCGGGCCCAGGTGATCGTTGTCGCCACCCTCAGCCAGCAGATAGAAGAACAGCGGCGTCTCGTGCTGCAGCGCGTGCTTGTCCTTGGCCGACAACGCACCGACGCCCGGGAAGCGACGCGCGGGCAGCGACAGCACTTCGGGCTCGATCGGGTAGCCGCAGTCCGCGAGTGCCTCGGCCACGGCCTGTCCCGAGGGCAGGCCCAGGCTGCGTCCGCGCAGCAGGTTGCGAAACGCCAGTGAGCGGCGATTCGGGTTCGGTTCACCGGCCTCAAGGAACGGCAGGTTGTTGAGCTCCGTGGCCAGCCGCGCGTCGACCGCCTTGCTCGCATCGGGGCGTGAGCCGTCAATGTCGAGCAGCAAGCGCCAGTCGAGCGTGATCTCGGGCGGCAGCGCCGTGAAGCCGCCCGCCATGAGCGTTTCGTCGAAGAGTTCGACGCGACGGATCCGGCCGCTGGCCGTATTGCGAACGCGGTACTGGCTGCGCACCATCGAATGGCCAAACCGGTAGGCCGCCACACTGAACTCGACGGGCATAAACAAGCCGCCGTGGTCGTCGGGCTCGTAGCAGAGCGGGAACTCGCGCCGGTAAAGACGCTCCAGCGCAAACTTGTAGATCACGGGGTCGCAAACCCGCTTCAGGAAATCGTGCAGCACGATGTACTGGTAGTGGTAGCGGCTCTCGCGCTGCGCTTCCTCAAACTCGTAGCCCGAGTCGATGAACTTGTTGTGCAGCTTGATGAACAGGTTGTGCATCTGGTTGACAAAGATGTTCTCGTCGTTGCGCGGATCACCGATGAGTGCGGTGCCGTCCTTGGCGCGTGCGAGATCTTCGGGATTGGCGGCCGTGCCCGTGATGACCTTCTCGGTGCTGCCTTCGTAAAGGTGCGCCGAGGCCTCCGGACCGAAGCCGTACACGCAATCGAGGTCGAGGCTTGGCGAGCGAAAGTTTGGGACCTTGTTGGGGTCCTGGACCTGATCGCTGTCGAGCTTGGTCTTCGTGTCGAGCGTGACGTCGTGGTCGACGAACTGCGCGAAAAACGTATAGCCGGCGGGGATATTGCTATCGGGTGTGCGGTCGCCGTCCATGATCCCGCCGGGCTTTCCCAGCGCTTCGAGTAGCGAGTCGTGTGAAAAAAGCGGTTCCAGGTGGGGGAACAGTCGGCCGAAGTGGCCCAGTTTGAGGTGCGCGCAGCCGCGGCCCTCGACCATCCCGTGGTGACATCGAGACATGGCGGTACTCCTTGTAACAGGCAGGTTGCTTAGCGAGTCCCTTCAGCCACCAACCGAACACTGCTGCGAAACATGCGGTTATCGCACCTCGCGTTTTGGGGGAGATAGGACTGGGCGCCGTGACAGTGGACGGTCAGGGAGAGCGCGTTGCGCGCATCTCTTACGAGGCCGATGCCGTGTAGGCCTGGGCCGGTGGTGCTGCGAGAGCCAGCGTCGCCGGGTTAACGCGGTCGCACGCCGAGGCTGCGGGCCAGAAAGGCTCGCAGTCTCTGCGCGCGTTCTGGTGTGGTCTCGCCGAGGAACCCGCGCGCGTGCTCGGGCAGGTGGGCGAGCGGGTCTGCATCCCGCTCGAACACGTAGTGGTCGAACAGGCGGCGCCAGTTGGTGAGCTCGTTCTCCGGCAGGTCCTTGAGCGTGAGCATGGCGTGCAGCAGCGTGAACAAGGGCGTGACCATGTGTGCCGCCGCGTCGCGCCACCAGTAATTGACGAGCGCGCCGACGGGTTCCAGAGACTCGACGTGGTGAAACCAGAGGCTCGGCAAATACAGCGCGTCACCGGGCTCAAGTGTCGCGACGATTTTGTACTTCTCCGCGTCTGCGTACCGCGGGAAGCGTTCGAGATCCGGCTTCAGCGGATCAACCAGACTCACAGGCTGACCGGCCAGCGTCACGTCGACAGGCCCCATGTAGAGATTCTCGAGCTGGTCGGGTGGGAACAACGTGAAGCGCCGCTTGCCAGCCACGACGCAGGCAATGTTCTGCGGCAAGTCCCAGTGAATCGCGGTCTGGCCGCGGTTGCCGAACCAGAGCGACACGAGTCGGTCGTCGATGCCGTCGAGCAGCGGCATGGATAATGCGTTGGCGACGCGGGCCATAGGCCCCGTCAGCGGAATCGCGCCCGCGTATATACCCTCGGGATTGTCATTGTCGCGCAGCGCGTACACACGCTCGAACAACGCGCCTAACGCCATCTGCCGACGCTCGAAATTGAAACCCGTGAAATTGTCGTTGTAGAAGTAGCGCCCGCCAACGTCAGGCGCGGCGACAAAGGCCTGCACACGATGCGCGGCATCGCCGGCCACGACGGCGCGCGTGAATGACTCGGCATCGCCAGCGGCCACGACGAGCGGCCAGTCCGCAACAAGACCGCGCATGAGTGCCGGCTGATCTCCACCCATCACGCTGTCCTGAAACGTGGCGTGATCGATCGCACCGTAGTCGGTCAGCGTCGTCATGCCCTACTCGCCCTCGGCTCCAAATTTGCCGTGCTGCAGGAAGTGTTGCGTCTCCCGAATCACACGTCGGCTGCGCATCATCATCGGGTGCGTCACGGGCAGGATCAGGAAATCGGCCATACCTTCGAGCTGCGCGCTCTTGACTGACACCTTGCCGTCATCGCGCCCGTCGATCATTGTCGAATTGATCCAGTTGATCGAACGCCGCCCCGCGATGACGCCGACCTCAAAGGTCGCGGGCCCAAGCTGATTGGGCAGGCTCTCGGCATCGGTGCCCAGTTGCTGCCCGGCAGGGCCATTGAGCTTGTCAAATGCAGCCCAGTCGCCAATGCGGTCGACGACCTCGCTGCCGGCGTTAGGCGGTCCCAGCATGACGACGCGACCAATGACAGGCGCCGTATCGAGTGTGGCGAGGTAGCGCACGATGATGCCACCCATGGAATGCGTGACGAAATGCACGGGCTCCGCGTCGGCCACGCAGGTTTCGATGGCGGGCAACACATGGTCTTTGGCCAACACCTCGATGGCGTGATCCGTGGACGGGTAGTCGATGTTGCACACGGCGTAGCCCGTCGACTCGAGCGACGACGCCATGCGCCGCATCGACTTGGCGCTGCGTGCGAGGCCGTGTAGCAAGACCACCGTCCCACCCACTTCAGGCTGTGCCGGCGGTTCCGACGCCTGCGTTGGTGCTGCCACGAGTGCCAGGCCGACCAGCGCTAACCCAAGTGCCCTGCTACGACTCGGCTGCATCGCCACCGTCGGGCTGCCACAGCTCGACCTTGTTGCCGGCTGGGTCGGTGAACCAACCGAAGGCACCGAACTCGCTGCGCTCGGGCTCGCCGTGCAGCGTGGCACCGGCCGCAGCCACCTGCGCGAGCGCTCCGTCGAGATCGTCGACGATGAGATTGATCATGAAGGCCTGGTCGGAAGGCGCGAAGTACGTCGTGTCGTCCTTGAAGGGACTCCAGACCGAGTAGCCCTCACTCGGCTGCGTGTTCGCATGGAACACGGCACCGTTGAAGTCGGGTCCAATCGTCATGCCCAAGTGCTCGGCGTACCACGCGCAGAGCGCCTCGGGGTCGGGGCTCTTGAAAAACACGCCGCCCAGGCCGGTTACTTTCGCCATCTCGCTCTCCTCGTCCCGGAAGCTAGTGTAGCCTTCAGCATAGGCTGCGGGCTATCGCCGGAAACGTCTGGTCAGGCTCGCTGCGGGAGGGATCGATGGGTACACCCAGGCTTCCGTTTCTCTTCGCGGGCGTTGCCATAGCGGCCCTTGTTGCGTTCGCGTGGTACGAGAGACCGGAAGCCGCATCAGCACCCATTGCCCAACCCGCGAAGCCGGTTGCGATGACACCAACGCAAGCGACACCGCCCACCGTCTCGCAACCGGAATCTGTCGACACCTTGGCCGCTGTTGCCGAGACGTCGTCATCAGACCCCGCGGTCCCCGAGACACTGGCCACCATCCGAAGCCTGGGCGCGGGTGCCGAGCAAGCCCTCGTGCTGTCCGAAAACGGCATGCGTTTCGAAATGACGAATACGCTCATGGATCACCTGCATTTTGATGAGCTCATCGGAGCGATGGACAGCGATCTCGTGGGGCTTGAGCGCCAGGACGCATTGCTGCCGCTGTTTTAAACGAGGACGGGCGCCCACGGGAATGCTGTGGACAGCCTCGCCAGCGGCGAGAAGGTGTGCGCGCTGCGCATCTATGGTCCGAACCAGGAGGCACTGGAGTCCTACGTTCAGGCGGTCGCCGATGCGTCGGAAGGCCAGGTGCTATCGAGAAATGTGTACGATCGCATCGATTCGCCCGGCCTAATCGAACGCAGGATGATTTTCGCCACCGATCAAAGCGCCAACGGCTTTGTCATCGAGAATCCTGGCACCTAGCTGATCCTTGCAGCAGATCCTAATGCTCCGATCGAGCGGTGGCCTTAGCCACCGCGCGCGCTTTGGCGCGCAGATCATCCGGCCAGTGGGGTGCTGACATCTCGGTAACCAGCGTCTCGCCTACCTCGTGCGACAACCAGGCGGACGCGACGCCCGCCTCGACTAAGGCATGGGCCGCGGCCAAACGATAGTAGGGGTCATAAGCGTCAGCGCTACTGGCGACTTCTGCTAACAGTGCCCAACCATCTTCACGACCTTCGCGGCTCACACGCGCCACAACCGGCGCCATCGCCCAGCCCAGCTCACTGTCGCCCCGCATGGCAGCGACCGCAACCTCATAGGACAGCGGCGTGTCGGTTGACATCAGCGCTTCGAACAAGTGCCTACGCGAACCTATATCGAGCGCGTGTGCCGGGTCGCCCGAATGTGCCTCTCGGTAGGACTGATCAAGAAACAGCGCGGCCGCATCTCGTGCCGTTGTGCCCTCAAACGCCTGCAAGCTCTGAGCGGCAAGCAACCGCGCGTCGATGTGATAGTCCTGCGTGCTAAACACGTGTTCGAGACGTGCCCGAGCCTGCTCACCCCGCGTCTTTCCCAGCGAGTCGAGTACGCTTAACGCCCGTGAATCATTGACGAACAACGCAGGGCGACGGTCCAGATAGGCGATGAGCCACGATGACGCGTCAGGGTGACCGAGTTCACCCAGGGCAATGACAAATACCAGGGGAAACGCATAGTCGGATCGGAGTAACGCATCGCCAATCGCTGGAACGGCCTCCACGCCGAGATCAACGAGACTGTCAATGATCTCTCCATCGTACTGCTGCGGTGTCGCGACGATGTCGTCTACGCGTTGGCGAAAATCCGTCGCTGACACCCCACTCGACAGCGCCAAGAGGAACACACTACAAGACGCCCACAAAAAAGCGCGCACCAGGGCGGGCTTTTTTGCAGCGTTCGACAACGAAAGACCCTTAGAACGGGATGTCGTCGTCGAAGTCGTTGACGGCCGCCGCGGGCTGCGACGCCGGTGCGCTCTGCGGGCGCTGCTGGCCACCACCGCCGCCGCCGGCCATAGGCGAGCCTGCGCCACCGCGGCCACCCAGCATCTGCATTTCGTCGGCGATGACTTCCGTCGTGTAGCGGTCGCGGCCTTCCTTGTCCTGCCACTTGCGCGTGCGCAGCTTGCCTTCGATGTAGACCTGCGAGCCCTTGCGCAGGTACTCAGCAGCGATCTCGGCCAGGCGGTTGAACATGGCCACGCTGTGCCATTCCGTGCGCTCCTGCTGCTCGCCCGATTGCTTATCTTTCCAGCTTTCGCTCGTGGCGATGCGCAGGTTCGTCACCGCGCCCCCGCTGGGCATGTAGCGCGTCTCCGGGTCCTGGCCCAGGTTGCCGACGAGAATGACCTTGTTGATACCGCGCGCCATGGAAAAACCCCTGAAAAACTGCGTGAAGCGACCCTAGATTGTAAATGCTGGCGGGCCAATTGCCAGCGCTAATCGGCGTGTTTCGACTGGGAATTGAAGGCCGCCAGCAGCAGCCAGCCACCCAGCACGGCCGCCACACCCATAGCGCCTGCCACGGCACCCAAGGTGCCCACGATGGCGCCCGCAGCCGTACCACCGACAAAGGCACCAAAGAACTGGCTACTCGAGAACAAACCCAGGGCCGCACCACGCTGCTCGGCCGGCGCGCGCCGCGACATGGCCGCCGGCAGCGCGGCCTCGAGATAGCTGAAGCCCGCGAAAAACAGCGTGCAGCCCGCGCCGAACAGCCAGAGGCTGCGGCCCGCCGCAATCAGAATGAAGCCACCGGCAAGCAGAGCCAGCGCCAGCAGCATGTACCGGCTGCCTTCGCGCCCGTCTCGCATGATGAGCGGAATGGCAATGGGTAATGCCGCTGCGAGCGTGACTGTGTACACCTGCCAGTGCCGGTGCTCGGGCAGCGTGATCTCGTTGATGAGTAGATACGGCGCCAGGACAAAAAAGGCTGTGAGCGCGGCGTGCAGCACCAGTATCGCGCCGTCCATGGCCAGCAGATCGGGGCGCATGACGCCCGACCAGTCGCGCGGACCGCTCGGCGCTGCGGGCGTTGATCCGGGCGCCGTCAGCACGAGCAAAACGGCTAGCCCACCGAAGCCGGCGGACAACCAAAACAGGCCGCGTACACCGACAGCCGCGGCCAGCAACGGACCCAGCACAAGCGCGAGCAGGAACGAGGCACCGATGGCTGCACCGAAAATGGCCATGGCCGGCGTACGCACTTCGTCGCGCGTGCGGTCGGCAAGCCAGGCAGACAGCGTCGCGGACACGGCACCCGCGCCCTGCAGCAGTCGTCCGACGATCACACCCCAGATGCCCTCGGCGCCCGCGGCGACGGCGCTGCCGAGCAGGAACACGGCCAAGCCGATGGCGGCCACGGGCTTGCGGCCCAAACGATCCGACAACACGCCGTAGGGTATCTGCAGCAAGGCCTGCGTGACGCCGTAGCCGCCCACAGCGACGCCGACAAGCAGCGGCGTGGCGCCGGGCAAACCGTCAGCCCAGAGCGCCATGACAGGCAGCACCATGAACAGGCCCAGCAAGCGCGAAATCGCGATACCGCTCAGGCGCGCAGTAAAGCCGAGTTCGTCAGAGCGTAGACGCGTGCGCGTCGCTGTCGCGGTGTCATGTGCCAAGGTGAGAAGTGCTTTGCGCGGTCAGCGCGAGGCGGCGTATATTAGCAGGTTGTTCCGCTCCGGCCGGGTCGCACATGCACCGCTACATCGAACTTCGAGGCGCGCGTACGCACAACCTCAAGAATCTCGACCTGCGTTTGCCCCGCGAGCAGCTCATTGTCATGACGGGCCTGAGCGGCTCGGGCAAGTCCTCGCTCGCGTTCGACACCATTTACGCCGAAGGCCAGCGGCGCTACGTCGAGTCGCTATCAGCCTACGCCCGACAGTTTCTTTCGATGATGGAAAAGCCCGACCTCGATCACATCGAGGGGCTGTCGCCCGCGATTTCGATCGAGCAGAAGTCGACCTCGCACAACCCGCGCTCGACCGTGGGCACCGTCACCGAAATCTACGACTACCTGCGCCTGTTGTTCGCCCGGGCGGGGATCCCGCGCTGCCCCGATCACAGCGAGGTGCTCGACGCGCAGAACGTGAGCCAGATGGTCGATCAGGTGCTGACGCTAACCGAAGGCACGCGGCTCATGCTGCTGGCGCCCGTCATCAGCGACCGCAAGGGTGAGCACCAGGCTGTGCTGCGCGAGCTGCAGGCGCAGGGCTTCGTGCGCGCGCGCATCGATGGCGAGGTCGTGTCGCTGGGCGAGGCGCCCGAGCTCGATGCGAAGAAGCGGCACACCATCGAAGCCGTCGTCGACCGCTTCAAGGTGCGCGACGACATCCAGCAACGCCTGGCCGAGTCCTTCGAAACGGCGCTCAAGCTAGGCGACGGCGCCGCACGCATCGCACCCATGGACGCCAAGACGGACCTGGGTGCGGCGGGCACGGCCACAGTACCTGGCCCCAACGGCGATGAGCTCGTGTTCTCGGACCGATTCGCCTGCCCCGTCTGCGGCTACAGCATTACGGAACTCGAGCCGCGGCTGTTTTCGTTCAACAACCCGGCCGGTGCCTGCCCCACCTGTGACGGCCTGGGCGTCAAACAGTTCTTCGATCCCGAGCGTGTGATCCTGAACGACGAGCTGTCGCTTGCGGGCGGCGCGATCCGCGGCTGGGACCGGCGCACGACCTATTACTTCGGCATCATCCAGAGCCTGGGCGAACACTTCGGCTTCGACGTCGAGGCGCCCTTCAACTCGCTCACGGACAAGCAGCGCCAGGTCGTGCTCTACGGCAGCGGCCGCAAGAAAATCGAATTCCGCTACACCTCGGGCGACGGCGAGGTGGTCACGCGTCGCCATGCGTTCGAAGGCATCATCCCGAATCTCGAGCGGCGCTACCGCGAAACGGAATCGCAGGCCGTGCGCGAAGAGCTCACGCGCTACCTCAACGTGCAGACCTGCCCGGACTGCGGCGGCGCGCGTCTCAACAAGGCGGCCCGCAATGTGTTTGTGGCCGAGCACACGCTACCCGAACTCACGGCCATGTCGATTGCACGCGCGCGGCAGTTCTTCGAGACCATGGAACTCGACGGCTGGCGCGGCGAGGTGGCAAGCCGCATCGTCAAAGAGATTGCGAGCCGACTGGGCTTCCTCGACGACGTGGGTTTGAGCTACCTGACGCTCGACCGGCGCGCCGAGACGTTGTCCGGCGGCGAGGCGCAACGTATCCGGCTCGCCAGCCAGATCGGCTCGGGCCTCGTCGGCGTCATGTACATCCTCGACGAACCGTCGATCGGCCTGCACCAGCGCGACAACGAACGTTTGCTGGGCACGCTCCAGCACCTGCGCGACATTGGCAACACCGTCATCGTCGTCGAACACGACGAGGACGCGATTCGCGCGGCCGACCATGTCGTCGACCTGGGACCGGGCGCTGGCGTGCACGGCGGCGAGATCGTCGCCAGCGGTACGCCTGAAGAAATCATGCGCAACGACGCGTCGCTCACCGGCAAGTTCCTGTCAGGCCGCGAGATCATCGCGGTGCCGGCGCGGCGCGCGCTGTCCGACGGCGAGCCGATCCAGATTCGCGGCGCCGCGGGCAATAACCTAAAGCAGGTCGATGTCGACATCCCGAGTGGCGTACTCACTTGTGTCACGGGCGTGTCAGGCAGCGGCAAGTCGACGCTCATCAACGCGACGCTCTACCCGGCCGCGGCCAACACCATCAACCGTGCGAGCCACGACATCGCAGTGCATGGGTCGATCCAGGGGCTCAAGCAGTTCGACCGCGTCATCGACATCAGCCAAAGCCCCATCGGGCGCACGCCGCGTTTCAACCCGGCCACCTACTCAGGTTTGTTCACGC
>CALBPI010000083.1 GCA_937899415.1 uncultured Gammaproteobacteria bacterium | reverse complement strand
ACCTTGTACATGGACAAGCGATTCGGTCCCATGAAGCTCGAGGTTGGCGGCATCATCTCAGCACCAGAGCGAGTTGATGAGGTCTACGACCGGTTCGATGACGGCACGATCTTTGTCGACGAAATCGACTTCGAAGACACGCTGGGTGTCAAAGCCAAATTCTCGTTCCCGCTTCTTGGGACGCTGTCATACGTGGCTGCCGAGTACGCAGGTCTCGTTGCCGAATCGAGCGGCGGGCCGCTGCGCGAGTTTGGTACGCGACTACCCTACTCGGGTCTGGGTAACAAGCAGCAGTACGAAGCAGGCATGATGATGAACTTCGGTAATCTCATGGTGTTCCCGCGAGTGCTCTACCGGGATAACCTCGTGCACGCTAACCCGAACATCCCGGCTGCCATATTGCCTGGTGGTGTCTTGAACCCCGGCATCAATGCACGTGATCGCGATTCCGATCCGTTCGCCGTTCTCGATAATCGCGAGGCGCGTTCGGCAGAGGTTTTTGTCACGTGGGACCCGACCGGCGCCACGCCGTTTTACCAATGGGATAACGACTACCGGGAAGACGCGAGTTTCGCGTTTAACATTGGGTTGAACTACACGTCCTTCCCGACCCCCACGGATGCGAATCTGTTCTTCTTTGTGCCAACCAACAGTAACGCTTCGTTTGGTGTTGGGCTGCCCGAAGAAGACGTTTGGCGCGCGTCCAGTCGCATGGTATTCAATCGCAACGGAAACCGTTACGTCCTGAATCTGGAGCGCGGCTTCGATCAGTCGACGGGTGACCCGGACGGCGGTACACGCGACTTTTGGGGAATTACGGGTAAGGCGGTCATAAACGAACGCCATGTCATTGAGGGTTGGTTCAAGAAGGACTCCTGGGGTCCGTATGACTTTGAGCGTCAGTTCAACATCACCTTCCCGGAGCAGTACAAGATCGACTACTCCTACCTCATGGATCAGCGTCTGGACGACCGCTACTCGACCAAGATTGGCGTTCGTATCCTGGCGCGAACCAATGATGAGAACTCGCCCGATGATGAATTCCTGGATGGTAATAACGACTTCATCTTCCAGGGCATCGCCTACTTTCAGTTCAATTTCTGATCGCCGGGCGATCTGACCGAGGATAATCACTATGCGTAACTACAATCGCATTACCGGCGCGCTGATCATGACGTTGGCCCTTTTGGGCGCAGGCTGTTCGGGTGAGCCCGACGATAGCGACGGCACGCCGTTCAACGCTGTAATTTTGCCGACCGACACGCTGCTCAACCTGGCTTGTGCCGATGTGGGTATCAATCTCGAGACCTGCGTTCTTGAGGACCCTGAGAACCCGTTTACGACAATTTCGGTGCCCGAGTTCAACGAAAACGATCCGCAAGCACCTGGAAAATTCGATCTCATTGCAACGATTCCGCAAGGACCGACCGGAGCCAAAGCTCGTTTCTACTTCTGGGCAACCGCGCTGGCACGCCGCCCGTCGGGCGAGAACCAGTTCTTTACGGCGGTGGCACTGCACGAGCTGTTCGACGCGAACAGCGATCCGCTGATCCAGGAGCAGGCACTTAAGGCGTACCGTTCGGTGCTCGACAATTTCTTCGGCTCGGTTGTGTTCTTTACCTGCTGCACCTCGGTGAGCCCGACTAACGATCCCGTGCCGTTTCCCGTGACGCTAAACGAGCTCACAGCGGACTACCTGTTCCGTACGGGCGCCACCGGCTTCACGCGACTCGTCCCGGGCGACCCGATTCTCGTGTTGTCATTGCTGGGTGACTGGGGCTTCACCTACGTTCCGCCCTCTACACCGGGTGGCTTGGACGGTTTTGTCTTCGCGAACGGCGGCTAACGCGCCGGTTCAGCTCGTGCGCCGGTGGCTACTCACTGTCGGTGCTCTGGTAGCTATCAGTACCGCGCCCTGTAGCGCGCAGGACGCACAAACAGATGCGGACGGACCGATCCCCGTCGAGCTGGTCGAAACAGAACAAGGCTGGTCACTGCTTCGCGGTGGCCAGCCTTACTTCATTAAGGGCGCCGGCGGCGACGGGGACATCGACTTGTTGGCAGCGGCAGGCGCCAACTCGATCCGTACCTGGGGCTCGGACGATATTGGTCCACTGCTCGATGCGGCACATGAACGTGGTCTCACGGTAACCGTCGGCATCTGGCTGGGCCACGAGCGGCACGGTTTTGACTACAACGACAAATCGCTTGTCGCCGAGCAGTTGCAACGTGTTCGCGACACCGTGCTCCGATACCGCGATCACCCCGCGGTTCTACTCTGGGGCATCGGCAACGAAATGGAAGGCTTTGAAGCGGGCGATAATCCCCGCATCTGGGCCGCGGTGAATGAAGCCGCGTCGCTTGTCAAAACGCTCGATCCGAATCATCCCACAATGACCGTGACCGCCGACATTGGCGGCGAGCGGGTTCGGTACGTGCATGAGGTTGCGAGCGCGATCGATATTCACGGTATCAATAGCTACGGCGGCTCCACGTCTTTGCCGCAACGCCTGGCCGATGCCGGCGCCACAAAGCCCTACATCGTGACGGAGTTTGGACCACCGGGCACCTGGGAGACCGCGACCACGGAATGGGGTGCACCATTCGAGTTAACGAGTACCAAAAAGGCGGCGGCCTACACGCGCAGCTACCGTCTGGGCATTCTCGAGAACCCAAATCAGGCTCTGGGCGGCTATGTCTTCCTGTGGAGCCACAAGGTGGAAGGCACATCAACGTGGTTCGGCATGTTCTTGCCGGATGGCGCACGGCTTGCGGCGGTTGAGGCCATGACCGCCCTCTGGGGGGGAGCGCCCGCTGCCAATCGTGCACCCGCCATTAGCGATATCACCGTCGACGGCGACGTATCGGTAGCACCCGGCACCCAGCTCGCCGCCCGGGTTGCGGTGACTGACGCCGATGAAGACGATGTTGCAGTGCGCTGGGTGCTGCTGCCAGAGACCGGCGACTACTTAACGGGTGGTGACCTTCGTGCGCAACCGATTCCCGTTGACGGTGCCATCGTATCGAGCGATGGCGGCAGTGTTGTCGTCGCGATGCCCGAAGAGCCGGGTGGGTATCGCCTGTTCGCTTATGCGGACGACGGCCAGGGCAATGCGGCAACCGCCAATGTGCCGCTTCGCGTTGAAGGCGAGGTACGCACTCGCATGCCGGTCTATGTGTATGAGGACAGTTTCGAGGCCATGCCATGGGCCCCATCGGGGTGGATGGGCAATACCGAGGCCTTGACCCTCGATGACCGCGACAGCAGTAATCCGTACTCGGGCGAGCACGCGCTCAGGTTCCGCTATGAGGGCACCTACGGCTGGGTGGCTGTGGCCTGGCAAAACCCCGCCAACAATTGGGGTGACATCGATGGTGGCTACGATCTGACGGGTGCGCGCGCACTTGAGGTTTGGGCGCGGGGTGCCTGGGGCGGAGAGACCGTGAAATTTGGAGTCGGTTTGCTGGGAACGGATCGCCCGTATCCAGACAGCGCCATCGTGGAAGTCGACAACATCACGCTTTCCGATTCCTGGCAACGCTATGAGGTACCTCTCGACGGCAAGGATCTTTCCAGCCTGAGCGTTGGGTTTGTCGTGGCGTTAACCGGTCGACGATCGCCCGTCACAATATACGTGGATCGCGTTCGGTTTGTCCGCTGAGGCGTCAGCTGTACTTGGGATTGCCGTCAGCATCCCAGAGTCCCCAGTAGGCACCCACGTCGCCTTCGGCACCGACTTTCCAGGCCTCATCGAAGGCCGAGAAGTAGATGATGTCCACACCGTCTTCTTCAGCCCAACGGTAGGTGTTGAGCAGATAGCGGATGGCATTCTCCAATGACGGTTCCGCGCCGTCCGTCGGTGTTCCGACATTGGGCCAGCCCGTCTCGCTGACGATGACCGGCTTGCCGTTGGCAGCGCGCTGCGCACGGCGGTACATCTCTTTCATGTACAGCAGCGCATGGTCTGCCGGGCAGCCTTCCCAGAAGGGATAGCAGTTGGCCAAAATCACGTCGCACGCAGCAGCAATCGACGGGTGGTCTTCAAACTCGAAGTACGCATCGACGTAGCCTACTTGGACGTCGCCGGGGACCGCAGCCTTAACCTGCTCGATGTAGGCCACAAGTTCGTCGGCGGTGAGTTCGCCGCGCAGCAGGACTTCGTTGCCGACGCCGATGATGGCCGCATGGCCAGCATTGGCGATCACAATAGCGTTTCGAATCTCTTCCGCATTCTTGTCGCGGTCGTCGTCGAGCCAGACGCCGACCATGGACTTAATGCCTTTCTCTGCCGCGATGGCGGGAATTTTCTCGTGGCCATCGGTGCACGAAAATGTCCGAATCCAGTGGACGTGATCCTCAATGACAGCCAGACGTTCACGGATTTGCGCTTCACTGAGCTCCGTGCCCGGCCCCTGTCCCGCAACGTACGGGCTAAAGGACAAGCCATGGATCTTCTGCTCCAAGAGCTTGCGCACCAAGGCGCGAAGCTCATCAAGCGTGTACTTGGAGGGATCAAGACCGGCCAGCGCCAGCTTGCGTTGATAGAGGTTCGACATGTTGGGTATTCCGAATACGCCGTGGATTCAGGCGTGGCGCAGTGTGTTGCCGGGAACACGCACAGTGACCTGGCGGACCTGGCCATCGCGCGCGGCGATGGCTTGCGTGTCACGCCGTGACAGCGTTAGCCCGTCAATGGAACGTGTGCTGTGATCGGCAAGCGTCAGTGTAATCGCGGCGGTTGCTGTGTCGTCGATGACGTACAAGACAGGAACCTGGCACCACGTGTAGGCCAGGCTTCGAGGCGGTCGCGCAAGCGTCTGCCACACGTCGTGGACGTCGAGGAACTTAAACTCGCCGCCGTGGCCCAGAAATTCGCGCGGGCGCAGCAGTGCGGGTTGGAAGCGTGCGGCGCCGTCACGGATGCGCAAGCCGAGCTCGCCGAAGCGCGTCAGTATTTCTTCTTTAACTTGCCCCGTCATACCGGGCTGGCTGGCGCCGCCATGGCCTGGCGTGTGCGAATAGGGATCCGTCGGAAATGCGCCGTACTCAGCGGGTGTCTTGTTGAAGCCGATGCCTTCGCGCACGCGGTAGTAGTGCGCTGCTAGCGCCGCCAACGAGGCGGGATCCGCCTCATCATCGACGGCTGCGAAAAAGCGTTCCTGCACGGCTAGCAGCAGCTTCGCCACCATGTGCCAGTAGATGCTGCCCAGACCTTCGAAACCAAACATCGTGCCTGAGCGCCCCGTGAATTCGCGGTGTCCAAAGATGGCTTCGTAGATGCCGTGAATGGGCGTGCGCGCCGCGTCAACGAGATCACCATACTCAGGCGCGAGCTCGTCGAATCGTGCATCCAGTGCGCCCGCATTGATGAGGTCCGCATGGAACCGGTAGTTGCCGTCGACGTCGCGGTCCATGAGACGCCGGTCGCCAGCGTCGATCATGTGGTCGACGAGTGCGATCCCTGCAAGGCGGTCAGGCGTCACGCAATTGCGGTCAAGGAAATCGGGCAACGCGCGGTCCGGGTAGAGCAGGAACGAGGTCTGGTCAGCGCGGTACACGGTGCTCGCAAACAACGCGTCGAGCATTGTCACGGCATCGTTGGGCTCGAGTGCTTCGGCGCTGAGCGCCGCGACCTGGCCTTCGAGCATCGGATACAGATGGGACACGCCCACCTGGCCCTCGCGAATATCGAGAATGTTGTAGGCGTGATACATGCCGTCGTCGCGACGGTTGGTCGCAATGCTGTGGTCGATAGCCACCAGCGCGTCGTCGAGCAGCTGGTTAACGGTGTCGATCTGACGCGTCACCTGGCCCGAGAACTGGCCCTGGGCATACAGCGTTTCGCGGCAGTGGCTTGAAGCCTCGCCGAGGCGGCGCAGGATCAGGAAGCGGTCTTCGGCGGATACGGGCGTACCCGTCATGCGCGAGCGAGCGCCCGCGAGCGCATCGGCCGTTTGCTCGAGCCAGACATCGATCTCACTCGAAAGCGTGAAGCTTGTGGTCGCGGCGAACAGTCGGCGCAGAAAGGTCACGTAGCGGCGCAGGTAGTACAGCGTGACCATCGAGGCGCCGTTGCCGACAAGCGCGTTGTTGGCGTCGTTCCACTCGGGGCGCTGGGTGTTCATCCAGATGCCGCCGTCGGGCACGAGATTGCCCAGTTTTGCCAGCAGGGGTACCAACAGCTTCTCGATCAACGTAACGCGGTATACGGCGTCATCGCCGTCGAGCACGAGCTTGCCGTCGGCACCACGTGCGGCGACGCGTTGCTCGAGTACCTCGGCCAGCGCTTCGTCGTAGTCGACCGTGTTCTTGGGGTCGTCAAGCAGGGCGGCGAATGGCCGGATCCGGTAGGGCACGTTGGCGTAGCAGAACACGGGTCGGTGCAGCAGGTCTGCGAGGCGCTCGGGATGGAACTGCTGCGAGAGCTCGAGCAGCTTCTGCAGGTAGATGATCTGGTGATCGCCCCAGTAGCCAATGTAGCTCCAGGGGTCATCGGGTTCCTCGACTTCCCAGTCGATGCCCTCGTTCGTAATGCGGTAGGGGTTGTAGCCATCCACCGTGGACGCGTTCACGAACTTCGCGATCATGTTTTCGACGAAGTCAGGGTAGGACAGCGCCAGCGCTTCCCAATTCTGGAAGATGTCGCGCCAGTTGCCCTGGTAGGCGAGCAGGCGCTCACCGTGGTCGTCCTCCAGCTCGATGGCGAACTGGTTCCAAGGGCGGCTTGGGTCGCCATGACGGCGTCCGAAGCGAATGGGCAGGTACTCGCGCGTGAGGCGTTCGAGCTGCGCGTCGCCACGTGCGACCACAGCCTCGGTCAGCGCCGAGATGCTGAGTGTGTCGGGCAGGCTCTTGAGCCAGTCCGCGTGTTGCGCAACCAGCGCGCGGTCGAAGCCTGTGAGCGAGCGGCGGAAGTCTCGCGTGGACACGTCGTAGTGGTGATCGAAGATGCCACCGCGCAGCACGTTGAACAGCACGTTGGCGTAGTGGTGGACGGCCACGGGTTCTTCGGCGGCGGCCTGAACGGCGTCGGCACTGGCCATGAGCCGCGCCAGCGAGTCGTTGCCCGCGACGACGTCTTCGGCCAGGGCGCGCTCGATCGCTGCGGTGTCGTTGAGACCACGGCGCAAGGCGACGACATCAGCCTGATCCTGCTCGACGTCGCAGACGAAGTACCAGCGTCGCGTATCACCGGGCGCCAGTGTCAGTGACGTGGCCGCCAGGTAGTCACCGCGCACGCCCCGCGTGTGGCGCTCGGGCGCCAGCGCGTGGCCTGAGCGGAAGGCATCGAGCTGCGCGTCGCCGAGCAGCAGCGTCGCGTCGTTGAGCCCAATAGAAAACACCGTATTGGCGCGCAGCGACTCTGCGGGCTCGGCGCGATCCGTAATCGCCGAATACAGCGTGAAGCAGGCCAGCCCGGTTTCGGCGTCGACCTCGGTCCACTTGTAAGCGTCGACGAGGTTGCTCGTGTTGGTTTGCGCAAAGCGCGGCGTGCCGGCCGGCAGGATGTTGCGCAGGCCATCAAGCAGCGCCACGTCCACGCTGCGCTCGCCCGTGTTCTCGAGCCAGCATTCGCGGATGAAGCCGAAGCGGTCGCTGAACTGCCAGCGGTAGCGGAAGACGAGCCCGAGCTCCTGGTGTGACTCCTCGAAGCACACGCTGTTGCCCAGCACGTGCTTGTAAAGCGAGCGTTGGATCGGCGCGTCGGGGTGGCGGTGCGGATCGAACGGCTGCCACTCTGTGGTGCTGCCCGAGCGCGTGACGCGCAAGAGTGTCCGACAGCCCGTGTGCGTGGCGCTGTCGTGGATCTTGTCCACGGTGACGTAAGGGAACAACGCGGTATCCGCCGACACGCGACCGGCTGTAAGCCCGCCGTTCGACGATGCGAACAACCAGTGGTTGTTGTGCGACACGACGCTCATGAAGAACGGTGCCATGCGATCCACATTGCGGATGACGTAGTGGCGCTCGCCGAGCAAGTCTTCGAAGTCGCCCGCCACGCTACGGTCGGTTTCTGCGATCGCGAAAGGGTGTTGTGTTGCCATTGCTATTGGTCCCCAACGAGCTCGACAGCACCAAACAGGTTGGCGTCGATCCAGCCGCGGTCGGTCGGGCCGAACGGTACGGTCTCCGAACCGACAAAGTTCTCACGCAATTCGCTGCCGTCGTTGTCGCAGTAGGCGACCATGAGACCGATGATCTTGCCGGCGCTCAGCGGTTCGGACGCCTGCCCGGGGGTGTCGGCGACGAAGTCGTCGCTGAACAGCCGGATGGCGACCTCCCAGACCAGCCCGTCGGCGGTCTGCCGCCAGTGGCTCGTTGCGTGATCGTTGTAGGCGCGCGCCCGCTCGTCCGTGCCGATATCGATGGCCTGGTTGTCGAGCGACATGTGGTAGGCGAATGCATTGTGGTTGTACTGATGTTCGCCGCCCGAGTGGTCCTCGTCGACGAAAATTTCCAGGCAGTCGTCGTCCCAGTACTGCACAAGCGGATCACGATGGGTATCGATGAGGATATCGTCCGTGATCTCGACGAGCAGGTAGATCTGGGTCTCGTCCCAGGCGATCTTGAACCGCCCGCTGAAATCTTCTTGCGTGTACTCCGGGCCCAGCCAGCGCTGGTCGATGTCGCGCCATTCGGCATCCGCCCATACGGCATCGTCGCCCAGGCCGTCCACGACCACGCCTGCGGTAGCAAGCGGCGCCGCGTAATGGCTCCGGCCCTCGTAGTGTTGCGCCATGGCTGTGCCGCCCAGTATCAGCCAGGCCGTACCCACCATTGCACCAATTCGCACAAATGTAGCGGGGGCGCGATTGTCCGACGCCGTTATCCCCAACGGCGCCGGAGCCCCCCTGTTCTCCTCGCGCATCACAGTCGTGATCCTTGTTCCCCGAAGGCAGTATAGCCCTATTTCAGCGCAAATTGACAACGCTGTCACCCGCGGAATTCACGAACTCTACAGGGTGTTGATTCGGCTAGACGAGAGCCATCTGCTGCGGGGTGGGCCAGCCTGGCAGAACCGGCAGGGCAACGCGTTGGGACAGCCGCTCATGGAAGTCCCGGGCCATTTCCGGGCAGTGCAGGTTATTGGGGCAGTGGATCATCATCCAGGTCTCGATTCCCGCCTCGAGCCAGGCCGCAGTCCGCGCCACCCATTCCTCGACCCAGGCCGCGTTGCTGTCGTGGTCGGGGTGCAGTACGAGCCGCACAAAAGCCCGGTCACCGACCGTGTCTTCGAGCAGCGGCAGGTCCGGTTTCTTGTGCAGCGCCGCCTGCACTTCGGGGTGCGCGATGTCGCCCAGGTGTAGCGGGCGCGCGTCGAGTGACACCCTGCTGGCACCATGGCGTTCCAGCAGAGGCAGCAGCCGTTCGGGCTGCTCAAAGAACGTGGGATGACGCACTTCCACAGCGGTCTCGAGTCGACGCTCGATCCGCGCGAGAACGGCATCGATGCGGCCCAGGTCTCGCGGCCCGACGTCTGCCGGGAACTGCACGAGCAAGGGCCCAAGGTGCGGCGCCGCCGGCGACACGGTTTCGACGAAGCGCGACAGCGCGCCCAGGTCGGGACGGTACTCGTGGGTGACCTCGCGCGGCAGCTTGAGGCAGAAGCGAAAGTCGGTGCCGCGAACGGCATCGCGCCAGCGCGCAACCGTGTCCGCGTCGGGCGTGCGGTAGAAGGTCGTGTTGCCCTCTACGGTATCGAACACCTGCGCGTAGCTCGCAAGCCGGCTTGGGGAATCAGAGAAGTAGCGGTCCTTCCAGCCCGGAAACGCCCAGGCCGGAAGACCGAGATGCAGCACTGCTATGTCGTTAGCCGTGCGTCAGGTGCCGCACTGAATGAGGATACTGTTGCGATCCCCTTCGAAGTCCTTGAATAGCGCCTGCGCGCCGCCATCAACGGCATCGCTGGTGCTGACCTTGCGGCCTTCAGGCGTCACGATCGTGTAACCGCGGGCGCCGCAGCTCTTGCCCGCTTTCTCAAGGCAGAGGTTGAGACCGCGTGCGTTGCCATCGCAGTCGATGCGATATGCAAACGTACCGTCGGGCAGTGTCGCAGTGCGCGGGGCGGCGCAGCCTGCAAGGATGCAAGCGGCAAATAGTGCAAGCGCGCGGGCAGCAGAAGGGATTGTTTTCGTCATTGTCATTCTCCGGCCGGGAGTGGCGCAGACGGAGTCCACGCGAGGAGTCTACCTGTTCACACTTCGTCGAGCCTCGGGCAACGGATTCAGGCGCATCACGCTCGAATCTCGCGGATTCGATGACCGAACGGCAGCAATGCCAGCGGGACGAGCTTCATATGCTGCGCCGCTAACGGCAAGCCTACCACCGTCAGCGCGAAGAACAGCGCCAACAACAGGTGCATGATCGCCAGTTCAAGGCCTGGCAGTATGATCCAGATGATGTTCAGTATGAGTGCTAACGCGCCACCCGGGGGTTGCGTCTCGACTACTTCGCGACCGAACGGCGTCAGTACGCCGGCGGCCAGCTTGAAGCACTGAAAGCCCAGCGGAATGCCGACAATGGTCAGGCACATCACGATGCCGCCGATCACGTAGCCCACGAAGATGACAAAGCCACCAAAAACGAAAAAGAAGAGATTGCCGATCAGGCTCATTGGTTACGTCGAGTCAATTTCGATGTCGTATTGGACGTGTCAGCCTAGCTGAAGTTGCACTGCAAGGTGCGTAGACTGCGCGGCGGGGGTCGACCTGATCGGCCCCAAAAGGGGGACCAATAATGTGGACAGGTAACGGGACACGGGCGCTCGGGCGCCGCTGGCTGGGTGCAATCATTCTCATGGCAGGCGCAAGCAGTTCGGGTGCAGACACACTGGTCTACGCCGTCAACGTGGGTGGCGACGCCTACACCGCAAAAGATGGCACGCCCTACATCGCAGACGATGGTCGCGTCACGGGCGAGCGTGGCGTCACTGACAAGATCAAGGGTTCGCAGAACCCCGAGCTCTACCAGACCTACCGTTATGGTGATGTAGGTTTCGCGATGCCCGTCGACAACGGCCGTTACGACGTGACGCTCAAGTTTGCCGAGCCTGACGACATCAACGACCGTGAGCGCGTCTTTAGTGTGTTCTTCAATGGCGAGAAACGCATCCGCGATCTCGACGTGAAGATCGCGCGCGACGGCAAGATCCGTTCAAACCTCACGGTGACGATACCCGATGTCGCCGTCGACACGGGCGAGCTCGAGCTGCGATTCGAAGCCTCGGCGGGCGTCCCAGTACTGCACGGCATCGCGATACATCGCGTGCAGCCGCGCGACGATAACTGGAAGCTCGTCTGGTCCGACGAGTTCAACAAGGACGGCACGCTTGACCCCGAGAAGTGGAACTACGACATCTGGGATCCGCGCAAGGTCAATGATGAAGACCAGGCCTACACGGATCGTGACCGCAACGTCCGCGTGGAGAATGGCTACCTGACGATTGAGGCGCACCGCGAGGACTACGGCGATGCGCGTTACACATCGGCGCGCGTGCATACCGCGGGCAAAGGCGACATGCTTTACGGCCGCGCCGAAATCCGTGCACGCCTGCCGCGCGGGCAGGGCACCTGGGCGGCGATTTGGATGCTGCCTACCGACCCGTTCAAGTACGCCACGATCTGCGGGCCTGGACATGACTGGCAGGGCGCTGCGGACTGTGATGCCTGGCCGAACTCGGGCGAGATCGACATCCTCGAGCACGTGGGTTACGAGATGGGCCACGTGCACGGCACCGTGCACAACAAGGCCTACTACTGGATCGAGTGGGAACAGCGCAAAGGCCGGATCCTCGACGATGATGTGGCCGAGGCCTTTCACACCTATTCACTCGAGTGGACGCCGGAACGCATCGACATCTTTGTGGATGACGTGCGCTACTTCACCTACATGAACGAAGGGGAAGGCTGGGAGGCCTGGCCTTACGACCACCCGTTCCACCTGATCCTCAATGTGGCTGTGGGTGGCTACTGGGGCCGCGCGGGTGGTCCCATTGACGACGCGATATTCCCGCAGCGCATGCTTGTTGACTGGGTGCGGATCTACGAGCGCGGTGCCCCTTGACCGTTTTGCGTGAAGCGGCGCTGGGAGGCCTTTCCAGGCTGAGGCCCAGCACCGCTGCCACACCTACTCGCGGATACTGAAACTGAAGCGCTTCTCGACGCCCCGAACCGGCACCGCTCTGCCGTCGATCGTGCGGGGCTGATAGCGAATGCGCTCAATCCCCTTGATGGCGGCCTTTTCGAAGCCCCGATGCGTGGCGAAGGTCACCTCGACGTTCTCGGCTCGACCCATCGCATTCACGTCATAGCGCACGTCGACGAAACCCTCGACACCCAGCGCCAGCATGCGTTGGGGGTAGATGGGCGTGACGTTAACAAGCTCGATGAGTGCGTCGTCGCCGTTGCCTAAGCCGATCCCGTCTTCGATGCCGTCGCCGGGCCGGCTCGGCCGGGGCGGTCCGTTGCCATCGGGGCCCACTGTTGGCAAGGCAATGGGGTCGATCAGGTTTCTGGGGCTGGGCCGCTCCGTGGGCACGGCCACGGGCTCGTCGATGGGCTCCGGGGGATCAAAGGGCTCCGGCGGTGGTGTTGGCGTGGGCACGGCCGTGTCGGTCAGTGTTGGTGGCAGTCGCACGGTCTGGATCACGGAGACGGAGCCGTCGGCCAGCAGTGCCGTCATGAGTAAGAGCAGCGCTGCTGTGACGGTGGCCGCGCTAACACTCGCAATCGCAAAATCACGCATGGTGGTTCTCCCTGTTACCTTTAACCACGAGGTAACAGGCTAAAATACCTAGAACCAAAAAGTAAATATTGACTTTGCTTTTTACTTCTAGGTATCTTGAGAAGACTGCACAGGAGCTGACGTGGCCAGAACCAATCCGCCTTTCATGACCGGCGTGCCCGAACTCTTACTCTTGCGGCTGTTGTCGCAGCGCGAGATGTACGGCTATGAACTCGTCCGTCAGATCCAGCTCGTCACGGGCGAGGCCATCAAGCTGGGCGAGGGTGTGATTTACCCGTCGCTGTACGCGCTGGAGAAGGCCGGTGCACTCAAGGCCCGCCGTCGCAAGGTGGGCGCCCGCGAACGGGTGTACTACTCGGCGACCGCGAAAGGCCGCAAAAGACTGGCCACGCTTGAGACGGACTGGGAACGCATCCGGGACGCCATTTCGCTGTCGGGGGAGGCGCGTGTCGATCCCGCCTGAGCAGCGCCAACTCGCCGACGCGCTCTATCGGCAGGGTATGCCGCGACGTGCCGCGCGCCGGATGGCCGAGGAGTGGTTCGCGCACCGCGAAGACCTCGCTGCCGAAGCGCGATCGGCGGGCTACGAAGCCGAAGCGGCCGCAGCGCTTGCGAGTACGAGCCTGGGTGCCACAACACGCTTGCTGCAGGAAGTCAGTCGCTTGCCCGATGCTCCGGTTATTGTTGCCGAGCGCAGGCGTACTGTCGTCATGCTGCGGTGGGGCAGCGCAAGCGTCGCCGGATTGGCGACCACGCTGTTCCTGTTTGCCGGTCTCACCCGCGTGATTGGCATCTGAACCTTCAGCTGGCGATGCACGCGACGCGCCCGTAGCATCGGAGTTTCCAGAACTCGCCCGCAGGCGCCGCAGCATGTCCGAACCCCGGTCCGTCACCGTCCTGTTACGCGCGCACCGCGAGGGTGACGCTGGCGCGCTGAATGCGCTGGCACAGCTGATTTACCCCGACCTCAAGGCGCTGGCGCGAAGCCGGTCGCGCAACAGCCGGTCGACGGGCGCCACGACGCTCGTCCATGAGACTTTCCTTAAGCTGCTCTCGGGCGGCGCACTCACCACGGAAGACCGCGGGCAGTTCTTTGCGCTCGCCGCGACGATCATGCGCCAGATCATCGTCGACGAGGTGCGTTACGCCATGGCAGGCAAGCGCGCCGCGGATGAAGTGACGCTCATGGAAACGGTCGTCGGTGATGACACGCATGAGCAAGCCGAATTCCTGCTGCAGGTCAACGAACTCCTCGACACGTTGGCCCGCGAAAACGCACGCCAGGCGCAGGTCTTCGAGTGCCGTTACTTCGCAGGCTTCACGACTGCCGAAACGGCGGAGGCCTTGTCGCTTTCGGTGCGTTCTGTGGAACGCGCCTGGTCCGAGGCACGGGGCCGCATTGCCGAGCTTATCGAAGCAAGCAACGCATAAGCCTCGTCGACGCTCGTGTCGCCGCCCGTCACGCGTTCAAACGTCTGGCGCCCGAAGCCAGGTCGAAGCCACGCGTTGCGTAGTCGCGGCATGCTGTTCCCTCAGCGGAATCGGTGGGTGAGCCGCAGCGTCGCCATGTCGCGGTCGACGAACTGCCCGAACAGTCCCGTATCCGTTCCGCGGAACGTCGCGGCTTCGAACTGAATGCTCGTGCGATCCCCGAGCGCGCGCTGAACGCTCAAGGTGGCCATGCTGTCGCCGTCAGTGAAACTGCGGTACCAGCGAGCGAGAAACTCCCAGGTGTCGAATCCCACCGTTTTGCGCAAAGCCACCGTTGCCAGGCGATCCGTCTTCGGCCGCACCAGATCCATGGGTGCATCGCTGACACGATCATCGAGATACTGAATATTGATGAATGTGTCGAACGGCCCAGTGACGTCGAGCCCCAACGCCGAACGTGCCTGATCGCGACGCACGCGGTCGAGACCTGCCACACCGGACGTGTTGAAAAACCGGTCGGGGTGGCGCGCATGCTCCAGTCGCAGCACGACAGGGCCCAACCCGATATCGGCACTGATACCAAGGGTGTCGCGGCGCTCGAGATCGCGTTGCACGACCGGTCCCTGCGGCCCGGCGGTCACGCGACCCAGCGGCTCGGGGTCGCGGCCGCTGTAGGCGACCAGACTCAGTGCCGCCGTACCCACCTGCCGCGTGACCCGTACGCCAAATCCCGTGTCGTCGAGGCCCGAGGGCGGCCGCACGGTCTCAACGGGCAGCCCCGGACCGCCGGGCGCCGCACCGAAGCGGAATCGCGGTGCACGAAGTTCGAACCAGGCGCCAGCGTCGGGGATCACATGACCGGAACTATCGGGGACGACGGCGAATTCAGCGCGCCACTCGCCGAGGCTGACATCTGCATACGCAGACCAAAGCGTTAGTCGCGAGGCGTCAAAGTCCTCGATGATGAAGTAGCGGAAGTCTTGCGGGTTGATCACGTCAAGCACGCGCAGCCCGTCAAGGTTGCCCCAGACGATTTGCTGCTTGCCGAAGCGAAGCTGACCTGCGCCAACATCCACTGACAGGTAGGCGTCACGCAGCTCGAGGCTGCCGGTATCGCCCAGCGCGATTGGCTGGCCTGCGGACCAGTAGCTTTCGTAACCGGGCGCGCCGGGTTCGATGTCATCATCGGCGTCCAGTCGCAGGCGTGCCGAGGTGACAAACGCCTTGCCCGTGTCCGACTGCCAGGTGTACTCGGGCCGAACCTCAAGCAGGCTGTGCATGCGCGCCGCGCCATCGGCGCCATGGCCATAGGCGAGCGACGCGTCGAGCGCAAACGTCTGCTTTGCGTCCGCCTGCGCCAGCCCGGATGTGGCCAGCATGGCCATCAGCATCAAGCGCTTCATCACAGCCCTCCCAAATCCAGGCTGGCCAAACCACGCGTCATCACCTGCGCATCGAACAGCTGTCCGTCGAGCGCGATGTTGGTTCGAATGTCCTCAAACGCGATGGCTGTGGTGTGCCCGGTCCGTAGATGCGTCGCTACAATCTCTGTCGGCGTCCAGATGCCGTCAATTTCAGAAACGGCGCGAACCGAGATGGTCTTTAGCGGCTTGCCGCGCGGGTCGCGGAACTCGATCCGCATCGGGATCCAGGTTGCGGCGTCGATCTCGGCCTCGAAAGCGCCGTAGCCGAGCGCACGGGCGACGGATGTGCTGACGGCCGTGCCCGACAGGCGGTAGCGCAGCCGCTTCCCGTCGTCGATCTGTTCGCCGCCTGAGAACGTCCACTCATCGAGCTCGAACCGGATCTCGGACTGCATATCGGCGTAGGAAAAGTCTGTGCCGAAAAACGCGCGGCCACGGCGTGTGGCGGGGATGCGCCGTGCCCGACCACTGGCGGGCAGGTACATCCAGCGCGTTGCGATGCCGCCCTGCAGGGGGTCGTCACTGAGAAACGCCATTTCGGCGTACTTGCGTGGCGCCGTGAACGTCACGCGCGTGCGTCGTCGTGCGTCGTCGGTGCGTTTGTGCAGCACGGCTGTGCGTTCGTCGCGCCGGCCTTTCCGGTCGATCAGTGTCATGTGCATGAGCCGTCGGCTTGCGTTGTGGTCGGCGCGATCTGCAACGCGCTCGGCCACCACCTGCGCGTCGAGTGTCTCGGCGTCCGCCTCCGTCGAAACCAGAGCGCCCAGTACGACGAGCACCGCAGCGCTTGCGGCGCGCGCCGGTTCGCGTGCCGGACGCAGAAACCACTGCTGCCTGAGTGCGAACACGGCGGGAATAAACACAAGCGCCACGAGATAGCTCGTCAGCGCGGCCAGTGCGACGAGACCCCCGAATCGCATGAGCGTGGGCAGATCGCTCGTCATGAGTACCGCGAAGCCCACGCCAAGTGCGGCCGAGTTAAAGAAGCAGGCGCGTGCTACGGGTGGCAGTGACGCCGTCATGGCGGCACGCAGATCGCCGTCGTGTTCCCCCAGCGCCGTGCGCAGACCGTCGACGAGGTGAATCGAAAAGTCGATACCGACGCCGAGCGCGATGGCCGCAAACATCGAAGTCGCGGGCTCGAGGTAGATCCCAAGGAATCCCATACTGGCGTAGAGCATGGCCACGGTAAACACGACAGGAATCGCCGACACGATGCCGCAGGTGATCGAGCGGAAGACGAGTGCCGAAACGAGCACGACCAACACGAGCGACAACGCGACGCCTTTGAAATGCGAGACGCGCAGGTTCTCCATCCAGTGGTAGCCGATGTTGACGTCACCGGCGAGCATGGCGCGCAGCACCCCGTCGCTGAAGTTCGCTTCGATGTAAGCCTGCACAGACTCCACGACCTCGCGCGTCTGGCTGAAGCGATCGGCATTGAGGACACCGCGCACGAGGGCGTGCTGGTAGTCGCGGTCAATCTCTTCCTCGAGGTCGGCGGGATCGGCATTGAGCTCGTAGGTAAAGAGCGTTTCTGCCACCAGAGCGTCGGCATCGGGCAGGACGCGCGCGGCGACGTCGTTTTCGGGCAGCTCGTCGAGCGCGGCGTGCAACAGCGCGACGTAGTCCACAATCGATACGGTCTTGCGAACGTGGGGCAGCGACTCGAGGTATCCCTGCAGGTCGCGCATGCGCTGCATGGCATCCACGGTGACAAGACCCATGGGTGCGTCGGCTTCGACAATGATGTCGAGAAACGCGGTGCCGGCGAAGTGCTCGTTCAGTGTCTCGTCGGCCACGCGGATGGCCTCGCCCGGCGCAAAATTCTCGACCTGCGAGCGGTCAATCTGTAGGCGTGTGGCGCCCGTGCCGGCAACAACGGCGAGTCCCAGCATGAGACCGATGACCGCCAGCGGGCGACCGGGGTTGGTGGTCATGAAGCGAGTCAGCTGCCCGCCGCCCGTGCGCGAGCCGCGCTGCAACCAACGCGCCATCGCCGGGCTGCGACCGGGGTCGACAAGCAAAAGCACGTTGGGTAACGCCACCATCGAAAACAGCCAGGCCAGCGCGACGCCCACGGCAGCGAACACGGCAAACCAGGTGATCGGCGGCATGATCGACATGAGTGCGATGCCTGTAAAACCCGCGATGGTGGTCAGCGTCGTCAACGTGATGGGCCGCGCCATGGTGCACATGGCCAGGATCACGCACTCACGCCGCGCCATCTCGGGCTCTTGTTCGCGCAACGCAAAGTAGGCGGAAAGGATGTGAATCGAGTCGGCGACCGAGATCGCCACAATGATCACGGGCAACGCATTGGTGATCGCGAAGTAGGGTACGCCGAGCCAGGCCATCATGCCGAGTGCACCTGCGGCCGAACCCGCGACCACGATCAGCGGGCCCAGCAGCGCCCGGCCACGGCGAAATGCGAAGTAGATAAACGCGAGCACCACGACAAACACGAGCGGCTGCAGTTTGCGGGCGTCCTGATCAATGTACTGGCTCAGATAGCCGCTGATGGCGCCCGGGCCTGCGACGTGCAGCGTGACGCCAGGGCGGCTCAGCGACTCGGCGATGGCCAGCACGTCTGTGTAGGTGTCGGCGGCAAGTGTCGTATCCACGAGCTCGGCCATGACGACCGCACCCGTCTCGTCCTCGCTGATCAACGTGGCTCGATGCGGCGGCATCTGCGCCCAGCGCGCCCGCGCATCGGCGACAGCGGCGGCATCCATGGCGTCGGGCTCGACGTAAGGGTCGATGAGTACGGCACCATCTTCGCCGCTGACCGAGGATTCGGTGCCAAGGCTCACAACGCGGTCGTAGCGAATGTTATCGAGCGACTGGATGGCGTCCGTCAGCTCCGTGACCAGCGCGAGTGTCTCAGCATCGAAAACGCTGGCGTCGCCGTCCGTTATCACGGCGACGGCAATAGTGTCTGACAACCCAAACAGCGCGTCTGCCCGTGCGTCAGCGACCAGCGACGCATGGTCTCCGGGGATGAAGGCTTTGACAGAGGTGTCCTTGACGAGACGACCCAGTCCGACCGCAGCGACGACCAGCGCCAGCAGCATGACGCCCAGCGCAACAGCGGGTCGAGCTGTGACGGCCTCAAACAGGCGTCGCGTATTCATGAGTGACGTCGTCATTAGTGTGTACTCCTCAAGGCGTCGTCTACGTCGGCGTGGTCCAGAACGTCCGTGCTGTGCAGACAGATGGCTTCTTCAAGTTCGGTCCAGTCTTTGACATGGCCCGGCATGGTCGGTGGTGTGGCGCCCGGGTAGACGGCTTCGGCGACTTCGGTCGCGGGCACCCACTGGCCGTTGCGACGCAGTCCGGCGCGCGTAATGCCCACGGCAACGCTGCGCATGCGCGCGTCGACAAAGGTGTGCTCGAGGTAGAACCAGCGCTCGTCCCAACCGAGCAGCCGGGTACGCACTTCGTAGCGCTGCAGAAATCGCAGCGAGTAGCGGAATCGCATGGCACCGCCGCCGAGCAGCGGCGCCCAGCCCTGGCGGCGAATCTCACCGGCGACGCCCGTCTGCATCATCCACTCGACGCGCGCGACATCCATGATCTGCAGGTAGCGGCCGTTGTTCATGTGGCCGAATGCATCGAGGTCATGCGGCAGCACGCGGAAACGGCTGCGTGCGACGTGCAGGTAATGCCGCGCGTCGCTGCGTCGATTGCGCAGCCAGGTCAGTATGAGTCGCAGGTACAAGTTCATGGTCGTCGCTTCCTGGGGTTCTTCTGTCGTTTTCGGGGCGCTTATCTCCTAGAACGAGAAATGGCCGCGAATCCCGCCACGGAACGCGAATTTTTTTCTGCGACAGCTGGGCGAGACGTGGCAGAGGCCCCACAGAGACCCAAGTTGCGTGCGCTCACCACGCTATGGTGGGATGACGCTCAGGCGTGCGTTTGGCGGGGTATCGGCCCGGATTTCGATCTAGCTGGAGAGACCAGCCGCACAGGGCCGCGCTGGTGATCACGAACCCAAGGGGAGGTTTCGCCGATGACCACGGACAACTCTGACGATCCGCTGGCGACGGGGGGTGGCTTCAGCCTGCTCTCGAAAGTTCGCACCGACCAGCCCGATGCGCTCTTGGGTCGCACCCTCGGTGACTATGAGGTCAAGACACTCATCGCCGAAGGCGGTATGGGTCGGGTGTACCGCGCCGTGCGCAGCGACGGCAGCTTCGATCGCGAGGTGGCCATCAAGGTGTCGCCGGTCGGCGGTATCGATGATCGCGCCCGGGAGTTGTTCCTGCAGGAGCAACAGGTGCTCGCTGGGTTGAATCACCCCAACATCTCGCAACTCTTCGACGCAGGTGTCACCGAAGAGGGCTGGCCCTACATTGTCATGGAGCTCATTGAGGGTGTCTCGGTGACCGAGTTCGCGGCGCGCGGCGACTTGTCCACTGGAGCGCGTGTCGGGGTGCTCATCGACATTGTCGATGCGGTTGCCCATGCGCATTCGCGACTGGTTGTGCACCGCGATCTCAAGCCGTCCAACATCCTTGTCAATAACGAGGGGCGCGTAAAACTGCTCGACTTTGGCATCGCCAAGCTCATCGATCCCGATGGCGATGCGGTGACACGTGAGCGACCGCTGACACCCCGCTACGCGAGTCCGGAGCAACTGCTTGGCCAGCCGGTCAGCGTGGCATCAGACATCTACCAGCTGGGTCTGCTCATTTCGGAGCTGATCTCCGGTGAGCCGGTAGATCGCGGTGAAACCCTGTCGGATGCCATTCAGGCCGCTGCCGGTGGTGGCGAGATCCAATTCAGCGCAGCCCAGCATGCGCGCCTCCCTGCCGACATTCGGAGAATCGTTGCACACGCACTTCGCGGTGACCCCGATGCGCGGTACAGCGGTGCGGCTGCATTGCGCGATGACCTGCAAAACTACATAGACGGATTTCCACTTGCGATTGCCGGTTCGGGTCGTGGCTACAGGCTCAGCAAATTCCTGAAGCGCAATTGGCTGCCCGTCGGTACGGCGGTCGTCGCGCTAGTGACACTTGCGGCCGCAACCACCTGGTACACGCTGGGACTCACGGCGGCTCGCGACGAAGCACGCGCGCAGGCAGAGCTGGCGGAACAGGAAGCAGAATCGGCGAAACGCGCGCAACAGGAAACGGCCGCCAGCGTTCGGTTCTTCAAAGAGGTGTTTCGATCCGTTGCAGTCGACAGCCGAGCACTCGATGCCATTTCTGTCCGCGACATGTTGGAGGCCGGTGCCGCACGCGCTGACGAGGTCGTTCCTGAAGAGCCCTACGTGCGCGTGCCGGCGCTCAACGAGCTCGCGGGGCTCTACTTCGAGTTCGGCATGCTGGATGTCGCTGGTTCGCTCGCCGACCTGTCGCGCGTGGCTGCCAAGGACAGCGATGCACCGCCTTGGGATATCGACCAGGCGGACAACATCAAACAAGTCTTGCTCACCGTTGGCGGCGAACACAACGCGGCGCTGCAAATTAACAAGGATCGATGGCAGCGGATTCAGGCGTTCGAGGGCGACGGCGAACGCTGGGTGTCGGTTCGCAAAATGGCCATATCCACGAGTTTGTCCACGGGTTATCGCACCCTGGGCCAGTTCGAGGACAGCAAGGCGTGGCTTGAGCGCGCGCTGGAGCAAACCGAAGCGCTAGAGATGAACCCCGACTATCACGTCAGCCTCATCAATACCCTTGCTGTCATGAGCGATGAAGCGCGCGACTTTTCCGAGGCACGGGGTCACTACGAGCGCGCGCTCGTTCTGGCGCGCGAGAGGCTTGGCGATCAACATGTCTGGGTGGGTCAGTTGCTGCTCAATCTTGGGGTTCATCACCAGTGGCAGACGCATTTCGACACCGCGCTCGAGTATGTCGAGCGGGCAGGGCCCGTATTTGAGTTTGTTCACGGCAAGGATTCTGCGCAGTACGCAGATGTTTTGCTGGCCCGGGCCACCGCGCAATGGCTTATGGGTGATCTCGAAACGGCTGCGGCGACATCCGAGGAGGCCCTCGCGTTGCGCGAACAGTTACCCGGTATCTCAGGCCCGGAGCTCGCGCCATTCGTGACTCAGGTCGCCGGCGTGTACCGCGAGCGCGGCCAACTTGAGGACTCGATGGCGGCTTACGAACGCGCGATCCGGTTGCTGGCTGATGAGGGTTACTACCAGGCTCGCTACTGGGCGCATCTGGGCGCATCCGATACGGCGCAACGCCAGCGGCAATTCGATAGGGCCGCAGGCCATATTGCCGCGGCATCAAAGATCGCGCAGCAACAATGGGAACAGGACGACGTGCGCATGGCGCGGCTTGATGCGGCGCGGGCGAGCCAGGCCTGGGCGCGAAACGATGCCACCGCAGCACGCACTCACTGGGCGAGGATTGAATCCCTTGCTCAGGGAGACACGACGCTCAACGAACTCAATGTGTTCCTGGCAGCCCGCCGCTACTTCACTTATCTGGACGCGAGCGGCAGGCTGCAGGAGACCGAAGCGATCCTCGCGAGAAATCGTGTCTTCGAGCGCGTGCTTCCGCCCTAGCACCACAGCGCGGTGTTTTGACGGTTAGTGCCCCAGGCTGCCGAATGCCTCGCGGATCAGGGCGACGTGATCATCCTGCCGATAGGCAAACGCTCGCAGGAAATCGTCAGAGCCGTATTCGGGGCGCTCCGCCTGCACCCGATCGAGGAATCGTCGCGCGTCGTCGTCACGGCCGGCCAGCGCGGAGGAGACGATGGCCTTGGCGAGCAACTGGTAGTGCGCGTGGGGTTGATTTACAGCCTCGGCCAACAGGTCTGCACCCTGCTCGAAGTCGCCCGCCAGCGTTTTGCTGAAACCATGCAGTCCGAGCATGGCCCAGCGCATGGGGTCGTAGGGGCTCAGGCGTAAGGCCGCCGCGGCCTCATTGGCGCTGCGCTGCGTCTCACCATCCTGCACCAGCGCAAATCCGAGTGAGTAACGCCCCACGGCAAAGCTCGGATTGAGCTCGCTGGCCATGTCGAGCTCCCGGACCGACGCACTCACGTCGCGACTGAGCAGGTGAGCGCGGCCCAGCGCCCAGCGCGCAAGTGGGTCGCGGGGGTCGAGCTGCACGCTCCGATTGGCGAAGTCGTACGCACGGCCGACCGCGGCGTCACGGTCTTCCTCATACTCAAGAAACGCCCGATTCCAGTGCACGAATGACAGGCCGGAGAACGCTCGCGATCCGCTCGGGTCGAGCTTGCTCGACAGCTCAAAGAAGTGCTCGGCGCGTTTGTTCGAGGCGGGATCGAAGTGGTACATGTGCCAGCAGCCGCGGTGGTAAGCAGACCAGGCATCGAGATCGGCGGAGGGTTGCAACAGCGCCCGGCGCTGCTCCGCCAGGCTGACCTCGGTCTCCACGGTGCCGACGATGTCGTCGACGATCTGTTCCTGCAGCTCGAAGAGATCATCGACCCTGCGGTCGAAATGATCCGCCCAAACGACTTGTCCGGCAACGCCATCAGTCAGTGTCACGTGCAGGCTCAGGCGCCGGTCACGTTGCTCGAGGCTGCCTTGCAGGACATAGCGCACGCCAAGCTCGCGGCTGATATCTACCGGGTCCAGCGTGGGATCGGCGAAACGCATTGCCGTACCACGCGCGATGACGAAGAACGTTCGTGTGCGCGCGATCTGCGTCAGGATGTCCTGGCTGAGTCCAAATGCCAGATCGCGGTCATCCACCGCACGCCACTGACCCGAGAACGGCAGCACTGCGATGGAGGGCTGCGCGGGTAACTCGAGCGCCTCTTTGACGGGGGCCTGTTCCTCGGTTGCCGTCGGTAAGGGCGTTGCCTTGATGCGCACCGGGGCTAATAGCTGATAGCCAAATCCGCGTATGCCATGAATGTAACGGGGACGAACGGCGTCATCATCGAGCGCCTGGCGAACCAGTCGAATGCGCTGCGCAATGGTCTCCACTGCGACAACACGCCCGGGCCAGACCTGCTCGAGCAAGGCCTCGTGTGACAACGCGGCGGGCGCCGCTCTGACGAGCGCCAGCAGCATGTCGTAGTTGAGCTTGCTGAGTTGAATTCGGGTGGTGCCGCGGAACACGCCGTGCTGGCGTGTATCCAGCACGAGGTCCTCGAATTCGTACTCGACGTCATTGCGTTCCATCGCCGGTCACTCCCTCCCGCGACGGCTCGACTATATCGCGCCGCGACGGCGCTGTGAGACGTGAAGGCCGGATTACGAAAAACTTCGCGCAATCTTCATGCAAGGCGGATGCCGCAGTTCTAGCGTCGGAGGGGAATCTCAACGAGGAGGGAGCCCAATGACACCAAGAACTGCTCTGTTAAGTGTGCTCGTGCTGGCGATCGGCATGACACCACTCACCCCGCAGGCATCCACGGCGGGTGCGACGGGCATCGTCGCGTCCATCAGCAACGCGCCTGTCGTGCCCGATGGCGACGTCGCCGGAAGCGCAACGGATGTGCTCATCACGCTCGACGGATCGCTGGACCCGAATGTGGCTGGCCGGAGCCTGCTGGCGGGTCGTACGATCTCCGTCGTGTTTCCGCCGGCGTTCGACCTTGGCAACATCGACCCGGCGTATCCACTCAACGATGTGCCGTTTCCGTTTCCGCCGGTGCCGCCGTTGCCGCCGCAACCCTGCGTCCCCGGAAACCTGCAGTGCACGACGGCGGTCGTGCTCCGCGGCTGGCCGCAGGACCCGCTGTTCCCGCCGCGTCTATTCACGACGCTGCAGGTCGACCACGCACGCAACGCGCTTGTGTTTACTGCGGCACAGAATATTGAGCAGTCGCCAGGGATCAAGCAGCTGCACCTGATTCTCAACGGTGTGACCAATCCTGCTGCGGGGCAGTACCGGATTCGTGTTGAGGCCGAAACCGGGCCCAACGGCTCACTTGAGACCGGTGAGGCGCTGCTAGAGATCCGCGAGCGCGCCGCGCCCAGCATCAACATTACGTCGGTGTTTGTGCCGGCGCTGGGTGGTGCCGAGGGCGATGCCGAGCCCGTGTGCGGGCCGCCGTTGCTGCCGCCCTTGCCCAACAATCCTGTCTACCAGACCACCGCAACGGGCGAGGCCGCAGGCCGCGCCTGGTCGTTTCTGCTCTGGGGCGCGGATCGCGAGCCGCTCGACAATGTGTCGCTCGAGCCGTTTCGGGACGGCATCTACCTCCTGCGCCGAGACGACGGCGGGCGGTCGGGCACGGTCGTCGGTACAGTCCAGGTCGAGGCGCCCCCGGGTGCAACAGGGCAAGAGGTCTATCAGATCAACTGCCCCAGTCTCATGCCCGCCGCACCAGTCATCGGTGCGACGCCCGGCATCGGGCCGCAACCTGTCGGCCGCATGGACTTGCGCTTCGTGGCGGGTGACGTTGCCGGAGTCTACAAGGCGCGACTGAGCCTTCGCGAGGGCAACACGGTCACGATGGTGGTTACAGCAGACTGATCGACAGACAGGTTGGGCTGCGCGTCGATCGCTGTTTCAGAACGGGATGTCGTCGTCGAAGACGGGCGGCGGCGCCTCGTCGATCGGCGGCGGCCCATCCTGTTGGCCGGCCTGCGCCTCGGGGCGTTCCACGCGCCAGGCTTTGACGTCCGTGTACCAGCGTCCGTTGTACTCCCGGCTCTCAAGATCAAAGTGCACGGTCAGTGATTCACCTTCCGTAATCTTGAACTGGTCGATCTTGTCGCCCCACACCATGAAGCAGACCGACTTCGGGTAGTCGCCGGGGATTTCGACGACGTATTCCTGCTTTCGCCATCCGCCGCGAGATGAGGTGCCCGACTTTTCGGCCAGGACGTGGGTGATTTTGCCGGTGAGTTCCAAGATTACGTTCCGTTGATTGGGGAGGCGTGGGCACGGTGATGTGCCGCCGGGACGCGACATGATACTGAGCCGTGCGGCTTGCTGTCATGCGCAAATCGCTGCATACCAAAAGCGAATGCCGTGCGCTAGTGGTTGCTGTCGATCATCGACTGGATCTGCTGTCGGTAATGTGGCTCCAGACCGCTTGAACCGAGCAGCCGTTGCGCGCGGGCCGGGTCGGTCGGGATCAGCCGGTAGAACTGGTTCATGACCATTTGGTGGCGTCGCCGGTCGTCCGACACGGATCGCGCTAACGCCATGGCGCGGTCGGACCCGGGTTCCAGGCTGCGGATCACACTGTTGATGCTGTTATCACGGTCTGTGCCCCGCGGCATGTTGGTGACGTACTCCAGGGCGGCTTCCGGGTCGCTGCGGCCCCAGCGGTTGATGATCTCGTTGGTGGCCATGGAGCGCCCGTTCTCAGAACTGAGCAGGTCGAGACGTTGCAGTGCGCCCAGCGGGTCGCGCTCTGCCTGTTGGGCCAGTGTTTGCGAGTAGATCCGGTCCCGCATCTCGGCGCTGTCAATGCGCCCAGCAATACGCAGCGCAGACGCCGGGTCGTTGGCGGCGGCCGCGGTCGCCACGCTGCCGAGCAATTGCGGGTAGTCGCTTTCGTTCGCGAACTGGGCGATAAAACGTTCGGCTGCGGCGACCGAACGTTGCTGTGCGAATTGGCTGGCAATTTGCTGGCGCAGCGACACGCTGCTCGACGCGGGCATCCGCTCCAGCAGTTCGACGGCGGCGTCGAGGTCTGTACTCATGAGCGTGTGGCCCATCGATTCCAGCACCCTACGGCGATTGGGGACCTCCGCGCTGCTGAGCCAGTCATACGCGGCCCGCCAGTCGTTTTGCGCCCATTGCTGGACCAGCTGCGCGATCAGATTCTGGCGGCTGCTGGACTCGCCCAGGGTATCGATTAACTGGGCGGCACGGACGGGGTCTTGATTGGCCACGGTCCGAACGACGGACGACAGTGTTCGCTCCCGATTTTGGAAGTGGGCGATGGACTGCGCTTCCAGCATCGCCATCTCGGGGTCTTGCTGCGCCAACTGGATCAGTACATTGGTCATGAGCTGCTGCTGGCCGGGCCTGTTATTGGCCTTGACCCAGGCCAATGCCCGCGTGGGGTCCTGATTGGCCATATTGGTCACGAGGTATTGGCCGAGCAGACTCTTGAGCCTGTTGTCCGTTGTGCGTTCGTACGCGGCCTCGGCAGCGTTCAGATCTTGTGACGCGAGCTGCTGAAAGGTCTGCAGCGCGGCGCTGCGGCTCCGGTTCGTCAGTGGTTCCGCCAGGATGCGCTCGAGTGCCGCCGCGGGGTCATTGCGGTTGCGCAGATTGGTGATGTAGCCGTCATAGACCTGGCGCACGATCGCGTCCTTGATGAGCTCCGAGTACTGACCGGCCTGGTTGATGCCGTAGCGCTGTGCCAGCGTCATGGCCAGAGTGCTGGCGTACTGCATGCGCTCCTGGCTGTTGGGAAAGGACTCCACGTAGGCCATCGCCTCGATTGGACTCGATTCCGCCAGCGCTGCGATTCGCAACATCCGGGCATTGCGATCGGGTGCCACGCCGAGGATCGTTTCGATGTCCTGCGCGCGGTTGTGGTCGACGCCACGCAGCGCCGCGTACAGTGCACCGGCGGCGCGTCGACGGTCGGCGCCATCGAGTGCGGTGGCGGCATCCAGTGCCGCATCAAGATCGACGCGCCCCCAGTTTTCCCACACCGTATGCTCGAAGCCGCGCTCGTTGGCAAATGCCGGTGATCTCGTGATGGCGACCGCCGACATGGGGTCGAGCTCGGTCAGTCTAAGAAAGAGAATCTGTAACGCCGCGCCGCGGTCGAGCCGTTCCTCGATGCGTGCCGCGTCAAAGATCAGGTCCTGCAACTCGGCCGAACTCGATCGGCCTGCAATCACATAGAGGGCTTCGGTTTGTGCGAAGTCCGTGGGCAGTGCGAGTGTCTCGGCAATCGTCGTGATTTCCGCGTAGCGTTCGGCCCGATGCTGCTCGGCGGCCTGGACAGAGACGGGTGCGATCTCGCCGAGACCACGCTCGGGCAGGGTCGAGAACGCGGTGTCGACGGGCCGGTCCGTGAGTGCATACGTGCCCAGGACGCCCAGGGCCGCCCCGAGAATCAGGAAACCCAATTGCTTGCGCATGCGCCGACACTCCTGTCAGTCGAATCTCCTCCGTTCGACTATAGCGCAGTGCGTTGTTGCAGGCGTGTCGAAGCTAACGAAGCAACCCCACCGATATTCCGATTTCCCGACTTTACTGATTCGGCTGGAGTGGTAGTCTCGCCGCAACAACAAAAAACAGGGAACGTATCGTGTCTGACGAAATCTTTGCGCCACCGACCGCTGACACCGATGTCGTAGACGACAACCAACAGACGTTCTACGTCGTCTCGCCCACCAAGTTTTTACTGCTGTCGATTCTGACAATCAGTCTCTACAACATTTATTGGTTCTACAGGAACTGGCGCGCTGTGAAGGCGCGCGACAATCTGGATGTCTGGTCGCCTATGCGCGGCTTGTTCTACATCTTTTTTACGCACAGCTTGTTCCGACGTGTCGACGCGGAACTGGAGTCCGTCGGCGCTTCCCGCAACTGGAACTCCGGCGTGATTGCAACGCTGGTCGTTTTCATGGCGATTGCTTCAGCCGTGCTCGACCGGCTGACCCGGGTCAATATTGGCGAGCCTTACACCGACATACTCTCCATCTCTACGGTGCCGGTCGTCGCCTACCTGCTGCTACAGGCGCAGAAGGCCATCAATCTCGCCTGCGGAGACCCCGAAGGACGCAGCAATTCGTCACTTACGGCAGCAAACTGGATCTGGATGATCCTGGGCGGGGCGTTCTGGGTGCTGGTCCTGATTGGCCTGTACTTCCTCGTTACCGATCCGGCCTGGCTTTACGAGTAAGCGGCGACGTCGCTGGTCGGGATGATTGATGGCCGCGCTGGTCGCAACGGTGGTCTTGCGGCCGGGTAAGTTGGCGGGGTGCTAGTCGATGTCGCTCGGTGGTCGCGGCGCGAAAATCCGGTAAGCTTTCGCGCCTGGATGACAGCAGCATCACAGCATGACTCAGACCGCCGGTAACCTCCTGAAAATGCGCACGTCGCTCGATGACGTCGTTCAGTATGCGCTGCCGCTGAGCGACGCCACGGTCGATATGAATGCCTGCATCGGTGCCCCGCTCAAGCTCTCCTACGAGGGGCAGATCAACTGCATTCGGTGTGGCCGGCTCACGAAAAAGTCGTTCGGGCAGGGGTTTTGTTACCCGTGTTTTCGTGACGCGCCGGAAGCCAGCGAGTGCATCATCCGGCCCGAGCTGTGCCGCGCCCATGAGGGCGAGTCGCGCGATATGGCCTGGTCCGAGAAGCACTGCCTGACCGAGCAGGTCGTCTACCTGGCCAAAAGCTCTGCCGTCAAAGTGGGTATCACGCGTCACTCTCAGATCCCCACGCGCTGGATTGATCAGGGTGCATCAGAAGCCATCGAGTTTGCCCGTGTCCCGAACCGTTATACGGCTGGCGTGGTCGAGGTCGCGATGAAAGATTTCCTCACCGACCGTACCAACTGGCAACGCATGCTCAAGAACATCGTCAGCGACGACGATTTGCTGGCGCGCAAACACACGCTCATTGAACAGATCGATCCGGCGCTGCGTGAATATGTGACCGACAATGACGATGTCTGTGAGATCCGCTATCCCGTCGAAGACTATCCGACCAAAGTGAAGAGCCTGACTTTCGACAAGCTGCCCGAAATCGAAGGTGTGCTCGCAGGCATCAAGGGTCAGTACCTGATCTTCGATGATGGCCGTGTTCTGAATATTCGAAAGCACTCCGGCTATTTCATTACGCTGGAGACCTGAGCGTGCGGCATCGGGATGAACTGAGCACGCGCCTCGTGCACGCGGACCCTGCACGGTGAAGCGCAGCGAGAAAGCGGCGCGAATCAGCGACCTGCTCGAGACGCTGTATCCGGAAACGCCATCGCCACTGGATCACCGCAATACCTTTGAGTTGTTGATCGCCGTATTGCTCTCGGCCCAGACCACAGACAAGAAGGTCAACGAAGTGACGCCCGCGTTGTTCGCCGCCGGGCCGACGCCGGCCGCTATGGCGGCGCTGTCTGTCGATGACATCCTGGGTTTCATTCGTCAGCTCGGGCTTGCGCCGCAGAAAGCGAAGAACATCAGAAAGCTCGCCGATATGCTGGTCGCCGCAGGCGGCGAGGTGCCCGCCAGCTTTGACGGGCTCGAAGCGCTGCCTGGCGTCGGCCACAAAACGGCGGCCGTGGTCATGTCACAGGCCTTCGGTGTGCCCGCGTTTCCCGTCGACACGCACATTCATCGGCTCGCGACGCGCTGGGGACTCACCGACGGCAGCAACGTCACGAAGACTGAGCGCGACCTGAAGCGCATCTTCCCCGAGTCGCTCTGGAACAAGCTGCACCTGCAGATCATCTTTTTCGGGCGTGAGTATTGTCCGGCCCGGTTTCACGATCTGGAAACGTGCCCGATCTGCTCGTTTGCGGCGACCAGGAAACGCATGCGCGAAGAGCGCATGGAGAACGACCGGCTGCGGAAACGAAAAAAGCGTGCGTGATCCGCACCTGGTGCGCGTCAGGCATTCATCACCGCGCGCTTGAGCGCGCCCACGATTGCCGGGCCTTCATAGATGAACCCCGTGTAGATCTGCAGCAGGTCTGCACCCGCCGCGAGGCGTTCCCGCGCGCTGTCCGCCGATGCGATACCGCCGACACCGATGAGTGTCATGTCGGCGCCCGCGGTTTCGCGAATCAGGGTCGTGACGTCAGTGGCGCGCTGTTGCACCGGGCGCCCGCTCACGCCACCCGCGCCAATGTCCTCGAGTCGGTCGGGTCGCGTCTCGAGGTCGTCGCGGCTGATGGTGGTATTGCAGGCCACAATGCCGTCCACGCCCAGCTCCTGGACCAGGTGCACGGTGTCGACGATCTGCGCATCCGATAAGTCGGGCGCGATCTTCAGCAGGATCGGCTTGGATGTCGCCAGCCCCTGATTGGCGTTCTGCACCTCAGAGAGGATTCGGGTCAGCGGCTCGCGGTCCTGCAGGTTTCGCAGTCCGGGTGTGTTGGGCGAGCTCACATTGACCACGAAATAGTCAACGCGGTCGTGCAGGCCGCGGAAGCAGGTCACGTAGTCATTGACCGCCTCGTCGGCCGGTGTGTCCTTGTTCTTGCCGATGTTGCCGCCGACCACAAGGCCCTCGGGGCGTCGCTCAAGGCGCCCGCGCATGGCGTCAAGCCCCTCATTGTTGAAGCCCAGCCGGTTGATCAGTGCCTTGTCGCGCGGCAGCCGGAAGATGCGCGGTTTCGGATTGCCGGGTTGGGCACGCGGCGTCACGGTGCCCACTTCCACAAAGCCGAAGCCCAGCGTCTGCAGGGCAGTCAGGTGGCGGGCATCCTTGTCGAAGCCGGCAGCCATGCCGATGCGGTTGGGGAAGGTGATCCCCATCACCTCGCGGGGTTGGTCGTACTGCCGCTTGGCGTAGCGCTGTGTCAACAGTGCCCTGGCCGGCGACCGCGCTGCGGCCGCCGACAGCCGGTCCATCACGAGGTGATGTGCACGTTCGGCATCGATCTGGAACAGAAAGGAGCGCAGGAGCGGGTACATGGCGTTGGCGAGTGGCGGGTCAGAACGGCGCGTAGTATCGCATTCCGGCGCTTGCGCTGCCGCGCCTTAACGCGGTGGTTTGTTGCCGATTCAATGTCGACTACACTTAGCGCCACGCGCCCGTAGCTCAGCTGGATAGAGTACTGCCCTCCGAAGGCAGGGGTCACAGGTTCGAATCCTGTCGGGCGCGCCAGTCATGGCACGAAAGGCCGCGCTCCCAGGGGTGTGGCCTTTTTTATTGGGTATCGCTTCGGTTTTCAGTCTTCGGGCGCCAAAATCACCAGCCACAGGGATTGGCTTGGCCATATCGAAAGACAGTCATTGACAAGCAATTCTCTGATAATGATGAAGAAGACACACTGTGAGTAGCCCCTATGAACAGCGCCGACTCGAGTTTTACAGATCGTCACTACGAGCATCTTGCAGCAACATACGATGCGCACTGGGCCCACTCGCAGGCGAATGTCGGCGGCATGACCGACCTCATCGTGCAGCATCTCCGTCCCGAGCCAAGCCATACGGTGGCGGATATTGGCGGTGGGACGGGAATCTTCGCAAAAGCGCTGATGGAGCGGGTTGATCTGCGCAATCCCGTCAAGGTCGTAGATCCGTCGCCATCGATGCTGGCGAATCTTGATGCTTCGGTCCAGATCGAGACCATTGTCGGAGACGCCGACAGCTTCTCTGAGCGAGGGGAGCGTGTTGACCGGATTCTCATCAAGGAAGCCGTGCACCACTTTCCCGACCCTTCGATGTCGCTATCCAATCTGGCGCGATGCCTGACTGGAGGCGGGCGCTTGTTGATCGTCATGTTGCCGCAACGCATCCGCTATCCGCTCTTCCAGGCCGCGCTTAAGAGATTTGAGCGTCTGCAGCCCAACCACCTCGACATCGCGGACGCGCTGCGAGACGGGCAACTGGATGTTGAAATCGCACATCACACGCTCAACCAGGCGCTGCCAACAGAGCGATATATCCAAATGGTTGAGGGCCGCTACATGTCCCTTCTCAGTGAGTTCAGTGACGAGGAGCTTTCCGCTGGCGTCGAAGAGATGCGCAGGACCCTGACAGGCGACACGGTGACGTTTCCGGATGACTTCGTGTTTCTAACCGGTATTCGTCGCGGCGCCTGACGACGATCGCCTATTCATAACGCAGCGCACGCACGGGATTCGCGCGCGCGATACGCACGGCGTGCCCGGCAACCGTGAGCCAGGCGAGCAGCACGGCGATCAGCCCCGCCACAGCCAGAATAGGAATCGATGTCGGGATGCGATCCGAAAAGAAGTTCAAGTAAAGGCTCGCGGCGAACCAGGCCAGCGGCAATGCGATCGCGAGCGCCCACAGCACGGGCCTCGAGAACTGCCACACGAGCAGGCGCGCGATCTGCAGGTTGTTCGCGCCGAGCACCTTGCGAACACCGATCTCCTTGGTGCGCTGGGTTGCCATGAAGGCCGCCAGACCGAACAGCCCGAACAACGCAAGCGCCATGGCAATAAAGGCGAAGCCGGCGAGTGTGGAATTCATGAGCTTGAGGATGTTGTAGACATCATCGAACACGTCGTCGAGGAAGCGTCCCTGGATGGGGTAGTCAGGGATGACGCGCTTCCAGGCGCGCTCGATATCATCGATGGCGTCGCTCATATTGCCGGCCGTGATTCGAACCGAGCCAACGCGGACGATGTTCTCCTGGTACCAGTAGACCCAGGGCTTGAGCGAGTTGAACAGGCCTGTGATGTTCTGCGTGGGTACGACGCCGACGATGACGTACTCGCGTGCGACGGTATCCGGCACCTCGAGATCGAAGAAGCGTTCGCCTATCGCGTCCTGTGGCGACGCGAAGCCCAGGGTCTGGATGGCGAGTTCGTTGACGATGACGTTGAGCGTCTCCTGCCCGACGGTTCTTTCGTCACTCGCGTTATTGCGGTCGAGCGAGCGACCTGCGAGCACCGGAATATCGTAGGTTTCGAGAAAGTCGGGCCGCATCCGCATGACCTGAATAGCAAATTTGCCGGCTTCATCACCCGGAAGGCGTGCGACATCATGGGTGGAGTTGTTCTGCTCGAACGGCACCTGGCTCGAAAACGTTACGCTGTCGACGCGCGGCAGCGCCTCGAGCTCGTTCTCAAGAACGTCCAGCCGTTCGCGTATGTCATCGACGTTGAGCCGGTTCAACACGTAGACCTCCGAACGCGGGAACTCGAAGCTGGTCTCCTTCACGCGCTCGTTTTGTGTGAACACGATCGCGACGATGGCCAGCATGAATGCGGAAATCGCAAACTGGCCGCCGATCATCAGGGAGCGCGTTCGCGAACCCTTGCGTCCCTTGCGCGCGGTATCGCGCAGTGCCTCGATGGGTGTGGCCTTGGTGATCAGCAGCGCCGGGTAGATGCCTGCGCCCACGCCCACGATGAGCACGGCAAGCGCGAGCCAGGGCAAGGTGCCGAGGTAGTCGAGCACCAGCATCTTGTCCGTCGCAGCGTTGAACAGTGGAATGATGAGTTCGAGCGCGGCAATGGCCACCAGCATCGACAGCGTGGCAATGACAACGCTCTCGGTCAGGAATTGGGTCAGCAACTGGCCGCGCCCCGCGCCCATGGTCTTGCGCATTCCAACCTCGCGACTGCGACCCAGCGACTGCGCGGTGGCGAGATTCGTGTAGTTGACGCATGCGACGACGAGCACCAGCAGGCTCAGGAGCCTGACGACCTCGATGACGGGCAGCCCCAGGGTGTCCCAGATCGCGAGGTTTGTTTCCTTTAGTGGGGTGACATAAAAGCCGGCCGTGACTTCGCGCTGATCCACGGGGACGATGCGCTCGTAGACGGCGTCGAGTTGCGACTGCAGCCACGCCTGGTCAAGTGAGGCTGGCAGCTGCACGTAAAGCATGTTGTTGAGCGCCAGGTTGTTCCAGTCGCCGGCGAGGTCGTAGTCCCGCATGCGGCCGAGTGCCTTGATGGACATCACCACCTCGAAATCGGCTGCGAGGAACACCGAGGAGTTGAAGTGGGTGTCACGGGGGAGATCCCGCACAATCGCCGCCACGCTGTAATCGAACTCATTATCGAGTGTGACGGTCTCGCCGAGGACATTCGCGCGACCGAAATAGCGGATTGCCGACGACTCGGTCATGAGCACCGCGGAGGGGCTATCCATTGCCTTGGGGTCACCCGCGAGAAACTCGAAATCAAACATCTCAAAGAAGGCGGCGTCGACGAAGCGGATTTGCTGATAGAAGCCGTCGCCGTTGCGTGTAATCAGATATTCCTCGGCCATCGATCGCGAAACGTACTCGATGTCGCTCAGCGTCGTGCCGAGAACTGGACCCACGGCCATGAAGGTGCTGTTGATTCGGTCGACACCGACGTCGAGTTCGGGTGCGGCGATAGAGCCGACCGAGTAGATGCGGTTCGCGTTGGCGAAATTCGCGTCGTGGTTGGCCTCGTAGTTCACGAGCAGGTTGCCGAACACGAACACCACGAGCCCGATGGCGAGCCCGATGATGTTCATGAGCGCAAACACCTTGTGCTTTCGCAGGTTCCTGAGTGCGATGATGACGTTGTTCCAGGTCATGGCGGTTTCCGTTTCGCAGATGAGGGGCGGGTCAGGCGGCGCGTGTGTTGTCGGTAACAACGTGGCCGTCAAACAGGTTGACGGTACGATGCGCATAGTCGGCATGTGCCGCTGAGTGCGTCACCATGACGACGGTGGTGCCCTCGCTGTTCAGCGAACGCAACATCTCCATGACCTCCTGGCCGTGCACGGAGTCGAGGTTGCCTGTGGGCTCGTCGGCCAGGATTAAGGGCTGGTTACCGACGACAGCGCGGGCAACGGCCACGCGCTGCTGCTGGCCGCCCGAGAGCTGCCCGGGCATGTGCTTGGCGCGGTGTGCGATGCCCATGCGGTCCATAGCCGCGGCCACGCGGTCTTTACGCTCCGAGGCCGCCATCTTGTGGTAGAGCAGTGCAAGCTCGATGTTCTCGGCAACGGTCAGTTCGTCGATCAGGTTGAAGCTCTGAAAGATGAAGCCGATGTTCTTCTTGCGGATGATGCTGCGTTGCGCCTCGCTGTACTTCGCAACGTTTTCATCGAAGAACCAGTAGTCGCCGCTGGTCGGGTTGTCGAGCAGCCCGACGATATTGAGCAGCGTCGATTTACCGCAGCCCGAAGGCCCCATGATGGCGACGAACTCGCCCTGATCGATTTCCATGTTGACGCCGTTAAGCGCGACGGTTTCGACCTCATCGGTGCGGTATACCTTGAACATGTCGTGGAGCTTGAGCATGGCTGTTTCCCTGTCCGGTGTTCAGTTCTGGTCGAGCACGAGCCGGTCCATGCCGGAGAAGCTCGTGTACGGTGATGTGATGACGCGCTCGCCGGGCTCGAGCCCATCGAGTACCTCGATGAAATCGGTGTTGCGCCGGCCCATACGTACGCTGCGGCGCACGGCTTCGCCGCCGTTGGGCGCGACGACAAAGACCCAGGCACCACCCGTCTCCTGGTAGAACGTGCCGTTCGGAATCAGAACCGCGTCGGCGTTGTCCCCAAGCGTGAGGCGAAGCTGCAGCGTTTGGCCGCGACGCAGGTCATCGGGCTGCCCGGCGAATGCCATGTCGACCTCAAACTGCCCGTTGTTCACCTGCGGATAGATTTTGGTGATCGCGAGCTCGTGCGCTTGGCCGTTGTGCTGAGCTGTTGCGGTCTGACCGATGTCGACTCGGCCAAGGTAGAACTCGTCGATCTGTACCTTGAGCTTGTAGCCGTCTGGGTCGTCGATTTGGCCGAGTCGACCGCCGCGCGCAATCGACACCCCGACCTCGACGACAAAGCCCGTGAGCTTGCCCGCGACGGGCGCGCGCACATTGAGGTCCTCGAGGTTTTCACGCGCCAGGGCGAGGCTGGATTCGAGCTGCGTGCCCGAGGCGCGGAGCTGGCGCAGCTGCGCTTCCTGCAGTCGCGCGTCGGTGGCCTGGCTTTCGAGCGTGACGGCGCGGCGTGCCTGGAAGTAATTGAGTTCGTCTTGCAGCTCGTCGATCGTGGACTGCGAGACGAGTTCGCGTGATGCGAGTTCCTGCTGGCGCTCGATGCTGCGCGTGAGCCGCGTGATCTGGTATTCGATCTCGACGAGGTTGCGCGCGTGCGAGAGCCGGTTCTGTTCGAGCTGCAACTCGATCGTGCGCATGTTGTTGAGCTGCTCGGTCACTGCGGCCTCGCGGCCGAGTACCTCGAGCTGCAGATTTGTGTTCGACAGGATCACGATGGGGTCGCCGGCCGCGACGCGTGCACCGTCCTCGATGAGCACCTGCTCGACGCGGCCGCCCTCGATCGCATCGAGGTAGACGGTGCTGCTTGGAACAAGGCGACCGCGTAACGGGATGAAATCCTCGAAGGTGCCGATCGAGACCGGTGATACCTTGATGCGTTCGGCGTTGACGCTCAGCGAGCGGCCACCCGTGAGCGTTGCGAAGACCCACCATGCGAAGGCAGCCGCGGCCAGGGCCAGCGCAGCGTAGCCCGCGCGCTTTCGCCAGTCAGTGCGCTTCTCGACGATGCGGTCCATACCCTGTCCGGAGAGGCCCGGTCGGCCCGGTGTGTGCGGCTTTTCGATGCTGGAAACCTTGCTCACTGGATGTGCTCTTTGCAGCCTTGTGTATGCCTGGTAGAGCTATAGCAAGCGGTGTGCCAACTTCTAAGTGTCTGATTTCAAATGTCGTGAGTGCGGCATGGCGCTTGAAACTGTACGAATTCGAACAGTGACTGTACGATTCCGGACACTCGTCCAGATCCCTGATTTCCCATGCCCGAGCCCGGCCGCATCCTCATCGTCGATGACGACCCCGACATCCTCACAGCGGGCCGACTCTTGCTCCGGCGCCACTTCGAGCACGTCGAAACGCTCAACGATCCGACGTCGATTCCGGAGCGCGTCGGCGGCGGGCAATTCGATGCGGTGCTGCTCGACATGAATTTCGGGCCTGGCGAGTCTTCCGGTGCGCAGGGGCTTGAATGGCTGGCTCGCATTCGCGAGCTCGACCCGGACCTCGTCGTCGTCATGATCACCGCACATGGCGGGGTTGATACTGCGGTCGAAGCGATGAAGCTTGGTGCCAGCGACTTCGTTGCCAAGCCCTGGCAAAACGAGAAGGTCGTCGCGACGTTGTCGGCGGCCGTCGAGCTGCATCGGCGCCGTGTTGAGAACGCGTCGCTGCGCAGCGTAAATCAGCTGCTCCAGGAGTCCGCGCAGGGGCAGCCGTCACCGATCGTGGGCACGTCGGGTGCACTCGCCGGCGTGCTGTCGGTGGTAGAGCGCGCAGCCCCCACGGATGCGAACATCCTCATTCTCGGCGAGAACGGCACGGGCAAGGAGCTCATCGCGCGTGAGATCCACCGACGTTCGGCGCGTGCGGGTCAACTGTTTCTCTCCGTCGATATGGGCTCAATCAGCGAGTCGTTGTTCGAGTCTGAGTTGTTTGGACACAAGAAGGGCGCCTTTACGGGCGCAAACGCCGACCGTGCAGGCCGCTTCCAGGCCGCAAACGGCGGCACACTGTTTCTCGACGAGGTCGGCAACCTGCCACTCGCGCAGCAGGCGAAACTCCTGCGCGTGCTCGAACAGCGGCACGTCACGCCCGTCGGTTCGGATCGCTCGGAACCCGTCGACGTGCGCATCGTCGCAGCAACCAACGTGCCCGCCGCAGCGTTGCGCGACGAACAACGATTCCGGCCCGACCTTTTGTTTCGGCTTAACACCGTTGAGATCACGGTGCCGCCGCTACGCGAACGTACAGACGACATCGTAGCGATCGCACAACACTACCTGCGCGTCTACGGGGAGAAATACGGCAAGCCGCGCTTGTCGCTGACGCACGATGCGAAGCAAGCGCTGACCGACGATCCCTGGCCTGGCAACGTGCGCGCGCTGCGCCATGCCATCGAACGCGCCGTGATCCTCGCTACGAGTGACGTGATTCAGATCGAAGATCTGCAGCTGAGCGGCCCGGCGTCTTCAGGTGCAGCAGGTACGGCGATTCCCAACGTTCACAACCTCGACCAGATGGAGCGTCAGACCATCGAGAAGGTGCTGCGCAAGCACGGTTTCAACATCTCGAAGGCGGCCAGGGAGCTCGGGCTCACCCGTGCCTCGCTGTACCGGCGAATGGAAAAGCATGGTCTATAGACGATTCGCGCTTCGATTGGGTGTGCGGCTCGTTATTGCCGGTGGCCTGCTGACGCTCGCGACCTGGTTACTTGTGGCGCCGGGGTATCACAGCGCCAACATCGTCGCGGCGTTGCTGTTTGCGGCGGCTGCCACGGAGCTCTGGTACTTCGTAAGCCGCACCAATCGAGAGATCGCACGCTTTCTCGATGCCGCGCGGCATGCGGATTTCTCACAGCGATTCGAGTTTGAGGATCTGGGCTCGGGTTTCCCGGAGCTCGGCGAGGCCTTCTCGGACATCATTGAACGCATGCGCGAGCGCGCGACGGGGCAAGCAGTCGAGATCCGTCGTCTGAAGGCGCTTATTGAACACATTCCCGTGCCCTTGCTGACGCTGCACGCGCATGGTGCGGTGACGTTGCAAAACAATGCCTCGCGCCGGCTGTTCGGCGCAGCCCACGTCACGAGGCTTCCCGACCTGTTGCAGTTCGGCAAGGCGTTCCACGATGCCATCGACGAATCCGTGCCCGGGCAGCGGCGGCTCGTGACGTTTTCGGTCGAGGGCATCGAGTACCGCCTCACGCTCGCCGTTACCGAGGTCGTCATCGAGGGCCAGAGCGAGCGGCTAATCTCGCTGCAGGACATCCAGTCCGAGCTCGATGCGACACAGGCGCAGGCCTGGCAGGATCTGGTCAAAGTGCTTACGCACGAGATCATGAACTCCATCACGCCCGTCACGTCGTTGGCGCAGACGGCCGCGGATCTTGCCGACGATATCCGGGCCCGCAGCGGCAGCGACCCGGCGTTGGGAGAAGACGTCGATGATTTGCATCAGGCCGTGACGACCGTGGCACGCCGCTCGGACAGCTTGATGCAGTTCGTTGAAAGCTACCGTCAGATTACGCGCCTTGCGCCACCCGAAAAAAAGCGCGTCGCCTTGTTGGATCTCTTCGAGACCGTGACCCAGCTTGCAACCGCCGAATGGCAGGACGCCCGTGTATCGCTGACCCACAATGCCGACCCGGCGTCGCTCGACGTTTACGCCGACCGCGACCTGCTCGAGCCCGTGCTGCTCAACCTGCTGCGCAACGCATGGCAGGCCTGTCGGGAGCGCGATGCACCCGCAGTGACGCTCACGGGGCGGCTGAACCGCCGAGGCAACGTGGTTATCGCCATCACCGACAACGGTCCGGGTGTGCCTGCCGATCTCGTCAACAAGATCTTCGTGCCGTTTTTCACGACGCGTGAGGGCGGTTCGGGGGTCGGACTCGCGCTGGCGCGGCAGGTCATGATTGCGCATGGCGGGTTCATCCGGCTTGTCGAGCCGGACGGGCAGGGCGCGACGTTGACGTTGACGTTCTAGCCGTGACGCGCGGTCAGCAGGAAGCTGCGGCGCGCTACGTCTGAACGGGAATGCCGGGCACGAGCAACAGAAAAATAAACACGGGTGTTGCCAGACCTACCGCAACAATCATCAGTGACCTGCGAACCTTGCGGCGATTTTGAAACAGGATAACGAGGCCGGTGAGGGCAAAGACCAACATGCCGATCGCGGTGACATCGACGAGGACCGACCAGCTCAGGCCGGCATCCCGGTTTTTGTGCAAATCATTGAGTGTCGCCAGCCAGGAGCCACGTTGGGCATCGATGAACATGCCCTCCTGGGTGACCAGCACATCCGCATCCGCCGCCGGCGCGGAATAGGACAGCGTGATCTCGCCGTAGTCACGGTCGAGTTCGATGTTGGTCGGCTCACGCAGCCCGGCACTGCGCTCGATGAAGTCGGTGAGGGCATCAATATCCGGATCCCAAACATCGGGCGCCAGCCCCTGGGCGAGCGCCTCTGGAATGGCCAGTTCCCGTGAATCGCTGCGACTGCCTGAATCGAGGTACCAGCCATGGCTCAGGGTCACGCCCGTTACACAGAAAAAGGCCAGCGACGCGAACAGCGCTGTTGAGCTGTACAGATGTACGCTGCGGATCAGCGTAAAGAACCGCTGCCGCGTCATGACTGCGTACCTAGCGATAACAATCTATTCATCATCAAAAGGTTATGTGGCCTACAGGACAAATACAAATGATTCTCATTTGTATTTAGGCGGAGACGGTGCGAGGATAAATTTTTTCCGAAATTGGCGGAGCAACCCAATGACTCGAGTTATACCGTTTGCGGTGCTCGCGTTTTGCGCGAGTACAGCTATTGCCGGTGACGGCACCGCAGAAAAAGCAACGACCAAGACCTCAGTGAGCGCCGCCGAGGCCCGCATGGCGCAGTGGAAGCAAGAGGGACGTCGCATGAACTTCATCGCTGACCATGACCACGATGGCGACGGCCGGGTCAGCTCGATCGAGTTTGAACAGTCCCGGCGCGATCGCTTTGACCTTACCGACACCAACAGTGACGGGATCGTCGACGAGCAGGAATACGTCTACGAGTGGGAAGACCGTCTCGACGCACAACTGGAGGTTGACCGCAGCGGGCGTGCCAAACAGACCTACGTTCGGTTTGCCGCCATGGACAAGGACGACGATGAGTTCATGTCCTGGAACGAGTACGCGGCATCAGGTGATCGGATTTTCACGGGCTGGGATACGAACAAGGACAACGTCATCAATAGCGCCGACCCGGAACGCAGCTACAACTGGTCGCCGAAGCCTGACAGCGAGTTGACAGCCGAAGAGCGCGAGCAGCGCCGTGAGCGTCAAATGTCGTATGCGCGGTCCATGCTGGTCATGCCGACGACGCATAATCTTGCCGGCGTCATGGCACGCTACGACCTGAACCAGGACGGTCGCGTCGAGCGGGATGAGTTTGATGGGAAACGTCGCGCCGATTACGACCTCACTGATTTCAATGGCGACGGGACACTCGAACCCGATGAATACGCGGGTGAATTCGAGGACCGCATGGATGCCGTCATCGACACGTTCCGGGCTGAATCGGTACAGCAGAGCCGACGCCGTTTCGGAAAGCTCGATGACGACAGCGATGGTCAGATGACCTTTGCCGAATATCGAGCGTCGGGCAATCGCATCTTTGCCCGCTACGACGGCAGTCAGGACGGCTATGTGTCGCTCGACGACCCGATGCCGCCGCGATTCGAAGCCGCAGATGAGCAGCAGCTTGCTGCCAATACCGGGGACTAGCGCCGGCCGCGAGACCTTCCACGCTGATGACAATGCGATTGCTGCAGACCGCCGCCGTTCTGGCTGCGACGGTTCTGGCCGGGGCGGTGTCGGCCGAAACGATGACGCGTCATTACGGCGGCGTGCTGGGCACCAGCATGGACCTGTCGGTGGTCGGCGTGAGTCGTTCCGAGGCGGACGCCGCCTTTGCGGCGGCCCTTGAGGAAACGTCTCGTCTGGAGGCCCTGCTATCCGACTATCAACCGGACAGCGAGGTGTCGCGGCTGAATCAGGCGCGGGTTCTGGAGACGATGTCGCCTGAACTTCGCGAGCTGATCAGCCAATGCCGCCACTGGGAGTCGGCGACCGGCGGGCAGTTCAGCTGCAAGCTGGGTCAGATTCGCAGCGCCTGGCGCGATGCGGAGCGTCAGGACGCGCCACCCGCCCGACGCGAGTTGCGCGCACTGGCCAGAACGCTGCGCGCGACCGAACTGCCGGTGCCCGTTGACGGCACGTATGCACTGCCAGAGGGTGTCAGTCTCGACCTGGGTGGCATTGCCAAGGGCTACATCATCGACAAGGCCATGGCCGCAATGCGTTCGGTGGTGCCGAACGCGGTCGGCATCAAGGTCGATATCGGCGGGGACGGTCTCTATGTCGGTACGAGCGAAGGGAATGTGCCCTGGCGTGTGGGTCTCTCGGCGACGCCAGCGGATGTAGCAGCCCGCGACGGTACTGTCGAGTTGAGCAACCAGGCGCTAGCGGCGAGCGGTCACAGCGGCCGGACTTTCAAGGTTCGTCGTCGCGACTACAGCCAGATTCTCTCCACGCGCGACGGTTGGCCCGTGGCGCACGGCACATCTGGCTTCGCGATTGCCGATACCGCGTTGGCGGCCGATGTCGCCGCAACCGTTGCCGCCAGCGTCAGCGGCAGCGATGCGCTCGAATGGGCGGCCGGGCAGGAACGCATAGAGCTACTGCTGGTGTTGCAGGGTGGTCAACAGCTCGTGTCGGACGGCTGGCGCGCGCTTGAGCGCGCAAGCGAGTCAGGCTCGATACCGGTGATGACCGTAGACTTTCAGATTCCCCGGGTGGAAAGCGGCAAGTACCGTCGTCCCTACGTCGCACTGTGGATCACCGACAGCGAACGCAAGCCCGTTCGCAATCTACTGATCCTCGGCGACAGCCAACGCTGGGCGCAGGAAAACCGGCGCTGGTGGCGGGCAGTAGGACGGGAAAATCGAGAGCTTCTCGATGGCTACGCGCGGGCCACGCGGCGGCCCGGCAGTTATTCGGTGAGCTGGGATGGGCGGGACGACCGCGGCAAGCCTGTCGCGGGCAGCCAGTTCCGCCTGCACCTTGAGGCGGCCCGCGAGCACGGTGGGCACACCTATCAGACCTTTGATATCGACCTCTCCGCGCCCGTCGAGGCGCGCGTCACCGCCGAGGGTGAATTGGGTGACATCGCCATCCGCTGGCAACGAGTCGCTGATACGAACCGCAACGACGGGGCCGTCAGAGCCGCATCGACGGCGCGCTGAGTGTCGCCGGTCAGGTGACCGGCGGTCTCGACGGACTTAGCAGCAGCAGCGCTCCGCGCAGCACTCGCAGCTTTTTTCTTCGCAGCATTTGCGGGTTTCGCAGTCGCAATCGCATTTTTTCTCGTCGGTCATGGCTGATGTTCTCCCAAGTTTGCAGGCCTAGCCCTCAATCTGATCCGCGAGCGCGCGAAGCCTGTCGGCGACGTCGCTGCGGTTGAGGGAATACACACGCTCACGCCCCTTTTTCTCCATCTGGACCACGCCTTGTTGGGCGAGCACCTTCAAGTGGCGTGACACCACGGATGAATCAACGCTGCAGCATTCACAGAGGCACATGGCATTCTGCGGTGCGTTGCACTGGCACAGCTCATACACCAAAGACAGGCGATTGAACTCGCCCAGCGCTTTGAGAAGGTCGGCGAGTTCCTGGCGTTGTGCATCATCCATCGACTTATATTTGCTTATTTGTACAAATAAGTCAATGAGGGAGGGCCGGCGGGCAGAAGGTCAAACATAGGGATCCCGCCGGGCGCGCCAACCGTTATTCCACTTCGAACCGCCACCACGTGAAGCCGTAGCGATCGTTGTGTGCGTCCTGCACTGGCGTCGCGACGCCCAGCGTACCGTCAGGCAAGAACAGCACCGGGACATATTCGCCAGCCGTGTCCCGCGCTTTGACGTCTACCCTGTCCTGCCAGGTCTCAGGAACAAACGGCTCAGCGCGCACAATCCGAGGCGCTGCATCGGCCGACGCGGTGGCGCTGAAGTGCGCCACATTCACGAAGAGCGAGTCTTCTTGCCGATTGCCCGTGAACCAGGTAGCCGCCAGCTCGCCCGAGGGCTGCGCCACGAGATAGGGGAAGAAGGCCGCCATCTGATCGTCGGCAACCTCGTGGATTGCCCAGCTCGCACCACGATCTGTTGAGCGGGCCAGCCTGACATTGGTGCCCTCACTCCAGAGTGAGTACAGCGCGCCTTGCGCATCCCAGGCTACCGGCTCCACCCAGCGCGGAATCACGCCGGGTTGCTGGAACGTCGGGTCCCACACGAGCTGCCCGGGTGCGTCGTGCAAAACCCAGCTGCGTCCTTTGTCGGTGCTGACGGCTACTTTGTCGACGCCCTCATCGAACTGACGGCCAGACGCCGAGATCGGCGTAATCCTCACTGCCAACATGCCCTCGGGTCCTACGGCCAGATGACTGGAGCCGCCCACGTCGAAAACTCTTTTGTCTGTCCGCGTCCATCGCTGACCACCATCGGTACTGCTCGCGTGGTTCACGCCCTTGCCGTCATTCCACACCACATGCGCGGTGCCATCGGGTGCCACCGCTACCCAGGGGCGGTCGTCACCACGAGTCTCCGAAAGCACGGTCCAGTCCCAGTTTTCGCCGGCATCGTGACTCACGCCGACGGTGATGTGGGTGCCCTCAAAGGTGCTTCGATCGAAGCCCATGGTGACGAAGTACAACGCACCGTCGGGGCCTATGGCGAGATCCACGTCTGAGTTACCGCGCGCGCCGTCCTCTGCGTTGCCCACGGCGACCGGCGTCCATTGAAGGCCACCGTCGGTACTTTTCCAGAGGAGCGGGGGTTTATTGGGGTCGACACCCGTGACTTTCGAACCGAAGCCGGCAAGAAACAGGGTGCCATCCGGATGCGCGACCACCATGGGTTCACGAGCCAGCTGGCCAATTTCGTGCACCGGCTCGGCGGCCAGTGTCAGGCGCTGCGCTGTTGAGGTCTTTGTCATCTCTTGCTCCATCCCGCCAGCGGCACCTGCCATCAGCGCAAGAGCCATCAATATCAAAAGCCCCTGATGCGATGCCATGCGTGGTGTCCTCTGGTGCTTGTGCCCGTACTGGCGCAGCTTATGTTCAATGAAACGGTGCCGTGGCTGCCACCGTAGCGCTCAAACAACGAATAATCTTTGTCTAAGAAACTACATACCGCCTAGAACCTGAAGGCTCAAGAACACACTGTCGCTGGGTTGCAACACTTTGCACGAATGAGAATCGCCTGTAGAATGAGAATCATTCGCATTTACAAACACAGGAGACTACCGTGTCTTCCCACCCAGTTAAAAGGTTTCGGCGGAGCCTCGTATCCGCCGCCGTGATCACCGCCCTGACCGCCACCGCGCCTGCGATGGCCCAGGACACCGAAGACAATCAGGACGGTGAGTTTCTTGGAACCCTGACGCTCGGCACGAGCAAGCGCGCTGTCCAGACGGACACGGCCGAAGCGAAGACCATCATTGAGCAGGGCGAAATCGACGACCGCCAGGCCAACACCATCGGTGAGCTCATCGACTCGGTTCCGGGCGTCACGCTCGTGAACGGGTCCACGCCGACCGGTTCCGGTATCAACATCCGCGGGTTCGGCGCCAACGGTACGTTCGGTACCGACCAGAAGGTCGCGATCATTATTGACGGCGCCACCACGGGCGGCGAGGAGCTCTACCGCATTGGTAGCCAGCTCTTCACCGATCCCTACCTCTACAAAAATGTTGAGGTCATCCGCGGCACGGTCGGCAGCTTCGAATACGGCGCCGGCCTCGTCGGCGGCACGGTCAAGCTCGAAACCAAAGACGCCTCCGACTTCACGGGCGGCAAGCCCGGCTTCGCGTTCGGCGCGACGGCGGGTTACTTCAACAACCGCGATGTCTACAACACCTCGCTGACGGCGGCCTACCAGGCCACCGAAAACGTGGAGCTGCTGGCGAACTTCTCCTACCGCGAGCAGATGAACCAGCAGGACGGTGACGGCAACTTCATCGGCAACAGTGCCTTTGATCTGCCTTCATACCTGCTCAAGGCGCGTGTGCAGTTCGATGACTCCCAGTCACTCATGGTCAGCTTCACACAAAGTGAGACCAGTGAGCGCGATGTACCTTACGACACGTTCTTTACCTCCACCGATGCCTTCGGCAACGTGGATCGCGACACCACGTCGCAGACCATCTCAGCAATCTACGGCTACGACCCGTACGACAGTGACCTGATCAACTTCGAGGTTGCACTCACTTACGCCAACCAGGAAATCGAGGGTACCTACGTACCGGGCAGCTCGCCGCTCGAAACCAACCCGTTCTTCGGCCCCGTCGTCATCGCGCTTGGCGACGCTAATCACCAGTTTGAGACCACGCGCTTTACGGTTCGCAACGAAGCTCTGTTCGAATCGAGCGCGCTGTCGCACCGTTTGCGTGCCGGTGTGGAGTACATACGCCGAGACCGCGCTGACGAGCAGGCGGCGCCAGGCGGCACCGACAACCGCTACGCCATCTTCCTGATCGATGAAATCAACTTCGGTGGCGGCTTCACGTTCACCCCCGCGCTGCGTTACGAGTCTTCGAATATCGAAGCGGATCCGTTCGCGGCCCCGGCAGGTCCTCCGGGCACGCCTCCAGGCCCGCCGGTGACGGTCGATGTCACGAATGATGCCTTGATGGGTGGTGCGTCGCTGCGCTACGAGTTCGAAAACGGTTTGTCGATTTTCGGCAGCATCGCGCGCACCGAGCTGCTGCCCATCATCGATGATGCGGAAAACCAGCAGTTCATTCGTCAGTCAGAGGTCGGCGACACCTGGGAGTTTGGCTTTGCCTACAACACGGTTGGCCTTTTTAGCGCCAACGATGTGCTGGCCCTCAAGCTTAACTATTACGATACCGAACTCGATGACGTGACGACCTACAGCGGCATCGACGAGGTCGACATCAGTGGCTACGAAATCGAGGCGTCACTGGCGTTCGAAGGCGGCACCTACATCGACCTGAACGGTGCGTTCATCGCCGACAATGAAACGGTAGCCATCGACACGGGTGATGTCGCCGAATTCGATCGTGCGCCAGTCGACAACTTCCGACTGACGATCGGTCACCGCTTCGGCAAGACAGCAGACCTGAGCTACGAAGCCATTGTCAGCCTTGACGACGATCGGGAATCGCCGCTGACGGGTCTTTCCGGTGACAGCTTCACCTTGCACAACCTGCGTCTGACCTACATCCCGCAACTGGATGTTCTGGCCAACACGTCGATTCGTCTCGGTGTCGAGAACCTGGCCGACAAGCAGTACCAGCCGCTGCTTTCGACGCGCCCCGCCGTCGGGCGAAACTTCAAGTTCACGATGTCAGCGATGTTCTGACGTCCGTACCGAGTGTCACTAACGCCCACTGCGAGTCGTCCTGGCTCGCAGTGGGCTTTACGTAGGCGGTAAGCTTACGTTCACAACGCTCGTACGCACTCGCACACATAAAGAACCGACATGGAACGAGAGACGTCCGCCGGAGAGGGGGCCTTGGGTCCGCTCAGCCAGTTCTATGACCTTGGTGGGCCGGTCCTGCTCCTGCTGCTCATCATCTCGATCTTTACGTTGGCGCTCGTGATCTACAAGATCCTGCAGTACCGCGGCCAGAAGGTCGGCAGTCGCGCCGACATCGAGGCGGCGGCTCGGCAGTTCAAATCCGGTGACCGCGCAGCCGCGCGAAAGGCGCTCGAAGCGTCGCCACACTTCCTCGCGCCTGTTTTCGTGATGGCGACAACCGTGGTGCCGGGCCCCGAGTCCAAGGCGTTACTCGAAGCCGAGGCAGAATTGAAACTGGCGCCGCTGGAAAGCGGATTCCGGATTCTTGATAACGTGGCGCAGTTTTCACCCTTGTTGGGACTGCTGGGCACGGTCATTGGCATGATCGAAGCCTTCCAGGCACTTCAGGACGCCGGCGCTCAAGTCGACCCTTCCGCACTGGCCGGCGGGATCTGGGTGGCGCTTCTGACGACTGCGGCAGGTCTGGCCGTGACGATGCCCACCGGGATTGCCTTGTCCTGGTTTGAAGATCGCATCGACGCAGAGCGATTATCGGCGGAGTACGTCTTCGCCGTCGTCGCCAATTCGGCAGGCGACGACCTGCATGGCACTTAAACAGCGCCAACCTCGTAAGCGCGCCTCGATCACCTCGTTGATCGATGTCATTTTCTTGCTGCTGCTGTTCTTCATGCTCAGCTCCACCTTTTCCCGGTTTTCGGAGATCGATATCTCGGTTGCCGAGCGTCAGGGCGGTGCGAGTACCCGCTCGGCCGAGAGCGCACGGCTGGTGATCGAGGTCGTGGGCGTCAGTCTCGGTGATGAGCAGATTGTCGACGAAGCGCTGCTGGCGCGTTTGCGCGCGCTCTCGGCTGCCGGCACAACCACGCTGACCGTGGTGCCGGAGGATGCCGTGGTGACGCAGCGCCTGATCGATGTGCTGACCCTGATGTCGCAGGTCCCCGGCCTCGAGATCAATCTCATCGGGCCCGCACCGTGAGGCGGCAGATCCGACGACGCGCGAAGGGCGAGCCCATGATCTCGCTGATCAACATCGTCTTTTTGATCCTGATCTTTTTTATGGTGGCCGGAACGCTGGCGCAGCCGCCGCGCGAGCTCCGATTCGTGGAGTCCACGGACCTGGACTGTTGTACCCGACCCGATGCCTTGGCGATCTCCAAGGATCTGGACCTGACCTTCCGCGGTGCGCCCATCAATTCGCTGTCGGACTACCTGGCGCTGCGCGCCGAGGAACAGGCGCCCGTTCGGCTACTGCCCGACAAGGACCTGCCCGCCAGTGATCTGCTGCGGTTGATTGCCAACCTCAAGGCGGCCGGTACCGAGCAGATCGTCGTTCTGACGCAAGCGCAACCGCGATGAATCCGAAGCTGGCCCGCGGATTGCTGGCGGTCGGCCTGGCGCTGGCGATTCATGGGCTGTTGCTCTTTGTCGTGTTCCGCGCGCCGCCGCCGAAGATCGAGGTTGCGGGCGGCAGTTTCTCCGTCAATTTCGGGAGTGCAGGCAGTGACACGTCAGCGGCGCAGGCCGATCGTGGCGGAGAGATTGCGTCGGACACTCCTGAGACAACCGCGCCGCCCGAGCCTGAACCGCGCGAGTCACAGCCGGCGACGCCGCCTGACGCGGTCGCCGAGCCAATGCCGGAGCCGCCCGCGGATCTCGACGACCTGAGCGAAGCAGCCCCCGTTGACACTGAAGCGCCGACCGAGACTCCCGAGATCGCACCTGAGGTGCCGCCTGAGCCGCAGGCGGTGGCTCCGGAGCCTGCGGTGACGGAAACCGCGCAAAGCACGCCACTGGACACCGAGACGCTGAGTCTCAGTGATGCCGCGGAGGCGGGCACGAATACAGAGAGCCAAAACGCGGACGGCCGCGACGCCGATGACAGCGTCGCTTCCCCGACGGGCGGCTCGCCGACGGCCGACTCGGGCGCGCAAGCCGCCAGCTCGGAGGCGGGCAATGCTGAAGCCTCCAACTATGCGGGCCAGATCGTCCGAATTCTTTCGCGTGAACGTCTGCCGCCGTCGGTACCCCGCGGAGAAGCGCTCGTGTCGTTCTCGATAGATCTGGAGGGTGGCATTGTGAGCATGGCGATCAAGGACAGCTCGGGCTCCAAGCGCTTTGACCGAGCCGCCATGAAACTCATCAAGTCCTGTGCGCCGTTTCCGCGCCCGCCAGAGGGCGCAATGCTGGATTACTCGGTTGAGATCAAGAAGGACTAGGTCCCGCGCCAGCGGTCAGGAGCGACACCATGAGCACCGATAACGAGACACAACTGCTGCAACCCGTCGATGAGGCAGTTCGCGCAGAGGCGCGCACGATAATCCGCACGGCGCGCCATGGTGCGCTTGCGCTGCTCGGCGACGATGCTGCGCCGTCGGTCACGCGCGTCGGCCTGGCGACCGATACCAATGGGCTACCTGTGTTTCCTGTGTCATCGTTGTCCGGGCGCGTGGATGCCATGACGCGTGACGGCCGTGCCTCGTTACTGATCGGTGAGCCGGGCAGCGGTGATCCGCTCGCCCACGGCAGGTTGAGCCTGAGCGGCGTCGTGCGCCGTCTCGACGGTGATGATCATGAACGCGCGCGGCGTCGCTACCTGGCCCGACACCCCACGGCCAGCGCCTACATTGACTTCGATGACTTCTCGCTTTGGTGCCTCGACCTCCATGAAGCTTCTTACATTGCAGGTTTCGGCCGCGCCTATGCGCTAGTCGCCGACGATGTGACAACTGACTTCGACGACTGGGCGGCCTGGAACGACATGGAGGGCGGCGCCGTCGAGCATATGAATGACGATCATGCGGATGCCAACCAGCTCTACGCCACGGTGCTGCTCGGGGCAAAAGACGGCGACTGGCGCATCACAGGGCTCGATCCGCAAGGCATTGACCTCGCGCTCGGCGACGAGCACCGGCGTTTCGAGTACGAGACACCGCTCAACGCGACGGCCGCATTGCGTCCCGCGCTTGTCGATCTCGTGCGCGACGCACGGCGCAAGGTTGCAAGTGAGGGCTGAAGAAGATGCTGCCTGACAGGTTTGCGATATTGTCCATGTACGCGTCGGCGCGGCCAGCACAATGCGCTCACCGCGATCATTGCGCACGAACAGCATTTGTACTTCGTGCTACGGCGTCACCCCCATTGATTGATAGCCGTGCACCTCTGGCTCTTGAATCAAGCAGAGTCGACTAGTGGACCTCGACAAGACTGTTGCCGGTGAATTGAGTACCTCGGACGCTGTCGGCGGGGATGATCCAGAGCACGGTGACGCGGTTGAAGCTCTGTACCGCCGGCAGGCTCGGATCGTGTCAGCGTCGATTCGGCGTTTGTTTGGCAACGGGCCGCCTGACCCCGACGATGTAACGCAGCTCGCCTTTCAAAAGTTGCTGGAGCACGCGCAGCCTGAGCGTATTCGCAACGCCGAGGCCTTCTTGTGGCGGACGGCGCGCAATATCGTCCTGAATGAAAAGCGATCTGCTGGTGTCGCATCGCGCTACGAAGCCGACGTGGCAGATCAGTTCTTCACAGCCCGGGGTGACAATATCGACCTGCAAAGAGTCGTATTGGCAAAGGAGGAGCTGATGCTGATCAACACCGCGTTGCGACGCATGCCGGCTAAGCGCCGACGTGCCTTCATGCTGCACCGTATCGACGGACTCTCGGTTTCCGATGTGGGGCGACAGCTCGGCGTTAGCCGGTCGGCAGCACAAAAACACATCGCCAAAGCAACGGCGCTGATCGATACATTGCTGTCGGCAGCGGATCAAGAGAAGACTAGCGATGACTGATATCAGCAGCACAGTCGATCCGCTCTCGCAGGCCGCCCATGAGTGGCATCTGCGGCTTTCTGATCCCGAAGTCAGTAAAGAGACACGAGATGCGTTTGATGCCTGGCTGCAACAGGCGCCCCATCATGCAGCGGCATTCGCACTAGCGGATAACACGATCGAAGCAATCAGCAATATGAATCCCGACGCGTTGGACGCCGAGCTCCACCGGCCCTTGATACGCGAAAGGCTGGGGGCCTGGTGGGTATCCACTGGCAGTCACACCTCAGCACGGCGTTGGCTGGCGGGCGCCATGGTGACCGGTTGCGCAGTTCTGGCTGTGGTGTTCTCGGCCTCGTGGCTGCGTGGATCGCCTGATACTGAGATAACCGTCACTGTGAGCGATTTTACCGCTCCGGTTGGGGCAACCGAACGCTTTGCACTAATGGATGGTAGCACCGTGCTATTGGGCGCTGACTCCGTGTTGGAGGTACGAATGGGTCCAGAAATCCGGGAAGCTGACCTGGTCCGTGGCGCGGCACTGTTCGACGTTCTGCCTGACGCCCACCGACCGTTTGTCGTGAGATCGACCGACCTGGTCGTGCGCGTGGTCGGCACGCGCTTCGATGTACGCAGTAATGGCGGTATCACCCGCGTTGCGGTTGCCGAGGGCACGGTGGGTGTTCGACTCGCTGACGGCGCTGCCGACGGTGGCGCCTCATTGCGAGTGACAGCAGGGCAGCAGGTGTCAGCGACCAACGCTGTGCTTGCCAAGATCACGGAAGTCGACCCGGCTTCAGTAGGTGCCTGGCAGTCCGGTCGCCTGGTCTATCGTCAGGCACCGCTCAGCGAGCTGATCGCCGACGCCAACCGCTACTTTGAAGGCTCAATCACCATAGACGATCCCACTGGCAGCCTGCAGCTGCAGACCGTTAGCGCTACCTTCGACGGCGCCAATATTCAGCGCATGCTCGACATGTTACCGAGGATTCTGCCGGTGACGGTCCACACCGTTGCCCCTGAGCAGATCGTATTGCGACCCCAAGCGCCTTCCGGCAGAAACTAGACAGTCGCGAGATTGGGGTCGAACCCCCAAAGGGGGTGTTAAACCACGGCTCCAAAGCGTCGTATTCACGAATCACATTGAATTGTCATTTCGGTATTCGACGGAGGCACCAGGGTGGATACGTGGTTGAAGCGCAGAGCGTCAGGATTGGGGTGGATACGTGGTGCGGTTGGCACCGTCGTTCTCGCCATGTCGGTGTGCGCTTGGGGGCAGTCCGTGATCCCCAAGTCGGTCGTCGTACCCGCAGGCAGTCTGGATGATGCACTCACCGTAATTGGCGATACCTTCAATATCGATATCCTGGTCGCGGGGAACCTGACGGCGGGTAAGCGAGCACCGGCCGTATCCGGTGACATGACCGCGCGGGATGCGATCGCTCGCGTGCTGGAGCAATCGGGACTGGCGCTAGAAGTCGATGGTGATACCTATCTTATCGTTGAGTCGACAGAACCCGCGCCTAATCGACAGCCGGAATCCGCAGCGCGTCCTGCGCAGAGCGCGCTTGAAGAAATTATTGTGCGGGGGCAGAAACGAGAGTCCACGCTTCAGGATGCCGACGTCGCCGCCACGGTGCTGCGTCAGGCAGAGATCAGCGCGGCTCGCCTGCGTGATTTCCGACGCCTCGACGATCTTGCGCCGAACGTTCAGTTCAACCAGTCCGGCCAGACCAGCTCCGTATTCGCTACGATCAGAGGCATCGAGTCCAGCCAGGATATTGTGAACCGGGCCGCCATCTACATTGATGGTATTCCGTTTCGAGAGCTGAGCAATGCCGTGCTGGACCAGATCGAGTCGATCGAGGTGCTGCGCGGCCCCCAGTCCACCTTGTACGGTGCCAATGCCGAGTCCGGTCTGTTCGTCATCCAGACGCGGCGGCCCACGGACACACTGGAGATCGATACTCGTGTAACCACCAGCTTCTATAACGGCGATCAAGCTCTGGGTCTCAACGGATTTATCGGCGGTCCCCTTGTTGGCGATGCCCTTGCGGGGTCATTGGTGCTGAAGTACGCAGAAAGCGATGCATTTCTTCAAAACCCGTTTTCGCCAGATACCGGTACGGCGCAGATTCAAGAGTCGTTCATTCAGGGGCATCTTGTCTTTGAGCCCAGCAATGATCTTTCCGTTCGCGCCACTGCCTACCTGATTGATGTTGATGCCCCTGGGCTGTTCGAAAACGAGTTTGTTCCACAAGACCAGTCTGCCTACGACGACAACGTTCTGTTCGATCCCATCAGTGGCGTGCCTCTGGGTTCATTCCGCGACTTGTTCCACCAGGGCCGAAACATCGGTCGGTATGAGTTCTTCAGCGATGTGCGAAAGCAGACAAACGAACGGGACGTTGTCGCCGGCCTCAGTATTACGCGATCCCTGGCAGTTGGCGATATCGATTTAGCCGTGTCTTACTCTGATCTCGAAGAGGATTCGGTAGGGCTGGACACCGATATCTCTGCCTTGCCGTTCCAGAACGGATTCACCGCGAATCGACGCCAGATTTGGTCGAGTGAGCTGCGATTTACTTCGCTCGATAGCGACGTCTTCGAGTATCTGGCGGGCGTCTCCTGGTACCTGGAGGATCGGTTTTTCAATCGGAACGTGGCGTTCTTCAACCCAGTACTCGGCGATTACGATCCGTTTGGAGAGGTCCCCGACCTGTTCGCGGGATCGGAGGACCTGGCTTTTTTCGTTTCGACGACCTTTGGTTTGGGTGTCGAGGGACTCTACGGCACGGTCGGTTTGCGCTATGACGATGCCAAACGAGACTCATCGCAGGCGGGTTATGAAATCGCGTTCGGATTTCAGACGATCACGTTTCTACCGGTGGACGGCGAGTCCAACTTCACCGAGTGGTTGCCGCGATTCGCGCTCCGCTACGAGGCTAGCGATACCTTGACGGTGTACGGCAATGTCGCCAAGGGGTACATCCCCGGGGGCTTTAATCTCGCGGCCTCGGCCGACCCGACGGTCGCCTCCGACATTCTCCGATTCGGGTCGGAGTCGATCTGGAACTACGAGATTGGCTTCAAGAAGTCGTTTGCAAACGGCAAGGGCTATCTGAATGCGGCAGCGTTCTACATCGAAAGCGACGGATGGCAGGAATTTGATCTGCTGACCGACGACAATGGCGTTCTGATCACACCGTCGTTCATTTCGTCCAATGCCAACATCGAAAATACTGGATTCGAAATCGAGTTGGTATACGAACTCAGTGCGCAGTGGAGCATCGCAGCCAATCTGGGATACACCGATGCCGTTTACCGAGACACAGCATTCATCGAGGGTGGTCGTGGGCAAGTCGGTTCGACTGAGGATCTCGATGGTGTTGCTGTAAAGCTCGTTCCGGAGTACGACGGCAACCTGGCAATCAACTACAGCCGAGAAAGCGGATTCTTTGCGAGGGCCGAAGCGAGCTTTGTCGGAGAAACGCCACTTGAGTTCCGGAGTCGGGAGTTGGACCCGCTGACAGGTCGCGCCATTCAGCCAGCGGCCACGCGAATCAATCTCTTTGCGGGATTCGACTTCGATCGTTACGCAGTCAAGTTGTTCGCAGAAAATGTGACCGATCGACGCGTCATTTCCGGCCTTGCATTCCCAAATCTCACCTTTGGATTCGACGGGACCTTCTACGGACCGATTGATGCGCCTCGTGTGATCGGGCTCGAGTTGGAGGGGCGGTTCTAGTCGAACACGCTCTCTTACGATTCCCGGCCCAGATAGCGCTTGCGCTTCGAGGCTGGCAGTGTCGCAAGGTCTACGCTGAGCAAGAGCCCTGGCGTATTGGCAAATTGACGATCCACGCCGACGGCGTGAAACCGTGCACCCAGACCGGCGTAGTGCCGTAGCAACACCGGGACGCCCTTGCCGTCATGTTCACGCGCCGAAATCAGCGCATTGAGCATGGCCAGATCGACGACATGGGTCTCAAGAAAACGCTGCCACTCGGGCGGTAGGGTGGGCGCTAATGCGTGCCGCGGCTTCACAGGACTCTCAGCTTCGATAAGCGCGCTGCAGATCATCTGCGTGGACGCCGCGTCGTACTGCGTCGACAGTGACACGGTGCCATAGAGCATGCTGATGTCCGCGTGCGCGGCCAGGTAGCTGCCGATGCCACGCCACAGCAGGTCGAGCGCGTGTCGTGATCGCTGGTATTCCGGAGTGATGAACGAACGGCCCAGCTCCAGCGCGCCACCCTGCGCCGGGAAGAACGCGTCGTTAAAGTTGAACATCGACTGCAAATACGTTGGTGCTGCGGCGCCGACGGGGCCGCTTCGGCAGACGCGGTAGGCCCCAACCAGGGCCTGGTCGTGTTCGTGCCAACAGAAGATATGGTCGTAGCGGTCGTCGAAGTGATCGGTATCGAGCGGTTGACCACTGCCTTCGTCGAGCAGGCGGAACGTGCGTTCCCGTTCCCGGGTGATCTGACGCACGAGCTCCGGAATCTGGCTGCGCGTGGCATAGCCAACGATCATGCCTTGCGCGGTCACGGCACGTTGTGCGGCGGGCAGTGCGGCGATCTCAGTCGAGATCGTCGCAGCATCGCGCAACTCGGCCAGCGGCCGTTGCTCGCTGGCGCTGCGGTCACGGGCTGCGGGCTCCGTCTGAAGCGACGCACACAGCACGCGGAACATGCTGGTCAGTGTCTCATCACCGTAGCGCTGCAGTCGCGACACGTCTGCGGCGACACCGACGGCAATCTCGATACGTTGGCCCCGCATCTTCAAGAGCTCTCGCGCGAGCATCAGCAGGCGGAATCGATACCAGATCGCACCGAGTCGGTAGAACAGCTTGCTGTTTCGGCCCATAAATCGGACCGGCATGACTTTGGCGTCAGACTTGCGCGCGAGGCTGGCCACCGACCGGCTCCAGGCGCTGTCGGCAATCGCACCCAGCTCTGGCTGATAAAAGGACGTACGTCCGGCGGGGAAGATCACAAGCACGCCGCCAGCCTGCAAGTGCTTCAGACTCTCGCGCAGGCCGCGTCGATTGGTTGGATCCCGCGCATTGAGCGGATTGACGAACAAGAACTGCGACTTGAGCTCATCAAATACCTTCAATGCAACGTTGGCCAGAATCTTGGTGTCGGGCCGCAGTGCAGTCAGTAATTTGACGAGTACAAGGCCTTCGATACCGCCGTGAGGATGATTTGCGACGATGATCACAGGGCCTTCGTCGGGCAGCCGATCTGCAAGCGACTCGGCGCCGGCGATTTCGACACCAAGCGCTTCGAGACTGCGCGCCGCAAAGCGTTCCGGCGCCAGGCCGGCAAGATCATGTTGTCGATAGAAGCGATCGAGATGGTGGATGCCCAGAATCCGATCGAGCACGGGTGCCACCCGGAACAGGCGTCGCCCGGTCACGGTCCCCGTGTCGGCGACCGTACGAATCGAAATACGCTGGTCTCTGGAGACGGCCATGTCAGATGTTGCTCCGACGTGCGGCGCGCGCCAGTCCGTGTGCGTAGGCGATAACGTATGCCGTGAAGAGCAACCAACTGGGCAACGCGGTCGGGATGGGGTCGGCGGTGCGTGCGGCGGGGTGGGCGAGCGGGGGG